>JAPLDR010000029.1 GCA_026391655.1 Bacteroidia bacterium | reverse complement strand
CTAAATAGTTACAAAATAAAATAGGAGAAGCTTTTAAACCCCTCCTATTCAGTTACTTGTTAAGTAGTTTATTACTTCTCATTTGCTTTACCTAGCTTTTCAATTACTTGGAATAAAGTATCTGAATGATTGTAAATATCATCAAGTGTTTTTATCTCACTCTTTACCTCTTTCTTATTGTCATCTAATACCACAAAGTACTTTTTAACACCATGTAGATACATTCTGCAAATGGTTTTACGGTTGTTATCATCAAGTATTATTGAAAAGTAAGATTGAGCATCACGATATGAAACTCTCTTAATATCAATCTTTTGCCTTAAAATAGATTTAACAATCATAAAGCTTTCAATCTCTTCTTCAGTAGTTATTATTTTGTTTTCTGCTTCCTTGCTTTGAACTAAAGCCTCAGCAGTTTCTTTTTCTTTTTCCTTGGCAGCTTCATCTTCTTTATTGAGAGCCGTTTTAAGTCTTTCAGTAATTAAGTCACTTATGTACTGCTGAACAGATTTCTTAATCAAAGTTGTGAATAGTTCCAAGACTTTAGCAGTTACGAGTTTAGGATAAACTTGTTTTGCAAAGTGCTTTACAAATTCAGGTGTCGGATTAATAAGTTCCTGTTGTAGAATTTGTTTAAGTTCATTTGTGTACTTTAATTCACTAGCAGTATTTACAATGCTTTCAGCATCAAAATATGATTTATGGAACTTCTTTAGTTCTTCAATCTGGTTATCCTTTATTTCTGCAATATTGAATTCAAGAAAAGGTTTTTCATCCATCTTATTAGGGTCAACTAAGTCAGAATAAAAGCGGTAAATAATGCCGTTTGTTAATATTCCAAACTTCGCTTTTGATACATGAAAGTATCTTAACAATTGTCCATCATAAAGATTCAAATCATGTGACCAATGTTTACACTCAATAAGAATAGTACATTGTCCATTCAAGAAAATAGCATAATCAATTTTCTCGCCTTTTTTCAGTCCAATATCTGAAATGAATTCTGGAACAACTTCATTAGGATTGAATACATCATAACCAAGAGCCATTAAAAATGGCATAACAAAAGCGTTTTTTGTTCCTTCTTCTGTATAAGTTTGGTCTTTGTGTTTTAAGACTCTTTCACCAAGAATTTTAATTTCGTCTTTAAAGTCCATAATATTCAGTTTTTTAGGGTTAAGATTACTACAAACCTATGAATTAGTTTTATGATTACAAAATAATCATCAGATTATTTACTCTTTAATAATTCTTTCAGAGAAACAACTTGTTCTTTGCTGCTTCAATTTCATCACCACATAAAAAAGAGAGACTGTTTGAATCACTATTTTGAATTAATGTTGCATTTATTGCTTCCCGATCTTTAAATAGAGCGAAACAACTATCAAAAATAAAAGGAGGTAGTAAATAGTGAGAGCCTGATTTATTCAGGTAATGAAAAAGTCAGGCCCTCACTTATTACAACATTCGTTTCGCTGTTTTCGGCGCATAGAAGGTTATTATTTCAATTATCCTTTGTGGTTGCGCCGGTTTTATCTTTCATCTTTTACCCGGGGTTGCGTTCTCTTCGTTCACTTACCCCGGGCTACAAATATGTTACCCTTCCGGGGTATTGATCACAAAATTATGCAGTTAAGGTGATATTATTATTGAAAATATCCCGGGGAATATTTTCTACGGGAATAGAAAAATCCTTTTCGCACAATCAAAATCCCGTTTACGGGAGAAATATTTGTAGAAAACAAAGATACCCAACAACAAGAGGCGCAACCGGAGTATAGATTCGAAGGTGTAAGGTTATTTGCGCCGCAAAACAAAAGAAAATGAAAGGAAGAAGAAAGGAATGAGGGTCTGGCTTGTTCCGGTCATGAAAAAGTCAGGCCCTCACTTATTACAACATTCGTTTCGCTGCTTTCGGCGCATATAAGGTTACCCTTTCAATTCTCCTTTGTGGTTGAGCCGGTTTTGTCTTTCATCTTTTACCCGGGGTTGCGTTCTCTTCGTTCACTTACCCCGGGCTACAAATATGTTACCCCTCCGGGGTTATCTGAAAACAAAAGGAAATAAAAGGAGGTAATGATAGTGAGGGCTTGACTTGTTCAGGTCATGAAAAAGTCAAACCCTCACTGACAAGATCTTAAAAACCTTATTTTTGAATAAAAGAAAATCGCCTGCCTTCCCACTTCCCCCATGTGTGAATGATGTAACTATTTACAATAATTTTGTAATGCATTAGTTAATTAATGGATACATATTTGTCTTTCGTTGAAATTCAATGATAATGACAAAATACGCAGTAAAATAGTACAGATGAATTTTTGGGCAACCTGGAACGATTAACAAAGAAACTTTTCAGTCTCTTTCTTGTTCCCCTAATGAAAATCACCGTTTTAATAAACAGAACTATTCAAAACTCAACAAACAAATGGAATTCGTCGACTATTACAAAATTTTAGGAATCGATAAAACGGCAACGCCAAAAGACGTTAAAACCGCCTACCGGAAATTCGCCCGTAAGTATCATCCCGATTTGAATCCAAACAACAAGGATGCAAACAAGAATTTTCAGCAGATCAACGAAGCTAATGAAGTATTGAGCGATCCCCAAAAACGGAAGAAATACGATCAATATGGAAAAGACTGGCAACATGCTGATGAATTTGAAAAGCAAAAACAATATCGGGATCAATCATCCAATTCCCACGGATCAGGATTTTCGGGCGGAGATTTTTCCGATTTCTTTGAATCGATGTTTGGTGGTGCTTCAGGTGGAAACAGGGGAAGACAGGCGAAATATCGTGGAGAAGATTTCAATGCCGAATTACATCTCGATCTAATTGATGCTTCTAAAACTCAAAAGCAAACATTAACGGTTAACGGAGCGAAGATAAGGATTACAATCCCTGCCGGAATTGAGAATGGTCAGACCATTAAGATATCAGGACATGGCGGGCCTGGTATGAATAGCGGTCCAAATGGTGATCTTTATATCACCTTTACAATTGCCAATCATACTAAGATTAAACGTTCGGGTGATAATTTATACACAACGGTAGATTTAGATTTATATACAGCAGTGCTGGGTGGAGAAATCACAATTAATACCCTAAGCGGACAAGTAAAACTAAAAGTTGCTTCTGAAACACAAAACGGAAGCAAAGTGAAATTAAAAGGTAAGGGGTTTCCGGTTTATAAAAAAGAAGGACAGTTTGGAGATTTGTATGTGACTTATGAGGTTAAAATTCCAACAAATTTAACAGACAGGCAGAAAACATTATTCACCGAATTGTCTAAATCGTAATTTAAATCTTAAGCCATGCAAACAAAAAATTATATAGCCGTCAATGAATTCTGTATCAGCCACAATATCGAAATTTCATTTATCAGTGCGCTGCAACAAACCGGATTGATCGAAGTCGCAACTGTTGACGACGCAGTGTTTATTGATGCAGATCAGCTTTACCAGGTTGAGAAATTTATCCGTTTTTATTACGATTTGGATATTAACCTTGAAGGTATTGAGACCATTACTCATTTGTTACAACGAATGAATGCGATGCAGGATGAAATTATAATGCTTCGAAACCGGTTGAGTCTTTATGAGTAAATTGAAAATATATATCGGGAAAACGTTTAAAGTATTTGCATGGGTGATCTTGAGCTTTGTGCTTGTCTTCATCCTTATTGCTCTGATTATCCAAATTCCTGCCATCCAAACTAAGATCGTTCGATATGCCACTTCTTTTGTCAGCAATAAAACACATACAAAGGTTGAAATAAAACATATCAGCATTTCATTCCCAAAATCAGTAGTTATTGAAGGTCTTTATCTCGAAGATCTCAAAAAGGATACATTGGTATACGCGGGAAAGGCAAAGGTAAATATTGCACTTTACAGCTTATTCCATAATAAGATAGCGATAAGCTCGTTTGTGCTCGAAGAAGCAACAATCAATCTGTACAGCACTAAAACAGATCCGCTTTTCAACTACAATTTCCTGCTGACTGCATTTGGCGATACAACCAGTCAGGTAAAAACCGATACGCTTTCAAAGTCCAAATGGACCTTCAGCCTTGATCAGGTGGAATTGAAAAACATCAGGTTCTCCTACAATGACCAATATGCAGGGAGGAATGTATTCGCTACGCTGAAAAATTCAGAATTTAATGTTGATGAGATCAATCCCGGGAAATCGATTTATCAATTTGATAAATTGTCTCTCGATGGCTTAACAGCGAATGTTCTGATGAAAGAATCCGGTAATACTCCGAATTATAATTCAAAAAGCGTTTTGCCAAAGATAGGTGCCAAGAATCTTCAGCTCAACAATTCCACGGTAAGTTTTGCCGATTCAGTTCGCTATATGTCTGTTATATCGGTCATCGACGAGTGTGTGCTTAAGGATGCTTCGATCGATTTGCAAAAACAGGTGTTGTCTTCAAATTATATTTGTTTATCACAGAGCAAAGTTCAATATCACACCTTTGAACCGGAATTATCCTCAGCTGTGAAAATAGTGGTTCCTGTTGGACCTTCAGAAAACAACTGGAAAGTTATACTGAAAAGAATTGATCTGGAGGATAATTCTCTTACCTGCAAAGCAGGGAATAAACCGGAAACAGAAGGTGTATTTGATGCAGATAATCTGATATATAATCATTTAACGCTTGATGCAACGGATTTTTATTATGCATCAGACCAGTCAAAAGCTTTAATAAAGAAATTCTGCGCCATCGATCAGAATAACTTTGCAATCACCAGTTTTGAAACTGATTTCAGTATGGATCAGCATTCCATAACAGCAAAAAGTCTTAAGGCAAGTACCATTAATTCTGCTCTCGATGCTGATTTGTACTTACAATATTCTTCATTCGCAACGTTGATAGATTCGATGCAATTCAGTAACATTAATTTAGA
Source organism: Bacteroidia bacterium (assembly GCA_026391655.1). Classification (GTDB taxonomy): domain Bacteria; phylum Bacteroidota; class Bacteroidia; order Bacteroidales; family Prolixibacteraceae; genus JAAFHB01. Next base: position 14,508 of record JAPLDR010000029.1, on the reverse strand, counting down.
CCTGAAAAATCTAAGTTTTATAAACTCCGATGTTCTTTATTTCAAACCAGACCTCGTCAAACAATCCTTCTTCAGGAATAGACGGAATGTTACAACCGCGTCAGGAATAATAAGCGGACAGATGAATAATCTGAAGGGAAATAATCTGGATATTAATACAGGAGTTAATACGGTCATAAAAACTGATTTCATTATCAGGGGATTGCCAAATGTTAAAACTGCATTTTATGAATTCCCCAATCTGAGAATTATTTCCGGCAAGAGAGACCTTGTAATGATTGCCGATACAATGGTTCCCCAAAGCATAGAAATTCCTGAGAATATCAGTCTGCAGATCGCTTTTAAGGGCAAGATGAAGTCCTTTGAATCAAATGCAAATATGACCAGCAGTTTTGGAGCGGCAAATCTTGTTGCATCAGTTGATCCGGGTGAAAATTTCAGCAGCAAATTAACTATGAGCAGTTTGGATTTGGGCAGATTTCTTAAAGATACGGTACTCTATGGTCCGGTATCATTAACTGCCGAAGCAACCGGACACGGATTGGATACGAACACGGTCAAGGCAAAAATCAAAGTTGATGTCACCCAAATTTATCTGAATAAATATACCTATCACAACCTTAAATTGAATGGTTCTGTTACCGGTAAACAATTCGAGGGGAAAATAAATGGGAATGACGAAAATTTAGTATTCGATTTTGACGGACTCGTGAACTTAAATACGAACCGGGAAAACTATAAATTCCGGTTGGATGTAAAGGGTGCAGACCTTCAAAAACTCAAACTCACCAAAAATGATTTGCGCATAGCATTTGTTGCAGCTGCTGATATAAAAGGTGGATCGGCTACTAAAATGAATGGGACGGCTGGAATCACCAATATTATTGTTGCACGCGATGGGAAAAAGTATGTACTCGATTCCTTTTTAACAGCTTCGGTAAACGAACCCAACAAAAGTGAAATAAGTATAAGCAGTGCGCTTATCAATATCAAGTATGCCGGAACGGTTTCTCCTGCTGCACTTCCTGAATTGCTTAATCAATTTATAAACAACTATTTTCCGGTTTCTGCATCGAATCAGGTAATAAAGAAAAGTGAACAGTCAAATTTCAGTTTTGAGATACAACTTCACAATCATCCCATTCTTTCGAAAGTACTTTTTCCTCAGTTGAAAGAATTCGAGCCGGGGATCATTCAGGGAAGTTATGACAGTCAGAAAAACGACATGAAACTGAATGCGTCCATAAAAAAAATAGTTTATGGAAGTACCGAAATCAGAGACTTTGCAATCAATGTGAATTCGGATAACACTGCCCTGAATTATAAAATTTCAAGCAGTTCTATTTCAAACTCGCAGGTCAGTTTAGACAATTTTTCGTTCGATGGAAAACTGGCCGATAACAGGATATTTGCAAATATCTCTTCAACTGATGGTAAAAATAAGAAGCTGCAGATAAGGTCTCAGGTCACAAAGGAGAATGGGAATTACAAGCTAATGTTTGATCCCAAAGAATTCTATTTGGTGAATAACCGCTGGGACATTGCCGCCGATAATTATGTTGAATATGGAAAACAAGGATTTTTGATCCATCATCTTTTCATAAATCATGCAGAAAGTCAGATCAATGTCGCCTCTGTTCATGATAAATTCAATGACGATCTGAATATTGCCATTAAAAGTTTCAGGCTGGAGGATATTTCACGTATTGTTCAAAAAGATACCATTTTGGTGAAAGGGAATGTGGATGGAAATTTATTGATTAAAAGAGGTGATAATTCGTATATTTTAGTGGCAGACGCAACAATAAGCAACCTTATTGTTCATGATGTTCCCATCGGAAATGTAACGTTTGCCGCTGGCAGATCCGGAGCAAATAAATTTGACATTGATCTGAGTTTAGTGGGCCCGGATAATAATTTGACTGTAAATGGTTCTTTTATTCCGGATGGCGGCAATAATACCATCAGCATTACAACTGATATTCAATCGCTTTCCTTAAAAACTGTTCAGGCTTTTTCATTGGGACAAATTACTGAAGCCACCGGAACTCTGACAGGAAATATTTTAGCAGAAGGTAAAGCCGCTTCACCTGATATTACAGGTGAACTGGTATTCAATAATGCCTTCATTAAACCGCAATACTTAAATAACCGCCTGGAATTAAAGCACGAAACTATTCAATTGAAAAAAGAAGGAATCTACTTTAATTCTTTTACAATGTTAGATGCTGCTAAGAATATAGCAACCATTAATGGATCGGTTCAGATGAAACAATTCTCTAATTTTATTTTTGATTTACAGGTCAGTACGAAAGACTTCTTATTATTCAATACTACGGCGAAGGATAAAAAGGATTTCTTTGGGCGGATGGTTGTCGACAGTAAAATTGATGTCAATGGACCAATGAGTCTTCCGGTTGTGAAGGCAAGGGTGAAAATGAAAAAAGGCTCAAACTTTACATTTGCAGTTCCCGAAGACAAATTGACAACTGACAAGGGTGAAGATGTGGTAGAATTTGATAATTCATTAAAATTCAATCCAATCCTTGTCCGAGGCGAGAAAAAAGGTGGACAAACAACCGGTATGACCGGTTTTGATCTCTCTTCCATTATTGAAATAGATCAGGAGGCAACGCTTCGGTTATTGATGGATCCTGCTTCTACTGACTCGCTGGTGGTGAAAGGTGAGGCTGCATTAAGTTTCTCGATGGACCGAAGCGGGAAAATGAGTCTTACCGGCGCCTATAATTTAAATGAGGGCAGTTACCTCGTATCATTGGAATCGGTCATCAAAAAGAAATTTGCGATTAAGGAGGGAAGTACAATTATTTGGAACGGTGATCCGTTAGATGCCACAATATCGATTGATGCTGTCTATACTGTGCGGGCTTCACCATTTGATCTTGTTGCTGATCAGATTTCAGGCCTGAGTGATGTCGATCAGGAGGCCTATAAACAGTATAAACAGCGTTATCCATTTATGGTCTTATTGAAACTTCGGGGAGAAATATTGCATCCTGAAATAAGTTTTGAAATACAATTAGAACCTGAGGATAAAGGAATTCTCGGAGGAGCTGTTAATCAGAAACTGAGCATGTTAAATGAAGACCCTTCGGCATTAAACAAACAGGTTTTTACGTTATTGGTATTGGGTCGGTTTGTTCAGGAAAATCCATTTCAGTCCGAATCGGGCGGAACTTCAGCCTTAATCCGGTCAACGGTTGGCAAATTTTTATCTGCACAATTAAACCAGCTGAGTTCTAAATTGATACCTGGCGTGGAATTAAATTTTGATATTCAATCGTATGACGATTATCAAACAGGACAAGCCCAGGGAAGAACACAGGTCGAAATTGGTATAAAGAAGCAACTCTTTAATGAACGATTGTCAGTTCAGCTTGGAGGTGCAATTGATGTTGAGGGAGCAAGGGCGCAACAAAATTCAATGAGCGATATTACGAGTGATGTAACGATAGAATATAAACTGACGAAAGATGGCCGTTTCAGAATGAAGGGATTCAGACACAATCAATACGAGGGAGCCATTGACGGGCAGTTGGTTGAGACCGGAATCGGGGTTTTATTTGTGCGCGATTTCAACAGATGGAACAGATTATTCAAATCGCAAAAAAGCAGAATTGATTCATCAAATATACAAAGCAAAAATGATACGATCATCTCAAAATAAAATCTTCGTAATGCTTGTCTGCCTGCTTCTGGCAGCATGCAGTGGTACAAGGAATTTACCGAAGGGTGATAAGCTTTATACAGGTGCGGAAATTAATCTGGAATCAGCAGAGAAAATAAATAAGAAATTTATTAAAACTGTTGCTGAAGCGGGTGTACGCCCGGCACCGAATAAAAAGATTTTGGGCATGCGTCCTAAATTGTGGATGTATAATACAGCCGGTGAAGATCCTAAAACCAAAATTAATAAGTGGCTTAAGAAAACCGGAGAAGCTCCCGTACTGATGCGTGATGTTAAACCCGGAATAACCTGTGAAATTATCGATGCCAGGCTTTTTAATATTGGTATATTCAAAAGTTTTACGGAATCCAAAATCGTTGAGAAGAAACGTACTTTCAAGGTAATTTACACGAGTCACGTTCATAAGCCATTTGTTGTGAAAGAACTGACCTATGCTATTTCGGATGATAGTATAAGTCGCCTGATTATTGCAGATAAAGATAAATCAGTAATTAAACCCGGCGAAGATTATAACCTCGACAAATTAAGAATCGAAAGGATAAGGATCGATGCTTTGTTAAAAAACAATGGCTATTTCTATTTCAACCCCGATCATTTGCTTTTTAAAGCCGACACTTCAAACGTGAATCGTAATGTATCGTTCAAATTAACTTTAAAAGACAGTATTCCGCAAAACGCATTAACCGTTTACCGGATTAACGCTGTGTATATCAATCAGAACTATTCTTTAAATGAGCGGCGTACAAACACTTCAAAAGACACAGTAAGGTTTGAGAATGTAGTTTTCGTTGGGAAAGAAACGCAAATGAAGATCAAACCCAAAGTGATTTTAGAGTCGATTTATTTACATGAACATGAGATCTTTTCGCGACAGAATCATGTCATCACATTGAACCGTTTGATGTCGATGGGTAATTTCAAATTAGTTCAGGTGATCTTTTCAGAGACAAATACTAAAACTACTGGCTTACTCGATGTAAATATTCTATTGACACCATTGCCAAAACATACATTCAGGGCCGGACTTGACCTTGTTTCAAAATCAAATAATTTCATGGGACCGCGAATGAATTTAAGTCTTCTGAACAGAAATACCTTTAAAGGAGCAGAATTACTGAATCTTAATCTGGCTGGATCATTTGAAGCACAACTGAGTGGAAATACCAGAAATTTATTTTCGTATTCCTGGAATCCCCAGGTGGAGTTGACCTACCCGCGTTTTCTACTTCCGTTTAATCTAAAGAAAACAGGTAGTATTTATATTCCAAAAACACATTTTTTACTTTCATACAACTATCTGAAAAGGGTCAGTTATTTCGACATGCGTACCTTCCAGTTCGTTTTTGGCTATAAATGGAAAGAGAATATCCGGAAAGAACATGAATTGAATCCAATAGACGTTAGCTATACCACAGTCGGGAACAAATCAACTGCATTCAACGATTTGGTGGATCCCAACCCTTTTCTGAAAAAAAGCTATGAAGAGAAATTTATAGCGGGAGGAAGTTATTCGTTTACTTATAATGAGCAGGTAATACCAGGGAAAAAGGTGCAATCCTATATTCATTTGAACTCGGAGATTGCGGGAAATCTTTTTTCGTTGGTAAAAGTTATTTCCGGCAGTAAAGTATCTGCAGAAAACCCTGCAACTATTTCTGGCTCTGTCTTTTCACAATTTGCAAAAGTAAGTATTGATTACCGGGGCTATTACAATTTTAAAGATAAAAATAAATTAGCTATTCGGCTTTTTGCAGGCGTAGCCAAACCGTATGGAAACTCTTCAGTTTTGCCTTATACCAAACAGTTTTTCAGTGGTGGACCGAACAGTATTCGCGCATTTCATATTAATTCTGTAGGACCCGGAACCTACCTTCAAAATGTCGATAGCTTGGGGTTTTTACAATTGGGAGGCGATCTGAAACTTGAAATGAATGCAGAGTATCGATTTGGTATTATGCGTTATCTGAAAGGAGCCTTATTTGTAGATGCCGGAAATGTATGGTTGCTAAAAGCAAATCCCGAGAATATTGGAACCCCTTTTATGTTTTCAAAATTCCTTGATGAGGTGGCTGTAGGAACAGGTGTTGGATTAAGAATCGATGTTTCCTTCTTCATTTTGCGTTTCGATCTGGCCATGCCATTACGAAAGATTCCAAAATCCGGAGATAATTTCAGGTGGGTAACCAATGAGATAAACTTCGGAAGTTCAGTATGGAGAAAAGACAACCTGATTTTAAATGTGGCAATCGGGTATCCGTTCTAAGAAATTAGGAACTAATGTTCTTCTTTTCTACAAATTGTCCCTGATTGTATTATTTACTTACCTGGCTTTTTTATACAGCAACTACATTGTCAGGCTTGTAGGCGAAAATAATTTTGTAATCACTGGCAAAATCATGGGTATAATTATCGGCTTGTAATGTGTGAATGATATAACTCTTTTCTGAAATTGTGTAACTCTTTCCGGATTTTAAAGGCCCACCTTTGCTAATAAAAGTTATCGCATTTTAAAAAGAGACATCATGAGAAAAACAATGTTGAGCATGGCTGTATTGGCATTTATGGTGGGAACCATATCAGGTTCTTTCGGGCAGGACCTTGATAATAAATCACTAAAAGCCAAAGAAAATATTCAGGAGGCCCCAAAAAATGTAGTTGTCGCAAAGCAGGATTTAAAGGGAGTTCAAAAGACAGATGCTATTTCGGAATTTCAAAAATTCAGGAAAGAATCTGAAATAAAAATCAAGAGCTTTGACAATCGCATTGGAGATTTGAAAGTAACGTTTTATCAAAATAAAATAAAAAATAAGGAATCTTACCAGGATAACCTTAATATTTTAGAACAAAAAAACGACAATCTGAATGTGAAACTGACCGAATATAATGTTAAGGAACAAAACAAATGGGCCTCTTTTAAGCTTGAATTCAACCATGATTTGGATGAAATCGGGAAATCGCTGAAGGATTTTGCGATTAATAATAAGTAGGAAGCAATAAATATCTCATTTTCAAATGTCTTACAGCACGAAAAACAGATCTGTCACATTAAATAGTATGCTTCTTTCCTTATTTTTAGTTAGCTGTTTTGTAACCAATGGTTTTGCACAACAAGATACCATAAAGGAAGACGCGATGGTACAAAAGTTTTATACCATCAATCATGAACCACTTTATTGGTTTTCGTCGGATAAAAACAGGAACAAAGCGACCGAATGGCTCACGATGATTGAGTCAGCTGATAATTTAGGCATCGTTTCTGATAAACTCCAGTCCGATCAGATTCATGTGGCATTGCTTAGCAATAATAAAATAGATAACATTAATAAAGAGCAACGTGATAAACTGATAACAGGTCTGGTCTTAAATTTCATTAAACATTTGCAGGAAGGCAACATCAAATTTGATTATGATGAAGTAAACATCTCCCGCGATTCTATTTATATCAGTCAGTTGCTCAATTCAAAACCCGGAGAATCGGTTTCACAAATAGTTTCACGACTCGATTGTAAAGATCAGGATTATATGGTTTTGAAAAAATACCTGAATGATTCCATCACGTCGAAGGATACGCTGAAAAATAAAAAGGTAGTTCTTGCCATGAATTATAGGAGGTATTTCGCGGTGAATCATCCATCGGAATACATTGTTACAAATATTCTTTCAACCGAGGCAAGTTATTATCGAAATGATTTTCTCAAGCTTAAAATGCGTACAGTGGCAGGTAAGAAAGAGAATCCAACACCTACTATTGCCTCTTACATTACAAATATTGTAACCTTCCCTCACTGGAATGTACCCCATTCAATTGCTGTAAAGGAACTTTTACCCAAAGTACAAAAGAATGAGAATTACCTCGAGCAGAATAATTATGATGTGGTAAATGCGAAGGGTAAAGTAATTGATGATTCTAAATTGAAATGGAAAAGCTATGATGAAAATAACTTCCCGTATTTTTTTCGTCAATCCACGGGACCTCGCAATGCTTTAGGAGTTTTAAAATTTAATTTACAGAACCCATTCAGCATATTTTTGCATTCTACAAGCTTGCAAGGTGCTTTCGCAAAAGATTATAGGTTTTTAAGTCATGGGTGCATCCGGCTGGCCAAGCCGCTTGAACTTGCAAAGGCCTTACTCCCCGACAAAATTGATATCAAACAATTAAAAAGCGGAAAGAAAAACACTGAATCAAAAACGATAAGCCTACCCCATAAAATACCGGTTTTTATTATTTATATGCCCGTAACTGTTTTAGGCAAAAAGGTGACTTTTTTAAAGGATGAGTATGGGTTAATTAAGTAGCGACGAGCGTCCAATGTAGTTATTGTCGGGATTATATATAAACAAACATGTTCCACCTTTTATGATATCAATAATCGGCTTATTCAAGTCAGGCGGAAGGGCGGGACATCCCATACTACGACCGAGCCTTCCAAATTTTTTAATAAAATTTTCAGTTGCATATTCAGCCGCGTGAATAATTATTGCCCGCTTAACGGCATTGTCATTAAAGCCTTTTTCAACGCCATTAATCATGAGTGAAAATCCCGTATGCGATCCGATAATTGGATGCTCCGTAATATAAAAACCAAGGCTGCTTTTTAATGAACCCTCTGCGTTTGAAAAGGACCTGGCAAACTCAGCACCAGTATTTCGGCCATGAGCAACAAATGTGTTAAATAACAATTTTTTGTTTTTCAAGTCAATCACATATAAGCGTTTATTGTTGCTCGATTGCGAATAATCGGCAATAGTTACAATATTTGGATTTTGTAATTTACCATTGGAGTCAAGTTTTTTTAAGCCTCTGATTGCCAGGTCAAATACAGTTCTGCCTAATCCCAAATCGGCTAATTTCACAAGCGTGTAAATATCAGCAATGACTACTTTGCCAGCATCAGATTCGGCAAAACGTGCACTGTTTACAGAGGGTAACAGAAGCAATAACAGACAGGTTATTAATATTTTCATTCAGTAAAGATAGCAGAAAATCTTTGATCTATAACGAAATAAATAGTTAAAACTTTATCCCGTCTTATAAAGGGCACAGTGTAAGCGACTTGTAATTGGCAACTAAAGCAATCAGGATTGCTGTCACAATCTGTCAGATACAGTCTTAACTTATCAATGTTGACTTTGTGAAGGAAATGGTTACGTTTAATTGAAATTATAGTTTTGATGAGGACAACTAACTCCTTGTGAAGATCTGCAAGCTGCCAGTTTTATGCGGCTAATTGCCCAATTCTTGTCTTATCCACCCGAAACGTCACAAGTCCAAAATTTTTAAAATATGTCAATTCCATCCTATGTGTGAAAGATGTAACTCTTTTCAAAAGTTGTGTAACAATTCCTGGAATAAGAGGTTTTAACTTTGCGCGAAAAGTATTATCATTTTTTTCTGATAAATGGAAACGAAAAACATTAACCCGTCAGCTAAATCCACAGCAATATCTAATGTTGAGGTCGTTACACTTCCGGAGGAACGTCATGGTAAATTCCGGGTATTACTTCATCGTCGGGGCTTATGGCTGATTGGAGCAATCCTCATCGTCATTGCCGGAGTCTTCGGTTATAACTGGATGTTTGGCAAAGCCAAAGTCGTCTATACTACAGCCGCTGTCGAACGCGGAGATGTTGAAAACACCGTGTTGGCGGCGGGTCTTGTGCAGCCAATCAAATATGTCGATGTCGGAGCTCAAACATCCGGCAAGCTAAAATCGCTGAAGGTCAAGCGTGGTGACCGGGTCGAAGAGAGCCAGTTGCTGGCGGAAATTGATCCGATTCTGGCACAGACTGCCCTCAAATCGGCCAGCGCAACGCTCGAAAATATGACTTCACAACGTTCTGTGAGAGAGGCCGAACTTGTGCTTGCCAAATTGCAGCGCGATCGCAACGATCTGCTTTTTTCACATCAGGTTATCTCCTCAAACGACCGGGACATTACCAAAGCAGCTTACGATGTCGCTTTCGCCGATGCCGCTTCGCTCTCAGCGCAGATGAAGCAGGCAACTGCCTCTGTAAATACCGCTAAGGCAAATCTTGGTTATACCCAAATTACGGCGCCGATGGCAGGTGAAGTCGTTTCGATCAACATGCTCGAAGGGCAAACACTCAACGCCAATCAGTCGGCACCAAATATCCTGCGGATTGCTAACCTTGACACTGTAACGGTATGGGCGCAAGTCTCCGAAGCTGATATCGACCGCGTTAAACTTGGTCAGGATGTTTATTTCACTGTCCTTGGCCAATCCAAACACTGGAATGGCAAGGTCAGGCAAATCCTTCCTACTCCGGAGCTCATCAATAACGTAGTATTTTACGACGTGTTGTTTGATATTCCTAATCCGGAGCGTGAACTGCATATTCAGATGACGGCACAGGTCTATATCGTGTTGTCGCAGGCGAAAGACGTTTTACTAATACCTACCGCTGCCATCGGCAATGCCAGCGAAGGATCTGAAATTCAGTTACAGGTGATGAAAGAAGATGGCAATGTCGAAATTCGCACGATCAAAATCGGAATCAAAGGCGAAATCTCAACAGAGGTCACAGACGGTCTTAAAGAGAAGGAATTAGTTGTGATTAGTGAAATCAGGGAAAAGGTCAATACTCAAAGTGCGTTAAGCGCACGGAAGGGACCAAGATGACGTTACCACTTCTCGAATTAAAAGGTGTTACTCGCACTTATACAACGGGCGGAGTGCCATTGACTGTACTCAAAGATGTAAGCCTCACGATTCAAAGTGGCGAATTCGTCGCCATTATGGGCGCATCCGGCTCCGGCAAGTCAACCTTGATGAACATTATTGGTTGTCTCGACAAACCCTCATTAGGTACATATCATGTCCGCGGTTTAGAAGTCGCAACTCTCAACGGTGATGCATTGGCAGCGCTTCGGCGTGATACCTTTGGCTTCATCTTTCAGCGCTACAACCTGATGTCCGATTTAAGTGCCGTCGAAAACACGGAAGTTCCAGCCGTTTACCGAGGCATGGCGAAGACTCAGCGAGAAGCGCATGCAAGTGAGATATTGCGGGAACTTGGACTTGGTGATCGGCTACAATACAATCCCAATCAGCTATCCGGAGGCCAGCAACAGCGTGTCAGTATTGCCCGCGCACTTATGAACGGAGGGCCCGTGATCCTGGCCGATGAACCTACAGGAGCACTTGACAGTCAAGGCGGGAAGGAGGTCATGGCCATTCTGGAGAAATTAAACGGGCAAGGACACACGATCATCGTAGTAACCCACGATAGCGACATTGCTGCCTACGCACATCGTATCGTTCGCCTCGTAGACGGGCGTATCACATCTGACGAGCAGAAGCAGAAAGGGAAAACAAGTAAACAGGTACAGATTAGCGAAACGGGAAAAGATACCAATCCGGGAGTGGCAGTCCTCGGAGAAGCGCTGAAGATGGCCTTACGTTCGCTGGTTAACAATCGGATGCGTACTGCGCTGACGATGCTGGGTATTATTATCGGTGTCGCCGCAGTGGTCGCATTGATGGCGATCGGTACGGGTGCAAAGCAGGAAGTTCTTGAGCGTATACAGGCCATGGGAACTGATCTGATGACAGTTGGACGCGGAGCACGTAACGTTCGTGCCTCAGGACAAATCGTTACCAGTTTTGTGCCTGAAGATTTACCATCCATCGGACGTGTATTAGGTGTAGCAATTGCGAATCCGGAAACAGAAGCTTCCTCGCTTCTTCGCTTTGGGAATCAGGACCTAACGGTAACTGTGGTCGGAACAGGTGAAGATTTTCCGAGAGTACACGATTGGCCGGCGCAGACCGGTGTGTTCTTCACCGCAGAGCATGTGAGGCGCTATGCCCAGGTCGTCACGCTTGGACAGACAGTAGCAAAAAACCTGTTCCCAAACGGCAGGAATCCTATGGGTGAGTATATACTTATTGGCAACGCACCATTCCTTGTTATTGGGGTGCTGAGCATGAAAGGCACTTCGGCACGTGGCGACGATCTGGACAACTCAGTCTGGCTACCCTATACAACCGCAGGAGCACGCATTTTTGGACAACGTTATTTCAATCGTATTGTCGTGAGGGTGAAGCCGGGTGCTGACATGACCAAAGTAGAAGCCGGACTTACCGCGCTGCTGATTAAACGACATGGAAAAGAAGACTTTAACATCCGTAATATGGCCGATACGATTGCCACGGCTAATGAAACACAGAACACACTCACCTATCTGCTTGCGGCGATTGCTGTAATTTCGCTCATTGTCGGCGGAATTGGTGTGATGAACATCATGCTGGTCTCGGTTACCGAACGTACACGCGAAATCGGAATTCGAATGGCAATTGGGGCACGCAGTTTAGATGTGCTATTCCAGTTTCTTACAGAGGCCGTGATGGTCTGTTTTATTGGTGGACTGGCAGGTGTCCTGGTCGGTATTGGCAGTGGCTTAGCCATCTCCTCGATTGCGGGTTGGCGCGTGATTTTCACGATTGTACTGATCGTTGTTGCTTTCGGGTTTGCCTTTCTGACAGGTATCATATTTGGTTATCTTCCTGCTAAAAAAGCTGCCCAACTCGATCCCATTGAGGCACTTGCCAGGGATTAGGTCAGACATCAATATCAACCAACAATAAGATGTTGTTTGAAATAAGATTCACAATTTACAAAACAATTTGATGTGTGAATGATGTAACTAATTTCAAAAGTTTTGTAACACATACGACATTGTATTACCATACTTTTGAGGTGAAATTGAAATGCTCTGGTAAATTCCGGAGGGATCTTATGTCACATTTTTGAATTCAGGAAACAACAAATTATTTTATTCTAATCATGAAACGAGCATGTTCGCTAACACAAACACGGATGAAAATTTCACATGCGAGTTCCATCCGGCCTCTAAAAACAAATTAATTCAGGATGAAATCAACTATTAAAATTTCAGTGCTCTTGTTTACATTGATTACATCATTTGTAATTTTTCCAAAACAGGCAACAGCGCAACAAGGTAATGTCAATTTCCAGGTTTTCTATGATGAGTTAAGCCCTTATGGTCAATGGGTAGACTACAAAAATTATGGTTATGCCTGGATTCCGGATGAGGGTCCCGACTTTGTCCCTTATTCTTCGAATGGTCATTGGATATATACTGACTATGGCTGGACATGGGTATCGAATTACGAATGGGGATGGGCACCATTTCATTATGGTCGTTGGGATTACGATAATTACTATGGTTGGCTCTGGATTCCCGATAATGAGTGGGGTCCTTCATGGGTGAACTGGAGAAGAGCCGATGGTTATTATGGCTGGTCACCAATGGAACCTGGTATTAGTCTAAGTATAAGCTTTGGCAGACCATATAACAGGGACAACGATCACTGGATGTTTGTAAGAGACAGAGATTTCGAAAGATCCGATATCAATCGCTATTATGTCAATCGGACTGATCATGACAGGATCATTAGGAATTCCTCAGTCATAAGAACAACTTATATTGATAATAGCCGGCATACTACCTATGCTACAGGGCCGGCCAGGGACGACATACAAAGGGTTACCGGTCGCAGAATCAATCCTGTAGCTATTCGGGAGAATAGCAGACCCGGTCAGCAGATGAGCAATGGTCAGTTGCAGATTTACAGGCCACAGGTGAGTAAAAACAATGATAATAACCGCAAACCAGCTCCATCCAGAATAGCAAACCTGAAGGATGTGAAACGACCTTCCGAAAGAAATGCGACAAATCAGTCCCGGAATGCAAATCCGGCTGACAATAACAGAGGGCAGCAACAAAATACTGCAAAACCGCAGAATAACAATGTTCAGCCTGCACAGCAAAGAACTGCAACCCCAGCTAATAATGGAAGGCAACAGCAACAAAATACTGCCAGACCGCAGAATAACAATGCTCAACCGGCGCAACAGCAAAGAACTGCAAACCCCGCCGATAATAACAGAAAGCAACAACAGCAACAACAGCAGCAGCAACAACAGCAACGTCAACAACAGGCGCAACCTCAACAACAACAGAAGCAGCAGCAACGGGAATAGCAGTCGCAACAGCAACAACAGCAAAAGCAGCAACAACAACGGGAACAGCAGTCGCAACAGCAACAACAACAGAAGCAGCAGCAACAACGTCAGCAACAACAGGCACAACCTCAACAGCAGCAACGTCAGCAACAACAGGCACAACCTCAACAACAACAACGCCAGCAACAACAGGCACAACCTCAACAGCAACAACGCCAGCAACAACAGGCACAACCTCAACAGCAACAACGTCAGCAGCAACAGGCGCAGCCTCAGCAACAACGTCAGCAACAACAGGCACAACCTCAACAGCAACAACGGCAGCAGCCTCAACAGCAGCCGCAGAATGACAAGAAAGAGCAGCCAAAGGATTCAAGGTCAGAACAAGATAAAAAGCGGAATGATTAACGTTTATAATTGTATCATTTAATCAGGGAGGGTTTATTTCAGGGTCAGTGATGAACCAAATTGCTGGTATTTTGCAAATTGAATTTTAAACATATTGCAAAGTATAAATGTTATCAGGGTTGAATTATTGCACATCGCAACAGATTTCTTCGTTATAATACAAATCAGTAAAATTGGGCATCATGGACCAAAACCCTCCCTTTTTTTGGAGTATTTCCGCTAAAGATTTATTGACCAGGCTTCAGGTAAAGGACAGCGGTCTTACTACTATCGAAGCCAAAAAAAGACTAACAAGTTATGGTGCAAATCGTCTTAAACCCAAAAAACGATCGGACGCATTCACCCTCCTGATAAGCCAGTTCAAAAGCCCGATTATT
>JAPLDR010000038.1:17690-32733 GCA_026391655.1 Bacteroidia bacterium | reverse complement strand
AAAAGGAAAAAATAGTTTCGTTCCACTCTTTTTTTATTTCAAGTGAGTAGATTCCCAATTGGTTTCCTGATACATTAAGCCTGTCTTCTTTGAATGCTCCGGGACCTGCCTTTAACCCTAAGATATAGTTAAAATACTGGCTCGAACCGGGCATCCTCCCTTCAGTTGGAGAGGTTCCTCCCCATAAAACAAAATGTTCCAATCCGGCTGTTACCGTCCAGTTTTTCGATAATGCAGCTTTACCGTAAAGTGACTTGTGATGCAAATGAGCATCCTTTACAAATGCATGATCTGTAAAGAGTTTTTCATCATATTCAGCTTTAAATGAGAACCATTTTTCCCAAAAAAAGAAGGGAATGTAATTATCTGTCGACAATGAGATTCCCGGCAATGGACGCGCATTGTTCGCGCGATCAAGATTCCCGTTGGTCGACGACAATCCGCCGTATAAAATGGGATCTGCCTGAGCTCCGGCTTTGATTATAAACCATTTGTGACGTAAACCCATCCAGTATTGATTGACCTGAAAATCCGACCTGCCACCAATGCCGTAAACAAGATTAGCGCCACAAGTGTAACCCCATCTGGTAACGGAATCGGGTTTGAGTTCTTCAGATAAACCGAATTGAATTAATTGGTAATTATTGTTTTGCAACGAAAAAACGCCATTACGGTTTGATGTCAGCCAAAAGGGCAGATCATTACCCGACGAGAGGTAAGCGTCGAATGAGACGTTGTAATCTGTCTGTCCCTTTTTTTCTTGCGCTAAAAGTCCGGTGAAGACAAAAAACAAAAGGATAAGAAGCCTTAATTTAAGCATGAGCATAGGTTTTAATAAAAATCGCAGGCCTGTAAGCCGGGTTCTGTTTTTCATTCTATCATTTATCTGGGACTGCTGTCACCAACAGCCTCTTGCAGCCTACCCCTTACGACTTCCGGTTTCCCTGCGGAAACCAGAACCAGGGCGGGCAGCCCTGTGTCCCAAAAGAACTCGTAATATATTTGGCCTTACAATTCATGAGGCGTACGGCTAATTGTGTTACCACAACTACCGGTGGGCTCTTACCCCACCTTTTCACCCTTATCCGTCAGCTGACGGACGGTTATTTTCTGTTACACTACTGCAAACTTTCGCCCGCCTTCCCGTTAGGAAGCATGACGCCCTGTATTGCCCGGACTTTCCTCCCCGATTAATCGGAGCGATAGAACAGCCTGCGAAGCTGCAAATTTACAAAATATTGGTTAAACAGATTTACTAAATTTTGGAGGACGGATTTTTTGTCGTAAATTAGCCATCTACATAATTCTGATAATAGCTTTTCATAATCAGATTGATGCTTTTAACTAATTGAGTTTGCGTGGAACAAAAATTTATCGTAGCGGTGTCGGAACACCGTTTATTTGGATTTCTTATATTGCCTTATCTTGCTGAGGATGGTCTTGACAGTAAGTATCTTTCAATATCTCAGCGTCTTCGTGTGCATGATCTGGCGGGAGGGAACTTCAATTTTTCTGCAGTTCAAACGCAGTTGGTCAAACTAACCGAAAAGTATGCTGACGAAAATCTGGCAAAAAAATACAATAAAAAAGGGACATTAAACGATTTTTACAAAAATGTCAAAGGGGATGAGCTCAATAAAAAACTTGTTCCTTTCATTGAAGAAATTATGGTTCGGTGTCTCAATTTACTTAAAACCACTGAAATACCGGTTTATTTCAAACGGGCAAAATACACCAATCTTTATGAGGAAGATTTGATTGAATTTTGTTACAACGACACCAGTGCTGTTTTTAACTTTCATAAGCTTGAAGACGAAACCAGGTATTTTCTGACCATCCGACACGGCACCAATCAACTTTCCTTGCTTCACCGGAATATTGTTTTGCTCGTCAATGAGCCTTGCAGAATCCTTTACCAAAACAAACTCTATTTTTTCGATGATATATCATGGTCAAAACTGATGCCGTTTTTTGATAAAGAATACATTAGTATCCCACGTACAGTGGAAGAAAAATACTTTGGATCGTTTATTTTAAATGCCGTTAAAAGTCAGGAAGTTAATTATTCGGGCTTCGAAATCATTGATATACCTGCACGAAAAGAAGCAATTCTGTCAGTCGCATCCGACATTACCGGATATCCGGTTTTTATTCCTGTTTTTAAATACAACGATCAGCTTATCCCGGTTGACGATGAAGGTAAAAAGGTCGCTGTTTTTGAAGTTGTCGATGGAAATTATATTTTTCACCGCTTCGAAAAAGATCAGACATGGGAAATGGATGTGATTTCAAAACTTCGGGAGTTGGAATTGCAAGGAGAAATTCATGCTTTACATCTTGCGAGGTCGTTTAGTGATAATCAGGCCAATTCATTGTATGATGCAATCGGATGGATTTCGAGAAATAGTGCTTATTTAATAGAGTCCGGAATTACAATCAGTCAGGAACAGCTTGATCAGAAATATTTTATAGGACAGCAGACCCTAAATCTTCGGATCAGCCAGACTAACGACTGGTTCGATATTTTTGCGACTGTAACGTTTGGTCAGTTTTCATTCCCATTTATCAGGTTACGAAAGAATATCCTGAATCAAACCCGTGAATTTAAATTGCCAGATGGTGAGATCGCTATCCTTCCGTTGGAGTGGTTCGCCAAATATCACAATATTTTTAGTCTCGGTAAGGTAGGTGAACAATCAATCAGATTGCAGAATTATCATTTTATGCTGATTCCCGAAATCGCAAATGAAATGGAGGCTTCTGTCAAAGAACGAATTAGTTTACTGGGTTCCGGGAGCATCGATTCGCAGGATATTCCGAATAAATTGTTTGCGGAACTTCGTAATTATCAGAAAGTAGGATATGATTGGATGTACCATCTTTTTGCGAATGGATTAGGGGGATGTCTGGCTGATGATATGGGACTGGGGAAGACGATTCAAACGCTCACCCTTCTACTTAAATTAAAGCGTAAAGAGCCCCTTTACCCGGTATTTCAGCATAAAAAAACTGGTCAGTTATCACTATTTGTTTCGGAAGAGCCTTTAGAAGAAATGGTACAACCAGCTACCCTGATCGTATTACCTGTATCTCTTGTCCACAATTGGGAAAAAGAGATTCGGAAATTTGCCCCATCATTAAAAGCCTATGTTTATAGCGGAGCGCGCCGGCGCGAAAAAAGCTCAATGAATGATATTATTGCCAATTACGATATTATTCTCACGACATATGGAACGGTAAGAAACGATGTTGAAGAATTGTCTCAATACGAGTTTTTTTTCCTGATTCTCGACGAAAGTCAATACATTAAAAATAGCGAATCTAAAACCTATAAGACGATTACGGGTATCCGATCGCAACATCGGATCGTGTTGACTGGTACACCCATTGAAAATTCATTATCAGATCTTTGGGCGCAGATGAATTTTCTTAACCGGGGGTTATTGGGTAGCAAGAATTACTTTAAGCAAGAGTTCCTCATACCGATTGAGCGGGATAAAATGCCGGAAGCCAGCGAAAAACTTCAAAAATTAATCCATCCGTTTATTTTGAGGCGCACGAAGGAGCAGGTTGCCAAAGATCTTCCGTCGTTAACCGAGGAGACAATAGTGGTTGAAATGGCCGCTGAACAATTTGAATTTTACGAGACCGAGAAGTCAGCTGTAAGAAATACATTACTCAATAATTTCCGGGAAGAAGGATTACAGAAATCGACATTCTTTGTTTTACAGGCACTTATGCGACTCCGTCAAATTGCAATACATCCCAGACTGATTGATCCTGCGTCGGCTTTTGAATCAGGGAAATTCAACGATATTATTGCAATGCTTAGTATACTTGTCGCTGAAAATCACAAAATACTTGTTTTTTCCTCTTTTGTGAAGCACCTCACTTTATTAGCCGATGTGTTTAAAAAGAAACAATGGAATTATAGTCTGCTCACGGGGAAAACAACAGATAGGAAACAAGTTATCGACGAGTTTCAGGAAAATCCTGAAAAGAAGATTTTTTTAATCTCGCTTAAAGCGGGAGGAGTTGGATTAAATCTTACAGCAGCTGACTATATTTTTATCACCGACCCATGGTGGAATCCGGCTGCAGAAATGCAGGCCATCAGTCGTGCGCATCGAATTGGCCAGGACAAAAAAGTATTTGTCTATCGTTTTATCTCAGAAAACTCAATTGAAGAAAAAATTCAGAAATTGCAGGAGAAAAAATCGAAATTGGCCAATGAGTTTGTAAACTCAAATGATCCTTTCAGAGATATTTCGGAAGATGAAGTTCTTGATCTGTTTGAATAATAATTGAAAAGGATGAAACCGGGCGGCTCCATCCTTTTACTAAAACTAACCAAACTAACTAACCTAACTAAACCTAAACTTATGAAAAAAAATGTACCACAAAGATAAGTGTGTACTATTTGGTCTCCAAATATTTCGTGTTAAAAAAATGTAAAATTTAGTATCCTTTTACGTTAAATCAATTGTGAAAATGGAAAGCACAAAATATTTTTAAATAAGTAATTGATATCCAGACATATAAACTATCTGCTCTTAATTATCAGGATTTAATTTGTATTGAAGAAAAATTATCTACTTTTGTTTCGTCAAAACCCGAAATGATATTAGAAATGACAAACAAAGTAAAATATTTCTCCGACAATCAGGAAAAGCTGGCCCGGTATAGCAAGGCCCTATCGCACCCGGTACGGGTTTTTATTCTCGATTATCTCTCAAATAATCTGAATAAGTGCTGTTACAGTGGCGATATGGCCGAAGAATTGCCGATTGCCCGTTCCACCCTTTCGGAACACTTAAAAGAATTGAAGAAGGCCGGATTGATTCAGGGAGAAATAAATCCGCCTTACATCAAATACTGTATTAACCGCGAAAATTGGCAGGAAGCCAGGCAAATGTTTGATCTTTTCTTTAAACGATAAAAAAATTTGAATATATATTTCGGGAATATCCGAAACGAGCATGATTGATAAATCACATAACGGAATGAATATTACCTTCATGCGAGTTCTATATGACCTCTGAAAAACAAATTATATACATATAAAATGCTAAAACAATAATAGATATGAATATCAAAATCTTAGGTACTGGTTGCCCCAGGTGTAAAACACTCGAAAAACTTACGCGCGAAGTGGTAAAACAAAATGGAATTGTTGCCACAATAACCAAAGTGGAAGACATCGTGGAAATCATGAAATATGGAGTTATGACAACACCTGCCCTGGTCGTTGACGAAAAAGTCACGATTCAAGGACGAATTCCTTCAACTGATGAAATCAAAAGAGTATTAATCAAATAAACAATTGCTATGAAGAAAATCATTTTTTTAAGTTTTGCTATAATGTTGGTGATGAGCAGTCTTATGTGTACAGCACAAACTTCCCCAAAAACAACCCAGCCTTCAACATCAACTAAGGTGGCAGCTTATTATTTTCACCTTACTAACCGATGTGTCACTTGCAAAGCTGTAGAAGCCGAAGCGAAAAAGAACCTGGAAGCGCTTTACGGAACAAAGGTGAGTTTCCAGTCGATTAATCTTGAAGAGGATGCGAACAAGGCAATTGTTGCAAAACTAAAGATCGAGGGTCAGACGCTTTTGCTTGTAAAGGGAACTGCGCAAATCAACCTTACAAACGAAGGATTTCTCTATGCCCGTAATAATCCCGAAAAGTTTAAATCGATCATCAAAGAAAAGGTTGACGGGTTGTTAAAAATGTAATTGATGGAAACGACTATGCCACTTAGAATGATTTTTTGAACGAAATTCTTCTGCATAGGAGTTCCACGAGAATCAGAAATCTAATTTTCAGTAAGCTATTTTAAATTTATTCGAGTGAATTTTCTGACGAATCTTTTGGACAACAGCACTATGCCGTGGCTGTCAGCATTGGTGCTGGGTTTCATGACTGCTATTAGTCCGTGCCCGTTGGCGACAAACATTACCGCGATTGGATTTATCAGTAAGGATATTAAGGATCGCAACCGCGTTTTTATTAATGGGTTACTATACACCTTAGGTCGCGCAATCTCCTATACTGCAATAGCTTTGATTATTTATTTGGGCGCCGATCAGCTTAAGTTTTCGGGATTCTTTCAAAGAAATGGAGAGAAGCTCTTAGGACCTTTGCTTATTCTTATTGGATTGTTTATGCTCGATGTGATCAAAATGAAATTCCCTGGTATGAGCGCACTGACTTCCAGAATGGAGGCCAAAACAAAATGGGGATACTTTGATGCCATTTTGCTCGGTATGGTTTTCGCATTGGCTTTCTGTCCATACAGCGGCGTGCTTTATTTTGGGATGCTTATTCCAATGACTGTCGCAAGTGCCTCAGGGCTTTATCTTCCAATGGTTTTTGCACTGGCTACCGGTATTCCGGTGATCATCTTCGCCTGGATATTGGCCTATACTGTATCGGGAATCGGCACTGCCTACAACAAAATAAGAACCTTCGAAATCTGGTTCCGGCGTGTCATTGCCATTCTGTTTATAATTGTTGGAACTTATTATATCGTTAGAATTATTGCGTAAAAAAATTTGAAAACTCATTTCGGGTTTATTCGAAATGAAAAATTAATCATTATGAAGTTGAATAAAAATATACTCATTCCTTTGCTGTTGCTGCCGGTCTGGTACCTGATTTACCATAACCTGCAACCCATGACCGATTGGTTGATTGATACAGAATTGGGACTTACAAAAGGTATACATTTCACAGAGGCATTGCGGTTTTTCGTTTTCGAGTTCCCCAAAGTAATGCTTCTGCTGACACTTATTATTTTCTTTGTCGGAATTATTCGCACCTACTTCACGCCCGAACGTACAAAAAAAGCTCTCGAAGGGAAAAAAACATTTACCGGGAATGTAATGGCAGCAAGTCTGGGCATTATCACCCCGTTTTGTTCGTGTTCTGCCATCCCGCTGTTTTTAGGATTTGTTGAATCAGGTGTTCCACTTGGCGTCACATTTTCCTTTCTGATTGCAGCACCTATGATCAACGAAGTGGCCATTATTCTTTTATATGGAATGTTTGGCTGGAAAGTTGCCGTAATTTATGTCGGAACCGGATTGGCCATTGCCATCCTTGCCGGTTGGATCATCGGGTTATTGAAACTCGAAAAATGGGTAGAACCCTGGGTGTATCAAACCCACATTGGGGAAACCGGACTTGAAGAAGATAAACTCACCTTTGAAAAACGGATCAGCCCCGGATATGATGCCGTAAAAGAAATTGTCGGCAAAGTCTGGGTATATGTGGCTTTGGGTATCCTTGTTGGTGCCGGGGCTCATGGATATGTTCCTGAAGAATTTATGGCTGCCTTAATGGGCAAATCGGCCTGGTATTCCATCCCGCTTTCCATACTGATTGGTATTCCATTGTATTCCAATGCAGCCGGAATCGTCCCGATAGTCTCGGTGCTGATTGAAAAAGGAGCTTCGCTTGGAACTGCCCTGGCCTTTATGATGTCGGTAATTGGCCTTTCGCTACCTGAAATGGTTATCCTGCGAAAAGTATTAAAACTCCCGTTAATATTCACCTTCATCGGCATTGTAGGTTTTGGAATAATGATAGTTGGGTATTTATTTAATTATATTTTATAAGAAAAATGAAAACAAATTCTTTAGGTTTTATCGGTGGTGGACGGATTACAAGGATCTTCCTGCAAGCATTCGCAAACAAAAAATCAGAATTCGAATCAGTTGTTGTTTACGACACAAACAATGAAGTGCTGACTTTGCTAAAAAAACAATTTCCCGCAATCGAAATTGTCGATTCAGTTTCAACTGCAGCCAAACAGGGAATCGTATTTATCGCACTACACCCACCAATGATCATGGAAACACTGGACAAAATTGCCGGGACCGTATCTGCTAAAACAGTCGTGGTTTCCCTTGCCCCAAAAATCACGATTGAAAAGATCGCATCAAAGCTGAAAACCAAAAACATTGTCCGCATGATCCCCAATGCTACATCCTACATCAATGAAGGTTATAATCCTGTGACTTTTAAGCCCGCTTTTGCACAAAACGAAAAGTCTGTTATACTTGAGATGTTGAAATTGTTGGGGAATACCTTTGAAGTAGCAGAACCCAAACTCGAAGCGTATGCACTACTTTCAGCCATGCTCCCCACCTATTTCTGGTTCCAGTGGAACGAACTTAGCAAACTTGGTATCCAAATGGGTTTAAATGAAGAAGAAAGCAAAGCATCTGTTCAGCAAACCTTGATAGCTGCCATTAACCTGATGTTCAAATCAGAACTTTTACCCGAACAGGTCATGGATTTGATCCCTGTAAAACCAATTGGAGAACATCAGTCACAAATTGCCGAAATCTACCATACCAAACTGATGGGATTGTTCGAAAAGATTAAACCATGAATTGACAGTTCAATAGCGTAATTCATATTCATTATAAGAAAGCATTAGTATACAATTTAATTCCGATGTATTAATTTTGCAGCCGAATTTAGGGTTGGACCCGATCCATTTTAAAGTTGACAATTTCACCTTTTAAGCGGGATCAAATCCTAAAGGTAAAAGCTGCTATGTTTTTTTGGAATATATTTAATTAAAAGTTAAAAAAATGAGTTTTACACACGAAGTTGAAGGTATGATTTGCGTTGCCCAAGGCGCGAATCATGGCTCGGCTCCAATTCCTGAAGAAGGACGTTGGGTAAAAGCCAAAGAAGTAAAAGACATTTCGGGATTAACCCACGGAGTGGGCTGGTGCGCACCTCAGCAGGGAGCCTGCAAGCTTACCCTGAATGTGAAAGAAGGGATTATTCAGGAAGCTTTAGTTGAAACCATCGGTTGTACGGGTATGACCCATTCGGCAGCAATGGCCGCTGAAATTCTTCCCGGGAAAACCATTCTCGAAGCATTGAATACCGACCTTGTTTGCGATGCAATCAACACTGCCATGCGCGAACTTTTTCTTCAAATTGTTTACGGACGCACCCAGACAGCTTTCTCTGAAGGCGGTCTGCCAATTGGCGCCGGTCTCGAAGACTTAGGTAAAGGTCTGCGTGGAGTAACCGGAACTCTTTATGGAACAGTTGCCAAAGGTCCCCGCTACCTCGAAATGGCTGAAGGTTATATCACCAAAATCGGTCTGGATGCAGGCAACGAAATCATTGGCTACGAGTTTATCAGCCTTGGCCGCATGATGGATATGATCAAAACCGGTATGGACGCCAACGAAGCAATTAAAAAAGCTTCAGGCAAATATGGCCGTATCGACGAAGCAGTAAAAGTAATTGACCCACGTAAAGAATAGGAGAAAACAACTATGCCATTATTTGAAAGTTACGACAGAAGGATCAACAAAATCAATGCATTGTTGAATTCTTATGGTATTTCTTCGGTAGAAGAAGCCAGAAAAATTTGCGATAACAAAGGCGTGGATGTTTACAAAATTGTAAAAGACATTCAGCCTATCGCGTTCGAAAATGCCATGTGGGCTTATATCGTTGGCGCTGCTATAGCCATCAAAAAAGGACAAACCAATGCTGCTGAAATTGCGGCTACATTGGGCGAAGGTCTTCAGGCTTTTTGTATTCCGGGATCTGTTGCCGACGACCGCAAGGTTGGGATTGGCCACGGTAACCTCGGAGCCATGTTGCTCCGCGAAGAGACCAAATGTTTTGCTTTCCTTGCGGGTCACGAATCGTTTGCCGCTGCCGAAGGTGCCATTGGTATTGCAAAATCTGCAAACCGTGTTCGCAAAACACCATTGCGTGTTATCCTGAACGGTTTGGGAAAAGATGCTGCGAAGATCATCGCGCGTATCAACGGTTTCACATATGTACAAACACAGTTCGATTATTATACAAGCGAATTAAAAGAGGTTGCCCGCACCGCCTATTCTGTAGGTGACAAAGCAAAAGTGAACTGCTATGGTGCTGACGATGTTCGTGAAGGCGTAGCCATTCTTCACAGCGAAGGTGTTGATGTTTCGATAACTGGAAACTCAACCAACCCTACCCGATTCCAGCATCCTGTTGCCGGTACTTACAAGAAAGAATGCATTGAACAAGGGAAGAAATACTTCTCGGTTGCATCGGGTGGCGGTACAGGCCGTACTTTGCATCCCGACAATATGGGTGCCGGTCCTGCATCTTATGGTATGACCGATACGATGGGACGTATGCATTCCGACGCACAGTTTGCCGGTTCATCTTCAGTTCCTGCTCACGTCGAAATGATGGGATTGATCGGAATGGGTAACAATCCAATGGTTGGTGCTACTGTAGCTGTTGCTGTTGCTATTTCGCAGGCATAATACAACAAGTAATATATCTGAAAGCCCCGCTTCGAAAGAGGACGGGGCTTTTCTATAATACAAAATTGCACCTCTTTGGGTAATGACTATTTCAGATTGGTTTGATTTATTTTAGTAGATTTGTAAGAAAATATTTCAATATGAAGAAGTCTGTTGAAATCAAAAAGGGAAAATCGTTGGTTCTCCCAACGAATGAGCCATTATCTGCCAAGGAATTGGCTTATGAACTTGAAAAGTCTGAAGAAGGAACTTTTATTACCGTTCAGGAAGGGATGAAAGATTTTGAACAATGGCTACAGAAAAAAGAAAAAAAGTAGTCATATCTACTGAATTTCAAATCGATATAAAAGCGGTTTTCGAATATGGAGAGGAAACGTTTGGTTTTAATGCAGCCAAAACATTTATTGCCGAAATTTACATGCACGTTTGGAATCTTGACGGACAGTATTTAATGTTCCCTGAAGTAAGGTTTCTTTCAACTAAAAACAAAAAATACCGAAATATCATTCTGGGTTCTTATCTGATAGTCTATCGTATAGAAAAAGAATGGGTTGAAGTATTACGGATTTTTCATTCGAGTCAATGTATTCCCCAAAATATCTCCTCTGTAAAGAGAATAAAACCGATTTAAAATTGTAGGTCTATTAAAACTTTCGAATTAACCGTTGAGCCATTTATCATTTCTTGAGATAATTTCCTCATTCACAATCACTTTTCCCGATTGATATTCAACCTGACTTTCAGTAATAATAGCTTTTTCGAATTCAGAGAGTTTGTAGATATCATTCTCACTTCCTTCACTTAAAAGTTGATTGAGATAATCGAGCAGCTGATCATCATCAGATTGTAATACTTTTTGAATGATATTTTCCCGCAGTTCTGTAGTTTTCATCTTAAATCTGTTTCTTAAGCAAATATACAAAATTTGGCAGGAAAAGACCCTAAGGGTTTTGAAAACCCTTAGGGTCTGGTAACAATAATCAGAAATTATCCGATCTTTGTCTATCAAATATTACTGCCATGATCTCACAATCTAAAACAAAACAAGAAACCATTGATAAAGCCCTCATCCTATTTGACGAAGGTTATGCCTGCTCACAAGCTGTACTTCTTGCTTTTGGCAACCAATTCAATCTCGACGAATCTACTGCCAAGTTGATCTCCTCAACCTTTGGTGGCGGAATGGGGCGATTACGTCAAAAGTGTGGCGCGGTAACAGGCGGATTTATGGTGCTCGGACTCGCTTACGGAAATACCGACCCAAAAGATATGGATACTAAACTTGCAGCTTACAACAAAGTGCAGGAACTTAACCGTCAATTCGAAGAGATCAACGGAACAAGTATTTGTGCTGAAATATTAGCGCCCTATGCAAACGAAGATGAGGTTACCCAGCGGCTGCATCATAAATTGATCTGCCGAAAAGTTGTTGGGGACGCGGCAGGTTTGGTTTATGATTTGGTTCAGCAATCCATATAACTGATGATTGACGCTCAGCCTGATATTCTAAACCGGATGAAAAAATTACTGTTCATTTTGGTTCTTGTTACTGTATGCACTAAAATGGCAAATTGTCAAACCTTGCTTTATTCCGACAATTTTAAAAACGGATTAACAAACTGGATAACTGAATCGGAATCAGATTCCCTTAAATGTAGCGTTGAAAATAATATTCTGGATATTATTGCGCATAAAGGTTTTACGCTGTGGTATCGAAATATTTTAGAGGGGGATTTAAAAATCACATTCGATGCATTGGTGGTCAGTGAAAATGGGAAATACGACAGGGTAAGCGATTTAAATTGTTTTTGGATGGCCAATGACCCCGAAAATCCCGATGATTTTTTTGCCCGTTCCAAGTGGCGGAACGGTGTTTTTGGGAAGTATTATAGTCTCACGATGTATTACGTTGGTTATGGCGGGAACAGCAATACAACCACGAGGTTTAGAAGGTATAATGGAGATTATCAGAGCTTTCTGAACAAAACCATGCGTCCCGATATCATTAAAGAATACACAGACACTGCTCATCTGATTAAACCCAACTGCTGGAACCGGATTGAGATAATTGCCGTACAAAATAAGGTAAAATACATTTTTAATAACGAATTGCTTTTCGACTATAATGATCTTCAGCCTTATAAAAAAGGGTACTTTGGCATCAGAACTACAACCAATCACTTAAAAATCAGAAATTTTCAGGTGATTAAAACGAAGTGATCTTTATTTGAATTCATAGTTTTAAATCTTCTTTTAATGAAATACATTACCCGAACCGTCTGGATATTATCCTTTATTAGTCTTTTCACGGACGTTGCCAGCGAAATGCTTTACCCGATTATGCCAGTTTTCCTGCAAAGCATTGGTTTCTCAGTCGTTTTGATTGGTGTCCTTGAAGGAATTGCCGAAGCCACTGCCGGACTTTGCAAAGGTTATTTCGGGAAGCTGTCTGACAACTCGGGCAAACGCGCTCCTTTTATTCAGCTGGGATATATATTAAGTGCGCTCACAAAACCGATGATGGTATTGTTCGTTTTTCCGGTATGGATCTTCTTTGTCCGGACGCTTGACCGGTTTGGGAAAGGAATTCGCACGGGAGCCCGTGATGCCATGTTATCCGACGAAGCCACGCCCGAGACAAAAGGAAAAGTTTTTGGACTTCACCGGGGAATGGACACGTTTGGAGCTGTTTTGGGACCTGTGTTTGCCCTTGTATTTCTCTATTTTCATCCGGCCGATTACAAAGCCTTGTTTCTTATTGCTTTTCTGCCTGGTCTCGCCGCGGTTTTGACAACCCTATTTTTGAAAGACAAAAAACAAAAGCATCGGACTGCTTCAAAAATTCGGACACCTTTTTTCTCTTTCCTGAAATACTGGAAAGATAGTCCATTACTGTACCGGAAAGTGGTAGTTGGTTTACTGGTTTTCGCCCTTTTCAACAGTTCCGATATGTTGTTGCTGCTGAGAGTTAAACAATCGGGTTTGAACGACACACATGTGATTGGCCTGTATATCTTTTATAACCTCGTTTATGCACTTTCGTCATTGCCATTTGGCATGATTGCTGATAAATTCAGTCTTAAAAAAGTCTTTACTTTCGGATTGATTTTATTTGCTGTAGTCTACGCCGGTATGGCGCTTTCAACAAACATATATGTGTACCTGGCGCTTTTCTTTCTTTATGGATTGTATGCCGCTGCCACCGAAGGAATTTCGAAAGCCTGGATCAGCAATATCACCGACAAAAAAGATACTGCCACGGCCATCGGATCATTTGCAGGTTTCCAGAGCATCGCGGCAATGATTGCCAGTTCACTCGCCGGAGCCATCTGGTTTTGGTTTGGTGTCGAAACAGCATTTATCTTAACATCAGCCATTACGGTTTTGGTAATTATCTATTTTATCAGTTTTATTCCGACACCAAAAGCTGAAATTAGCAATTAATTTTGTATAAAAGAATCTGACGTTGACATGCGAATTTTAACTATATTTGCTTTATGAACTTGATTGATAACTATAAAAGCCAAATTACTGAACTTTGTGATAATCACAAGGTAAAGGAACTCTATTTGTTTGGTTCAGTGTTGAACGATCAATTTAATGAATTAAGTGATATCGATATGCTGATTCAGTTCAGTCAGGTTGAATTGTTGGAATATTTTGACAATTATATGGATTTGAAAGAAAAGCTTGAAAAAATGCTTAGCCGACAAGTTGATTTGGTAGAGAATCAAGCAATAAGAAATCCTATTTTCAGAAAAGTAATTGACAGAGAAAAACGGTTATTATATGAACGAAAAGGTGCTTAAATGTCTGTAGGATTAAGAAATCAGATTATCCATGGATACGATTCTGTTTCAGACGAGAATATATGGGGTATTGTGATAAACCTCCTTCCAAGACTAAAAGAAGAAATTGAGCAATTAACAAATTGTTGATTTTAACATCCTCGAAAGCTATACCCGAAATAAGTAACGATTTGAGCTTTCAGATAGTAAGCAATCAGCCAGCTACTTGTATTCCTCTATTAAGTTAAAAGTTCATTTCATAGTCTACTGATAATGACAATTAGTTGACTCATTTAAATTTACAATTATGGAACCAGAATAATATCAACGCAAATGGGAAGAACTAAATCGTAGTATAAGCCGAATAAAAAAATTCTATTCTACTTACATTGAAGACGGGGAAGACAGTTTTCAAGGGCCAAAAGACTTTGTCTGCCATTTTTTTCGAATAAGTTATGAACTTAAGGAAGCGCTCAAAAATTCAAACAACTTATCAGCAAGCCTAAAAGGTCGTGATGGTGAAGTTGAAAAATTTGTCAGTTCTAACCAATGGATTTCACTTAGTTTAGACATTGCAAACCAGGAAAAACATATTAAGCTGGATAGGCGTAGGTCTGGTAAATCAATTGGAACAATAACCAGTCATGTACATATTTTTGACCCTAATGGGAAAGATCGAACAGAGATGAAAATTGAAATAGATGGGCAAAAAGAAGACTGCCTTGAATTAGCGGAGAAAATTATAGAGGCGTGGAAAACTTTTTTAATCTACAATAACCTGATTACATGAAAAATACATATCAGTTAAAGCATGATAGTTGGTCTGCAATATGCTCCTTACCTTTCTATTGCTCCCTGCAAAATATGTAGCAGAAGATTCTGTTTAAAAAATTTATTAAAATTTAATGTCGTAAACATACGTCATATTAATATTTGACGTATATTTACGC
>JAPLDR010000038.1:0-17625 GCA_026391655.1 Bacteroidia bacterium | reverse complement strand
GGTAGTCTCAAAAAAAGATTTATTCGACGAGGTATTCCAGGAAAGGGCAAACATATTTAAAACATTGGCTCACCCGGCACGATTGCAAATCCTGCATTTCCTGGCCGAAACAAAAACGTGCATCTCGGGTGATATTTCGGAAGAGTTGCCGCTTAGCCGGACAACGGTTAATCAACATTTGAAGGAATTAAAGGATGCAGGACTGATCAGGGGAACAGTTGAAGGCGCAAAAACAAACTATTGTCTCGATTACACAAAAGTGGATGAGATGAAAAAAATTCTCTCTGGCTTTTTGAATGAGATCGAGTTTCCTAAAGGGTTTTGCTGTTCGTAGTTTTATTGAAGTCGCTGATGATATTTATTAAATCCAAAAATGCCACAAAGGCACCAGGACACGAAGTTGCACAAAGGGTTATTTGTCTGTATTTCAGTCTTTGTGAATCTTTGAGACTTTGTGGCTTAGTGGCAAAAGAAAGACATTTTCAATAATTCATTCGCATCCTCCGTCTGGCTGACAAATAGTTACATCTTCAAATTAGAAAATTATGAAAATATTAATCCTTTGCACAGGAAACAGTTGTCGCAGCCAAATGGCTCATGGCTTCTTACAGTCATTCGATCCGAATATCACGGTTTGTTCAGCCGGAACGGAAGCTTCAGGTAAATTAAACCCAATAGCAGTTGCAGTAATGAAAGAGGTCGGTATCGATATTAGTCATCATACATCCGACTCCGTTGATTTATACCTGGGCGAAGAATGGGATTACGTAATCACAGTTTGTGGCGGAGCCAACGAAACTTGTCCGGCCTTTATCGGAAAAGTAAAATACCGTATCCATATTGGATTCGATGACCCGTCGCATGCAAAAGGAACAGATGAATTTATCCTGAGTGAATATATCAGGGTAAGAGACGAGATAAAAGAGAGTTTTTATCAATTCTATTTAAAAAACATTAAAAGTTCACAGATATGATTTACTACATTATCAAAGTGTTGCTGTCGTCAGTCACAATTGTTGCTATTTCCGAAATTTCAAAACGCAGTACATTTATTGGAAGTATTTTAGCTTCAATTCCTATCGTTTCATTGCTGGCTTTTATGTGGATGTATATCGACACAAAAGATACCGGGAAAATTGCCGATTTATCCCAGGGAATTTTTTGGTTGGTAATTCCATCATTGATCTTCTTTATTATGTTCCCGATTTTATTAAAGAAGAATGTCGATTTCTGGCTTTCTCTAAGTATATCACTGACAATAATGATTATAGGATATTTTGCTATGTTATTCGTTTTAAAAAATGCCGGTATAAACATTTAGACCTTCTTAAATATGAATTTACCAATCGATTTTCAATCTTTCAAACCTTTAGCTTTAAGTCTTCCAGCCGTTTCAACACAATTGAATTGGATGGATTATTTGGGCGCCATCAAAGTCCGGTGGGGAATTGGAAGGGATTGTTACACGGTTATTCCGGGTTTGTACAAAGTCGGAAATCCGAACAGTGAATCGGATGTGTTTGTTTCTGCCAATTACAAGTTGTCATTCGATGCATTGCGCAAGAATCTTGATTCGTTAAATGCGTGGATTCTCGTAATCGATACCAAAGGGATTAACGTGTGGTGCGCTGCCGGTAAAGGAACTTTCGGAACAGACAATCTGGTGAAGAGTATTAAAAAAACATCGCTGGAAAGCATTGTAAAACATCGCACAATTATTGTCCCGCAATTGGGTGCTGTCGGAGTTGCAGCTCACATTGTTAAAAAGCAAAGCGGGTTTCGGGTTGTTTATGGACCGGTTCATGCAAAAGACATCAAAGCATTTATTCAGGCCGGTTATAAAGCAACGCCAGAAATACGGGAAATGACATTTCCCATTCAGGAACGCGCAAAACTTATACCTGTTGATATGATGTATGGAAAATATAAGTTGTTGATCGTCCTGTTTGTATTCTTTGTCCTCTCGGGTCTCGACCGAACTGGATTTCTTTTTGCAAAAATGCTGGAAACAAGTTTGTTCCCATTAGTAAATATTATTGGGGCTTATCTCGCAGGAATCGTTATAGCTCCCCTGCTTTTACCTTTGGTTCCATTCAGGGCATTTACCTTTAAAGGGGCTTTCTGGGGAGTTGTAATTACGCTGGTTTTGAACCTGCTTTTTAAAGTTCCGCTTATTGAAAGTATTGCCATGGGATTAATTAACCTGAGTCTCGCCTCTTTTATGACGATGAATTTTACGGGCTCTTCAACCTACACTTCGCTGTCGGGCGTGAAGAAAGAGATGAAATGGGCAATCCCTTTCCAGATTGCGTTTGCTGTCGTTGGGCTTATTCTTTTCATTATTTCAAAATTAGTATGATATGAAGACAATGCAATATTTTAAAAACGTTGTTACGTTAAAGCTTGATGCCGAACTTTGTACGGGATGTGGATTGTGTGTGATGGTTTGCCCTCATGCTGTTTTTGAAATCAGCAACCGAAAGGCAAGGATTGTTGATATTGACGATTGTATGGAATGCGGGGCATGTGCCCTTAATTGCCAGTTTGGTGCCATCGCCGTTAAATCGGGGGTTGGCTGTGCTGCCGGAATCCTCAACGGTATACTGACCAATTCGGAACCCTCCTGCGATTGTTCTGATAGTAAATCAATTTGTTGCGAGTAATATAAACCTAAGAAGCAAATCTTTTATTAACTCATTATAAATTAACAAATATGGGAACTGCTAAACAACTTTCATTTTTCGACCGTTACCTCACGTTATGGATATTCCTGGTGATGTTTACAGGAGTAATTATTGGATATTTTGTGCCAGGCATTTCAGGCTTTTGGAATTCTTTAAGTTCAGGGACTACAAATATTCCAATAGCCATTGGGTTGATCCTTATGATGTATCCGCCTCTGGCTAAAGTGAAGTATGAAAAGCTTCCGTTGGTTTTTAAAAACATCCGGTTACTGAGTTTATCGCTTACACAAAACTGGATTGTCGGTCCGCTTGTAATGTTCTTTCTTGCCATCATCTTTCTGCACAACTATCCGGGATTAATGGTAGGTGTTATTCTCGTTGGGCTGGCGCGATGCATTGCTATGGTACTGGTTTGGAATGATCTGGCCAAAGGCGACACTGAGCTGGCTGCCGGATTAGTGGCTTTTAATGCCATCTTCCAGGTACTTTTTTATTCTGTTTATGCCTGGGTGTTTATTACCCTTTTGCCGCCGTTGTTTGGTTTGAAAGGAGCCGTTGTTGAAGTTTCGATTTCCCAAATTGCAATTATGGTATTGATCTATTTAGGAATACCTTTTTTTGCCGGACTACTTTCGAACTTTGTACTTCGTAGCTGGAAGGGAAGTGAATGGTACTTTGCCAAATTTATTCCAAACGTTTCATGGTTAACTCCGGTCGCCCTGTTATTCACCATATTTGTGATGTTTTCACTGAAAGGGGAGAAAATCATCGGATTACCGTTAGATGTCATCAGGGTTGCAATACCGTATACTATTTATTTTGCTTTCATGTTTTTCTCTACCTTTTTTATAGCGAAATGGATGGGAGAAGGTTATGAAAAATCAACGACCATGGCTTTTACGGCTGGAAGTAACGATTTCGAGCTGGCTATTGCAGTGGCTATCGCCGTATTCGATATAAATTCACAAGCTGCCTTTGCGACAGTAATCGGCCCGCTTGTTGAAGTACCCGTGATGGTTGGATTAGTGAATGTGGCGTTTTATTTCAAACGAAAATTCTACTCAAATAAATAAATTGTGTAAATTTGAACTAAAATTTACCTTATGAGACGGTTTATTCTTCTTATCGGTATTTTTCTGCTTCTAAGCTTTCTTTCTTGTGATAAAAAAGACACAATCACAGGACCCAGGGATTTTCCGTTATGGCTTCAGGCTAAAATCACAGAGCTTGTTACACCAAATAATATTTGCGAATTTACCGATGTAACCATTATCGAATACAACGGGAAAAGATATTATCATATTTATGCCGGTCTGTGGTCGTGTATGTATTGCCAGCTTTTTGACGAGCAAGGGAATCGTCCTGATTGGGATACCAGCGTTTGGAATGATTTTTTTGCGAAAAAGAAAGAGGTTCAGGTAATTCCGGCATGCAAATAAATTTGAAATTTGTACCCGGAATTAAAATCCCGGGCTATACCATGAACCGTTACGCAGCGTTTAACAGGGTATAATGTATTTTTCATTCCGTCATCTCTTTTCCTTTTGCTTTGCGGCGCATAGAACCCCGCCTTTTCGTTTTGCATTTCCGGTTGCGCCTCTTATTGTTATAACGCCATATTTTCTACCAATATTTCGCTCCTACGGAGCCATCTCGTATTAATTCTCTCGCTGCGACGAATATTATTACAGAGCTAATTTCTATTGTTCTTCAATTTCCGACTCTCTCAATGTTCAATAATCATATTCTTAGCAATCATATTGTGAGCCCCGGAGGGGCGAAAATATTGGTAGCGAATCAGTGAAAAATCATATTGGTAGCTCCGGAGGAGCGTAATGTTCTATTGTTATTCCCAAGCGATTTTTATCAGACTTTGTCTGCCTTTCACCGCGAAAACTAAATGCAAATCTATTTGTGTGTACGTATTTGCCATTTGATATTGTAAACTTTTTTAACGATATTTTGTATGGCACTGACTAACTCTTCTTTTTCAACAAACTCAACACGCCATTAATGAACGTTAATGGATGTATAGGATTTCCAGGTACATAAAGGTCGATGTGATGCGTTGATAAAAATTCACGGTTAATGGCGGGACTATCTGCAAAAATTCCTCCGCTGATCGCATCGGTTCCGGCAAGAATGATAATCTTGGGACTCGGAACAGCATTATAACAGCGCTCCACAGATTCTGCCATATTTGCTGTAATCGGGCCTGTGATTACAATTCCATCTGCATGACGTGGCGAGGCTACGAAATCAATTCCAAAGCGACTCATGTCGAACTGGACATTGTTTGATGAGTTTAATTCCCATTCACAACTATTGTCTCCGCCAGCTGAGACTTGCCTTAGCTTGAGCGATCTCCCGAAAAGCCTGTGTATTTCTGAGCGGATCAAATCGGAGTTTAATTCTATTGCCTGATCATCTCCCTCTTTGATTATCAGCCGTTCTCTGTCGTTGGTCGATAGCTTATAGTCTTTAGTAAACGAAATTTTGTCGGGGAACTGTATGGCGCACTCCCCACAAAAAGTACATTTCCCCAAATCGATACTTACCGGACTTGTTGAAATAGCTTTGGTCGGACAAAGATCCAACAATAGGGATTCATCAACTTTTGCATCCGTAATGACGGGACGTCCCCTGAAAATTCCAGGGACTTTTGCAGTTGTTACATCAGGAATAAACTGTTTCCCCTGATGCCATAATATCTTTAAATTATTCAACATAGCTTCTCATTTATATAATTTAAGCCCTTTATTTAAAACTGAGGATTAAAGTTGAATAGATGAATTTGCTCCGAAAACGTTTGTTTTGCCACAAAGACACCAAGTCTCAAAGATTCACCAAGAATTTACTATTGACATCCAATGCTTTGTGCAACTTCGTGTCTTGGTGACTTTGTGGCCTTCCTGATGTTTCAACCTTTCTACTTTTTGTCCTTTAAAATTCAACCTTTCCTTTTCACTTTATAAATCGTGTCCGCAATACGATAAACTAAAACTCTTGTTGCAGATCGGAAAATCGGAGATGTCATTGTTTCGTACCGATTGTGACAGCGCCATCCAATTATGGAACGAGGGATCTTTAATTTTATAAATCTTCAGATTACCAGCTTCATCAGTAATGGCACAATGGCATATCTCGCCCCGCCATCCCTCAACAAGCGAAATAGCAAACTTTTCTTTTTGAGGGGTTAAAACAAAATCTTCCGGCTTTTTAAATTCAGGTACTTCCTGCAACAAACCTTTAATATAGCCAATCGATTGTTTTATCTCGGTCTTTCTGATTTGCACGCGTGAATACACGTCACCGTGATGTTTAATAATAGGCTTGTGGTCAATATTTCCGTAAAGATTATTCGGATGCGACGAACGAATATCCCGGTTCAGTCCGCTCATTCGTGCAGCCATCCCAACAGTTCCGATTTCGAGTACTTCTTCATAGGATACAACCCCCGTTTTTTCCATTCGCGATAAAGCACTTGGCAGGTTGAAAAGTTTTCGGGTTATTTCATTAAAATCGGGTTCATAAGCCTCAAACACTTCAACAAGCCTTTTAGCATGTTCGTTTGTGAACGGGAAATTAATTTTACCCGCCCGAATCAATCCTTTTGCAAGACGGTTTCCACCCCATTCCTGGAAGAAATTGACAATAGGAGTACGTAACCTCCCGTAAACCGAATTCCCAAGCTGATAGGCAATGTCGGCACAAACGCCGGACAAATCGCCCGTATGATTGGCCAGCCGTTCGAGTTCCAAAGCCAGTGTACGCGCATAATGAAGCGAATAATCAGGAGTATAGCCACACAAACTTTCCCACAGGTTTACAAAAGCTGTGGTATGCCCAACAACAGTATCGCCAACAATATTTTCGGCAAGCGTGGTTCGCTCCAGTAGTTTTTCCTTTTGCAGAAATAATTGTTCAACACCCCGGTGCTGGTAACCTAATTGAATTTCGAGGTGCATAATTTGCTCGCCGTTGCAAATAAAACGGAAATGTCCGGGTTCGATAATCCCGGCATGTATAGGACCAACACCTACCTCGTGCAACTCTTCACTATCAACCTCATAAAACGGATAATTTTCGATCCGTTGATCTTTGTCCGTACGGTTACAGGCATACCGCAACGGTTTTAACCATGGATGATCAATATATCCTATTCCGAAATTTTCGTGTATTTCTCTTTCAAACTTCTCAAAGTTATGGTTTTGGGCAGTGAATGAGGCTAATTCCATGCTGCTGTCCACCAATGAGGAAGAAACCAGGATTTGGTGCAAATCGTCATCGGCGATACAGCAAATCAATTTTATTTTGTCGGCTACGCGATAACCAAAATAGTTCACACAATGCCGTGCGGGATTTCCACTCATCAGTTCAAGATTTCCCGATGCAAATAAGTCGTAATTGTGTTCAGGAATATCCGTTGAAGCAATTGCCTGATTGTTGGATATATTGATGTATTTTGTAGTTGTCATTTTATTAATTTAACTGCGGCCTGTAATAGCGTGACAAATTGGACAGGCGGGTTATATGCCAGATAAACAGCCAGTCCAAGTAATAAATATTGCGAAAATGACTCCCATGGTGAAATATGAGGAATCCTGGTTTCATCAATTGTCGGATGAGGAGTAAACAGCAATTTGAAAATATTCAGGCCAAAGCCCCAGATGATCATGGTCAGAAGAATCAAAACAACCAGCAGGATAATAATATAGTGAGCCTGGAACAATGACTGAAAGATCAGGAATTCACTGATAAACAAACCGGAAGGGGGCATCGCTGTGGCAGATATAAACGCGAGAAATAATAATATTGCCCCGACTTTATTGTACTTGAAATAATTCCCCACATCATAAATACTCTTGCTTTGATAAACCCAATAGATCTGATTGAATTGCAGGAATAAAGTTGGTTTGATCAAAGTATGCAGGATGATATGCAATATAGCAGCATAAACACCAATCCCACCGGCAGCCAGACCAAGCATGACCAGTCCCATATGTTCGATACCCGAATAAGCAAACATACGCTTGATATTTTTAATTCGGGTCATATATACTGTTGCTACAAAAATAGAAAGCAAGGCTGCGATAATCATGATGGTATTTGCCCAGTGTTCAAGTGGTGTGCGCGAAATAACGGCATAGACCCTGTAAATACTCACGAATCCGGCATTCATTAAAACACTGGCCAGCAATGCGCCTGCCGGAGCCGGGGCTTTATCTTTTGCATCAATACCTGCTGTATACATGGGAACCAGACCAAGTTTAGCAGTAAACCCAGTGAAGATAAAAAGAAACGCCAGTTTCAGCCAAAATGGATTGAGTTTGCCCGCATTCGCATAGAGTGATGCAAATGACATATCGTCAATTCCGGCATCTTTGAGCGATAAACTCAGAAAAAGTATCCCAATATAAACAAATGTGATGCTGATGGCACATATAAAAACGTATTTCCAGACACCTTCCAATGCCCGGAGATTGCGGTGATGATAGATTAATGTGGAGGCGCTTAATGTTGTAATTTCGATGAAAATCCAGGTAACAGCGATATGACCCGATAAATAGACCACGCTACAGGCAGATATCAACAGAACCATAGCTCCGAAAAATACCCCTCTTGATTTAGGTGTTTCATCCAGGTTATGCTTTTCGATATATCGATAGCCATGAATGATTACCGGAATGGAAACTATACATGATGCGATCAATAAAAGAACACCTAGTGCATCCGGTTTAAAAAAACCCAGTTCCCTTATATTTAAATGATTGTATTCAACATAGCTAAAAACAATCAATAAGGCGATGAACAGAACCAGCAGCGTATAATTGATCAGTTTATTCCGGTTAAAGAACAAACAACCGCTAATCGTGAAAGCCACCGTTATAAAAATCCCAATCATAGCCGTTTAGTCTTTAAGGTTACTTAAATGGTGAATATCAGGATCTTTTAATAAATCGCCAATACGATTAAAGAAAACGCCCAGAATAAGCACACTCGCAAAAATGTCGAGCATTATACCGAGGTTTACCAACATCGGCATTTCGTTCCCCACTGCAAGCGAAAGGACAAAAACACCATTTTCGATGATCAGGTAACCGATAACGTGAGTAATAATTTTTTTGCGTGTCACAATAAGGTAAAGTCCCGTGAAAATTGTAGACAAGGCCACTACAAAAAAGGTTTTGTCAAGGTTAACATCTTTTATGGAACTCGATAAAATGATTGTTGACACAGTAATAAATGTCACAATAATCAGCGAAACGAAGTTTGGCAGATAAGGTTCTGCTTCGCGCGTAATTCCATTTCGTTTTATGACATAATTTACAAACAAGGGAACTGCCAGTGCTTTGAAAACAATTGTTTCGAGCATGATAAGCATCAGGTTGATCGTGCTTATCTTCGTAAGTGTAAGATAGGTTACACCAAAGAGGATAAAACCCTGAAAAACCAGGATGGTCAGGTAAGTATAAAGCCTGTTTGCAATACTAATGTAGAGCAACGACATGGCTAAAGCGATTAAAAGTATATCTGTCATATAACTACTATTTTATGCAAATTTCCCAAGGACAAGCAGCACCCCAAAAAATATCAATAAAGATACCGATGTAAGGATAAAGACGAATTGTGGATTATGACCCATTCTAAAACGAGCCATAAACGACTCGATAACGCCGACTGCAATTGCAAACCCGAGTTGAATGATAAAAAACATCGGTATTGATATTTCATAAGGCAACACGCCAATAAAGAAGTTTGATATAATTGCCCCGTACATTGCGAATTTCAAGTTGGTTGTGTACAGGATCGTACCGAGATCAAAGCCGCTATTGTCAAGAATCATCACCTCATGGATCATCGTTAATTCAAGGTGCGTTTTGGGATCGTCAAGAGGCATCCGGCTATTTTCGATCATGGCAATTAACACCAAAACAAACGAAGCCAATGCCCCCAGTAAATATGAAACCTGTGAACCGTAATGCAACGTGCTGAATATATCATGAAAGGAAGTCTGTCCGGTGAAAAGGGCGAACGAACCTAATAATATAAAAAAGGCAGGTTCAACAAGCATTGAAAAAAGGGCCTCACGGCTTGCTCCCATCCCTTCGAAACTGCTTCCTGTATCAAGTGCTGAAACGATCATTAAAAATTTACCAAAAGCAAGAATATAAGCGAACATGATAAAATCGCCGTCGAATGAGATAAATCCGGGATTACGTCCATGAGGTACCATCAAAACAGCCATCAATACCGACGCGAAATAAGCGCTTGGCGCGATCTGGAAAATAAAACTGGTCGTGGTGCTATAAACCGAGCCCTTCTTCCATAGCCTGAATATATCTCTCATCGGCTGAAAAATTCCCGGCCCTTTACGCCCCGACAGAATGCTTTTTGTCCGGATGATGAAACCCGTAAAAAACAAGCTCATTAAAAGGATGAGTAATAAGCTGACCATATTATAATTGGTTTAAAAATTTAACGATCACAACTATCTTTTCGATTATGGAAGGAAGCAGCAAGGCTAATCCCACAAAAACAAATCCATAAAGTATATAAGCCTGAATATTTCCATTTTGCAGGAAAACAAATGAGCCCAAAAATTTTCTGACCTTCAACAATGGTTTATCGATCAGCCAGGTTTCAATTTTATCAAGCGCATGCGTTTTCTGCATGATAATTCCCGGATATAAACCTTTTGCCTCTTCTTTTTTCTTTTTTATGGAAAGGATTGGTTCTGCCAATTTACGGTATGAACGGATAAATGAAGAAGCTGTATATTGCAACTTTCCGGTTTGACCTGTATAGGCACATCCCCAGGTTGTATCCTGATTGACAATTCGTCTTCTGGTAATCAACAACTTTAGGTTATAGATCAGGAAAACCAAGGCAACAAATCCCAAAGAATACCAGCCGACAATTGATAATTGAGTAAGTATTTCGCCGAAATGCACTTTAGCCTGAGGATTCAAACCTGGCCCGTACAAGCTAATGACATTCAATAAATAAGTATTAAATATCAGAGGGAATAGCCCTATAATCATTATTAACAACACTATAAGATACATCGGCCAAATCCGCATCGGTACTTCAATATTTTTTTCTTCATGAATCTCTTCGCGTGGAGAGCCTAAAAATACGATGCCAAAAGCCTTGGTAAAACAGATCAGAGCCAGTCCGCCAATGATCACCAATGCCAATATGGAAAACAGAAGAAAAAGGATAAACTGCAGATTACTCGACACTAATCCATGAAATAGTCCATTGTATAAAAAGAACTCTGATATAAAACCGTTAAACGGTGGTAAACCGCAAATGGCCAGCGATCCGATTAAAAACAAGTAACCCGTATGAGGCATCCGCTTTATTAAGCCCCCCAACGACTCGATATTCATCATATGTTTGGCCTGATAAACATTCCCTGCACTAAAAAACAGCAAAGATTTAAAGAGTGAATGGTTCAAAACATGTAACAGTGCCCCGCCAAAGCCCGCAAGAACAAGTAATTGATTGTTATATCCCAGCCCGAGACATCCTAATCCGATACCAATACCAATAATCCCAATGTTTTCAATGCTATGGTAGGCCAGCAATTTTTTAAGGTTGTGCTGAACAATGGCTAACATCACGCCGTAAAGACCTGTGATCAACGAAACAAACAGAATAAAATATCCGACGGTTACCATGTCTGTCTTTATCAGCATAAGTACCCGAAGAATACCATAGATTCCAATTTTAATAATTACACCCGACATAATGCCTGATATATGTGCCGGCGCAGCGGGGTGAGCCAACGGTAGCCATGTATGAAAAGGGACAAACCCTGCCTTTATAGCAAATCCGGTAAAGAATAAGATAAAAAGCGCGAATCCGGTTATTTTGGTTTGAGTGGTGGAAAACGAGGAAATTGCATTAAAATCGAAAGTGCCTGTTTTAACCTTTACCCACATAAAAGCAATTGTCAGTAAAAGTATGCAGACATGCGACTGAATCAGAAAGTTGATTCCGGCTTTTAACGTTGTACTTTTATAATGTTCAAAGATTATAACGACGAATGAAGACAGTGCCATTATTTCCCAAATCACAAGCAATACAATGCTGTTTTGAACCAGGCATATATCAATCAATGAAGTATAAAGTAACAGGAATGCCACAGCATGAAGCGCCAGGTTATCGGACTGTTCAATATACTTCTTCATATACTGAATGCCATACCATGCGCCGGTTAAAAAAGTAAAACTGATAACAAGTATAAACCAGGCTGATAAATAATCGATCCTGACCGGGATCGCCCCCGTCACAAATGATCCCGGATAGAAATATTCAACCGGCCCGTTTGCAAATACTGATAAAGCAACCACTGTATTGATGATCACCTGAAGTGTGATGATTCCTATAGTAAGAATCCCCCGCCCTTTTGTTTTTAAAAAGAGGATACCTACTATTGCGACAATCGCAAGCAGATTACATATTTCAATAAGCGTCTTTTCCATTCACTAAATCAATAGATAAGATTGAATGCGGTTCCAAGAAAAACCAAAATTATAAAAAACAAGCCGTAAAGAACATAGGATTGTATTTGTCCGTTCTGTATAAACTGAAAGTAATTCAAAGTAAAAGTTAACCTTTTAGCCAATGGGGCAACAAAATATTCCTCCAGTATGTCAATATAATGCGTTGAATAACTGTACTGCCCGGGGTAAAGCTTCTCTTTCTGAATTCTTTCAGACGTCCTTTTTCCCTTAAGAAAACTAAACAGCAGGCCAAACGACCGTGTGAAGGATTGACCTGAATATTGTGCTTTTTTTACGGGCGCTGCATATCCGCAACCCCATGTCTCATAAGCTACGGAGTGCCGTTTTCTTACAA
Organism: Bacteroidia bacterium; assembly: GCA_026391655.1. Lineage (GTDB taxonomy): Bacteria > Bacteroidota > Bacteroidia > Bacteroidales > Prolixibacteraceae > JAAFHB01. Next base: position 5,071 of record JAPLDR010000038.1, on the reverse strand, counting down.
TTAACCAGCGAATTCCGAATATGGTTATCATCAGAACAATAAAAACCATGCTTATTTTTCCGACACTGGCAATACTCTGAACCATGGGGGCAAAAGAAACGGCAGATCCTGCAGATTCTATTGCAAATGCAGCTGATACAACCTTGTTGGCATACGAGAAGAAAAATTGAGGCACAAGTGCTACAGATAACATGGCAGCAACAATGAGGTATTGCGGTAAAAGCATGATAAATGAAGCTTCCTTTGGTTCGTGAGGTAATTCCTGACGGGGATTGCCTAAGAAAATAACACCAAATGTTTTTGTAAAAGTAATCAGCGACATCCCTCCCACTATTACCAGACCTGTTATCGTCAACACGAGCAAAATAGTCTGTGAAATCCCCTGAAAACCAAGTAAACCTTTGAATAATCCGTTATAAATAATAAACTCAGAAACAAATCCGTTAAACGGGGGTACGCCACCAATGGCCATTGACCCGATCAGAAACATCATAGCGGTGACCGGCATCTTTTTTATTAAACCGCCTAAACGTTCAATATTTCGTGTATGTGTTTGCTGATAGACACTTCCAGCGCCAAAGAATAACAACGACTTGAATAAGGAATGGTTCAGCGTGTGCAACAAAGCTCCGCTAAATCCAAGAACTGCCATAGTTTTATCACCATTCCCTATTCCCATAAGTCCTATTCCCAGCCCGATCCCGATAATACCGATGTTTTCAATTGTACAATAGGCGAGCATCTGTTTAAAATCATATTTTACTGCGGCATTGGCAATACCATAAAGAGCTGTTAAAACTGACAGGAGCAGTATTACTTCTCCAAACAGCAGCCAATCGTGTCGCAAATACATGATTATCCTGAAAATCCCGTAAATCCCTAATTTGACAATAACACCTGACATTACTCCCGAAACATGCGATGGAGCAGCCGGGTGGGCATGAGGTAACCAGGTATGAAAAGGGATAAAACCTGCTTTAATGGCAAAACCGCAAAAGAGTAAAACAAATATCCAGATCGAATTCTTGTTTGAAGACATTTGGGCAATTGCTTCAAAATTAAACGATCCGGTATTGATATACAGCAAAATAAAGCCAAGTGTCAATAATACGACACTCAGGTGCATTTGCACCATATAATTAATCCCGGCTTTTAAGGTTTGCTTATTTTGAAATTCAAATATGACTAACATTAACGAGGAAAGCGACATGAGTTCCCATGCGATGAGAAAGGCAATACCATTGTCGAACATACATACCCACACCATGGAAAGATGGAACAGAATGTAGAATACCCAATGCAATTCGAGGTTAGTTTTTAGGTGTGAATAGGTTTTCAAATAGCCGCTGCCATACAATACACCCGTAATAGAAGTAAAATTGATGATTAAAATAAACCAGGCTGAGAGACTGTCGATTTTTATATTGATGTCTCCAACTAAATGAGGAATATTGAACACGCCCAGTTGCGGACCAGTTGTTAATGCCAGTATTGAAGGGATTGCCGATAATGCAGTGTTTGCGAGTACAATTAACAAAGCAAGAAGTGGCCGGTATCTCTCTCTGACAATAATCAATCCAACTAAGCCCACGATCAGTACCAGAGCCATCCATACCATTAAATGCGTCGTTCCCATATATTTAAAACAAAAAACGCAAAGTTAAAAAGTAAAAAACACTTATGGCAGGAAGAAGCAATTTATTTATATCGGCAGATATTCATAGCTTTGCACCAAACTAATTATCAAATGATTCCTTAATGGATATTTCCGGTTTTCTCTCAGAATATAATCTCCTGACATTATTAATCTTAGCTGTACTGGCATTTATGGCTGGCTTTATTGACGCGGTGGTTGGCGGAGGCGGATTGATCCAGATACCTGCATTGCTCGTCACGTTGCCAAATGCTTCACTGCCAACTATTTTTGGGACGAATAAAATTGCAGCGCTTTCAGGCACTTCAATGGCAGCATTTCAATATGCACGGCGAATCAGGTTCAATATAAAATTGCTGCTGGTCATTTCCATTGCATCATTTATTGCTTCCTATTTTGGTGCAAAAATTGTGAGCATCATCAATCCTGCCACGCTGAAACCGATTATTCTGATCATCTTAATCGCCATTGCCATCTATACTTTTCTGAAAAAAGATTTGGGCAAAGTTGCCCCGAAACAGCTTTCATTATACCGGCAGATGATATTTGGGGCAGCAATCGGATTGGTGATTGGATTCTATGATGGGTTCTTTGGTCCAGGAACCGGAAGTTTTTTCGTGCTGGCATTTGTCGTTGTACTCGGTTTTGAGTTTGTTCAGGCTTCGGCCTATGCAAAAATTGTGAATTGCATGACCAATATCTCGGCGCTTATCGTCTTTATCCGGCAGGGAAACTTCATTCTTGGAATCGCGATCTTAATGGCTGTTTTTAATATTTCAGGGAGTATTATCGGGAGTAAAATGGCATTAAAGAGGGGAAATAGTTTTATCCGCATCTTCTTCCTGATTATTGTTTCCATTATGATTATGCGGTATGGTTACGATGTTTTTAAATAATGGATATCCTATAATAATCTTAACTATATGTAGTTGCGGACTTGCTGGTGTTGTCCTGTCCGCGTACCACAAATGTTTGTGCAGCGAACCGCTGCTTGTATGCCACTGCAACCGCAATTGACATATAGTTTTTGATATGCACAAAATTTACATTTTATATAAATCTGTCTTTATAAATTCATAAATATTTTGAAATTTCATCTGAGTAAACGGGTCATTCTCATTATTGTCTGTAACTTTTTGAATTACTTCTATCTCCCAAATATAAAAACTCAATTTATCATTAGGGTTAAGAATACTAATATAATCCCGCAATTTGCTTTTAAAATTTTCTAAAAATCCATAAGTGTCTTTATCATAGAAAACTTGATATATAACAATAGCTTTCCCTAACACTTTACATGCCGATGCAGTTCTATGGTAAAATTGATAGCTAATTTTTTGCAATGAATCATTGTCAAATCCATTTGAAAATGGTCTGATTAGGCTTGTCCAATAATCAAGTACCTTTTGCTTATTGGCTTCATTATTACCCTTTTGTTTCCATTTATTAATCGGGTCTGGCTTCATCTTTGCGTATTCAGTAAACTTTGCTTCGATTGCAATCTTGAAATCATCGCATAAAATCATCAAGTCTGTCATTGACGCTTTCCCTATTCCTTCTTGTGGTTTTGTTGGATATTCAAAACATAAAACTTGTTTGTCAGAATGTAATCCAATCTTATGAAATAACTCATTCAATTTAGAATCTGTCTCCTTCCAGAATTGGACTAAAGGAATACTTGATGTCCTAAATGAATTAATCTTAGTGCCAGAAAACTGGTCTAAAATAGTATCAAAGTCATACGAGTTAGGTTGTCCGAATCTTAGTTCCAAATTCATTTTCTGTTGTTTTATCATGGTAGAATTCTGGTTTTTTAATTAAATTTTGTATAACTTGTGAATACGGGTGTCAACAAACCGTCCTTATTGCTTACTTACTACTGTCTTAGCCCCCTAATATATGTTATTTCAATTCGTTAATTCCAAAAGGTTTATTGATAAAATAGAAAATGAATGTACGATCTTTGTTCTGTAAGTATATTTAGAGAATTTCATACCTCTTAAGTTTTCTAATATCTTTGAAGCCCACTGTTCTAATTCCCCTTTATTAATATCAAACTGAAATTCATGTGAAAGTTTGTTTCTCAAATTATTTAAGGTTTTAAGCGAAGATATAATTAGTTCCTTTTTATGATTATCATTAAAATCAACGGTTTCAAGAATAGAAATCTTTTTATAAAATGAATAATTCTTATAATTAGTAGTATTGTTCTTGCCAAGAGCAGTATCCATAATCATTTCCATTAGTAGATGTCCTTTCAATAAAATTAACTCCAAATCAGTTTTGGAATCAAGATGCCCCCAAACTGCCCATTCAACCAAAGGGTCTATTTCATTTTCCATTTTTCAAAATCCAGTTTAATAAAAACCTTCTAATTTCAAGCGTTCTATTAACCTTTTCTTTTCCTGTAACTTTTTGGAATTCTCCAAAATCTTTAAAAGTTTTTTCAAAATCCAAATAGTCAGAATACTCTATATCATATTTATAACCAGGATTTAGCCATTGAATATATAAATAATACCCATTATCTTTAAACCAGTTGATTGTTCTGATTCCTTTTTCTATATATTGAACAGAACAAAAAACAATTTTAGGTAGATTCTCTAAATCAAAAAAATCAATTGCCTCATCTCCATATTCTTCGAATGACGCATTTCGTATAAAAATATCTATACTAATTTCTTTCCCCGTTTCTTCAAATGAAGAATTCTTAACAAATACGTCTAATTCACTATTTGATAGTACTAATTTTTTCCATCCTGTTCTGATTGTTCGATTGAAAATCGCATACCAAGTATTAGATTTTCCAGAATTTGGTTTTCCAAGTACTAATATCGCAAGCTTATTTTCATCCATAGTTTTCGGTTGTTTTAAAATTACACCTACGTAAAAGCGTTTTATTTAGCGTTTCCCCAAAATTAGGTTTAAAAAAGATGAATAGCAAATAACTTGTTGAATGTAAATTGAAATGCGAGAAGGGGAATGGGATTGCTACCAAGGTTAAGAAAACAGGAATAAGGTTTTTGTTGCCCGGATTTGCAAAACCTTATTTTCAATCCCAAACCTCTTATGTTTGCATTATTTAAAGTTAATACGTTTGTAAGATAATAAAAGGACACTAATGGGAAAAAGATTTTAACCAAGACAACAAGAAATTGTATGTCGTTACTAAGAGAAGTTCCCATTACTGAATTTTCTTCGAGTCTGAACAGTATTGAGAAACTATTGCTACAGGCATAGATTTCGTATCAAATTGAGAGGAAAGACTGTGAGATAAATTCCTTAACTATTAAATTTTAAATAAAATGGAGTTAACAAAGCAGTCAGTAGGAATTGATGTCAGCAAAGACAGTTTAGAGGTTAAATTCAAAGAGAAAAGTGCCAAAGGAATAAAGATAAAAGGCAGTAGTAAATTTG
>JAPLDR010000070.1 GCA_026391655.1 Bacteroidia bacterium | reverse complement strand
TGGTGGCAAAAGAAACTTATAATTTTCTTGAGGGTGATGCGATCAAAAAGAATATCAGCATTCAATTAAAAATCCATCCGGATGTATATGTCGAAGCAGATGAGAACATGCTAAAAACGATTTTGAGAAACCTACTTTCCAATGCCATAAAATTTACACGCGAAAATGGCATTATAACGGTATCTTCCTCTATAAAATCAAATCAGATTGAGGTCTGTGTAAGCGATTCGGGAGTTGGCATTCCTGAAGAAAAAATACCTTTACTTTTTAAGATTGAAACAAACTCATCAACTAAAGGTACTTCTCAGGAATCAGGATCCGGTCTTGGTTTAATCCTTTGCAAGGAGTTTGTAGAAAAACACAACGGAAAGATTTGGGTTGAAACAAAAGAAGGTATCGGGAGCAAATTCAAATTTACGCTGCCATTAACATAGATTCGGACATATCTAAATCGATGTATTTTTAAAATATTCAAAAATTATCCTGCCAACAAGAATTGTTTAAATTGTAATAAAAATATCATTACTTTTCGAAGATAAAAAAAGAACCCTTTGAATTTAACAAGGTCAGAATGTTCGAACAGGTGGGTTTCAACAGCAACAGTTTCTTACGACAAAACTCTATCAAAACTATAAATTTGAAAAAATTGGGTGGCACAAAAAAAAGGAAGTAATTTAATGATGAAGAGCCAATATTTATTTGCATTATTAACATATGTTATTCTTCTGTTATTGACAACCGAGTCAGGTATTTATGCTCAGCCTATACAATTACAGTTCAACCATCTGACACCTGATAATGGTCTTTCTTCTTCCCAAACGACAAGCGTTTTACAGGATTTTAAAGGATTCGTATGGATTGGAACCTATGATGGGCTCAACAGGTATGATGGTTTAAATTTTGTGGTATATAAAAATAATCCGGCTGATTCTACCAGCCTGCCAGATAACCTTGTACGAACAATAATTGAAGACCATGATAAAAATTTACTCATAGGCACACAAAATGGTTTATGTTTATATGACAGGAAGAAGGATCGCTTTCTGAATTATATGCTTGACAAAGCATCTCCATTAAGAGGGATAAGTTGCTTCATATTAAACATTGCCGAGGATTCCCTGGGCAACTTATGGCTGGCTACAAGTGTTGGAGTAATTTATTTTGACCGTATTAAAAATCAAATCATTCAATTTAAGCATGATCCCAATAATCCCGAAAGCCTCAGTAATGATAATGTAGAAGGTGTATTGATCGATAAAAATAACAGACTGTGGGTAACAACACGAAAAGGATTGAACCTGTTTCTGCCCGGGACAGGAACCTTTAGGCATATTACGCAGGCCGAAAGCAATGCCGGTGATTTGTCAAATACATTTTTTATAGGCATTGTGGAGGATCGGGAAGGAAATCTCTGGTTTGGAAGCTTAGAGGGAATTTATGTTCTGATAAACAATCCCGAAGCTAAAATCACAAATTTAATTCATTTCCAACATGATGATAAGGATAAGTTTAGCCTCTCAAGCAATTGGATAAAAACCCTTTTTATTGATGATGTGGGAGATTTGTGGGTAGGTACTGATAATGATGGAATTAATCTATTTGACAAGGAAAATAAAAGATTCTGGCAATATAGAAAAGATGATTACAATTCAATGAGTTTGAATAACGAGTCGATACAGGCAATTAATCAGGATAGAACAGGCAATTTGTGGTTTTGTACATTTGCGGGAGGTCTCAACATCGCAATGAAAAATAGAGACGCGATTATTAGTTATCAAACTTTGCCAGGGGCACCCTTTAGTCTGAGTCACAATACGGTCACTTGTTTTTTAGAAGATCAGAATGGTCAAACCTGGCTGGGAACAGATGGTGGTGGATTGAATCTTTTTGATAAACAGACAAATAGATTCTTACATTTCAATAAGGATAATTCAAATTTAAGCAGCAATTCAATTCTTTGCATGGTTGAAGATTCCAATAATAAAATCTGGCTGGGGACATGGGCCGGAGGACTTGTTCATTTTGATGGTAAAACCAAATCATTTACATCATTTACAACTAAAAACAGCGATATTAAAGATGATAATATTTATGCAATTGCAGTAGGCGACAATGATGATTTGTGGTTGGGAAGCTTTGATCAAGGTTTAATCAATTTTAAAATCAAAGAGAAAAAGTTTACTCAATATACGCCAGAAAACAGCGGTTTAGTCAATAAAATGATCATTAAACTTAAAAAATTCTCTAATGGGCGTTTTCTTATTGGATCTACTAACTGTTTCCAGATTTTTTCACCAGTGGATAAGCGTTTTGTAACCTACATACCTGATCGAAATGATACAAATAGTTTGAGCTATCCTACAACTTCCGATATTCAGATCGAAAATGACTCATGTATCTGGATAGGCACACATGATGGTCTAAACCTGTTTAACCCAATTACAGGATCTTTTAAAAGGTATTATGAAAAAGATGGATTACCCAGTAATGCTATTAAAGGACTAGTTTTGGATCAGTCGGGCGTTCTTTGGGTGACCACAAACAAGGGCATATGCAGGTTTGATTTTAAACATGGGAAATTTAATAATTTTACTAAAGACGATGGTTTGCAAAGTAATGAATTCTATGAAAGAAGCGTTTTGAAAACAAATAGTGGTGATCTTTTAATGGGAGGCACAAATGGGTTCAACATTGTTTCCCCTGAAAAAATTGCCGAAAACAAAAGCATCCCAAATGTTTTGATTACTGATCTGAAAATATTTAATAAAAGTGTAGAACCAGGCGCTGAAAACTCACCATTAGTTCAAAACATAACGGAAACAAAAACGCTTATTTTATCCTATAAACAATCTGTCCTTACTTTCTATTTTGCAGTTATGGATTTTGTAGCACCTGGAAAAAATCAATATGCCTATAAAATGGAGGGTTTTGATAAAGACTGGATTTATGCGGGTAACAAAAGGGAAACAACTTATACAAATTTGAATTCAGGCCAATATGTGCTTCATGTGAAGGGTTCAAACAATGACGGCGTTTGGAACGAAAAAGGAGTTTCGTTAAGGATAATTATTTTGCCCCCTTGGTGGAAAACCCTGTGGTTTAGAATAATAGTTCTTTCAGTTTTTGCCTTGGTTCTTTTTCTCGCTTACTACTTAAAGTTGGAAATGTATCGGAAAAAGCAAAAAGAGCTTTCTGAATTAGTTGAAAAACGGACAGAGGAAATTACTCATGCCAACAAAGTTTTACTTGAACGGCAAACTTTAATTGAGGATCAATCAGAAGAATTGCGTGCACACGCGGAAAACCTAAAAGAGGCAAATGATTTGCTTCTTGAGAACCAAAGTTTTATTAAATTACAGACTAACAAGATACAGGAAGCTAATACAGAACTAACTAAATTAAAT
>JAPLDR010000002.1 GCA_026391655.1 Bacteroidia bacterium | reverse complement strand
GTACTATCGTACGCAATTCGTCAGGACAGTTAACAGGAATCTTTAAAGAAAATGCTGCCTGGTTAATTGAAAAAAAAATTCCTCCCGCATCTGATGAACAAACGGATAAAGCGCTTATTAAAGCCATGAACTATGTTGCTTCGAAAGGAGTAACTTCAGTGCATCATATGTGTGGCTACCTGGATGCATTGGAAAGAGCCAGGGATAATCATAGCCTGATCACACGTATTTATGCTATGGTTCCTCTTGAGAATTGGGTAGCGCTAAAAGAAAAGATTAAAAAAAATGGGAATGGTGATAAATGGCTGAAAATTGGAGGTGTAAAAGGATTTGTTGATGGTTCATTGGGATCGCATACAGCAGCAATGCTCGCTCCATTTACAGACTCCCCTAAGGATAGCGGATTCTTTGTCAACACAAAAGATGACCTGTACAAATGGACTTTAAATGCAGATAAAGAAGGTCTTCAGGTGATGATTCATGCCATTGGAGACCGGGCAATCCATTACCTGTTGGCCATGTATGATTCTGTAGCAAAAGAAAATGGCCCACGTGACAGAAGGTTCAGGATTGAGCACGCTCAACATATAGCTCCTGACGATATAGCCAGGTTTTCACGATCGAAGATTATTCCCAGTATGCAACCCTATCATCTGATTGACGATGGGAGATGGGCAGAAAAAGTCATAGGACCTGAACGGATGAAGACAACCTATGCTTTTAAATCGCTGTTCGATAGTGGAGCAACTGTTACATTCGGCAGTGATTGGTTTGTAGCGCCGCCTACTCCCTTAGAGGGTATTTATGCTGCTGTAACCCGAAGAACATTGGATAATAAAAATCCTGATGGCTGGGTTCCGGAACAAAAAATTACCGTAGAGCAAGCGCTTTTGGGTTACACAAAAAATGGAGCGTATGCCTCATTTGAAGAAGACATTAAAGGAACACTTGAGCCCGGGAAACTGGCTGATTTTGTAGTAATCAGTGAGGATCTCACGAAGATTGATCCAATCAAAATAAGGGAGGCTAAAATTTTACAAACCTATGTTGGGGGCAAGAAAGTGTACGATAGTAATTTTAAGTGATTATCCGTATTTGCTTAAATAATAAGAGCATAACAGAAATAAAGTGGAGACCAGAAACCAATCAAAAACGGGGCGAATCCGAAAAGCCAAACGAGTAGGAAAATTAAATACAAATAAGAATGAAAAAACTAGCATTTATTTCGGGAGCATTATCTGGTTCTTTATCGGGACTTGGCGTATTATTCAGAATTGTGCAATTGCCTGGAGTACATATTTTATTGATACTTGGGCTTGGATTATTTTCATTGATTTTTGTCCCAAGTGCCGCAAAATATTTATACGATAAGTTCGAATAAAACTCCTCAAAGTATGGACATGTTTTAAGTGGGTGGACTTTCCCTTAAGTTAGTTCGCTCACTTTTTTGATTATGTTCTCATATCACCTAAAGGAAAACCTGCCCATATAAATTAAATAAAACCATCATTTTACGTTTTGGAATTGTGAAAAACTATGTATGTTTACAAAATAATGCACAACAACGTTTTTCATAGCAGGAAGTATCAGGAGGCAAAACAGAAGCTTTGTTGAGTGTATAAAAGAGCACGCAGTTATTTAGTAATGAACCTGATTCCGGGCATTGAATAATTTTGTGGTATTAGGTCTATACATAATCAGACTATTAAATTTAGTTATTGTCATAAACATCAATTTCACCCTAAAGATTACCTTTATAAACCAACCAGTCAAAAAGTTATCAGCGATGAGAAAACAGTTACTTACTATTTGTGCCTTACTATTTTCAACAGCAAGCTTCTCACAAGGTATCCAATTTGAACAAGGTACCTGGAAAGAGGTGCTCGATAAGGCACAGCAAACCAACAAACCGATCTTTGTCTGCACTTACAGCTCAACGAATGATACTCGCAAGAGGCTTGACAGTGCCATTTTTGCCCTCGAGGCAGTCGGAAAAGTCTTCAATGCCGGTTTTATCTGTTACCAGATAGATGCAGATAAAGGTGAAGGATTAGAGGTTGCAAAAAATTATAAGGCTGAGTACAATTCCTCCTATCTTTTTATCAAAGCAGACGGAACTCTTTTCTGCCAAACTTCGGGTAATATGCGTGCAAATGACTTTATTGCCTTATCAAAGACAGCTTTATCCGATTTAAATGATCCTAAAACTGTATCTGATTGGGATAAAGAGTATGTTGAAAAGAAGGACGATTCAAAATTCCTGAAAGAATATATGAATAAGCGTTCAAAGTTAGGGTTATCAAATTCCACCCTCTTCGATGAATACCTGAAGCTTATTCCTGAAGAGGAACGATACACTAACTATGTTGTGTCGATGTATAAAAAAATGTGGGAACAACTGCTCGTCAACTCTTTTGCCTATGAAAACCTTCAAAAGAACTGGGTTAAAATTGAAGGTAGGCTAGCTATTAAATACAATGTATATCTAATCCAATGCATAATAAATACATTGAATGAAGCAGGTAATTCGAAAAATGAGCAGTTGTTTACTGCAGCTATTTCTGCATACGATCACTTACCAAGAAACACAGCTCCTCTTCATAAAGATGAACTTTATGCGTTTTATTATTTAAGTGTAGGAGATATCCCTAATTACGTGAGGGTTGCAACCGACTTCGGCAATAATCATTTGATGAAAATAAGCAAAGATTCTATTGCCGCAAAAGATAAAGCTACAGCAGAATTAATTGAAAGAAGGATTAGTGGCGGAGGGTATCCAAATTTCGATTCCACTCAGATAGCTAATCTAAGAGTAAACAGCAAAAGTTTTGAAAGGGAAAAGGTTTGTAAAGGGCTTAACGACCTTGCCTGGCAAGTATTCAACAAGGTATCGGACAAAACAGTACTTCTGAATGCCCTAAAATGGTCGAAGCGATCATTGGAATTAATGCCTGATAATTCAGGATATTTGGATACTTATGCCAACCTGCTCTATAAACTTGGACGAAAAGAGGAGGCAATTACCAAAGAAAAGCAGGCGCTAAGATGCGTCGATAAAAAAAACATTGCATCTAATGAACGAATGGTTGAAATCCTTCGCAAAATGATTGCTGGCGAAAAGACATGGAAAGAATAATACAACAATTTTATTTTTTACCTCAGGATTCACAATCTGCCAGCTGGCAGACACAATGGGCACAAAGAATAAAAACCTTATTTTCATTTTCTTAACCTTAATAGCACAAGCAATGTTCCACATATTTCAACCTTATTAATCGATCAATAAGTTAATAAGGTTAACACGTCTTTTACCTGCGATTTCTACTAAGATACTGTGATTACTTCCAAATTTTTCCCAAATTAATTTCCTAAATTTTCTTTTTTTATCTTTGCCAAGCAGAAAGAAGGCTTCAGTCGATTCGTTGAACCGAAGTCTATCTAGTGGCGGAGAATTTATT
>JAPLDR010000108.1:12057-56342 GCA_026391655.1 Bacteroidia bacterium | reverse complement strand
AAGAACTTATATTTCTAAGATTGAGAATGATAGATCTGATTTGGAAATTGCCACTTTAAGAAAAATTATTGAGACTGGATTGGGACGAAAATTGGATATATCAATAAAGTAACTAACCACAACAGCACCTACCCGCAAGCGGGGTTTCGGTGTTCGCAGGATAGGAAAGAAGAAAAAGTAAAATATTGATACGTAAATAGTTTAGTGATAAAAAACCCCGCCTGCGTGTAGCTGCGGAACGTTGTGCGCCATAATAACAGACCGAATCTCAGATGATTAATGACACAGTTATAATAAAACCGATAAACCTGGATGAATGGCTTCCAGACAGATGTTTGAATGGATTAGAACCATTTGACCCGAATTCTCATATACCTGAATCTGGTTGTCCAAGCATTAATTATTCCCATAAAAATAATAGAGAGACCTTAGAGAAATTGTATCAATTGGCAATCAACCAATATCGTGGATGTGGATTTGTGGCATGGGACAATAGTAAAGTAATCGCATATCATAGTTTTTTTCCGGTTGAGATAGCACAAAAAATTAGATTTTATGGATACGGATTTGATTCAACTCAACCTATACGGACATTGATCCATAATTGTCTTACAATCGTAAAAGGGGATTATTTGCGAAAGGGAATTTCTAGCCGATTAGTAAAAGAATCCATAGATTGGGCAAGGATAAATGATTGGAAAAGATTTGAAGTACATTTAGTCTTACCTGATTGTGAAAAAGGATGGCAATCAGACCAAAAAAGTTGTTTGTCCTTTTGGGAAAGATTTGGATTCAGAGTATTTAAGGAATATGACGCGGATAAAGAGACTGAACGATTTTATGGAGTGACTAAAAGATATTCAATGTATTTACCACTTGATGATAAATATTAATAATTGAATGATAATAAACAAATTACGGTACACAAAATCGCATAAAGCCAATAGCTGGGTTTGTAGGTGTTCAAGCGTCTGTAATCCGCGCTTATGTTGGTGTAACTGGACAAATCAGCACCCGCAGACGCTACTGGCCTTATGCGTACCGTTAGCTGTAACCCAAGAAGAATGAAGATAGCATATTTTAAATATTAATAATGAAGCGATATGATTTCAACAATTGTTTTAATGATCTCTTTGTTGTTAATTATCTTGATAGCAGCAGTTGTTGGAAGGGCAATAATCAAGAAACAACAAATCATCGGACGACCCCCAATTCCAGTGTTTTTTTTCCTTCTTGCAAAAACACTTGTACTTGTAAACCTGACATTTCTACTTCTAAAAGGACTAAACTTAAATGTCTATCGACTCTTTGTCCCCCTTGAATTTATTGACATAGTTGCTTTAGCCTTTTTAATTATTGGAACTGTCATACTATTTCTTTCTACAATAAAGCTGAATAAAGATCTGGTTTTCGGTTTATCTTCTTCTAAAACTCACCAATTACAGACCAATGGTATTTATTCGATAAGCCGGCATCCATTCTATTTAGGATTTATATTCATCTTGTTTTCATCATGTCTTTTCAATCCTCATTATTTAAATGTACCAGCATTCATTGGTGCATGGATCATCCACCATTTTATAATGATCAAGGAAGAGCAGTTCCTCAGCTCTCAATATGGCGAAGAATACAGACAATACACAAAAAGAGTGAACAGATATATAACCTTTTAAAAGTTACAATAATGAAAGTACTAATCGTTTTTGCACATCCAAACCCGATGTCATTTACAAAAGCAATCCTTGATAACTTTGTAAAAGGGCTCAAGGACGCGGGACATCAGTATGAAATTCTCGATTTGTATAAGGAAAAGTTCAATCCCATATTTCAGGATATGGATTTTTCATTCTTCGTTGATCAGGATATTCCAAAGGACCTTTTTCAGCAGATGAACTTGAGAGGAATGATCATCGCTCTAGCAGGTGGACCAATCAAGCGGTTTTTTACAAAAATGTATATAAAAAACAAAACTGATGATGATATCATTTAGCTGATCAACTCACAAAAGCCAAAAGATGTTTTATTGCATCAAAAGAAAGTTGCCGAAGCAGATGTTCTTGTTTTTATAACTCAGGTTTTCTGGATGCATTTTCCTGCATTAGTCAAAGGTTGGATGGAAAGAGTTTTAACCTATGGTTTCGCATATAAATTGAATGAGCAAGGCTGGAAAGGAGACCCGGAAGGTCGAATTCCATTACTTAAGATTAAAAAAGCTGTTATTATGCATCCTACATTTTTCAATGAAAAAGTATACCAGGAAAAAGGATTTAAAGCTGCCATGGAAAAAACAATTGATGATTGGAGTTTGAAATATCCGGGAATTGAAAATGTTGATCATATATATTTTCATGCAATTTTATCAGTTAGCTCTGAGATAAGGAAAAAATATCTTGAAATCGCTTATTCAAAAGGGAAAGAATTGAAATACTAATAAAATGGGCAACAGCTAACACATACTAAAAATTATTGGGGTAGAAATTGCAATGGGAAGTTTATTGCTCGCAGGTAAGTTCATTAACGTCTGACAGAAACGCAGCCCCGAACTCCCCAACACTTTTTAGCATGGGACCTTATATGTCTCCAGACACTAATAACCATTCGCAAACATTGAAGTAACTACATATTACCCACCCAATTTTGTATTATAGATATAAATAGTTATCCAGGACCTGTGAACAATTACCGGTCTTTGTTTTTTATCTATTTTAGCAATCTAAAATTTATTCGAATGAAGAATTTTTTCAAATTTCTTTTCTCTATTGCGACAGCAGGATTTCTGTTGATTCTGTTCGCTTTTTCATTAGGCTTTGCCACGTTTGTCGAAAATGCCTATGGTGTTGAGGCGGCTCGTGCAATGGTTTATAACTCATGGTGGCTCGAACTGATCATGCTGCTACTCACGATTAATATGGTTGCCAATTTTATCAGATTTAAAATGTATAAGTTTCAAAAGCTTACGATGGGTGTTTTTCATCTTGCTTTTATTCTTGTCATTATTGGAGCCGGCGTAACCCGCTATTTTGGAAGTGAAGGAGTGGTTCACATCCGCGAAGGGGAGAGTACCAATATTATCGTTTCTTCGGAAATTAAATTTAATATAGCTGCTGAATATCAAGGCAAAGAACAGCGATTGTCCGAATCGGCAAACTTCACTGCGGCTTCCGGAAATAAATTTTCGGATGAGATCAAATTCGGTAACAAGAAGGTTGTGATAAAGTCGGTGAATTATTTTGCTGATGCACAACGCAGTGTGGAGGCTGATGCACAGGGAGAACCGATTATTGATCTGGTATATGCGCAAAGTGGCGTTATGCATTCGGAATTGCTGCGATCCGGTCAGGTTATTACACCAAATGGAACAACGATTGGTTTTAATGCCGAATCGGCTGTCCGGTTTAATTTTAAAGGCGATTCTCTAAGACTTTTTTCCAAAGATACTATCAGTGTGATGGATATGCAGGGTAAGGATGCGCTTGTGTTTCCTCCCGGGAAAGAAATTGCCTGTTCCGAAAAAGTAATCTACCGGACGACAAATATTACTATCGTGGTGAAAAGGTTTTTACCTGCCGCTAAAGCTGTAGCCGTTGCCGGTAACGGAACACCAACAGGTGAAAATGCGCTGATTGTTCAGCTAAATGACAACCAAAAACAACAGTTAATCACACTCTGGACCTCGTCACAGAATGAAACTCCAAAATATTCAGGAACCTTCGAAGGGGTGAATTATAAAATGTGGATCGGGCCGGAAGAAACAGTGTTGCCTTTCTCACTGAAATTGAACGATTTTGTTCTCAAAAGGTATCCGGGCTCCAACAGCCCTTCGTCGTATGAAAGTCTGATTACCCTCACAGATAAGGAGCAGGGTTTGAATGAAGATCATAAAATATTCATGAATAATGTTCTTAAACACAGGGGATATCGTTTCTACCAATCTTCTTACGATCAGGATGAGAGAGGCACTATTCTTTCCGTCAATAAAGATATTGCAGGAACGACACTCACTTACCTGGGTTATTTCTTTCTCTTTCTGGGAATTCTTTTATCGATCTTTAACCCCAGGAGTCATTTCTATGGATTGATGAAACGTGCCTCTGCAGGAGGTACGCTGGTAGTGCTGCTGTTATTACTAAGCGGTTTTTCTGCAAGTGCCGCAGAACCTCAGCCTGTATCACCTGTAATTGCCAAAGAGTTTGCAAAAGTTTGGGTACAAGGGCACGACGGAAGAATCAAACCTTTCAGCACAGTGGCATATGAGGTGGTGATGAAAGTCTCGCGTTCCGAAAACCTTTTAGGACAGGTGCCTGAACAGGTGGTACTCGGAATGTCGATGAATCCGATTGGGTGGCAGCAGGTTGAGATGATCGCCATCTCTGACGATCAGATAGAAGCAAGACTTGGTCGTAGTGGGGGGAAAGCCTCATTTAACGATTTCTTCGATCAGCAGGGAAATTATAAATTGGCCAATGACGTGCAAATCGCTTATGGAAAGAAACCGGCTGAGCGAAAGGCTTTTGACAACAATGTGATTAAAGTTGACGATCGGCTTAATGTTGTTTATCAGGTTTATCATGGTGATATGCTCCGTGTCTTCCCATCCACCAATCGTGCCGACCAAACCTGGTATGCGCCTGTCGGACTGATTCCTGTCAATTTTAGTTCCGACTCGGTGTTTGTATCCAATGCTTTTCCCAATTTCATATCAGCTTTGCGAAGTGGTAATCAACAATTGAGTATTAAATCGATTTCCGATATTATGGGTTATCAACAGAAATACGGATCGGCTCTAATTCCTGGAAAGACGAAACAGCAGCTCGAAATTTTGTACAATCACATCAATATTTTTAAGGATCTCTCCGGTTGGTATGTCCTGCTCGGTTTTGTCCTGCTTGGGTTTTTCTTTTATTCGTTGTTTACTGGTAAGGCTTTGCTCAAAAAGGCAGTCAACTATGCGGTTATCGGTTTGTTTGCCGGTTTCCTGGCCCATACGACAGGGTTGATTGTCCGTGGATATGTTGCGGGTCATATGCCCTGGAGCGATGGATACGAATCAATGATCTATATTGCCTGGGCCGGAATGTTTGCAGGTTTGATCTTCGCCCGTCGTAATCCTATGGTGCTTGCAGCCGCAGCAATTCTTTCGGGTCTCACCCTTTTTGTGGCCCAGATGAGCTGGCTAAACCCCGAAATAACAAATCTTGTCCCTGTACTTAAATCATACTGGTTGACAATCCATGTGGCGATTATCACTGCCAGTTATGGTTTTGTAGGTGTAAGCGCTATTATAGGGCTTATAAACCTGCTGATGACCGCTTTTCAGAATCCGGAAAACCGTAATAGAATCAGGTTGACAGTTGATCAAATGACTGTAATCAATGAGGCTGCGATGATACTCGGGCTTTATTTTCTTACAATCGGGACGTTCCTTGGCGGGATATGGGCCAACGAATCGTGGGGGCGTTATTGGGGCTGGGATCCAAAGGAAACCTGGTCATTGGTAACCATCCTGTTGTACAGTTTCATAACACATATGAGGCAGATACCCGGATTTAAAGGTTGGTTTGCGTTTAACCTGGCGGCGGTTATTGGTCTCCTTTCAGTGTTGATGACCTACCTTGGCGTGAACTATTACTTGTCGGGATTGCATTCCTATGGAAGTGGCGAAGGGTTGAAATTTCCGCTCGTCGTAGTTGTTGTATTTGCATTAATCGGTGTCCTTGCTTACGTAGCGTGGAAGAAAGAAAATAAATTTAAGGAGTCAGCGAAGCCATAAGGTTACCTGAATGATAGTCATATTAGCCCTGACAGATTTTCAAAACCTGTCAGGGCTTTTTGCGTGATTTTTTTTATAGCTTTGGGAAAGACAAATTATAACCTTCAGACCTGGGATTTTCAATCCTTTAATAAACAAACCTTTTATCCTTTTAATCATGGAAGTAAGAAATTTTATATCAACCAGCTATGTTTGTTATATACAATTTCAATCGTCGATTGATTGGATAAATTTATTTTTGGTATGCTGGCAAGAATGATAAGAAGATTAAATATAAAAAAGTTTGGTAAATATCTAATTTGGTTAACTTTGTTGGATTATTAAATCATTATCTGAGATTTTTTTGGTGCTGAGATTGACTTTGGGGATACTCTCAACTGAAGGATAAACAAACTACATTTAAAGATATTGGGGGTGCTGCATGCAAGAACCAAGGAGTTTATGATTATTAGATTACTTAATAATGAACTGAAATTTATTATTATTAACGGTAGTTGTGATGGGAGATAAAACGGAATAACAGGAACCTGGACCAGAAAAAAAATCAATCTATCTGCTACAATGAAAAAATCAGCAATAAGATGGATGCTATACATTATCAGCTTAATAGCCGTTTTTTCGTGTGAAAACACGGATCAGTTTTTAAATAAACCGTCATTAAGTGAAATTACTGATACAGAAGTTTGGAGTGACCTTCCTTTAATAGAGACGTTTGTCAACTCTATATACCGAAACGCACTTGGATTGCCTTTCGCCATTAAAAGATTATCCGATTTCTCGGATGAATCATTCTTCACACCCGATTGGGGAACGACCAATTTCAATAAAGGTGAGATTTCAGCTAACGATCTATGTGGTTGGGGAGATGGTTGGTCTTCTCCGCAAACTGAACTCCTCCGATGGGCGCCCTTGTATTCAAATGTCAGGAGAACGAACCTGTTCTTTTCAAATATAGGCGCACTAAAAACCGATGAGTACAATTGGGTTAGCCGATTAAAGGGCGAAGTGTACTTTTTGCGTGCCTGGACTTATGCCAGCCTGGTAGCCATGTATGGCGGAGTTCCAATTATTACCAAAGCATACGGTATTAACGATGATTTCTACGTTACACGCAATTCTTACAACGATTGTATCAAATTTATTGCCAGTCAGCTTGATTCTGCAGCATTGAATTTGCCTGTCGAATATACTGATGCAAAACTGGCAGGCCGTGCCACAAAAGGAGCGGCACTGGCCCTCAAGTCGCGCGTTTTACTTTATGCCGCCAGCGACCTGCATAATCCTTCGAAAAATGGCGTTGTTACAAACGGGTACTCCAAACCTGAGCTATTAGGTTATACTTCAGGTGATGCCGTTGCACGCTGGCAGGCGGCCAAAGATGCAGCCAAAGCAGTGATCGATTTGGGGAAATACGATCTGTATAAGAAGAATCCTGCACCGGCAGATTCAGTGGCCCAAAATCTGGTGGATTTCTTCCTTTCCAAAGGAACTGAAGAAGATATTCTTTTACAATACTTTACTTCGCATACCGATGAAGACTGGAATGGATATAATCCGGGAATGTACTGTGGCTCTTGGGGTTATCACAACTGGGCCAACAATACACCTATTGGAGATATAGTCGATGAATACGAAATGAAGAACGGTAGCAAATTCGACTGGAACAATCCGGTTCACAAATCATCTCCATACACATACAGGGAGGCAAGGTTTTATGCCACCATCCTTTACGAAGGCGCTCCCTGGAGAACTCGTCCTGCCGATTTAATCACCCAGGACCCTTTCAGAAAAATTCAGGTTGGCTATATCTCTAATTTATCTGGTATCGGGATAAAACATGGACTTGATAATCCATACAGTCCTATGAGCAACTGGAGCGGTAGTTATTCGGGCTATTTCCTCCGGAAATTTATTGATCCGGCTGTCGATCCTTTGATTAGCAAACAGGATATTCCTTTTAAGCATATCCGTTATGCCGAAATTCTTTTGAATTATGCTGAAGTCTGCATTGAACTGGGACAGGATGCTGAAGCGCGAACCTATATCAACCTGATACGGAAACGGGCAGGACAACCTGATCTTGCAACTTCATTAGCGGGTAATGCGTTGCGCCAGGCATACCGTCATGAGCGCCGGGTAGAAATGGTTTTTGAAGATCAACGCTTCTGGGATGTTCGCCGGTGGTTGATTGGCCCTGAAGCTTATCATCAAACACATAAAGTGTATGTTAATTATGTGACGGCCACTACTTCCGACGATACGGATTATACCCGGTTTTTTATTCCACCTTCAGGATATAAAGGAAAAAGATCCGACAATTACAGGAAACCAGATGGTTCCACCTGGTCGGTACCCGAATTTAGGTCAGGCGATTTCCCTGGCGATAACAGGTCATGGCAAAACAAATACTACTTCTTCCCAATCATGAATAATGAAATGGCGGCAAATAAAAATCTCATTCAAAATCCTGGTTACTAACCTGCTCATTTGGACATATAAAAGTCAAAAATAGGTAGCCGCTGGTTCAGATTACAAATCTGCCACAACTGCATGCTTTTCCATTTAGTTTATCTCATCAACGCATTTGTAAAAACGTCGCTTATACATGTCTGAACTCAATTCGCTGATGATTACACCCTTGGCCTTACCCGAGGATGAATGTATAAATTTAGAATTCATTCCTGCCGCCTCACAAATAATGCCTACATGACCAATTCGTGTCTTATTTTTAAATCCATAAAAAACTAACACGTCACCCTCTTTAAATTCTTCTGGTTTTAGTCCTTTTCCGAGAGCTCCAAAGGCAGCGGAACTCCTGGGTAGCTTTATTTTAAACTTTTTATAAACATAATTTACGAATCCGGAACAATCAAAACCTTTTTTAGGATTGCTGCATGCAAAACGATATGGAGTACCCAGAAGATTTTTTGCAAACCGGATGACATCAGCTCTTTTAAGGCTGATTGGAGCGCTTACTGATTTATCCAATTCCGAATTTGATGCTTTATTCTTTGATTGTAATGAAAAGGATATCAGTAAAACTATAATAATAAAAGAAATCTTCTTTCTCATTGTAATTGAGTTATTTACTAAGTTATTCGCCTGTTGTAATAAGCTCTTTATATAAATAAAAACTACCTGAAATAATTACTTATTGGAATTATTTCAGGTGTCAAAGTAGGCATTTGATTTAGATTGGCCAAATTAAGCAGGTCGGATTCAAAACAATCTCACCAATTGGTTTCCAAAACTTTTTAATAAGATCTTCATATTTGGGGAAAATGCATAATTTGATTTGTATGGATACATGACATAAACAGGTAAAAAATTGAAGATATAAATCGCCATACTTTAAAATATTATATAACTTTGAGATAAATTTCTTCTAAGTTCAACGGTTATACTTGAATAACTACTTATAGCAACCATTAATTGTTTACAATTAACTAATAAACAGGAAGATGAAAAAACTACAAATATTAATCGTTGTTTCAGTGATTGTTATCTCCTTTAATTTTGTAAAATGTTCGGATGAGAACAGCCAGGCCACAAACTCCACAAAACTTGATACACTATCATTTTCTTCTTCAATGAAAGGCTGGGAATTATATAGCTGGCCGAATGGAAATGTTTGGAATTATTCAATTCTGATAGGGACAAACAGATTGAAAACATATGATGAAGTCACTACAAATAAAATCGCTGTTATTGGTAAAGATTCGCTTAAAATGTTACTTAATAAGTTTCCGGTAAAAGAAAATATATTTTGGATTGGCGAAGGATGGTTAAGTAAATGCTGGCGTGTTAATTACGGAAATCTTTCATTACCTGATAGCAATACTAAAAATGAAATTATAAATTATTGTAAACAGAAAGAATTGGTACTGGTTGTAAACGAATAACTTATTTATCCAGGATACCCTTCGTTTGAAACAAGGAGCACGCTGTCAGTCGTTTGTAACGATTAAGACTTCATTTAATACCCTAACGTAAGCCAAATGTAGAAATTGAACCAAAAGTATCAATATGAATAAAATTGAATTTTTAAGAGACCAGATAATTGAGACACGAAATTTCACCATTAGGTTGATCGGGGAATTACCCGAAGACATGTGGTATCGGATACCTGACAGTACCGATTCAAATTTTGCGTGGCAGGTTGGGCATCTGATTGTCAGCCAAAATTTTCATACATTAACTGTGATTAGTGGCCGGAATGCAAAAGTCGCTGAGCATATGCCGTTGGATAGATATAATCGGTTATTTTATGGAATGGGGTCATTACATAGGTCATTATCAAATGATTTGATTCCAGTTAAAAAATTAAAAGAAGATTTGGAATTGGTGCATAATACCGCGATTGAGAATTTAATGAAGCTTTCGGAAGAACAATTGGATGAAAAGCTTGAACCAATTCCTTTCAAACATCCAAGGGCAGAGATAAAATATGAAGCACTTTCGTGGAGTTTCAAACATGAGATGTGGCATTGTGCCGAGATGGAGGATATAAAAATACGACTTGGATACCCCATGCAATGGATGAAATAAGAAGTAAAATCAACGATTGAATGCAAACATTTATATTACAATAAAAGACAATAACTTAATAATAAAAGAACCACATAATGAAAAACACAATCTTTACAGCAATCCTGCTATCAGGACTTTCATTTGGGACAGTTTATGCTCAAAACTTTGACAAACCAAAACTTGATCGCTTGTTCGATGTTCTTGCCCAAAAAGAGAAGGCAATGGGTAGTTTAACCCTGTCGAAAAACGGAAATGTGATTTATAGCCGCGCAATTGGTTACAGTTCCATAACCGACAACGGGAAGAAACCATCCACGACTTTGACCGAATACAGAATTGGTTCAATTTCGAAAATGTTTACTGCTACAATGATTTTCCAGCTTGTTGAAGAGGGGAAATTAAAACTCACTACAACCTTAGATTCCTATTTTCCAAAACTGCCAAATGCGAGCAAAATTACCATTGGCAACTTGCTTAATCATCGAAGCGGGTTACACAATTTCACTGACGACGCTGAGTATGCTACATGGATGACACAACCGAAAACCCAGGATGAAATGCTTGCCGTCATTTCTAAAAACAAGGTTGATTTTCAGCCAAATGAAAAAGCAGCGTATAGTAACGCTAACTTTGTTATTTTGGGATATATCATTGAAAAGATTACCAAACAATCCTATTCTATCAATCTGAGGCAAAGGATAACTTCTAAGATCGGGCTTTCAAAAACTTATTATGGAGGCAAGATCAATACGAACAACAATGAATGTTATTCTTTTCAGTTTGCAGGTAGCTGGAAGCAAATGCCTGAAACAGATATGAGTATTCCCGGCGGTGCAGGTTCTATAGTGTCAACTCCTACTGATCTTACCAAGTTTATTGAAGCATTATTTTCATTGAAATTGGTTTCTCAAAAGAGCTTAGATCAAATGAAAACGATCACAGAAGGCTATGGAATGGGGATGTTTCAAATACCATTCAATACAAAAAAAGCCTATGGGCATAATGGTGGTATTGATGGCTTTGGATCGAACCTGGCCTATTTCCCTGAAGATAGCTTAGCCGTTGCTTATTGTACGAACGGGATGGTATTTCCGATGAACGATATTCTGATTGGCGTTTTAAGTATTTATTTTGGTCGCGATTATTCAATCCCAACATTCAATTCCCTTTCTTTAAAATCGGAAGACCTCGACAAGTATTTAGGTATTTATTCGAGTACCCAACTTCCGTTAAAAATCGCAATAACAAAAGACGACTCAAAACTTATTGCACAAGCAACAGGACAATCCTCCTTCCCGCTTGAAGCTACTGAAAAAGACAAATTTAAATTTGACCAGGCCGGAGTGATTATTGAATTTAACCCGGATAAAAACGAACTGACATTGAAGCAGAGCGGAGGTGTTTATTTATTCACAAAAGATAAATAGCAGCATTACACAAACGTCTCCGCAGGAAATAATTACCCCGTGATATACCTTGTTTGTTATTTATACAATCTATGATGAGACTACTATCCTTCGTTTTCGTCTTGTTTTGTTGGTGTTCCTGTAATCAAAAGGAAGAAACAAACACTCCTTTAAAACCGGTTCCATTTACAGCAGTCCATCTCGATGATCAGTTTTGGGCTCCGAAAATCAGCATCAACCGGACCGTTTCTATCCCTTCAGCGTTCGGGAAATGCGAAGAAACCGGACGGCTGGATAATTTCGCACTCGCTGGCGGATTGATCAAAGGAGAACACAAGGGCGATTTCCCGTTTGATGATACCGATGTGTACAAAGTGCTCGAAGGAGCTTCGTATGCATTAGCTGTTCAGTACGATAAAAAACTCGATGCTTACCTCGACAGTTTAATCACACTGATCGGTGCGGCGCAGGAAAAGGACAGATATCTTTATACCTGCCTGACCAACAAATGCAAACGAATTGAACGCTGGTACGGAAAAGGTCGTTGGGATCGGCTCAATAGTCACGAGTTGTATAATTGCGGTCACCTTTACGAAGCAGCGGTTGCCCATTTTCAGGCCACAGGAAAACGAACCTTGTTCAATATCGCATTAAAAAATGCAGATCTCGTGGATCAGGTTTTCGGTCCCGGTGAAGGACAGAAAAAAGTTCCCTCCGGACACCCGATTGTTGAAATGGCGCTTGTAAAACTTTATCGTGTAACCAACAATGAGAAATACCTGAAACTGGCCCGATTTTTTATCGACGAAACAGGAAAAGGAACCGATGGACACAAACTGAGCGAATACAGTCAGGATCATAAACTGATTATCAATCAGGATGAAGCTGTCGGCCATGCTGTTCGTTTTGGATACCTTTATTCAGGAGTAACCGATGTGGCTTCACTGATGAAAGATCAGGCACTAATGGATGCCGCTAAACGGGTATGGGGAAACGTGGTTTCGAAAAAGCTGTACATCACCGGGGGAATTGGCTCAAGGGCTCAGGGCGAAGGTTTTGGTCCAAATTACGAACTGCCAAACATGACTGCTTACTGCGAAACCTGTGCATCTATTTCGAACGTTTACTGGAACTATCGCTTGTTTCTGAACGACGGCAATTCAAAATTTTACGATGTGCTGGAACGTGCACTTTACAACGGTGTGATTTCAGGAGTTTCACTCAGTGGTGACAAATTTTTCTACGATAACCCGCTCGAATCGGTACACAACCACGAGCGTGCTCCCTGGTTCGGCTGTGCCTGCTGTCCGGGAAACATCACCCGTTTTATGGCTTCGGTACCCGGATATGTTTACACTACCGACGATCACAGTATTTACATCAACCTGTTTGCTGCCGGAAAGGCTTCGATACAACTCGGAAAAGATACGATTGGCATTATTCAGCAAACCAGTTATCCATGGGATGGCAAAGTGGTCATTATTGTCAACAAACCGGGTAATGATCGTTTTGGTTTGAAAATCCGTATTCCCGGATGGGCGCAAAACCAGGCAGTCCCGTCTGATTTGTATCAATTTGTGAATCAAAATACTGAAAAATACACCATTCGGATAAATGGCAAAGAAAAACAATTGGAATTAGTGAATGGATACGCAGTGTTGAATCAGCGATGGGGAAAAGGCGATCAAGTGGAAATTGATTTTCCGATGCCCGTACGTAAAATTGCAGCAAACATTCAAGTAACCAATGATAAGGGGAAAGTTGCCTACCAGCGCGGTCCGGTCGTGTATTGTTTTGAAGATAAGGATAATAATAATGGTTGGATGTACGATGAGTTTGTTTCGCCGGAAGCAACTGTTGAAAGTCAATTTGAGAAAAATCTGCTGGGTGGTGTCGTGACCCTATCGATGAAGGGCAGCAAAGTAAGCCAATCCGGCAATTCCAAATCTGTTGAACCGGTTACGCTAAAAGCCATTCCGTATTATGCCTGGAACAACCGTGGCATGGCCAATATGCTGGTCTGGATGCCCGACAAGGAAGCTACAACCACAATGAAATCTGCATCGCCGCGGGCAGATTAGGCGCGACTTGGCGGCAATATTTCGGTTATCTTAATAAACAGATACAAAATAATTCATACGTATTGCATTTTGTTTTTTTAATACCTAATTTGCGTTCGTTAATAAAGTGAAGTTCAACCAGAACGAACCGCAATCCATTTTTTTTGAAAAGTATCCTGAACTTATACAAACATCCTTATCATGGCAAGAGATACCGAAAGACTAAAAAGCCTGGTTGCAATTATGGTTGCCATGATTATTGCATCAAATGTGTCGGCTCAAAAACCCGCTATTGAATGGGAAGAAATACCGGCAGGTACTTTTATCATGGGTAGTCCAACCAGTGAACCAGACCGGAAGGTTAACGAAACCCAACATAGGGTGACACTAAATGATTATAAAATTGGTAAGTACGAGGTAACCGTCAGGCAGTTTAAAGCGTTTGTTGATGTTACTGGCTATGTTACTGATGCCGAAAAAGGAACTGCTGGTACCAATGGAAGTGTAATTTGGAACGGTACAGAGTTTGTATACAAAGCAGCTGCAAATTGGAGATATGATGAAAGAGGAAACCTGCGACCGGAAACGGAATATAACCATCCGGTAATTCATGTCAGTTGGAACGATGCCAAAGCTTTTGCCGAATGGATGAGCTGTCGTCTGCCGACTGAAGCGGAGTGGGAATATGCCTGCCGTGTCGGAACAACTACTCCGTTTTATACAGGAAATAACCTTAAAACCTCGCAATCTAATTTCGATGGTAGTTTATCAT
The DNA here is from genome assembly GCA_026391655.1 of Bacteroidia bacterium. Taxonomy (GTDB): domain Bacteria; phylum Bacteroidota; class Bacteroidia; order Bacteroidales; family Prolixibacteraceae; genus JAAFHB01. The sequence continues at coordinate 41,804 of JAPLDR010000108.1, read as the reverse complement.
ACAACAAGAATGCAGAGGGTGAATACCGAAGGAGAATAATGCCGGTAGGCAGTTTCTCTCCAAATGAATGGGGTTTGTATGATATGGCCGGCAACGTATGCGAGTGGTGCAGTGATTGGTACAGCGATTATTCAGAAGAGGCACAAACTAATCCTAAAGGACCTGCAGCAGGAACACGCCGCGTTTCCCGGGGAGGTGGCTGGATCTATAATACGCTGCGATGCCGATCGGCGGATCGCGGCTCTGAATTTCCAGCCGACCGTTCCTGTTATCGTGGTTTCCGCCTTGCTTTGTCTGTCAATGCTGATAAAAAGAGAATAATTGGGAATCTCATTAATGAACCAAATCAAGAAAGTTCAGCAGTTGTAGCAACAAGATTGGATGCGCGGATTGCTACAATTGAATGGGCAAGCGCACCGGAAGGTACTTTCAAGATGGGTAGCCCTAAGAGTGAAACCGACAGAAAGGAGAATGAAATTCAACATGATGTGACGCTGAGTGCCTTTATTATGAGTAATAATGAGGTGACAATGAAGCAGTTTAAAACCTTTATTGACTCCACAGGCTATGTTACAGATGCCGAAAAAGGAACAGGAGGTTTTCAGGGAAGTGTAATTTGGACAGGCACAAAAATGGAGATCAGAGAAGGAGTGAATTGGAAATGTGATGAAAGAGGAAATCTTCGGCCACCAAATGAATACAACCATCCGGTTATCCATGTCAGCTGGAACGATGCAAAAGCCTTTGCCGATTGGATGGGTAGTCGTCTGCCGACTGAAGCTGAGTGGGAATATGCATGTCGTGCCGGAACCACAACTCCTTTTAATACAGGTGTCAATCTGAGTACTACTCAGGCTAATTATAACGGCAATTATCCTTATAGTAATCATGCAAAAAGCGAATGCCGGGAAAAAACTATGCCGGCAGGCAGTTTTATTTCAAATGATTGGGGTTTGTTTGATATGCATGGCAATGTAAGGGAGTGGTGTAGTGATTGTTATGGCGATTATTCGCCAATGGCCCAAACCAATCCTAAAGGGCCTGAATGGAAGCCGTCGCGAGTGATTCGTGGCGGCAGCTGGTACCTTAGTGCGCGACGTTGCAGGTCAGCAGACCGCTATGATGATCAGCCGGATTACCGCTGTTGCGACTTAGGCTTCCGGATCGTTTTCCTTGAGTAAACCCTGTGAATTTCCTTTTACTTCGAAATAAGCTTTTCCTGCTTTCTTTGTTCCTTTCTAACCGCTCTATTTGAATCGTGATTAAGCTTCCTGTTCTCTTTCGAAGGGTGAATCGTCTCTTTCAATCCGGATACTACTGATTTAACAATCAGGTTAATAAATCCTTTATTCACATCGCGCTCAACTGTGAATGCCACCACCCTGGCAGGTTTTTCAGGTGAGATAGGATTGCTTGAATTCAGAAAGCTCTTGGCAGCAAAAGTGATCAGCGAGTTTTTAAACTTCGAAAATTTCTGCAGATCAATGGTTAAACCAAGGTCATGATAAAGAAATTCCATGTTGCCTGTTGCCTTTTTCTGATTACCATTTCCGGAAAAGGTAATCGCATCAACAATTCCTTTTTTGACACTCGTAGGTGCAAATGCCTGGATTACAGGATTTAAATTTGTCAATTCAAAGGATTTAAACGCACCTTTAAAACTAAACCCGGGAATTTTATAACTGAATACCAACATCATATCGAAAGGAACCTTATTCTCAAGAAAACCATTCAGTTTTACCGAAAGAAGAGAATCGGGTGTTTGGTTGGAAATATTTTTGGCTTTTAAATTAAGTCTTCCAATTTTCACAGCGGCCAAATCACCGTCTGTCTTTTTTTCCTCGTACGCCAGCGTTGATTCCGAAATGTTTAGGTCATTAATAGTTAAAGGAATACCAATCTCACTTAATTGCTGTCCCGGAAATTCAGGAAACCGTTTCAAATCCTGAGCCTTTGTTTTATCCTTATAAATAACCACATCAGCATTTTGAAGATTAACCTGAGCGATGAATAGTTTCTGATTGAATTTCAGACGATCGAAACTAATATTCAGAAGATCCATTTTTTTTACGGTGATCGAATACTGCTCTTTCTGAAACTTATTTTGTTGATTAAATGCTTCACGGCTAATTGCAGGTTTCATAATCAACTCATTAACATGTATGGCTTTATCCTTGTACGATAATTCCACGGAATTGGCTCCGATTTTATAAATACTGTCAGAAGTAAAGATTTCCCAGTCTGTGATCTGCGATTTAAAATTTGCTACCTGATAATCAATCGTATCGGGTCGCTGCTGGATTTTAAGGGAATCAATGCTCAGTTCATAGTTTTTTGATTTTGCCGACCTGATACTGCCTGTTTTAGAATTAGTTATAAAATCGTTGAGCATAAGATCCGCTTTTCTGAAAGACAGCGAATCGACCCCGGTCTGCTGATTAAGAAAAAGATCACTGACCGAAATATTTAAGGCTCCAATTTTATAACTCATGCCGGCATCCTCGTCTTCCATTGTCAGTAACGCATCTGTCAGGACGAATTCCCTAAGAAAATAAGACTCGAGATAATTTTTGAATTTATTGTTATCAGCTTCTAAATTTTTACCGGTCTCCTTAAAAGGGAAAATAATAGGGTTCCTGCCATGAAGGAGGATAGAGATTTCTGGTTTCTCAATTTCAATCTTCGACACTTTCAACCGGTTAACTTTCAGTAAATCATAAAGATTGACCTTATTTAGATGAATCCGGCTGGTTTTTAAAACAAACGAGCTATTGATGTAAGGATAACGCGTCAAAGGAGTTTCTTTCGGGCGAATAATCACATTCCGGATTTTCAGGTCACCAGTGATAATATTGATATTCAACTGTTCAAAACTCAAATCATATACGTCGGAGATCACATTAGAGTTGAAACTCCGCATAATTGATTCCGAGACCATCTTGTTGAAATTATTGTAGAAATAATAGGACAGAACCGATAAAAGCAGGATTACAGACGGCACAAATATCCGAATCAAATTATTCGAAAAAAGATTTTTGTTTGTATTTTTCTTATTTACTTCCATTTTGAAATGCTCCAAACTTAATTAATAATCAATATAATAAAAGCCGGTCTAATGAAAGGTATAACAACCAGGATTTTTATTTTTCCGGGGTCATGAATTTCCAGGTTATGTTCCCAATATTATCAGATTTCCCTTTTTCGGCTTTCGAAATTGTTCCAATCAATTTTCCTTTTTTATCGGGAGACACCTTTAATTCGCGCCATGAAAAATCGCCTTTTTCGTAGTTAAACGTTTCGCCATCATCGTCATAGAGTTTGTAGCTTCCTGGTTTAGCGCCGTAATAACAAATTTCAAGGTCAACCTTTTCACCGGCAACAGGGGCGTGAAGTGTGGCTTTCATCATGGGAATGATGGCACCGTCTTTGACAAAGAGCGGAATTCTTTCAATTCCGGGTGATACTTTAATCACTTCTCCATCGCCGGCATATTTCCCCGTATAAAAATCGTACCATTTCCCCTTTGGAAGAATCACCTCGCGCGAAGTTTGGCCAGCAAATAAAGGCGCTACGAGCATATATTCGCCCGACATATACTGATCCTTAATTTCTTTCTGAATTGTGTCAGTATATGGATCCACATTCAGGTTAGTGGTTTTTACCACCAATTCTGTATTGACCTTAAAACCAGGCTCAAGATTCATCGCACGGAAAGGTGGTGTTCCTTCAAAGTGATATTTAGCAAATTCTGAATAGAAGTAGGGCATGAGTTGCATGCGAAGATCGGAATAAAATTTTACATCTTTTTCAACTTCCGGAAATGACCATGGTTTTGTACCGCTTGACCAGGCATTGATCATGGCCATTGGCGAGAAACATACAGTTTGTATTCGTCGGATCCATTCTTCGCCTGTCTTTGCACCACGCACTTCAGGCGTCCAGAGAACTCCGGCAAATCCGCTGTTAATCAGTCCTGTAATATAATCTTCATGAATGTATGAATCACTGTAAATTACATAAGGAAATGAAGAACCACCACCATTTGAGGCTCTTACGAGACCCCAGGTTCGAGTATTATTTTGCCTGAAAAGTCCCGTGGTAATTTTCTGAAGTATTAATCCATAGGTCTGACGAATTTGTTCTGCACTCTTTCCCGAAGGGAATTTAGCCACGTCGGGCCACAAATAGCGATCGTAACCATCACATTCATCAATCTTATAGCCACTTACGCCTATTTTCACCTGGTCGTTGCTGAGCTGCTCAAGCAAAATACTTTGTGCCTTTGGAATGGTGTAATCGGGTACGACGCCACCCCAGACGGTGTGCGTTCCAACATAAGGCAACATAGGTTTGTAGATGGGCGATTCGGCTGATATATATGGATTTGTCCATAAATTGATTCGGATTCCCAGGCTTTTCATGGTCTTCAAAAATGCTGCCGGATCGGGGAAGCGCGATTTGTCCCATTCAAACGTACAAGGATAGGATTTGCTCTGCCAGCCTGGCTCAAGACCAATAAAATCGAGTGGAAAACCATGCTCGGTAAAGAGTTTGGCACTCTGGACAACCTGTTCGGCTGTTGAGAGTGTTGGAACACGCTGTGTGAAGCCCAATCCCCACCGTGGAGGAAGAGGTCCACCTCCTGAATAAAGGTTGTAACGACGTACGGCATCGAGGGCTGTAGGGCCGGCAAAAACATAAACCTCAACTCCGGCGAACGGAACCAGTATTTCCACAGCATCCGAATAAGGTTTTGAGGTCCATTTTTTATCGGTATTGCGATCGCGGGGCTCGGGAGCATTCGGACTATCCTTGCGCACGGCAGAACCAGCCCATACCTTCATATACCTTGCACTGTTGATGAATACGCCATATCCTTTGTCTGACACATAAAAAGGTACCGGGGCATGGGTGCGCCCGTTATCAACACCACCATAATGGTCAACATGTAATTCAAGGATTCTACCGCGTTGATATACAGTTTTATAATTCAATCCAAATCCGAAAATCTGTTCTTCTTTAACCAATGGGAACCGGAGAAATGTCTGGCCATTATTAACCTCGGCTGCTATATCGGCCTTGGATAACGGAAAATTTGCAGTCCCGAGCTTTTGAAGAGCCTCAACATTGGGCTTTGCCTCAGCAGCTTCCAAAAGATCAAATACTTCAGGATTTCCGATAATAGTTTTCCAAACTCCGGGTGCAACTTCTGACCAGGTTGGGGATTGCGCTTTTGTAAATTGTGAAAACCCAAGCAAAATAACTAATAATTTTAGGGGTAATCTCATGATTCGTAATAAATTAATAAGTTGATGTACTAATCAAAAGGAGCTGGAAAATTGTTATTTTTTCATACGTATATAATTTGATTTTTAATGGTCGTATGGAATTAACTTCGTTGATCTTCGATTCGCATGAAGTTTATATTCATTCCGATTGGTGTTTTCGTAATCATGCTCATTTCATTATTCTATTTTACTAATCATTGAATCTCCAAAAAGTCCAAATAAAAAATGTATTAATCCAATGCTCCTGTTTTCATCTTCTTCGCAGCACCTTTAGTTGTCGCTTCAATTTTCCCTATTAAGGTGACTTTGATGACTGAAGCAATGGCATCGGCAGCTTTTGAAGGAACAGAAATTTCCAATCCGTCATTGCTGGTTTTTGTTTTTAAAGGTGATCCGTTTGCAAGTAATTTTGCAGAAGCAACTGATTGATTGAGCCCGGGAACAATCAGTTTACCATCTTTTGGCCAGTCGAAAACAGATAAATAAAAAACAGTATTCCCATTTACTTCCTTTTGGGTACAACGCCCCCATGGCAGGCTTCCGAGCGGACTCGCCGTGGTTTTATAAATGGCTTCACTGTTGGTTTTCATCCAGCTTCCAACAGTTTTCAAAGCGTCGATACTTTGCTGAGGAATCTCACCAAGTGAATTTGGGCCAATATTTAGGAGATAATTTCCACCTTTGGAGGCAATATCGCACAGGTTACGGATCAGTGTTTCAGGAGATTTCCATTTCTCATCCCAACTTTTGAATCCCCAGGAGCTGCCCATTGTCATACAGGTTTCCCAGTCTTTTCCGTCAAGTTCATCCTGACCGGGAATTTTCTGTTCAGGAGTTCCTGTATCACCGGGGAAATTGGGTCGTTTGAGCCTGTCGTTGGTGATGATATTAGGTTGAAGTTTCAGCAGTGCCTGTAATTTCAGGGCATACTCATCGGTCATATTGGTTGGCGTATCCCACCATAGGACAGCAATATCGCCATAGTTGGTCATCAGTTCACGAACCTGAGGAATAGCCACCTTCCCGATGTATTCATCCATCGTTTTAGTCATTTGGGCAGGATCCCAATGACCTTTGTTGGCAGTTGTGAACGCATCGATACGGGTAGAATCGGGATTGGCCCAACCTTCAGAAGCCACCTTCCGGGCAGCTGCTCCGCCCGGATTGTTCCAGTCCTGTGCCTGCGAATAATAAAATCCCAGTTTCATGCCGTGTTTGCGGCAGGCTTTAGCGAGCGCATCGAGGACATCTTTTCCGTAAGGCGTAAAATCGACAATGTTGAATTTGCTTGCATTCGATTTAAACATCGCAAAACCATCGTGATGCTTGGCAGTGATGATCATATACTTCATTCCGGCCTGTTTCGCAAGCAATACCCATGATTCAGGATCGTAATTGACCGGATTTAAAGTAGATGCATATTTCTGATATTCAGCAACCGGAATTTTGCAGCGGTTCATGATCCACTCGGCGCCACCCCGCCTTTGCTGATTGCCGTTGTAAACCCCACCAAGAACCGAATACGGCCCCCTGTGAATAAACATTCCGAAGTGGGTTTCGCGCCACCATTGCATCCGTTTGTCACGCGCCTCCTTACTCTCCTGTGCAAAAGCACTTTGCATGAAGAATAAGCCAGTTATAATTAGAAATAAAGTTTTTTTCATAAAATGACAGATTTAAAAATTTAAATAAAAGACTCAAATTCTCAGACCCTAACAACCATCCAAATTTAGAATTTTTTTTACAGACCTTTTACATTGAAAGTAGTTTGTTGTTATTACTTTTATTCTTATATTTGCTATTGTAAACATAAACATAAACATTAAAGCGAGATCAAAAAGCCTAAATCAGATGAAAAACACGAACCAAACATTAATCTGCTGTATGTCAACTCTTTCATGTCTTCCTTATGATACGTTCAAGGCTGGAATAATGGAATAAACATAGCTGGTCGTGTTTACTCTTCGAATAAGCAAATAAATGTAACCTGTTTCGATTACTGAGATGTTACAATCAGACAACAGGTGCAAGATTTTGGTATGAAAATGATTCAGTTACAATCCCAGGCTTTTATGGTGCATTATACAACTGGTATACCGTTGTAGATTCACTGTTTATATGTCCCCCCGGCTGGTAGGTGCCCAAACTCATCTGCGTAAAGGCCTATAGTTTATCTGTGCGTTGTGTTAAGAATTAATTGGCTATTTGGCTTCGTGGAAAATGCAACGGATTAGCATTGCCACTGAAAATCAAGCCCGTGAACGTTAGTCATAATTAGAAAACGACAATGAATAACGGAAAAGCGAAAATTGACAACTCATTGGGACGATTAACAATATCGATTCCTTCAAAGAAAGATTGGGCCATTTTACTCTTTGGGACTGTATGGCTTGTTGGTTGGTATTTTGGATTTAAAAGTGCCATTTCAACCTTTAGTTTTGAGAGCAGTGGAAATGTAATAATTGATGATCTCATGACCTCCTGGATAATCGGTTGGGCTTCCTGCGGACTTGGATTAATGTTCTTCCTGTTATGGGGATATTTCGGGAAAGAGATTTTAAAAATAGACTCGAATACAATGAAGTTTGAGAAATCAATCTTTGGAATTGGACTCAAAAAGAGTATGGCACTTGCTAAGACTAAAAATTTTCGCTTTGAAAAAATCGATGATCAGAAGTCCGGTGGAAGCAGATGGGCATTTTGGGGACTTGGATCTGGTAAAATCAAATTTGACTATGGTTTAAAAACCTACTCATTTGGACTTTCAGTCGACGATGAAGAAGCTGTTTACCTGACGAATTTGCTTAAAGAAACGATAGAAAAGAATAGCTATTTATTAACCTTATAAATTGAGAAAAATGATTAACAAATCTTTATTAATGACAGTTGCAATTTTGATTGTTGCAATGAGTTTGGCAGCTCAGGAAACCGGTACTTTTAAAGATAATAGAGATGGCAAAAAATACAAAACGGTAAAAATCGGTACGCAAACATGGATGGCTGAAAACCTTGCCTACAAGGCAGAAAGTGGCTGCTGGGCATACAGCGACAATGAGGACAATGTGGCAACCTATGGATACTTATACGATTGGAAAACAGCAAAAATAGCATGTCCTGAAGGATGGCATTTACCGACAAATGAAGAATGGTCAACATTGTGCGACTATTTAGGAGGTGAAAAAATTGCTGGAGGAAAAATGAAGGAAACTGGCACAGCGCATTGGAATAATCCTAATACCGAAGCAACTAATAGTAGCGGTTTTACGGCTCTTCCGGGTGGCACCTATCACGACAAGAAAGCACTCACCAACATCGGGAACTTCGGTGGCTGGTGGAGTTCTACCGAGTATGATATAAACAGTGCCTGGTTCCAGCACATATTCTATAATTACAGCGGTTTATACAGATCCAGGCATGATCTCAATACGTTGTTGTTATTTCAGGGATATTCTGTGCGTTGTATTAAAGATAAATAGATTATTTGAGTAAAATTCCAAATGAAATTCTAATAGATGTCAGCCTAATTGGCAAAAACAAATATTATTAATCTTTAAATTATGTGTTATGAAATTCAAATATTTATTAATGACAGTTGCAATTTTGATTGTTGCAATGAGTTTGGCAGCTCAGGAAACCGGTACTTTTAAAGATAAGAGAGATGGCAAAAAATACAAAACGGTAAAAATCGGTACGCAAACATGGATGGCTGAAAACCTTGCCTACAAGGCAGAAAGTGGCTGCTGGGCCTATGATAACAACGAGAGCAATGCAAAAAAATATGGCTATTTATACAATTGGAAAACAGCAAATAAAGAATGTCCTTCAGGATGGCATTTACCGACAGATGAAGATTGGACAACATTAACAGACTATTTAGGAGGTGACAGCATAGCAGGAGGTAAACTAAAAGAAACAGGCAACACTTCTTGGAAAAGGCCTAATACTGGTGCAACCAATGAAAGTGGGTTTGCAGGCTTACCTGGTGGTCACCGCAATATTAACGGGGAATTCGTATCTTTTGAAAAAGGCGGATACTGGTGGAGTTCTGGAGAATACGGAGATTCCGATGCATTTGACCGCTTCCTTCACTACAGTATTAATAGTATAGATGGGGAAGAAATTGGTAAGGAGGAAGGGTTGTCAGTTCATTGCGTTAGGGATAAATAAACTATTTGGCGAATAAACTGAATTCAAGATTCCAACGAAACGGTAACAGGCGTTAGCTTTCAGTGGCGCGACTGTGGCTCGTAAGACAGGAAAGTAATAATTTTAATCGGAAGCGTTTTGTGGAAAATGCAGTGGGTTAACATCGCCACCGAAAAGCAAGCGCCAAATCGTTAGCGTTCATTGGTAAAAACTCGACAAATATTTATTAATCTTTATTAATGACAATTGCAATTTTGATTATTGCAATGAGTTCGTTAGCACAGGAAACTGGTACTTTTACTGACCCGAGAGATGGTAAAACCTACAAAACGGTAAAAATTGGCACGCAAACATGGATGGCGGAAAACCTTGCCTACAAAGCAAGTACTGGATGTTGGGCATACAAGGACGATCAAAACAATGTAACAACCTACGGTTACCTGTACAACTGGGAAACAGCAAAAAATGTATGTCCATCAAGCTGGCATTTACCAAGCGATGCTGAATGGACAACACTAACAGATTTTTTAGGTGGTATATTGCTTGCAGGAGGAAAATTAAAATCAACTAAAGGCTGGAAAAGTCCTAATACTGGCGCTGACAACAGCAGCAACTTTATGGCATTGCCTGGTGGTCAACGTTATAACAGTGAGTCGTTTTACGACATTGGGTATCTCGGTTACTGGTGGTCGGCTTCGGAGTTCAATTCGGTAGGAGATGTAGTATCCACTTGGGCCCGTTACTTGTCCTACGATAAAGCATCTGTGGGAAGATACTTCTACAAAAAGCTTTTCGGCTATAGTGTCCGGTGTTTGAAAGATTAAATTGTCTTTTTGAATAGAATTCCCAACGAAACACAAACAAGATATTGTTTTTGTATTTATAAATCAGAACAAATATAATTAATTAAGAAACTCCGTAATATGAAAAACAAATCTTTATTAATGACAATTGCAATTTTGATTATTGTAATGAGTTTGGCAGCTCAGGAAACCGTTTAAAGATAAGAGAGATAGCAAAAAATACAAAACGGTAAAAATCGGTACGCAAACATGGATGGCCGAAAACCTTGCCTACAAAGCAAGTACTGGATGTTGGGCATACAAAGATGATGTAATTAATGTAGCAAAATACGGGTATCTATACAATTGGGAAACAGCAAAAACTGTATGTCCTTCAGGTTGGCATCTGCCCACTGATGCCGAATGGTCAACCCTCACAACTTACTTAGGCGGTGAAGATGTTGCAGGCGGAAAGTTAAAATCAACTTCAACTTGGACAAGCCCTAATACAGGAGCGACAAATGAAACAGGTTTTACAGCCCTTCCGGGTGGTTACCGTAGCCCCAAAGGACTATTCCGCGACGTTGGGGACGATGGCTACTGGTGGAGTTCTACCGAGTACGATACGAGCACTGCCTGGTACAGGAGCGTGGACAGTGACAGCAATGTGGACAGATACTACAGCAGTGAGGCCGATGGGTTTTCTGTGCGCTGTGTTAAGAATAATTGACAATTTGGATATTCCCAACGAAACGCATACATGCATTTGGTTCATTTGAAAACAAGTTTTATTAATCTTTAGATTAAGCATTATGAAAAACAAATCTTTATTAATGACAATTGCAATTTTGATTATTGCAATGAGTTTGGCAGCTCAGGAAACCGGTACGTTTAAAGATAAGAGAGATGGCAAAAAATACAAGACGGTAAAAATCGGTACGCAAACATGGATGGCTGAAAATCTTGCTTACAAGGCAGAAAGTGGCTGCTGGGCCTACAGCAACAATGAGGGCAATGTAGCAACCTACGGATACTTATACGACTGGGAAGCAGCAAAAAAATCATGTCCTAAAGGATGGCATTTACCAGGCGATGCTGAATGGTCGACATTAAGTAACTATTTAGGAGGCGATACTATTGCCGGAGGTAAACTTAAGGAAACAGGTAATAAACATTGGCAGAGCCCTAATAGCCCTAAGCATATAGCATCCAATGAAAGCGGGTTTACGGGCCTTCCTGGTGGCTGGTGCAGCTTCAAAAATGATAAATATTCATTCTATGATATTGGTAGTATCGGCGGTTGGTGGAGTTCTACCGAAGCCTTTCTTTCGATGAGTGCCTATCACTGGTCACTGGACTACCGTGATGGCTCCTTCTCCAAAAGGGCTGGGTTCACAGGTGGTAAAGCAATGGGCTATTCTGTCAGGTGTTTAAAAGATTGATTTACTGTTTTCAAATTCCAAAGAACGCTATTAAGTAGTAGCCATATTCAGTAAAACTAATTTTGAATTAATCTTTTAATTAAGCAATATGAAAAACCAATCTGTATTAATGACAATTGCAGTTTTAATAATTGCAATGAGTTTGGCAGCTCAGGAAACCGGTACGTTTAAAGATAAGAGAGATGGTAAAACCTACAAAACGGTAAAAATTGGCACACAAACATGGATGGCGGAAAACCTTGCCTACAAGGCAGAAGATGGTTATTATTGCCCTTACGACAGAGATAAGAGTAATTTGGCAACTTACGGATATTTATACGACTGGTATACTGCCAAGAATTCATGTCCATCCGGTTGGCATTTGCCGGAGTTTGCAGAATGGGCAACACTAATTGATTATTTGGGCGGTGAAAATGTTGCAGCTGGCAAACTAAAAGCGAAATCAACCTGGAAAAAACCAGATGAAAACCCAACAAATAGCAGTGGTTTTACAGCTCTTCCAGGGGGATTTTTATACTTAGACGAAGACGGCAAGGTCTCATTTGACGCTATTGGAATCGAAGGTTATTGGTGGAGTTCAACTGCTGCATACGCTGCTAAACAATTCAAATATCTGAAGCTTGGAAAAATTAACACTGTATTCACCAGCGATTTTCAAATGGATATAGGGTTATCTGTACGTTGTGTTAAGGATAAATAGATTTTAAAAAAAGGAGGTAAAAAATGAAAACAATAAACAATAAATTATTCACCCTAACTTTGTTTTTCTTATGTCTAACCGGACTACAGGCACAGACAGTGAAAGATATAGATGGCAATTTATACAATACCGTTACTATAGGCACACAAGTTTGGATGGCCGGGAACCTGAAAGTAACCAAATATACCGATGGTGCAGCTATACCATTGGTTACTGATAACACTACATGGTCAAATTTATCAACACCCGGTTATTGTTGGTATGAAAATGATGAAGCAACATATAAAAATATTTATGGAGCTTTGTATAATTGGCATGTAGTTAGCACGGGTAAACTTTGTCCTATCGGCTGGCATGTATCCACCGATGCAGAATGGACAACTCTTACAGACCTTTTAGGTGGTAAATATGTTGCCGGCGGTAAATTAAAAGGAACAGGAAAGAAGTATTGGAATAACCCTAATACCGGAGCAACAAACAGTGAAGGTTTTACAGCCCTTCCAGGTGGTTACCGTGACTACTATATAATGTTCAGCAACATTGGGAACTATGGTAACTGGTGGAGTTCAACCCAGAGCAATGATGATTATGCTTACTTCCGTTGCATGGACAAAGATAACAGTAGTTTAGTCAGAAACTACAAGCCTAAGAAAGATGGGTTTTCTGTGCGATGTATTAAGGATTAATTGGATAACATAGAATACAGGTGATTCCAACGAATCATAAACAAGATGTTGCTTTTGGATTCATAAGTAAAAACAAATATTATTAATCTAAGAAACCCAGTATCATGAAAAACAAATCTTTATTAATGACAATTGCAATTTTGATTAATCTTTATTAATGACAATTGCAATTTTGATTATTGCAATGAGTTCGTTAGCACAGGAAACTGGTACTTTTACTGACCCGAGAGATGGTAAAACCTACAAAACGGTAAAAATTGGCACGCAAACATGGATGGCGGAAAACCTAAATTATAGGACAAGCATTTATGGCTTTTGTTACAATAATGACAGTAGTAATTGCGCCATATATGGACGTTTATATACTTATTATGCAGCATTAAAAGTCTGCCCAAGCGGTTGGCATTTACCCACCGATTCAGAATGGACAACTTTAACAGATTATCTGGGCGGTATAGATATTGCAGGTGGCAAATTAAAATCAAAAAAAAGTTGGAATAGTCCAAATACCAAAGCAACCAACAAAAGCGGTTTTTCGGGACTCCCTGGTGGCTACGGTCGCTTTGGAACATTCGACAAAATTGAGAATGACGGTAACTGGTGGAGTTCTACTGAGTACTCTTCATCTTATATTTACCCAAGCGCTTACTACAGGAACCTGCTCTACAATGCTGCATCCATCTATAGGGGCACCATCACCGAGAATAACAACTATAGTGTCCGGTGTTTGATGGATTAAGATGATTTGACGGATGACTGACTTTAAGATTCCAACGAAACGCTAACAGTCGTTTGCTTTAAATGAAACAAAACAAATATTTATTAGCCTTAAAATTGACAAGAATGAAAAACAAATCTTTATTAATGACAGTTGCAATTTTGATAATTGCAATGAGTTCTTTAGCTCAGAGAACCGGTACTTTTACCGATCCGAGAGCAGCCCAAAAAACTGATACTTTTACCGATCCGAGAGATGGTAAAACCTACAAAACAGTTGTAATAGGAACACAAACATGGATGGCAGAAAATCTCAATTTTAAAACCAGCGATAGCTGGTGCTATGATGATAGCATCAGCAATTGTGCAACTTATGGAAGGCTATATACCTGGGATGTGGCAAAAAAAGCATGCCCGGTCGGCTGGCATTTGCCGGAGACCGAAGAATGGACAACTTTAACTGATTACTTAGGTGGCGTAGATTATGCGGGCGTCAAATTAAAAGAAGCTGGCACAATACATTGGGCGCGTCCAAATGCAGGTGCACGCAACAGCAGTGGATTCTCGGCTCTTCCGGGTGGCTATCGTAACTATGAAGATAAATTCTTTTGGATCAATAACACAGGCACCTGGTGGAGTTCTAGCTGGTATGATGTTCTTAAGGCTGTGACCTTTAGCCTGTACAATAATCTCAACAGTAGTAAAACAGATAGCAACTATAAGTTATCTGGCTTTTCTGTGCGTTGTATAATGGATAAATAGAATATTTAAGTAAATTATGGAAAGCAAATCTTTATTAATTACAATTGCAATTATAATTATTGCAATGAGTTCGGTAGCTCAAAAAACCCGTTCTTTTGTCGATTCAAGAAATGGTAAAACTTATAAAACAATAAAAATTGGTAAGCAAACATGGATGGCTGAAAACCTTGCTTACAAAGCAAAAAGTGGCTGTTGGGTTTACTATGATGATACAACTAATTTGGCAAAATACGGGTATCTGTACGATTGGAAAACAGCAAAAGATGTATGTCCCGCAGGCTGGCATCTGCCAGGCGATGCAGAATGGTCAACATTAACAGACTATTTAGGCGGTAGAGATGTTGCCGGAAGTAAATTAAAATCAACTACGGGCTGGGATAGCCCAAATATTGGTGCAACCAATGAAACAGGTTTTACAGCCCTTCCGGGTGGCTACCGTTTCATCACCGGATCGTTCAACCGGATTGACAGCTATGGCTACTGGTGGAGTTTTACCGAGTGGAGTACATTCAAGGCAAGGTACTGGTACATTGGCCACAATACCAGCAGTTTATACCGAGACTTCGAAGGCTTTGATAAAAGTAACGGGCTTTCTGTGCGTTGTGTTAAAAATAATTGACAATTTTGATATCCCCAACGAAACGCATACATGCATTTGGTTCATTTGAAAAACAAGTTTTATTAATCTTTAAATTGACAAGAATGAAAAACAAATCTTTATTAATGACAATTGCAATTTTGATTATTGCAATAAGTTCGGCAGCCCAAAAAACCAGTACTTTTACCGATACAAGAGATGGTAAAACATATAAAACGGTAAAAATTGGCACACAAACATGGATGGCGGAAAACCTTGCCTACAAAGCAGAAAGTGAATGTTGGGCCTACAACAACGACACAAGCAATGTAAAGACCTACGGATACCTGTACGAATGGGGAGTAGCAAAAAATGTTTGCCCATCAGGATGGCATTTACCATCATCGGATGATACGAGTACATTAACAGGAACCCTTAAAAATTCTGGTAAAGACCTCTTTGAAGCCTTTACACAAGATGACCCTGCTGGTTTTAACTCATTATATGGTGGCTGGTATCTCATCTTCTCTAAAAACTTTGTTGGACTTGGTAATGAAGCTGGTTATTGGACAACATATCAATTAATGAATGGAGAATGCTTATACCTAAATGTTAATAGTTATAAAAAAACTGCAGGAGCAAGTATTACTTCACGAATGTTTTGTTATTCTGTGCGTTGTGTTCAGAATTAAATTGTCTGTTTGAGCAGAATTCCCAACGAAACGCATACATGCATTTGGTTCATTTGAAAAACAAGTTTTATAAATCTTTAAATTAAGCATTATGAAAAACAAATCTTTATTAATGACAGTTGCAATTTTGATTATTGCAATGAGTTCGGTAGCCCAAAAAACTGGCACTTTTACCGATCCGAGAGATGGTAAAACCTACAAAACGGTTAAAATTGGCACGCAAACATGGATGGCTGAAAATCTCAATTTTAAAACCAGTGATAGCTGGTGTTATGATGATAGCATCAGCAATTGCATAACTTACGGAAGGTTATATAGATGGGAAGCAGCAAAAACATCCTGTCCATCAGGTTGGCATTTGCCTAATGATGCAGAATGGACAATCTTAATAGATTACTTAGGGGGTAAAGACGCTGCAGGTGACATGTTAAAATCAAATAGGAATTGGAATACTCCTAAAGCCGACATAACTAAAGGTATTGGCTTTGAAGCCCTTCCGGGTGGCAACTATCGTCTGAATGCGACATTCGCTAATATGGGTGCCTCTGGCTACTGGTGGACTTCTTCAGAAGTAGATAACAATGCAAAAATGATAGGACTGGAACACAGCAGTAGCGCTGTTGATAGATACAACTTCAATAAGAAAAATGGTTATTCTGTGCGTTGTATTAAGAATTAATTCGATAAAAGAGCTATCTGAAATATAATAATAAAAAATTATTCCTATGAATTACATTCTTTTCTTTCTTATTTTATTGCTTGCATTAGCCATTGTACTGGGTTTAATTAAACCGTCCATTGTTATATTCCGGGGGGCTAAAACCCGTAAAAAGGTTATAACTGTGTATGGCCTGGCAATATTGTTAGCATTTGTATTATTTGCCATCACAATTGACGACAAAGGTTCAAAAAGCAAAAACAAAGAGAATGATACTCTAAAAAACGAAGCTGTTGCGGTTGCTCCTTTTGCATCTGTAATTTATGATGTTAGTTGCACCGGCAGCAACAAAGAGAGTGTTGACCTTTTTAAGACTTTTTCTCCTGTTACCATTAGTATATATTACTCAAATGATAAATTCAGGATGATTGAAAAAGAAGGTACTGCCGGTAATATCATAGCCGATTTTAGTAATAAACAGGTTTTCTTTCTCGATTCTTTGACAAAAACAGCAACTAAAGCAACATGTACCGATATGGAGGCAGCTATGAAGGACGAGAACATGCGTAAGCTTATGCCAACCCATTATCGGGCTATATTGGAAGAAACTCCTGAAACTTTAAATATTTGCGGATTTAAATGTAAAAAATTTAAATTAGTTAAATCAGGATTTGTAAAGGCTTATGCTACTGCTGTTGTTTGGATAACAAATGATATCATACTTAAACAAATACGATTCGATTTTCAAACAAAGAACAGGCGGATTCTAACTCCTTTGCCTTTACAGGTTGGCATTGATGGTGGAACCATTCTTAAAATGGAAGTTAACGAAAACAATGTGATAGCAACTTATACTGCTATTTCGATTAGTACAAACAAACCCGCTTATAATTTGTTTGAACTACCTGAAAAATACCAGATCAAGGAAGAATGATTTTACTATTGGCGAGTGAAGTAAAAAAATAAAGAAAAGAATATTATAAGCTAATGTATTTTATAAATACAAATAATTTTAAAAAAGGAGGTAAAAGATGAAAATCAAAAAATTTAAATTATTCGCATTAGCTTTGTTTTTCTTATGGCTAACCGGACTACAGGCACAGACAGTGAAAGATATAGATGGCAATGTATACAATACCGTAACTATAGGCACACAAGTTTGGATGGACGAGAACCTGAAAGTAACCAAATATACCGATGGCGTAGCTATACCATTGGTTACAGATAACAGAACATGGTCAAAACCCGGTTATTGTTGGTATGAAAATGATGAAGCAACATATAAAAATACTTATGGAGCTTTGTATAATTGGCATGCAGTTAACACCGGTAAACTTTGCCCCACGGGCTGGCATGTGCCAAGCGATGCCGAATGGACAACACTTACTGACTTTTTAGGTGGTAAAGATGTTGCTGGAGGAAAGCTAAAATCAATAACAGGTTGGAAAAGTCCTAATATAGTAGCAACCAATGAAAGCGGTTTTACAGCTCTTCCGGGTGGCTACCGGTACTTCCTTTATAGTTCGTTCAAGTCCATTGGAAACGAAGGTTACTGGTGGAGTTCTACCGAGCATGCAACATTCAAGGCATTTTACCGGAAGGCGAGAAATTATTACAACGATTTGGGCAGTTACTATGAAAATGAGGCAAATGGTTTTTCTGTACGTTGTATAATGGATAAATAGATTATTTGAGTATGATTCCCAACGAAATGCTTCCAAACATGTGGGTTTATGATAAATAATTTTAATAATCATTAAATGAAGTAACATGAAAAACAAATCTTTATTAATGACAGTTGCAATTTTGATTATTGCAATGAGTTCGGTAGCCCAGAAAACTGATACTTTTACCGATAAGAGAGATGGTAAAACCTACAAAACTGTAAAAATTGGCACTCAAACATGGATGGCGGAAAACCTGAAAACCACCTATTATCGCGATGGCTCTGAAATACCAAATATAACAGATAAGGATTCATGGAGCAATTTAACCACAGGTGCATATTGCAGTTACGATAATAGCACCGGTAACGCGAATACTTATGGGACACTTTACAACTGGTATGCAATAAATGATAATCGGGAACTTTGTCCTTCGGGCTGGCATTTGCCAACAGATGCTGAATGGAAAACTCTTGAAATGGCGCTTGGCATGTCGCACACGAATGCAGATAAAACAAGTTGGCGGGGAACAGATGAAGGTGGTAAACTGAAAGAAACAGGAACAACACATTGGAACAGCCCAAACACAGGTGCAACCAATACCAATGGCTTTACAGCTTTGCCTGGCGGGTACCGCGAATACGATGGAACGTTCAAGAACATTGGCTCATACGGCCTCTGGTGGTCGGCAACGGAGACCAATACAACAACCGTATGGGACCGTGCCCTGAGCTACGAGAATACGAATATGTACCGTTACAACAGCTCCTATAAGGTTGCCGGCTTTAGTGTCCGGTGTTTGAAGGATTAAGGTGCACCTCAAAAGCTTAAAGTTGGCGATCATTGAAAAAAATAAACAATTATTCATTAACCTTAGAATTAAAAAAAATGAAAAACAAATCGCTTTTAATGACAATTGTGATTTTTTTAATTGCATTGAGTTCATTGGCTCAGGAAACCGGTACTTTTACCGATAAGAGAGATGGTATAACTTATAAAACGGTAAAAATAGATACTCAAATCTGGATGGCAGAAAACCTTGCCTACAAAGCAGAAAGTGGCTGCATGGCATACGGTGGTGAACAAAAAAATGTAAAAACTTACGGGTACTTATACGACTGGGAAACAGCAAAAATAGCATGTCCATCAGGTTGGGACCTGCCGAGTGATATAGAATGGCTAAACCTTGCAGATTATTTGGGACGTGAAAGTGTGGCAGGTGGGAAAATGAAAGAATCTGGAACAGGCCATTGGCAAAGCCCCAATACTAATGCAACCAATGAAAGCAATTTTGCAGGTCTTCCAGGTGGCTATGCTGAACACGGTAAAGGATTTATCTTGATACACCAGTCCATTGGCTATGAGAGTCGCTGGTGGATTTATAAAGAATGTGAAGTTGAAAAAGATACTGAAACAGAATACGCCTGGTATAGCAATCTGACATACAATTCCGATAGTATTTATTGGTTCTGCTTTCCGAAGGCTGACTTGTTGTCAATTCGTTGCATTAAACGAGTAGAAGTAGATCGGTCAAAATTAGACCGTAAAAAGTAAATCATAATGAATTGGTAAAACTAAATATTAATATGAAAGATTCTGTAATATAAAATAGCCATGAGTATGATATTTCACAATAACCGAAATGATTATTTCATGGCGTATTACATCAACAAATAATGTAAAAATTTACGGATACTTATACGTCTGGAAAACAGCAAAAACAGCATGCCCTTCGGGTTGGCATTTGCCAAGCGATAAAGAATGGACAACACTTACAGACCCTTTAGGTGGTAAAGCTGTTGCTGGAGGAAAGCTAAAATCAATAAAAGGTTGGAAAAGTCCTAATAACGGAGCAATCAACAGCAGTGGTTTTACAGCTCTTCCGGGTGGCTACCGGTGCTTCATTTATAGTTCGTTCAAGTCCATTGGAAACGAAGGTTACTGGTGGAGTTCTACCAAGTATGCAACATTTAGTGCATTTTACCGGAAGGCGAGCTATTATTACAACGATTTGGGCAGTTACCATGAAAATGAGGCAGATGGTTTTTCTGTACGTTGTATAATGGATAAATAGATTATTTGAGTAAGATTTCCAACGACATCCTACTTTAGCTTTTTTTCTATTTTTTAAGAGCAATTCTGATCGCTTTTATTAGAGGTTCTGAAAGAAGTTCATATCCTTTATCGGTGTAATGCACGTTGCCAGGTTTGGAATTCCGGGGATGAACGGATAATGAAAGTGTGTATAAATCAACTACTTTAATGTTGTTTTTCTTCATCACTTCCAGTGCCACCTTGTTGTACTTTACCGGGTCTTCAACCTTTCTGCCGGCTGAATTTTCAGGCACTTCCGTCGTTGTTATAAAAATGATAGTCGCAGTTGTTTCTTTTAGTTTAGAAACGATCACTTCCAGGTTTTTCCGGTACTCATCTAAAGTTACAGCGACTTTACTGTTTACATCATACTTGTTTAAGGAATCTTTGTGTACCAGGTCGTGCAAACCAAAATTAAAAAGAATCACATCCCACTGTTTGTTCCCTACCCAATTTTCTATACTATCAACTCCCCTTACTGTAGAACCGCCATTCCCGTCGTTGTGTTCCAAATTTATATCTGGAGCCAGGGCCTTTTGCACAAAAGGAGTGTAACCAATTGAAATAGAATCACCGATAATCAGCACATTGCTGACCTTATCGATGGTTGCCGCAATACAGAAAATACACAGGGCAAGAATTGCCAACCGAACAAATGATTTATGTTTCATCCGTATATAACTTGTTTTTTTAAAGGCCGGATGGAACTCGCCCCAATAGATCGGGGCTCGTTTCATAATGAACTAAAATAGAGGTAATTAAAACCAAATAATAGGATTACGTACAGGAAGATTCCGGATGACTTCTTCGACTTTTGGGAAATGATCCAAAGATTTCCAGGTTTCGAACCATTGTTTGTTTTTGAAAGCACTGGCTCCAAATACAAGCGCAGGTTGTGCAACAGGCCAATCATCCCAATACATGACATCTTTGGGTAACGGCCATTTGCTTTTGTCGGCGATATAAGGGAAAAGATATTCGATTCCGTTTTTGATGCACTTTCCATCGGAAGTTTTGTAATTCCATAAATCGTGGTCTTTATCTGAGAGAATCTGACAGAGCATCGTCATCGCATCGAGATTAAAAATGGAATAACCATATGGTTTTGTGCGCTTTAGTTCCTGAGGAAAGCTGCCGTTTTCTGCCATTTGCTTTGGGAGAAATACCTCCCTGTATCGGTTACGGCAGAAGTCGAGCAATTCACTGTTAGTCGTAAGCCTTGAAAATGAGGCGACTTGCATAGCCCAGCAAGTACCATGATTATTTTGAGCATTCATTTCATCTTTGCCATACTGATGGGTAGTTAGCCATTGCAGAAAATCAGTGAACCATAATTTTATGGCATCCTGTTGTTTCTGGGCGAAACACCTGGCTTTTTGCATGACCAAAATTCCCTGGGCAACTTCCATCAACTGTATGCCATCGATAATTCCAATTCCTCTTCCCGTAAATCGGCCTTTAATGGCCTGCGCATATAATAACGAAGGATTCATACGAGTTTCATTATTTACGAACCAGGCATTTAAATGGGTAAGAGCCGATTGAACATATTTTTCATTACCTGTAATTTTGTAGGCAGAAGCTAAGGTGCCTATAATCTGACTAAAACGAATCATAGCCAGCCGGTGAGCTACAAAATTCTCAGGATTGGTCATGCCATCCCGTTGAATAAAAGGGCCATCCGGATTTTTAGGATCAGGCCACCAATAATCACCTTCGGAATAAAAGTCGTGCTGACCTCCCGCACTCCGGGGACAAATAAACATGGTAATGGTCTGTGGCTCCTGTTTTAACGCAAGATCAGCTCTGAGGAGGATTTCTTTACGCAAAACTTTAACAGCTTCCTTCTTAATATTTCCAGTCGGATTTGCTCCAAATGCAGGAGTATTAAAGATTATCGCCATGAGTAATAATATTGCAATTGCCCTTTTAAATTTCATTTTATTTGTTTTAATCAATAAATTTTATAACGGAATCAGTGTATAGCTTTCCCCTTTTTGTGTCTCAAAATCAATGACATATTCTTTTGAAAGCGAAATCGCCAACAATGGATTTTTACTATTTTTTTCTACGGTTGCCTCGCCATTCAATTGATGAAATGGGTTTCTGTTGCTCCTCTGTGCCGGTTTATAGGCTACTTCGGGAACCTTAGCCGGAACTTTTGTTTGAACACAACAAATTGGCAGATGAGAATTTAAGATCGATATTTCCTATTGCATTACAGGCCATAAAAGAAACGTCAAATCGGTAGAATCGCTTTCATCATATTTACGGATCAACAGCTCATAAACGGGATCATGATAGTTGATTGTTCCCATGCGTAATGAGAAGCAGGTATTATCATATTCCATTGGTTTGATTTGCCCGAACTCCCATTTTTTCTCCTTTTTAAGGTAAGGAATCAGAAAATCCAACGCCTGATGAAGTGGAACAAAACCTTTTGATTTATAATTTATTAAATCAATATTGATATTTTTTGCAAGATTTGCCAGTGTAAAGAAAGCCCTCAAATTCATATTGCTGTAGCCCCATGAAACTGTTCGTGCAAGTTCCAATGGTTGACTGCCATCTTCGCGAATCTGCGAAGTGATTCGTTGATAACCACGATTTTCAATAATGGCAGCGGCTATTTTTGGTTGTCCCGAAAAAAGTGCAAGTGAAATGCTCTGAGCATCACACCAGGTACCATGATTGTTCTTAGCAGCAATTTCATCCTTTCCTACAGTACTTTCCTGAATCCAATTCAGAAAATCTGAAAACCATTTTTTAAGGGTATGCAAATCAGAATCACTCAACGACCTGGAATTTTTAATTAAACCGATACCATCCACTACATCAATCAACCCAACCGTTTCGATTAATCCTTCGGCACGTCCATCGGTAATCCCGGGAATACTCTGCCCAAAATTGAGATTCGGATTCATGCGGGTTTCGGGATTGATAAACCATACTTTTAGCAATAGTGCAGCATGGTCGGCATATTTCTCATTATCTGAAAAATAATAGGCTATGGAAAGTGTTTTTACCGTACTAATCAACTTTCCGATATTCTCCCGATCTTCAAACTTTTTGATCTCGGGATTTCTTTCGCCATCCTTTCGGATGTAGGGCAAGCCATTTGGAGTGTTGGGATTAGGCCACCAGTAAGGACCCATACTCATGTAATCGTGTTTGTCACCGCTTAGTGGGAGTTTCTCTTTCGAAACCACGGTAAATGGTCCTTCAGTCAAAGCCTGATCAGCCCTTTTAATTAATGCATCAAATGGTTTCTGTAATGAAGAATCGCCTTTCTTTAATTGCTCTTTTGAGTATTGCAACAATTTAATGTTCAGAGAATAAACTTCCGGGAATACGGATGGCTGAGCTGCTGCCAAAACAACAGAAAGTAGCAGAACAACAAAAGGATTCAGCAATTTCTTTAAAATCATAGTTTTTAAATGCTATTTATGTAAACGATACAGCCTTTTTTTCAGACTTACGGATTTCTTTTTTTGATCTGTTTTTAACCAGTACTCCCTGTATTCGTGAACAAAATCGGCAAGATGACGTGGATCGTGTCCAGTTATGTTGCGGAAAACATCATTGGTATAATTCATTTTCCCGCTTCGGACAGCATTATAGAGCAAGGAGAGGGTAAGCACATAAAGTAACTGTTTCTTATCCACCAATTTCTGTCGGACAAACCGAATAGCCGATGGTCGTGTGTATTTGATTTCGCGTTCCAATTCGGTTGAAAAGATCTTTGCGATCTGATAAAAATCCATCACCTCTGGTCCGGTAATATCGTAAGCCTGGTTCTCATGACCTGAATTCATCAGCACGGTGACGATTGCCTCGGCAACATCTCTGACATCGATATAATTGACAAGACCAGTCCCTCCCGGAATATTAATCTTATCATGATACTGAATATCATGGCGATGCAAAGTTGAAAGATTCTGCATATAAAGCGAAGGACGTAGAATCGTAGAAGGGATATTCAACTTCTTAAAGTGGTTTTCAGTCCTGTGGTTGGCGTATATACGGTTACGCTCAGCACCGACAATCGAAATAAAAACAATATGCTTTACGCCTGTCTGCTCAGCCTTGGCCAGAAAAGGAAAAATATACTTCGAAACATCTGAAACCTGGTTTGGACGAATCAGGACGATCCTGGTAACCCCTTCCAGAGCTTTATCATATGTAGTTGGTTCATCAAACTCAAACTGACAGAAATTGCAGTTGGCAATTCCTTCAATTTTCTTTGCCCGCTCAATATCCCGGACTGCAGCAACAACCTCAACACCGGGATAATTCTTACTTTCCAGCAACTTTAGTGTGGCTAAACCAACATTGCCGGTAGCTCCGGTAATTAAAATCTTCTCCATAAATAAAGTAAAATTCAGTTATGAATACTATACGGTTATCAGAAATTCAGCGAAACAAAAATAAAACCTTTTCGGTTAAACTAAGCCGTTTATTTAGCCTTGCAGTAAATATATTCCCTAAAATATACAAATTACTATTTTCTGCCATTTTAGGAAGCCGGAATACAAGAGTCAAAATATTTTTTTATCTGTACATTTTCTAATAGAGCCTGTAATTTATACTTTTAGACAAAAAATCTATCCATCTTAAAATTTGAAGATATGAGATTATTGCCGGCAATTATCGTTTTCGTTTTTTGTGGGATCCACTTGAACGGACAACCCAAAATAAAGACTCATCTGTTTAAGGATCAACCCAAAAATCTGAACATTTTCATAAACCCCACGGTCCAATTCAGCCAGATCGTCCAACAATACAGTGTGATTCCAGGTATACGGGCCGGTGTGATTATCAACAAAAAAATCGCAATCGGGGGCCTTTATAATTTCACTTTAAAGGATGTTACACTTCCCGAAGCAAAAGGAGCAGGTAAACTACAAATGAAATGGGGTGGCATTCATCTCGAATACACACTGTGGCCGCATCAGAAAGTTCATCTCACAATTCCCCTGTCGGCCGGTATTGGCCAGCTAAAAGTCGCCGAAAGTCTGAACGATAGCTTGACTGGTGACCCTAACTTTTTCTTCGCAGAACCGGGATTAATGATCGAAATCAATATCTGGAAATATGCCAAATTAGGACTTGGCGGCTGCTATCGTTACCTGGGGAACGTGTCGTATAACTCACTCACATCCATCGACCTCAGCGGATTTGCTGCTTTTGCGTCAGTCAAATTCGGAATGTTTAATTATTCGGACAGGAGACCAGTCCGGCGTAAGCAACGACTTCCAAAAGATTAATTTTCTTCGCGTGACGAAGCGAATATCTCTTCGATCAGATCTTTATATTTAGCTTCAATAAACTTTCGTTTCAACTTGAGGGTTTGCGACAATTCTCCGGTCTGAGGACTCCACAAATCGGTGATCAGTCTGAATCGTTTGATCTCTTCGTGTTGTCCGAGTGTTTTGTTGATCTCTTTGACATCGCGCAGAAAGACCGCCTGAACTTTTGGATGATTTATTAACTCTGAATTGTCACTGAAAAGAATCTGATTTTCGGCACACCATTCGTGCAGGTATTCGAAATTGGGTGCAACCAGCGCACTGGCAAACTTTTCATGATCGCCAATCACGATCACCTGTTCGATAAACATCGACTCCTTCAATTTATTTTCAATCATTTGCGGAGCAATATATTTTCCTCCGGTCAGTTTGAAAATCTCTTTCTTCCGGTCTGTAATCTTCAGGTATTTACCTTCGTCAAGAATACCGATATCACCTGTGTGAAACCATCCATCCTTGTCGATCACCTCTGCAGTAAGTTCGGGTTCACGATAGTAACCCATCATCAGATTGGGTCCCTTTGTCAGTATTTCACCATCTTCAGCAATCTTTACCTGAACACCTGGTAAAACTGGACCATTGGTTCCAACTTTTATCTCGCGTGTGACCAAATTACTCACTGCAACTACAGGTGAAGTTTCTGTCAAACCATATCCTTCCAATACATAGATTTTTGCAGCGCTGAAAACCCTTGCAATACGAGGTTGCAAAGCGGCTCCACCCGATACAACAATCTGCAGGTTTCCACCAAGTCCGGCGCGCCATTTCGAATAGATCAACTTATCGGCGATGGCCAGTTTCAATCGAAACCAGGGATTAAGTTTCATATTGTACTCATAATTTTTTCCCAACTCAACGGCCCAGAAAAAGAGTGTTTTTTTGATCCCTTTCAGTTGTTTTCCCTTCGTAAGGATGCTGTTGTAAACCCTTTCAAGTAACCGTGGTACGCCACAGAAGATATGGGGCTGAACCTCTTTAATGGCTGGCATGATCTGAGCCAGTGTTTCGACATAATACATACCAATCCCTTTATAGAGAAAATTGTAATTGACAATCCGTTCGAAAATATGACATAGCGGCAAAAACGAAATCGCTTTATGAGCGGGCCCCATTGCAAAATTATTGGCGTGTGTTGTAAAATTCGAAACAAGGTTACGGTGCGATAGCATAACTCTAACCATCTCCTCTTCGCCAATCGATTCCTTCAGCTGATGAAGCGGATAGGACAGGTCTTGTTCATGTTCTTTCCCCAAATTGTAGAGATAGTCTATATTGGTGGCACCCGCAACCTGATTAAAGGTGAAAACCTGTTCGAGGCTGGGAATTTTGCCTACCATCGGAATTAGTTTCTTATACAGCTTATCGTCGGAGACAAAAATATAGCGGGTTTCTGCATGACTAAAAATATACTGGTATTCCTCCTCGCTGATTGTCGGGTACACAGGAACATGGACGGCTCCCGTCATTGCCAGCGCCATATCGACAAAACTCCATTCGGGACGATTTCCGGAGACAGTAGCTACACGATCCCCTTTTTTCAGACCCAGCGCCATAAGTCCCATAGCGAGCAACTCCGACTGACGGACAAATTGCTCGGTACTAAACGGGATCCATTGGTTATCGTATTTCCCGCAAACGGCATCCGCGCGGGGATAGTTTTTCAGGCAATGTTCGAGGATATCGAACGTACGTTTAATTGGCATAGTCTTACATTTTTTCGTAAAAGTAAAAAATGTTGGAAATAAACCTATTAAATGGCATAATTTTATTGAAAATGGGAGGGAAAGAGAACAAAATCCAGGTCGAAATGACCAAATTACTTATCTTCGGATTTAATTGAAGTACCCAGAATTTCATTTTTTGCTTTACGCATTTCAGATTCGGTATTGTCGGTTATTTGAAATTCATTGCCCGGAGGATACGAGCCGGAAACCCCGATAGCAGGTACGGTTGGCTGGATAGTCGGAGCCACGATCCGCCGATCGGCAACGTAGTGCAGGGTAAATCCATCCGCCGCCACGCGAAATCCGACGCTTCCCTGAGGCTGGTCCCCGGGGATTGGTTTGAACCACTGATTTATAATTGCCATACCAATCAGAACACCACTCACAAACGTTGCCGTACATATCAAACAATCCCCATCTATTTGGAATAAAGCTTCCTACAGGCATTATTCTATTGCGGAATTCACCTTTGGCATTTTTGTTATACGGAAAACTGCCGTCATAATTGGCTTGTGAAGTAGTAAGGTTGAGGCCTGTATAGAAGGGAGTTGTTGTTCCTGCCCGGCAAGCGTATTCCCACTCGGCTTCAGTTGGCAGATGGCAGTTCATCCATTGGGCAAAAGCATTGGCATCGTTCCAGCTGACATGAATAACGGGATAGTTGTAATCTGTTTTAGGTCGTAGGATTCCTCTTTCATCGTATTTCCAGTTTGCCTCTTTTTTGAAAGACAATGCTGTACCGGTCCAGATAATACTTCCCATGGTTCCTCCAGTCCCTTTTTCAGCATCTGTAACATAACCGGTCGCATCTACAAAGGCTTTAAACTGGTTGATTGTTACTTCATACCTGCCAATTTTAAAAACACTTAATGTTACCTTATGCTGAGTTTCAATAATATTCCGGTCTGCTTCGCTTCCTGGACTTCCCATGGTAAAAGTACCTGCCGGTATCTTCTGCCATTCAATTGATGGTTTTTGAGCCGAAATATTTGCTGCAACAAACAGGATGACCATTAATACTGCCAGTCTTTTAAGTTTATCTGGGTTTTTTATCATTACAATGATGTTTTAACTCTTCGGATCTTGCTTTTTCGGATCAGAATCAGCAGCCTCCATTTTATCATATTCATCAAGATCTGCATCATCATAAATTTCAACGATTGGTTCGATAAAATCTCTGCTCGTCAATCGTTTGTCGAGTGTTAACAGCAATGATGGGAGAACCATGATATTGAAAAACATGGCAATCAGCAAAGTAGTAGAGATCAGAACTCCCAGGGCCTGCGTTCCGCCAAATCCCGAGATGATAAATACACTGAATCCAAGTACCAGAACGATACTTGTATAGATCATACTAAATCCGGCTTCGTGCAGTGCACTGATTGCCGATTGTTTGATCGCGCCATTGGTTACTTTTAGCTCGTGACGGTATCGCGAAAGGTATTGGATCGCATTATCTACCGAAATTCCCAATGCGATACTGAATACGATGATCGTTGAAGGTTTGATCGGTATTCCGGCAAAACCCATGATAGCGGCGGTGATCAGCAAGGGAATAATATTGGGGATCATCGAAACCAGAATCATTCTTAAAGAGGAGAAAAGCAATGCCATAAGCAGTGAAATCATAACGATCGCGATCAATACACTTTCGAAAAGATTGTGAATCAGAAAATTTGTTCCACGTGCATACACTACACTATTACCCGTTACACTTACATTATACTTTGCCGGACTAAAAATGCTGTCGATCTGAGGATGGATTTTAGCCATTAGCGAATCCATATGATGCGTGCCGATATCGGCCATCTGAAAGCTTACGCGCGTATACCTCTTGGTGCTGTCGAGATAGGCATAGAGCAGGTTATTTTTCTTCCCGTTTTGATTTTTGGGAAGATATCCCATTATAAACCCTTTTTCAACATTGCTTGGCATGGAATACATCGAAGAATCGCCTCCAAAATAGGCTTGCTTCGAAAACTTGAATAGTTCAGCAATCGAGAGTGGTTTCGAAAACTCCGGATAAGTATTGATCATCTTCTGGAGTTCATTGATTTTATCGAGGGTCGATCCGATCATCACACCATTCTTCTTTTTTGTATCGATCGATATTTCAAACGGCATTACTCCTCCAAAATTGTCCTCAAAGAACTTCAGATCAAGGTAGATGGGGTCGTTTTTCTGAAAATCGTCTACGATTTTGCCCGATGTTTTCATCATACTTATACCCACAAAACCGATCAGCACCAGTCCGCCAGATATCCCATAAATAAGATTTCGGCGATAGCTGATCATGTAAATGATTTTAGTGATAATGGCGCCGAAAAAATTGCTGTCGAGATGCTTAACATGCTTGGCTGTTGGCGGATCGATAAAACTGAAAATTATCGGCAGCAATATTATGCAAAGGACATATTCGAGCATTATATTGAGGGCGGTGATAATCCCAAACTCCCTAAGCATCTGATTGGGAATAAGGATGAAAGCAGCAAATCCAAGTGCTGTT
>JAPLDR010000108.1:0-12010 GCA_026391655.1 Bacteroidia bacterium | reverse complement strand
AGTGCTGTTGCGGCATTGGTCATCAGCGAAGCAAAACCGATGCGTTGTACAACCCTGATCAGGGCCTTTATTTTGTTTCCGTGACTACGGTATTCCCAATGGTATTTATTGAGGATATAGATGCAGTTCTCTATGGCTATAATTATTATCAATGATGGAATTACTCCTGTGAGAATTGTGATTTTGAAATGAAAAAGTACAGTAGTCCCCAAAACCCAGATGATACTTATCGCAACAATGAGCAAAGAACTTAGAACTACCTTCATTGATTTGAAAAACAGAAGCATAATGCTGGCTGCAATCGCCATACTCATCAGAACGAATAGGAAAAGCTCCTGTTTTACCTTCTGCATGGTGATGGTGCGGATATATGGCATCCCTGAATAGTGGATTTCTACTTTATTAAGCGTCTGATAAGCCTGAGATGTTTTGACAATTTTGGCAACTAAAGCGATCCTGCTCTTGTCGTTTAATTTCATTTTATCGAGGGTTATTGCCATCAATGCAGCGTTGGTTTTCGGATTGTACAACATCCCCTCATAAAACTTTAGACCCAAAATGGTATTTTTAAGACTATCAACCTCCTGCTGCGTCGATGGACGATGTTCGACCAGTGGAAAATAGTCGAATTGATGGGTCTTTTCGTTCTTGATAAGGTTGATTCCACGCGTCATACTGATCACATCCTGAACCCCGTCGATAGCCCGGATTGAATCCCCAAGATTATACCAGGCAATAAATTGATTAAGCTTGAAGATATCAGGGTTTTTTATTCCGATCATCAGCACATTGCCGTCTTCGCCATATTGAGCTTTAAACTTTTGGTATTCAATCATTGCACTGTCTTTTGCAGAAAGCAGTGATGTATTTTCGTACGACAATTTAACACTTTGAGCTTTAAAAGCCATGTAGCCTGTAAAAACCGAAATCAGAACAATAAGCAATATTCTGTTTCTAAGTATGATGCGGGATATTTTTGTGAACATTATGTGACTGATAAAAACTTGTTGATGTTGTCTTATCTTTATAAATTAACCTTTCAATTTAATATGCCAAAAGTAGTACAATAAAAAATCTTAACAAAAAGCCATAAAATTTAAAGGTATAAAATGCCGTTTTCCCTTTTTCCAGGCTAAATTTACGCCACCTTAATATAACTATGAATTTATCAGGTTTAAAAATCAAATATTTCAATCTGGGGACAAGGTACGATTACCTTGGCAGATTTGTCGATAGTTTATTGTTCATCATTACGCTGTTACTGTTCATTCTTGCTCTTCAGGATATTGGCTTTTCACTTAATCAGATAGGCGGTGCTCATTTAAACAATCCTTACTACCGGATATTCTTTCTCATAACGGGAATTTTATACCTGATACGATCCGTTTTTTTTACCAATCATTTACTGAACAGGAAAGTTTTTCTAACCAGCTTTATCCTGGGTATTGTATTGGTTTTTTCCTTTTTCTTAAGGTTTCTGATTAGTTATGGATTTATCGCTGACCGTTTCTTTTACGAGTTTTCGGGGTTTCAGCTTTTGGCTATTATCTTGTTTATTCTGGAGATCTCGCGTTTAAAACTTGATCTGGTCTCCAAAGTTCTCAATCCGGCCCAATTGTTTATGATCAGCTTTGCGCTTATCATCCTTTTTGGAGCCATGCTATTAATGATGCCACTGTCCACAATTTCTCCCATCACATTTGTCGATGCTTTTTTCACTGCTACAAGCGCAGTTTGCGTAACTGGTCTGACTGCAGTTGATACGGCTACACGCTTTACTTTTTTGGGTAAACTGATTGTCCTTTCTTTGATTCAAATCGGCGGAATCGGCGTAATGACCATTACGAGCTTTTTCGGGATTTTCTTTAAAGAGAGCTCTTCGTTCCGTGAGCAAATACTCCTCCATAATTTTCTTAGCGAAGACAGTATTAACGGAGTCCTAAAAACCCTGATGAAGGTTGTACTGATCACATTTATTATTGAAATCGTTGGAGCCGCATTTATCTATTTTTCGCTTCAGCCAGGTGGAATTGGTTCTAGTAGTGCAAATTTAAGATTTGCCATATTTCATTCAATATCTGCATTTTGCAATGCGGGCTTCTCGAATTTGTCAAATAATCTTAACGATATCCGGGTACGTGAAAACTATAGTCTCCACTACTCCGTTGCAAATTTAATTGTTTTGGGAGGTCTTGGTTTTCCAGTACTGCTCAATATTTATAATTATATGAAAGCTCAGGCGATTTGGCTAACTGAATATGCGAAAACCCGGAAGCCTTATGTCCATAGGGTGGGGATGATCACATTTAATTCGAAACTCGTGATGACTTCTACTTTTATTTTGCTGGTATTCGGTACATTATCGTTTTATTTGCTGGAAACTAATTTCACCCAGAAGGGGATGGATTTCCATGGAAAGCTGGCGATGTCATATTTCCAGAGTGTTACGCCCCGAACAGCAGGTTTTAACAATTTCAGCATGGAAGCTTTGGCAAAGCCTTCAATATTGATCATGATTTTCTTAATGTGGGTTGGAGCCTCTCCTGTATCAACAGGTGGTGGGATCAAAACCAGTACATTTGCCATTGCCATGCTCAATATCATTCGAATTATACGTGGTAAGAATCACATCGAGATTCATCGTTACGAGATTCACGAATATTCAGTTAATAAGGCATTTTCAATAATAATACTCTCAGTTATTATTATCATGATTGGTGTGTTCGGGATTTTCCTGATTGATGGGAATTATGGTTTACTTCGAATTGTTTTCGAATGTTTTTCAGCTTTTGGTACAGTGGGGCTCTCTTTAAATCTTACTCCGTTACTATCGGACGGATCAAAAATAATCCTGATTTTATTGATGTATCTTGGAAGAATGGGGTGCATTACACTTTTATTATCAATGGCTCATTCTTCGGCCGGACAATCATTGTACCGGTATCCAAAAGAGAATATAATTATTACATAAATTATCTGATATGAACATAGTAGCTATTGGACTTGGAAATTTTGGCGCTTCATTGGCGAAAATCCTTACAGCTATGGGGCATGATGTACTTGGCGTGGACAGGAACATTGAGAAGGTGGAATTCTTTAAAGATACTATCGCTAATACCATCTGTCTGGATGCCAGCGATCCTCATGCTTTACGGCTTTTGCCGGTTAAAGAAGCCGACGCTTTCGTAGTTTGTATCGGTGACGATTTTGGCGTTTCGGTAATGATTTCTGCTTTGCTTAAAAAGTTTGGTGTTAAAAAGGTGATTTGCCGCGAGAGCTCCTCAATTCATCTCACTGTTCTCAAATCCATCGGGATTGAGCATACCATAAATCCCGAGTACGAATCTGCCCGTATCCTTGCCCAAAAGCTGGTTCTTTCAGGAATACTTAATCTTTTCAGTATTACCGATAGTCTGAAAATCGTTGATATACCCGTTCCCCAATCTTTGGTGAATCAAAAATTCTCCACGGCGACATTTAAAATAGATTTCCATCTTAAAATTGTGGCGCTTAAAAGGGATCAGAAAATCCTTTATTCATCCTCGCAACCAAAGGATAAGGAAATTGTCGATTTTGATTATCAACAGAATGATATACTTGTTTTGCTTGGCGATATCCGCGATATCCGGAAGTTTTTGCATGAGTAGGCTAATTCCAATATGCGAATATGATAATGTGACAATTTGATAATTAGACAATTCGACAATGAAGAGTTGAGGATGTTAGAAGATAAGAAAATGAGAATTAACCTATTAATTACTTCCATTCAATCACCATTGTCTCTTCGGGTTTAATCGTAAGGTTATTACCACTTAATTTTCCTTGTTTGTTGGAATATAGTAAACTACCAACCAGTGCTTTGCCACCTAAATCAAGCAATACCTGACCTGGCTTATCTCTTTTATTGATAACGACCGTGATGAATGAAGAACCTGACCGGATCGTTTTCATCAGCATATCCTTCCGGGCGGTTTTAAACCGGATAGGCACATTGCTAAGACTCTTGTCCGCTTCCTTGTTTAAAAGCCTGATTAATGCGGTATAATCACCCGATAACCGGCTTCCAAGGCCAATCAGCGAAGGAATCCAGAGCACTTCACCATTACCATGCTTATTTCTGAGCGCAACTGGTTCGCCATCGTATTTAGAAGCAATCTCTCCCGACCTGACGGCAATGAATCCACGCCATAAATGAGCCGGAATGGTATAGTCGTCCCATTGTAGCTTAAACAGATTATCGACGAGTTTAAACTCACTGATATTTCCTCCAAATAAATTTTCAAATGGAAATCCGGTGATCATCGTGTTGTGGAGGTTTTCGTCAAAGAATCCCGTTAGTCCGTCAACAATAAGTTTCCCTCCTTTGAGTACGAAATTTTCGAGAATCGGAGCGTAACTGTCAGGGATTGAGATTTGATGAGCCAGAATTATGGTAGTTCCCTTATAGTCTTGTTTCCCAAAATCGAACTCTTCAAATGCCTTAAAATTGGCATTCACACCCATTTCACTTAATGCTTCGAAGTAACCAAGTGCAGACTTCATTACACCACCAACTTTGCGGGCTTCGAAGTTTTGGGCCGATCCTTCAGCCATTTTACTTTCTGCCCAAAGTGATTGACGGATGTAGAGAATATTAATACCTGAATCGGCTTCTTTACAGTTTTCGAAAAGCGCCCTTTGTTGATTAATTGTTTCGGCAACCCGACTTGCTGCTTTCATACGGTCGGAGGGATTGTTCTGAAAATCAAGCAATGCCCATTCACCCGCCTCAATTCCTGAACTACGCGGATTTAACGACCAAAAAATGCTCCCTTTCCCTTCGGTGGCGGTAATGATCCACAACCACTGAGCAATTTCTTCCTTTGTAGGACACATTGGAGTGCCACCACTGTAAGTATTGTTGCCACCTTGCAGTTCAGTCATTAACCATGGAATATTACCGGCACCCGACCGGACAATCTCGCTGTTGGCCGACATCGCCACAGCATATTGTTGTCTTGTAAAGTAACCAAAATGCCATGCCGCATGGGCTGAACCACCCAGACTGGTCAGAAATTTCCGCCATTCGGGGAAGTTATATTCCGCGCAGTTCTGGAACATCTGGTGGTTATTGACATGCAGTTCGTGACCAGGATCGTACTTCCTGATTTCACCGGCTATCCAACCGAGAAACCATGTGTTGTAATCATATAGAAAAGCCTGGTCGCTCAACTCAACCAGAATAGGAAATCCTTTGGCTGTGAACTCCTTTTGTGGATGGTTCAGCTTCCATTCGTTATATTTGCTCTTTGTAAATTCTGTCCATGGAATTTTGCCACCAACACCAGGTTCATTGATTAATACCCAACCATACAGGCTTTTGAATTGGACGAAATGTGTCGTTAGTTGTTTGATAAATAGAGCAATAGATTGGAGGTGTGCTTCGTCGCGCGGAAATTTGAAACCACCGATGTCTGTTTTCTCAGTGTAGGGAAAGATTGTACCAAATACCTTGATGCCATGTTTTTCTGCCGATCGGAATGCGTTGTCGAAAAGCGTAAAGTCCCATGTTCCATCCTGTTTCTTCATGTACGATTCGAACATTCTGATCCGGCAAACGGTGAAATGGTTCTCTTCTAAAACACGAAACCAGGTATCGATCTCTTCGGGTGTCTGCCCCGGTTCAATAAAAACCTGCGCTCCGACGAAAGGAAGTTGCAGGGTTGCATTTGAAACATTGGCCGGTTGACCTATTCCTTCCTGGGTATTTTGTTTAGCGCGAAGGGCTGAACCTGTATCTGTTAGCATATAAATAAGAATAATAAATCGTATGAAATTCTTCATAAGCTGGTTGATAATAGGACTCAAATGTAACAGAAAAAGTTGAGACTTTTAATTAATCTGCATCGGTTCAGGGAATGAGAATTCGTTTCTTGTTCCAACGATCACCTTAGAACGCATGCGCAATAGAGGATACGAGGCTCCCGATTTTTGTCGGGAGTGGTGTGAGAGTCGCACTCCGTCAGTTAATCACTGGCGAGGCCATCTACTCGATTAGGTACTGGCGGTTTTTATAATTTTTAAAATCTTGGTAAAGATATCAATTTGTGAAAATCACAACCTATATAAAATTATTGTTTATCATATTTCTATTCTGAAATCACTTTTAGATTTCTAAAATACCCATCAGAATTATTTCCAACCCAGAACCCAATCCAACCTTCTCTTTGATTACTAAGTTGTTTTATTTCCAATGTCGGCTTTGCTGCATTATTAACAAATACTTTAACAACTGGATACTCAATTAATATCGTTACATGAAACGAATCATTGGGTTCCGGGACGGGTAAAACCGTGTTTTCAAATTCATTGGGATGTTCTTCTCTCAGTTTAGACCAGGTGTATTCAGGATTGGAGATGTATTGAATGGAGTGCCCATTTCTTTCAGGGTTTTTAAAATTAAAAGGCCTGAAATATATTGCATCGTAGGTGCTGTCATTTATACCATGAAATGCTATTCCTACAAAACTCATTCCCTGCTTATCTCTACCCTTGATATCAAGCTCAATCTTACCATTTCTAAAATCCAACCCTTTAAACCAAAGTAATCCATCATTTGGTTTTGAATTCAGATACACTTCTTCTTTTCCTTTAGTTGTCAGTTCCCTGTTATAAAGAATCCATAGTTTGGAATCGTTTGATGTAGATAAATCAGGAATTATTTGTTTTTGTTGGGCAGCTACTGATAAATTTAAGCATAATTGAATGCTAAAAATAAATATGAATGTTCTCATAATCGAATAATTTAGAATTAATATACAAACTGATAGGTTTCAGGGTTATTGAGCCATTTTGTAATTTCCAATTCGGGGTCGTCAGAATCTAACCAATAATCTGGAAGAAAACCTTGCTCGTAATTAAAGTCTTTATTTATCACAATTTTAGTTGGTAGTTTTAATTTTAATTTGCTGTTTTCTAAATTATAATAAACAACTTCTCCAAATGTAAAACCACCACTCGTATTCTCTCCAATGGTAATGCTGTTTGTGATTGATTTTGTAAATGCTGTGGCATTGATGGCAGCAGAACCTACTTTGCTATTGATTATAGTTATAAATTTCCCTTTATAGGAACCCGTTTCCGGTATTTCATTTTTAATAATTTCCCAACTTATTACCGGTTCTGTCCTTAATTTCTTATTTTCATCCCGTACTTCTGTTATTATTTGGGCAATATCCCGTGGCAATTTTTCTATTTCAACATCTGCTACAAGCCATTCTTTGGGAAGAAAATTACTCATCCATAAATTTTTGCCCGGCATATAAACTTGGTTGACCGCTGGTGAATGCAGGACAGCCATATAATCGAAGCCCCTTGCATTGGTATTTAAATTTTCGATAAATAATCTTGGGTAAATTGCATTTCCACCATCAACATTAACCAGATTGTAAATTATTAATTCTTTATTTTTCAGTTCGTTTCCAATATCTGCAAATTTTTTAAGTGTATTTTGATATTTTTCATCAAGCTTTGATACCCGGACACAGGTTATGTTACCTTTTTGCTCAGATTCAAACACCTTATCGGAGTTGTGCGCTTTACTTATTTTGCACCTGTGAAGCTTAACATTCCTGACTTTATTATCAAAATTAACACTCAGAGCTTCAATATTATTGAACGATAAAGTTCCAATAAGGTAGTGTTCTTTATTTGACGGAGATAATGTAAGAAACAGTTTATCGTTTGAACCCGAATATAGCATCCCCGCTTTAATGTCAGGCTGGTTGGATTGACTTACCCGATATGCGTTATTTTTCTTTTCTAAAACAATATCAGCAAAGTAAGCATGTTTTGAGTTAGCAAATTCAGTTGTTTTAAATCCTTCAAGTTTGGAATGTCCATCGTTTAATTTCGAGAGTTTATTTATAATAATATTCTCAAAACTTCTTACCGAAACAGAATCGGAGCTTGATTCCACAAGCTCATTTAGCTTTAAATACATATCATTAAAATTCACTCCATTTTCTCCCCAAAAAAATCTTCCGCAATATCCTGTTTCGAGTATATATCTGAGGGCTTTAACATCTTCATTAGCATTAGCTTTATCGATATACTCAGGAGGAACACCAAATGAAAAGTCAGGAATCTCAATATAGTTAACTTTACTCTGTAATGAAGGGACAAAGTATTTTAACTCATCAGGTATATAATTAATTTGCGAAACAACCCTGTTTTGGGCATATAATCTCATGTCTGACAATGAGAAACAAAGGAATAGTAAATAATAAATAAAAGTTTTAGAAGTCATAACATCAATTTTAATTGTTAAACACAACCCAAAACTATTACTTAAAAAATTTACAATCAATTTTATGGGATGTATGGAAATAAAAAGGGTTGAATTGAAACCTATTTTAGTTCGCGAATTCTTTTGAGAACCAAATCCACTTTCGACCTGGATATGGGAATTATATCATTACCGATTTGCATTATACATTTTTTTGCCAATGAATTTCCCAATACTTCCTTAACCCATTTAAGGTTTACGATATGGCTTTTGTGACATCTTATAAAGGAATCCGATTCTGAGATATTTTTCTCAATATTTTTTAATGTATTGCGCAGAATAATTGGTTTTTTCTTTTTTCCATTGTTCTGTATTTCTATTTTGATATAGTTATCCATGGAACTAATACATAAAATCTCATCATAAAACAAATGAATACTCTTATCCGGATTCTCATCTTCTATTTTCATCTCAATCCTGCTTTTATCGCCTGCAACCTGATTATTATATAAATCGATGCTTGGAAATAATCTTTTGTAGAACGATGTTTCCAATAAAAGGATTAACATGATAGTAGGTATAATACCAGTTAAATAAACTGCTATTTGTAAGTCAAGGAAAAACTCAAAATAATATGGATTTCTGAAAATTATATTGTTATAGATAGTACTCAAGCTCCCAATTAAAAACTGGATTGCGATAATAAATAGCAGGATATGGAGAAAACTTATCTTATTTACCTTGAAAATAATTAATCCGTTTAATGCTAAAAACCAAACAATGAAAGCTATAAAGGAGTAACCGGATGACACTAAAAACCTTTCAGGAAATGTTTTGATCTTATGCATCCCAAAAGGAGTAAATACAAGCAGAATCAGCAGAATGGTTAACCCAAATCCTACTGCTATTATTATTCTAACTCTAAAAGTCTTAGGAAAATAATGTTCTCTATTTAAGATTTTCGATAGTGTCATAAATCTGTTGATGAACGATACTCTGTTGTACGCTTGCACCTAACGGCTGTATAAACGCCACTGTGGCGTTTATTTCTGACCTGGACGAAAGAGGTATTGTGTTAAACATTTCGAAATAACAGTTTAGGAATAGATTATTTGCGTCTTCTTCCAAATGCTTTTCATTTATTGATTATGGTTCGTTCTCTTTTACAAAGGTATTAATAAAAAATTTAGTCAAACCATTTTACAGTTAAAAATCAAGCTGATCGGGCAGGGGTGGATTTTACTATCTGCCAGCCTGATCTCTAAAACGACAGTACCCGATCTTACACATGGCACAGTGTATTCCTTCCAAAATCGCAGGATGCTACCATTTTAGTCGAAATGGAGCCATATTTTGTTTAAAAACCTTATTTTCAATTTTTTACCTTAGTAGAAAGCATGCTCCCACACGAGCTAAACCTTATTAATCAACCAGTAAATCAATAAGGTAATAAGGTTAATTCTTCTTCCGAATTAAAGGACAACTAAGGTTGCCCTGACATATAATCCCGAAGGTTCAGGATTGGTTTGAAAGTGATAGTCTGACTTGTTCAAATCGTGAAATAGTCAGACTCTCATTTCAATATTATTAATTCCCCTACTTAATTTCAATGGTATTCCCGGTTAATTTAATCGTTTTAACTGCCGAATTTTTACCCGGAACAGCGCCACCGACTGCAATTTCGAAAGTTCCCGCTTCGACCATTTGCAATCCATCGCCATTGGTCACCGAGAAATCTTCGGGTTTCAGTGTAAAGGTGACCGGTTTCTTCTCCCCTTTTTTCAGATTAATGCGCTGAAATCCTTTTAAGGCGATGATCGGTACTTCCGTCGTGGCTGTCTTGTTCGAAACATAGATCTGAACAACCTCTTCACCATCGACTCTTCCGGTGTTCATCACATCAACAGTTACCGTCAATGGCGCTGAAGTGTCGGAGGTTTCATTGACTTTCAGATTGCTGTATGCAAAAGTGGTATAACTCAATCCAAAACCAAACGGATAAAGTGGCGTCCCCTTGAAATACCGGTACGTACGTCCCTTCATATCGTAATTGGAAAAATCGGGAATGTCTTTTTCAGATTTGTAAAAAGTAATCGGTAATCTTCCTGATGGATTGAACTCGCCGAATAACAAACGGGTAAGTGCAGTACCAGTGGTTTCGCCCGGATAGAATGCCTGAACAATGGCCGGAAGGTTCTGATCTTCCCAGTTCATAGCCATCGCGCTTCCGCTGAAATTGACAAAAACCACGGGTTTACCAGTTTTATGAAGATCTTTCAGTAAATCTTCCTGAACTTGAGGCAGATTGATATGGGTACGGTCGCCATGCGAGAAACCGTCGATCACCAGTGGCATCTCTTCGCCTTCCAACTCGGCCGAAATACCTCCGCAAAAGATTACCACATCTGCTTTAGCTGCCGCATCCATCGCCTCTTTGCGATAATCGTGTGATATTTCGGCCCACGAGAGAGCGGCAGATGGTTCGACGCTGTTTGCCCAAGGCGATAAACCTATGATAAGTTTGGCTGTGATCTCATATTTTTTCCCTTTAATAAGTGCTACACCTTTCGGGTCCGCATTCTTGTTGTCGATGGTAAGTTTTGCGTTTCCATCGAACTGATAAGTGCCCGATTTTTTTGGAATTAAAACACCGCTCCATCGAACCGAGAACCGTTCTTCAATCAAATTGTTGATTGGCGATTTTACCCAGTAGAAATCAATTTTAGGATCGACCTGAACAATTTTAGGAGTCCCTCCGAATCTTGTATTGGCAAAATATTCGGCTTTCAATCCCGGTTTTAGTTTTCCATTCTCCACGTGGAAGAAATTATCGGCCTCAATAATATCCTGATTGACATATACTCCTGGTACAATCGGACAACCTGGCGCGTAAATCAAATTCGATTTGCCCATTTTATCGCGTAATGCCTTTAAGGGTGTTGTTGGACGGATGGGAATACCGTAGTAATTACCAATCAGAATGACGAAATTATTGGCATTTGGTCCGATCAGTGCGATCTTCTTCACATTTTTGAGTGGAAGAATGCCATTGTTCTTTAGAAGCACCAATGATTTTTCGGCGGCTTCCTGCGAAAGTTTCAAATGTTTTTCGGATCCGACTACGGAGAACGGGATTTTGGAATACGCCACCTGATCATCAGGATCGAACATACCAAGCATGAAACGTGCTTTAAACAACCTTTTTACAGAAGTATTAATATCGCTTTCGTTGATCATTCCAACCCGGATAGCCGAATCGAGATTGTTGACCAGAAAGCTACGGCTCTGTTCGCAATTCAGGTCGGTCCCGGATGAGAGCGACCAGCCCCAGGCTTGAGAAGACGTGTTCACCACATGATGGGCGTTCTTTGTATAGAAATCGGAGATCGCCCCACAATCGGAAACGACATAACCGTTAAAACCAAAACGATTCCGGAGGATACTGCTCAGCAAAATATCGTTTCCACAGCATGGCTTGTCGCGAAAGCGATTATAGGCACACATGACCGACTGCACATTGGCATCGCGGATGACCGCTTTAAACGCGGGAAGATAGGTGTCGTAAAGGTCACGATCATTCACGAAAACATTGTCGATATGGCGCGTAAATTCAGGACCGCTGTGTACGGCATAATGTTTGGCCGTAGCCACCGTTTTCAGGTATTTCGGGTCATTCCCCTGAAGTCCTTTGATAAAGCTAACGGCCATACGTCCTGTCAGAAAGGGATCTTCACCATAAGTTTC
>JAPLDR010000014.1 GCA_026391655.1 Bacteroidia bacterium | reverse complement strand
CGCATTCGATGAATAATAGAGGGCGCCGTTCTCGCGGATATAAGGAAACATTTCGTCACCCGAAGTATTGATCTCAGGCCCTGCATTAACCGGTTTTTCCCACGATTCGCCCTTTTTCTTTGTGGTAAACCAGATATCTTTTCCACCATATCCGCCAGGACGATCCGAAACGAAATAAAGGGTATTGCCATCAGCCGATAATGAGGGGTGAGCTGCCATCAGACTATCATTACCGATTTTTACTTTCATCGGATCTCCCCATAATCCTGAGAGCTGCGTTGCAGTAAAAATCTCAGCGGTACGCTCTTCTGATTTATCGTAAAGACAACGTGTAAAATACATCATATTTCCCGCTGCATTAAATGAAGCGGCTCCCTCTTCGTTAAAAGTGTTGATAATCATCTGATCGTCAATAAGCTGTGGTTTATCCCAACGAACTTTCTGAAGGTTATAACTACTTCTGAAAATATCGGAATTGAATTCGCCCGTGATAGCACTTTTTTTCTTTCCCGTACTCCCTTTCCGGGACGAGGTGAAAAATATCTCATTATCGCGCACCCCGGCGTAGGTGGCTGCATAATCATTCGATATGGAATTGATATCTTTCAGGTTTTCAATTTTGTAGTGGGTAGGTTTTTTTAGCCACTCTTTTGTTTTCAACGATGATTCAATTCCGTTAAGGGCCATCTGATCACCGGGAACGGAATCGAGATAGGCCTTATAATCTTTAATAGCCTCATCGTATTTTCCATTTGCCCGGAGTACTTCTGCAAAATGCAGCCATGCTGTTGGACCGCCTGCGTTTCGAATTAAAGCGCTTTTATAGTAACCTTCAGCAGAACGGTATTGCCCGATTTTATAATAGGCCTCTGCTATTTTAAACTGAATTTCCGCTTTTAGCTGTCGGTCTTTGGACTCAGTATATACTTTTCGGAAGGAAGCAATACTTTTAGTGTACTCCCCAATCTCAAAAGAGGTCAATGCCGAATGGTAACGCTTCGAAACCGTACACGAAAAAGTGATTCCGATCAATAGCAACAGGCAGTAATGAAGTATTTTACGATGACCCATATCCGAAAATCAATTTAATCAAATTGTCGATTGATGACCAAGTGATGGACAAAGATAAACCTATTAACAGATTATTATAAAGCCTGATCGTAAAAATTAACGCTATTTGAACGAAAGATTGTACCTTTGGCGCTTTTAAAAGTAACATTTATGATACAAGCTGAAATTCATACAGTAAAAGGGGTGATGAAGGTTAATTTCTTCGAAAAGGATGCCCCGGGAACAGTGGCCAACTTTGTGAAACTTTCGAAAGATGGTTTCTACGATGGACTTACCTTTCACCGTGTTATCCCTAATTTTGTAATTCAGGGCGGATGCCCAAAAGGAACAGGCGTCGGTGGTCCCGGATACTCAATTAAATGCGAGTTGAACGGCGACAACCAATACCATGAACGTGGCGTTTTGTCGATGGCTCATGCTGGTAAAGACACAGGCGGATCGCAGTTTTTTGTCTGCCACAGTCGCTCCAATACAAGTCATCTCGATCGTAAACATACCTGTTTTGGTAAAGTTTACGAAGGATTGGATGTTATTGACGCAATTCGTCAGGGTGATAAAATCGAAAAAATCGTGATTATTGAGTCGTAAACATGATTGTAGAGACGCTATTAATCGTGTCTCTACCGAACATTAACATGAAAACCGTCTCAGAATTAGTTTCCGGGACGGTTTTTTTGTGGGTTTCATTGTTTTTGAAAATCAGGAATGGAGAAATGGATCATCTTTTGTAAATGCCTACCCCATTTATTCGGGAAGGGATAAACTTTCATTCGTTTGTAACGATTTTATCTGGCATATGCGAAATCCTGAACACTTAGGTTCAAGCCGTTTGGAGTTTTGTTTTGCTTTTAGTATTTTTGTAAAAAAAAGAAAATATGACAGATATTCAGCTATATACAAAGATTAGTTCGTTGCCCAATAATTTGAAATTAGAGGTAATTGATTTTATTGATTTTTTGAAGTCAAAAAAAGAGATTTCAAGATCAAATCCTGAGAAACCAAGAGTTTTCGGATATGCTAAGGATTCAATAATAATCAAACCTTCATTTGATGAGCCTTTGGACGACTTTAAAGAATACATGTAATGGATTTGTTAATCGATACTCATGCGTTTCTTTGGTTTATTACCGGAGACAAGCAATTACCCGAGAAAACTGTTAAATTAATCGGTGATTCTGATAATAAATGTTTCGTGAGTATTGCAAGTATTTGGGAGATTGTGATCAAGCTTTCTTTGGATAAATTGGAGATTAAGGGTGGATTTAACACAATCGAGGATTTTTTAAACAACAATGATATTGAAATATTACCGATTGATCTTTCTCACACCAAGAAACTATTAAAACTGGAGCATTCCCATAACGACCCATTTGATAGAATGATTATATCTCAGGCAATTGCTGAAAAATTGGTTGTTATTACTAAAGACAGGTTCTTTAAGGAGTATAATATCAAAGTGATTTGGTAGAATACATAGCAATAGTCCACTCAATTTAAACGCATGGAATATTAAATTTTCGAGTTTTAATC
The DNA here is from genome assembly GCA_026391655.1 of Bacteroidia bacterium. GTDB lineage: Bacteria > Bacteroidota > Bacteroidia > Bacteroidales > Prolixibacteraceae > JAAFHB01. The sequence continues at coordinate 1,025 of JAPLDR010000014.1, read as the reverse complement.
ACTTTCATAAAAGGCAACGATTTGTGTAAAAACCGTCTCAGAATTAGTTTCCGGGACGGTTTTTTTGTGCTATTTTAGGCGGGAATTAATTCGGGATAATGGACGAAAATAAGCTTTATAAATCGCTGATTATTTGTGTACTTGTGCTTGCATCTTTATCGTTGTGCACATTTATTCCGCGAATCAGAGTGGCCGGATTTGAGCTCAAAGGTATCGATCTGTTTGCTGATATCCGCAATGATTTTCACGAAACCAAAGCTAATCATCATCTTCATACCGACCGACCTGCTGTTTTCGATCTTACTTATCTTCCTTATTTCAATGGATTTACACGCTATCTGACTGCCTCAGACGGAATATCCCCATTACTCGCCTTACCTCATTTTGCCGTTGAGGATAAAGAAAGAAAAAAGCGGTTAGTTTACAGATTCAAAGATGACAAATCGGTGAGTTTAAAATCTATTGCTGAATTACTACAGGGACCTGCGCTATTGGAGGATTTTTCGCCTGATGGTCATTCGTTACATCAGTTCTTTAAAGCGCTAAACAACATTAATCTGGGAAAAGGGAAGGGGCGTATTGCCTTTTTTGGGGATTCATTTATCGAGGGTGATATTTTTTGTGCAGATGTAAGAAATTCGTTACAGGATCTTTTTGGCGGTAACGGAGTTGGATTTGTGCCGATCACCTCAGAGGTTGCTCAGTTTAGAATTACTGTTGGACACACCTTCACGGGATTTAACTCTTACTCACTGGTGAAAAAGGAGACCCAATTTGAGCCGTTTGGTGTCGGTGGTTACTGCTTTACTGCCGGTGAGGAGAATGACGTAACCTATTCAGCCAATCCTAAATACAAACACCTTAACCTGTTCCGGGATATTAAACTTTACTATACCTCTCCTGAAAATACAAGTTTCACATACCGTTTGAGTAATGGCGAGATAAAGGATCTAAAAATATTAGCTTCGGATCAGCTTCAACAATTGGCACTAAATAAGGCAAACACTACAACTGCCAGTTTCAAT
>JAPLDR010000031.1 GCA_026391655.1 Bacteroidia bacterium | reverse complement strand
TACAGCGCCAGTAAATTCGAAATTGAAGTACTCGAAAGGCTTGAATTGCTGTTTCAAAAAATGGACATTGTTTTAATGACCGGAGGTTCGATGATGTACATTGATGCACTCTGTAAAGGAATAGACGATCTTCCCGAAGTAGATGGTGAATTGCGACTATCGCTGATGGAACGTATGGAAAATGAAGGAATAGAGAGTTTGCGAAATGAGCTTCGGTACCACGACCCAGCCTATTACAAAGAGGTTGATCTGAGAAATCCAAAACGGATTCTTCATGCCTTAGAAATCTGTCTGATGACCGGCAGCCCCTACTCCACTTTTCGGATCAATCAACCCAAGAAACGCCCCTTTAGCATTATAAAACTAGGGATCAATCTCGACCGCGAAGTTTTGTACAATCGAATCAATCAGCGTGTAGATAAAATGTTTGATGAAGGCTTTGAAAAAGAAGCCATTAGCTTATTTCCTTTTCGCCACCTCAACTCCCTGAATACTGTTGGATACCGCGAATTGTTCGATTATATCGATGGAAAGATTACGCTCGGAGAGGCTAAAGAGAAGGTTAAAGCTAACTCAAGGAAGTATGCCCGTAAACAATTAACATGGTTCAGGCGCGACCCCGAAATCACATGGTTTATACCCGAAATGAAAGATGAAATTATAGCTTTTACCAACCAGAAACTTCACGTCCAAAATCAGCAATAACAAAAAAAGCCGGCATACTACCGGCTAATTATTTTATATTAAGAAAGATATCAAAAATCAAATATCATCATCTTCCTCTTCATCTTCTGGCATATCATCCGGAATATCGTTGACATCTTCGTCAACATCATCGTGCCCTTCGAACTCCTGCAAGGCAAAATCATCCCGAAGAATTCCGTCATCATTAAAATCGTCATCATTTTCGACGATATTGTTTGCCTCTTCCAAAGTCATCCGAACCAGATAATAATAATCCTCGGTTTCGTAAGGTAAAGCCGACACCACTTTCCCTTTTGCATTGATGTAAGTAATCAGATTTCCTGCAAAACCCTGGGGATATGTCAGCTTAATTTGACCCTGAACATCCAACGGAAGCTTGTCGTAGTCTTTAACGATTCGTGGTTTGTTGCTTTTTGCCATTTTTTTTTAAGATTAAGGTTATCCTTAATAAATTGTAAATTAATTAATTAACACTTTTAAAGACAACTTAAATGCCTCTTGTTTACATGGTGCAAAATAATAATTCAATAAATCAAAAAAATAGTTTTCTGAAAATTGTCGAAAAAAATATCAATTAATTAATCTCATGATCAAAATGGTCAATAACTCCAATCATAAAATAAGCTAATTAACTAAAATACTTCGTCGTCTAAATCGGTCTCAGACTTACCTATTTGGGCATTGATCCTAAATTGCCTACCTTTGCACCTCTTTATAATATCAAGCAGAAGACTAAAAATGAAATAGCCATGATTTGGAAATCACGAATTGGAATCAATATTTTCATCATGGCTATTCCATGTGGCCTTTAAAAAACAAATTAAACACACATGAATATTTCATACAGCTGGCTGAAAGATTATATCAATCTTGAACTCTCTCCCGCCGAAGTGGCGGCAACTCTTACCCAACTTGGACTCGAAACAGGAAGCGTCATTGAGGTTGAATCCATTAAAGGTGGATTAAAAGGAATTATTGTTGGTGAAGTAATTACATGTCAAAAGCATCCAAATTCCGACCATTTAAGTGTGACAACCGTGAATATTGGCGCTGACGAAAACCTTCCGATTGTATGTGGTGCACCCAATGTTGCTGCGGGTCAAAAGGTTATTGTTGCCACTGTTGGAACTGTACTTTATAAAGGAGATGAGCAATTTACCATTCAGAAGTCTAAAATCAGGGGTGAGGTTTCGATGGGAATGATTTGTGCGGAAGACGAAATCGGCCTCAGTAATGACCATAACGGAATCATGGTTTTAGATCAAAATGCGAAACCCGGAACGCTTGCCAGCGATTTTTTTAATATTCAAAGCGATTTTGTCCTTGAGATAGATCTAACGCCCAACCGCATCGACAGTGCATCGCATATCGGTGTTGCCCGTGATCTTGCGGCTTTTCTGAGTCAAAAAGCGCAAATCAGTTATACACGCCCCGGCATAGATGCTTTTAAAATTGATAATCACAATCTTCCTATTTCTGTTGCGATAGAGAATCGGGAAGCATGTCCCCGATATAGCGGATTGACGATTTCGGATGTTACGGTGAAGGAATCTCCCGAATGGCTGAAAAACAGGCTCAAAGTGATCGGTCAGAACCCGATCAATAACATCGTCGATGTCACCAATTATATACTTAACGAAACCGGGCAGCCGCTTCATGCTTTTGATGCCACTGCAGTAAAAGGTGGCGAAGTGATTGTAAAAACGCTTTCTACCGGAACTAAATTTGTTACGCTCGACGGCATCAAAAGGGAATTGTCGGATAAAGACCTGATGATTTGTAACATCGAAGATGCGATGTGTATCGGAGGAGTTTTTGGTGGACTTCAATCTGGCGTAAAAGAGAGTACCACCAGCATTTTTCTCGAAAGTGCCTGTTTTAATCCGGTTTACATCCGCAAAACAGCGCGTCGTCATGGTTTAAATACCGATGCCTCATTTCGCTTCGAACGCGGAATTGATCCGAATGGAACGCTCTATGCCTTGAAACGTGCAGCAATGCTTATTAAAGAGGTAGCAGGAGGTACAATTTCTTCGGATGTAGTTGATATCGTTGCTGATCCTTCAATCCTGGAATTCTTCCCCGTAGAGGTTTCTTATTCAAATATTACACGTCTCATTGGAAAAGTGATTCCTAAAGAGACAATTAAAAGTATTTTACGATCGCTCGAAATTGTGATCAACGAAGAAACTTCCGAAGGATTAAACCTCGCCGTTCCCCCCTATCGTGTCGATGTCAAAAGGGAAGCTGATATTATTGAGGAGATTCTACGCATTTATGGCTACAACAATGTTGAGCCTTGTAAATCAATGAAATCAACGATTCAACTTGCTCCGCATCCTGATAAAATGAAATTGCAGGACCTGATTTCCGAAATGTTCACAACGAGGGGTTTTAACGAAATCATGTCGAATTCATTGACAAAATCGGTGTATTACGATCAGCTTGAGTCATTCAAACCGGAAAATACCGTTCAAATTTTCAATCCACTAAGCTCCGATCTTAACGGTATGCGTCAGACGCTCTTTTTCGGCGGACTCGAAGCAATTAACCGTAACACAAACTTTCGTAATGCAGATCTTCGCCTTTACGAATTCGGTAATGTTTATCACTTCAACGGAAGCAAGACCTATAATCATCCTGTTAAGAATTACAGTGAGGAAGAACATATCGGTATATGGATCACCGGTAAAAAAGAGACCGAAAACTGGAAAGTAAAAGAAGAACCTACCTCTTTTTTCACATTGAAAGCCAATGTCGATAATATACTCTCGAGGCTTGGTATTAAAGTTGGAAATTGTACGATCGAAACAATTGCGAACGACATCTTTTCTGAAGGTCTGGAATACCGTTTCAATAATGTAGTGATTGGTCAAATTGGCTATGTCAGCAATGAAATTCTTAAGAAACTGGATATCAGTGCTGATGTATTTTATGGCGACCTTTGCTGGACAGTGATATTAAAGGCCATCAAAAACCATAAAGCCGCCTTTATCCCGCTTATGAAATATCCCGAAGTAAAACGCGATCTGGCATTGCTTATTGATAAGGAAGTACAGTTCAGCACTATTAAAGCGCTGGCCTTCAAAGCAGAAAGACAAATTCTGCGTAGTGTAAATATATTCGATGTTTACGAAGGCCCGAATCTTCCGGAGGGGAAAAAATCGTATGCCGTAAGCTTTATCCTTCAGGATGAAGAAAAAACCCTGAACGACAAACAGATCGAAAAAACCATGAGCCGGTTGATCAACGTTTATGAAAGGGAAGTCGGCGCACAAATAAGATAAAGTCAGATCCGATAATTATTTAAGAATGAGACGAATAATGGAGGATGAGCATTTAGTTTAAACAAATTGCCAAAGTAAATTGTTAAAAATTTCGTCTTTCAGATCGTACAATTGTTCACACTATTATGAGTTTTGATTGTTTTTAACTTATTGAAAAACAAAAAAATGATCTTACAAATAATGTTAAACACCCATAATACTGCGCATCGCAAACACGTATGCAGAACCGCCAGCTGGCTGTTGGGTGTTCATTCAGACAATTAAAAAATAAATTATACAGATGAAATGAGCATGATTGTAAATCACCAATCAGAAAGAATATAAACTTCATGCGAATTCCATGTGGCCACTAAAAAAACAAATTATATACACATGAAACATCTGCCAAACCTACTCATTGTTGACGATACCGAGATAAATCTGACAATTCTTGAATCCATTATCAAGAAGATCAAAGTTAATCTGATCAAAGCAGAGTCCGGCTCAGAAGCCCTGCAGAAAACTCAGGGAATTGAACTTGCGCTGGCAATCATCGATGTTCGGATGCCCGGAATGAATGGATACGAACTGGCTTTGAAAATGAATGAAGAAAGATCAGACGACAAAGTTCCCATTATTTTTCTGACTGCTAACTATATCAACGAAATGGAAGTGTTCAAAGGGTATGATACCGGGGCGGTCGATTACATCTCAAAACCAATTCATAATCATATTCTAATAAGTAAAATCAATGTATTTCTTGACCTTTTCAATCAGAAACAGACAATTATCAGGGATGTTGCGCTACTGAAAGAATCTGCCGATGAATTAACAATGGCCAATACTGCCCTTAAAAAGAGTGAAGAAAAATTAAAAGGCGCCCTTGAGCAACTACAACAATTGACGCAATATACCGAGAAAGCAAGAGAAGAAGAAAGAAAATCTATTTCACGGGAACTACATGATGATCTGGGTCAGGCTCTTACGGCTGTAAAAATTGATCTGGGAATTATCCGGCAAATTGTTTCCGACAGTGAGGTAGTTGTTAAAATAAATATAGTATCCGCCCTTGTTGGCGAAACAATCAAAACTGTTCAGCGACTTACCTCACAGTTGAGGCCGGAGATTTTAGATGATCTGGGTCTTGAGGCTGCGATAGAATGGTACACAAACGAATTCTCACAAAGAAACGGCGTTGAGGTTATGCTGTTGATGGATTCCGGGTTAGCCATTGCCCCGGATACTTCTCTTACCCTTTTCAGGATCATGCAGGAATCACTTACGAATATTGCCAGGCACTCAAAGGCTACCAGGGTTGAAATAGTGTTAAGAACAACAAGTGAATCTATTAATTTCAGGATTTCTGATAACGGAATTGGAATTACTGAAAACGAGATAAAATCAAAAAAATCATTTGGTATTATTGGCATGAGGGAGAGAGCTGCTTCACTCGGAGGTACTTTAGATATTTACCGTGAAAATGACCATGGAACTGAAATAAAGCTTATCTTTCCGTTAAAATAGTAAATAATTCTTCTCATGAAACGAGTCCCGATGGATCGGGGCAAGCTAAACGGCCATTAAAAAACAAATTATATACGTATGAAAATTCTAATTTGTGATGATCATAAAATCGTTCGTGACGGACTAAAGCAAATACTTCGTCAACTTCCAGGAGTGGCACTGATCGAGGAAGCCGGAAATGGCGACGATGCGCTTAACCTTCTAAAAAAAGAGGTTTTCGATATAGTTCTACTCGACATTTCACTGCCCGGGAAGAGTGGACTCGAGATACTTCAATCTGTTAAAACAAAATGGCCGTCGACTAATGTACTCATGCTAAGTATGCATCCACAGGAACAATATGCCATACGTGCCCTCAACCTTGGAGCCTCCGGCTATCTCACAAAGGATACTGCCTCAGAAGAACTGCTAATGGCAGTAAAAAGAGTATCGGATGGAGGGAAATATATATCTTATTCACTCGCAGAAAGTCTTGCAATTCATCTTGATAAGGATAAATACCGGCAAAAACACGAGTTGCTTTCCTGCCGCGAATTTGAGATTATGATTAAACTTGCTAATGGATTGTCGCTTCAGGTTATCGCAAATGAACTTTGTATTTCCGATAAGACCGTAAGTACCTACAGAAGTCGAATTATGGAAAAAATGGATTTAAACAAAAATACAGAGCTTACCAGATATTGCATGGAGAACAATCTGATCTAGTGTCAGGATTTGCCTACAAGAAATCAAGTCATTCCCTTACAAATATTTATTCTTTTTCCTACAAATCATCTCTTGCTATATTGATATTTTTACCATGTTAAATAACATGAATGTCATGAGGATAATATTAGCAGATGATTCAAGTTTAATCCTTGATAGGTTAAACGAGATGGTAGGCAGGTACAAGCAGGTGGAAATTGTAAGGTCGTGTAATAATGGGATCGATACGCTTGAAGCTTTAAGAACACTCAAACCAGATCTGGCAATCGTTGACATTAAAATGCCCGGATTAAGCGGTCTGGAAGTTTTAAATGAGATCAGGAAAGAGGATAAGAAACTCAAATTCATCATCCTTACTTTTTATTCATCAGATTATCACAAGCAGATGGCAATTCAGGCCGGAGCCGATTATTTCTTTAATAAAGTTGATGATTTTGAAAAAGTATCGCTACTGGTTGAAGAATTGGCGACGAAGGAGGAATATTACAGAAGACTATCCAGCTGGCAATAGGCAATTAGGTAATGTACTGAAAAATAGTTGGTGATTTTTACCAGAATAATTTGTAAACTCCCGCCGTTAATCTAAGAGGAAACAGGCTCTGGTGGAGACCAACCTGCGAGCAATAAGATTAATGCATTTACAGTAATATAAGGGCAGT
>JAPLDR010000007.1 GCA_026391655.1 Bacteroidia bacterium | reverse complement strand
TTTTCGAAATCCCCCTTGCCCCCTTTAAAAAAGGGGGACGGGGAGTTTGTGCAATGCAAATCGATGGACTAAATATGATTGTACTAGGACATGTTTTTAGGATATCGATCTGATTTTGAATGACTCCCCCTTTGCCTAAAGGGGGAACACAAGGGGGATTTACAAAGTGCCTGCACGCCTATAATATAATAAATCAAAACATGCTTCAGTGAATTGCCACTGGCTTCAGCCAGTGGACAATTAATCAATACAAATTGGCTTTAGCCAAAAGCGAAGTAATAAAATTCAATTTTTTATCAGAAAAGTAAAAAAATCTTTATAGTAGTAAATAAATTATTACATTTATTCCAATATATTAGTTTTAGTAAGACAATTATTAGCATTGACAATTTATTTATTGACTATGGTAAATAATTTACTTCCATTCCGACAGTTTCCTCATTCAAACTTCCCCAGGTTATTTCAGCTTCAGCCAAAAGTAAAGTAATACACTTTATAATTTTACAATGTATGTAAATTATCTATTTATACAGTAAATATATAGTTGTTAAGATTGAATAAACATTGATAAAGGTAAAATAATTACTAATAGTGAAAAAATATTTATTAGTCATGGTAAATATTTTACTTAGACTAAGTGATTTTTTAAAATTAATTTCATGCCTACGGCACAAGCTTCAAAAAAATAGCACCACAGATTGCTCAGATTTTCACAGATTTAACAGACAAAGTAATTTTTTAATCTGTGTTTATCTGAGTAAAGATGATGCACGCGCTATGTACGAAAAGGAGTTATGTAAATTTTACATGCAATTGTGAAGTATGGATTAAAATTGATGGAGCTGCCCCGGTTGAGCCCTCCGAACTTACCTACGTTGGTACAGTAACACGCTCACCTTTGACTACAACTTCAGATCTTGATATGCATTAGACCTTTATAATCTTTTTATGCCTTGGGAAAGTTCCAAATAAGCAAAATACTGCGTATATTGCAAAAAAAATAAAGTATGCAAAACGATAATATTTACATACAACAGCTTAAAGAAAATTTGAAAGAACTAAATCCTTATTTGGTATTACTCTTTGGATCCTACGCTTATGGTACACCTCATATCGATAGCGACATTGATTTATTGGTAGTTACAAATGATGAATTTATTCCGCAGACATTTAAAGAAAAAACTAATTTGTATATTGCAGTCAGTGAACATATTTTAAGTATTTCCAAACAAGTACCTATTGATTTAATTGTTTATACATTACCAATGTACAGACAGTTTGTCAAAATCGGCAGTCAATTTTCAAAAGAAATTTTAAATAATGGAATAGTATTATATGAAAGCAAGCACTCAGCAATGGCTTGATTTTGCAAAAGCCGATTTATTAAATTGTGAGCGAATTCTTGATGATGATTTTTTAACTTCGATTGTCGCTTTTCATTCGCAGTTTATACAAATTCCAGGTATCCGAGTGATATCGGAATGATTGCAACAGGTAAACCAACTCATCAGGATGCCAAAGAGTTTTACGAAAGTGCGAAGAAAATTTTTAACGAGATATCAAAACTAATTGATTAACCGCAGTGGTGAGCATGTCCCGAGAGCGAAGCGATTCGGGATTAGCGCAACAGTGGCAGGATAAGTTTTCAATCCTTGTCACTAATTTTAAAACCCGTCAGTGTCCGGAAGCTGATGGGTTTTTATTTGATAATTCACAAACAGGATGAATGATAGTAAAGGTTGTTAATGCAATATTGTAAAATCTCAACATGTAAATCCCCCCTGCCCCCCATTTTTCTAATCCCCCCTGCCCCCTTTTAAAAGGGGGATGGGGAGAACTTTTAAAATCAGATCGATATCCTAAAAGAAATATTTGCTAATGCATTTATCTTCAGGAAAATAATATTTCTTTAACAAACTCCCCCTTTGCCTAAAGGGGGAATACAAGGGGGATTTACAAAGTTAATACACTATCATTATTAGGGAAAACTTGAATGATTATTCTCAAGGGACTCTACTGCATAACTTATTTTTTCCACAACATCATCAAGCTTGTGTATGACTTCCGCCTCCGAAAATCGCAGAACTTCATATCCGAGCGCTTCAAGATAATCTTGCCTTTCCCGGTCTTATTCTGACTTTGTAAGGTGGGAATTACCATCAATCTCTATAATCAGATTTAGCTTTCTACAGATAAAATCAACAATGTAATTGCCAACTGGAAATTGTCAGTTAAACTGATAGCCATACATTTTTCTTGCTTTTAACGCATAAAACCACAATATCGCTTCTCCTTTTGTCCCTTCGCCGCGTAATTTACGTGCTAAAGGTTTAAGGTGCTTGTTATATTCGAGTGGATGCCTCATTGCATTTCCTTTTTGTTAAAAGCTGAAACTAAAGTTACAAAGAAATTCAATTCAAAATTCATGCTGTCCGGATGACCTTAAGAGTGCGATTGTGCTAAAATACAGGATAGCAATTAATTATTGCAAATCCCCCCTGGCCCCCCTTTTTCGAAAGGGGGAGTTCGTGCAGGAAGATTATCTATACTAATAAAATTATATTAAATCATAGATTTGTATTAGGATATCGATCTGATTTTGAAAGACTCCCCCTTTCGCGAAAGGGGGAATACAAGGGGGATTTATAAAATTAAAGCACCATTTTAATTATTATCCAACTGATTATTTGCCGTTATTCTTTTTTAAACCTAATTTTGGAATAACGTTAAACAGAATACTATGAAACGAGCATGTTCGCTAAATACAAACACGGATGAAAATCTCACATGCGAGTTCCATCCGGCAATTAAAAGACAAATTATTTTCGGATGAAAAAGACCAGCCAATTTCGAATTCGTTTGATCCCTTTTCTTTTTTTGATGCTTGGCTATTTTGCTGTCAATGCACAAATAATTACTTCAAATGAGATTGATAGTCTTGTTGAACTTACACTGAAAACATTTGATGTTCCGGGTATTGCTGTGGCAGTTGTGAAGGACAATCAGATCATACATGCCAAAGGATATGGTGTTCGTTCTCTTAAAACAAAACAAAAAGTGGATGAAAATACGCTTTTTGGTATCGCATCCAACAGTAAGGCATTTACGGTTGCCGCTTTGGGCATATTGATTGATGAGAAAAAGTTATCGTGGGATGATAAGGTCATCGATTACATCCCTGAATTCAGATTGTATAACCCTTACGTTACCGAAGAATTTTCGATCAGGGATCTGCTCACACACCGGAGTGGTTTAGGATTAGGCGCGGGCGACCTGATGATCTTTCCTGGCAAGAACAATTTTACAACAAACGACATCATTCATAACCTGCGTTATTTAAAACCTGTTTCAGGATTCAGAACAAAATTTGATTACGATAACCTGCTTTATATTGTTGCCGGAGAGGTGGTGGCCAGGGTTTCCGGAATGAGTTGGGAAAAATTTATTGAAACACGGATTATGCAGCCGCTTAATATGTCCCGAAGTGCCGCCTCTTACAGCCGGTTAAAAGATCCTTCCAATGTGATCGACCCGCATGCACCGGTAAACGGAGTAGTGCAGGTGATTCCACGTGATTATAGTGAAGCGTGCAATCCGGCCGGAGGCATTTACAGTAATCTCACCGATATGTGCAAGTGGGCAATAATGCAGATGAATCATGGAAAATATGGTGATGGTCTGACTAAGCAGCTTTTTAGCAATGAAGTTCACCGGGTAATGTGGACACTGCAAACAATTATCCCTGTCGGCGATTCAACAGCTTATAATACCCATTTTTACGGCTACGGCCTTGGGTGGTTTTTAAATGATGCGAAAGGATATAAACAAGTTTCACATACGGGTGGGCTGGCCGGTATTGTAACCCAGGTAACATTGATTCCCGAAATGAAGCTTGGCATTATTGTATTTACGAACCAGCAATCGGGTGCAGCTTTTAGTGCAATTACCAATACGATCAAGGACAGTTATTTTGGCATAAAAGGAATTGACCGGGTAAAACAATTGTCTGCAGGTTCCCTAAAAAACGAGGCAAATGCAAAAAAGATAACCGACGACATCTGGAAAGATATTGACCAACAACAAAAAAGCGAGACTGCAAAAACTGATTATACCCTTTTTACAGGCACCTGGTCCGATCAATGGTTTGGGGAAGTGGTTATTTCGGTCAAAAATGGAAAGCTCTGGTTCGATTCAAAAAGATCACCAACACTCTCGGGTGAAATGTTTGCCTACAAAGGCAATACCTTAATTGTGAAGTGGAACGATCGGAGTATGGATGCTGATGCCTTTGTAATGTTCGATCTTGATAATACAGGCAAAGCATCGGGAATGAAAATGAAAGCCATATCTCCGTTAACAGATTTTAGTTTCGATTTTCAGGATTTGGATTTTAAACGCACAGAAAATAAGTAGCTATTTTGTTCGTTATTCCTTGATCATGCAATAGATGCATTCCGGGTCAAGCGATTTATAATCGCTTAATTATAACCGCGATTGCAAATCGCGGGACCCATTCCTTTGCAATCGGGAAGCACAGCATGTCCCGAGAGCGAAGCGATTCGGGATTAGCGCAACAGTGGCGGGATAAGTTCTAAATTCTTGCCACTAATTTTAAAACCCGTCAGTGTCCGGAAGCTGATGGGTTTTTTATAAGATTAAGTGAATAAAAGATAGAGGTCATGCGAAAGCAAAGCTTTGATTTTTGGATTTTAATAATAATACCTCTGAAATTATCATTGAAATCAGATTCGTACAATTCCCTTATTAAAAAATAATTATAAACTTATTACTTAAATTTGTTAGGGATCTTACCAAATTATCTTCGCCTGTAAAGTTGTAGACGAAAATCCATGAAGTTTGATTTTTGCTTTCTTTTTTTACTGACATTTGATTCAATCTTTAAGAGATCCTTGAACGATAATATCAACAAGAATTTTGATGGTATTATTAAAAAGTTTTTCTAATGGATCCTCATTTGGGAATATTACCAAATGAGCAATTAAATCTATGCAAAACATGTTTAATAACATACAACTTTAAAGAGTATATTATCTTTAATTAAGTTTTTTAATAATAAATTTGTTAAATCAAAGATTTGATTGTGATTTGAATACAGCGTGTAAATATATTTTGAAAATAATCTCTTATGAAAATATTATTTTGGTTGCTATTCTTTGGTATGATTTTTTTTTCTGGATGCAATGGCCAAAGTGGCAGAAAAAAGCCGCTAATTTCACCGCCAACAATTATAACTACAGATGAAACTACCCCTATTCCAATTTACAACATTTATATTGAAAATTCTGGAAGTATGGACGGATATGTTGAGGGTGTTACAGAATTTGAACAAGCAGTTTATAATTTCCTTGTTGATATTCAAAATAACAATTTAACAGATAGTTTGAATTTGAATTATATAAATTCAATTATAATTCCTAATAGACCCGATGTTGCAGATTTTATTGCAAAATTAGAGCCTGCCACCTTCAGACAAAGAGGTGGAAATATTGCTTCAACTGATATAAGTCAAATGTTTGGAGCAATTTTAAAGGAAACAAATAATAATTGTGTAAGTGTATTTATTTCCGATTGTGTCTTTTCACCTGGAAATGGACAGGACGCTCAACAGTATTTGATAAATCAACAAATCGGAATTAAACGAAATTTTGCCTTAAAGTTGGATCATAATAATTTGTCAACTGTTGTATTGCAATTATCATCCAAATTTAACGGTAAGTATTTTAATAGACTGAACCAACCATTCCAAATTTCAGCACAACGCCCTTACTATATTTGGTTGATTGGCAAACATGAATTTTTAACAAATCTATTTGATAAAATTAGCAAAGCAAGCTTCAAAGGCGGTGGTGTTCAGAATTTTTATTGCGCATATAATTCCGAAAAATCCTTTGATTATGGGATACTGAATTTTCCAAAATTGGGTACTTATGAGAGAGATAAGAATTCACCAAAAAACAAAATTATTAATGCTATCAAATCCGACAAAGGAATGCACATTGGAGAATTCCAGTTTTCTGTTGGCATAAACTTCAAATACAGCCTCTTTGATAATGATTATATTATTGATGAGAATAATTATAAAGTACCTGATAATTACACAATTGAAGTTGTAAAAAATAATATCGTAAATTCCAATTATACCCATATAATCAAACTAACTACTAAATCTTTAAAAACGGAAAATGTGAATATCAAATTAAAAAACAAATTACCTCAATGGGTAACAAATATAAATTCTGATGATGACACTAATATTAATGCAAAAGGTGAATTGAATAAAACATTCGGGATAAAGTATTTGATTGAAGGCATTTATGAAGCTTATAAAACAAAAAATAATAATAAAGAAACTTTTTTCGAAATCAATATTTCTGTTAATCAATAATACCTAAAAAAAATGGGGACAATTTATTGCTGGTTTGAAAGTCTGTTTGGACAGGATCTGGCCGAACACTTATGGGGCTGGGATATGGGCACTCAAGATTATACAAAAGCAAACCAATTTAATACGATTGGATTGTATATGCTTGTAGTTTCTATATTTATGGTTGTTTTTTTCTACTACATTTTAAATCACCCACGATTTAACCGCTGGTGGAGTTGGTCACTTATATTAGGGTTAAATGCTGGATTGAATTTTCTTTATGCTTGGTTGATAACCCTTTCTGATCTGAGTAATAATTTTATTTCTGATGATTTAGTCTATATAAGAGATGTAAATACAAATCAAATAGTAACTCAAAAACTTTCTGAATCGAACTGTGTTTATTTTGGTATTGCGAATACATTAATTGCATGTTTGTTCTTTATCATTTTTTCATTTACGGTGCGATGGTGGAGTAAAAATTGCTCAACCTGCCCATATCCAAACTAAAACTTAAAAACTACTATGGCAAAGCTATTTATATTTGGAATTGGTGGCACAGGTTCGCGTGTACTTAAATCGCTCTCAATGCTTTTGGCAACTGGTGTTGATTTTGGAGAATATATTGACGAAATTGTTCCAATTATTATTGATGTGGACAAGAGTAATGAGGATTTAACACGTACAATTGAGATCCTAAAAAATTACGAAGCTGTTCATTCAGCTGTGGCTGCAAACAGAGCAAACTACAAAGGATTTTTTCAAACCAAACAAACAAATCTGTACCCGCTAAATGGAAACGAATATCGTTTGACGATTGAAGACGTACAAGGGAAAACATTTGGACAATACATAGATTATCAAACTCTTACCGGTGCTCAAAAAGATTTGGCAAACTTACTTTTTTCCGGTAGCCAGGAAGATAGAGGTCTGCATAAACCTTTACTTGATATGGATATGGCAATAGGTTTCCAAGGTCATCCTAAACTAGGCTGCGTTGTTCTCAACCAATTTAAAGGAAACAGAGACTTTGATACATTTGCTGAGAACTTTGCTCCTGGCGATCGAATTTTCATAATAAGTTCGATTCATGGTGGAACGGGAGCTGCAGGTTTCCCTTTATTACTTAAAAACCTGCGCAATGCGAATGTTCCAACTCCAAATTCAGCTCACCTAAATAATGCTTTAATAGGTGCAACTACGGTATTACCTTATTTCCAGTTAAAAGAGGGTGATATTAAAAGTGCTGATTTTATTTCAAAAACAAAAGCTGCATTACAATATTATCTTAAAAATGTCAACCCATCACTAAATTCGATGTATTATATTGGCAACAGTACCAATACTCATAATTATGAAAATAATAAAGGTGGCATAAATCAAAAGAATGAGGCTCATTTTATTGAGTTTGCTGCAGCTATGTCTGTTGTTGATTTTGCAAATCAAGATATTAATTCAATCGCTTTGCAAGGAAAACGTTTTATGGAATTTGGTGTGAATAACTTTACTAATGCTATTGATTTATCAGTGTTAGGTGAAGTGAGCAAAAAAATGATACATAAGCCATTGGCTCAATATCACTTTTTCAAAATGTATCTTGATAATCAGTTAAGAAAATCAATCAATTGTCAACCATGGAGCAATAGGGGCAAAATAAAAATCACTAAGGATTTTATAAACCCAAAGAATGGTTTTTATCAAATACTCGATACCTTTAATCAACGCTTTGATGAATGGACTAGAGAAATGGCTGATAACGACCCAAAATTTGTGCCTTTCAACAAAGGAGCAGGTTTACTTCATTCCATATCAAATATATCGCACAAAAATTCCACTTTAAATTATTGGAAATCTAATTTTGTGTTATTCGACGATTATCTGAATGCTGCTGAAAGAAACATTGGCGATTTGTCGATTGAACAAAAATTTATTGAATTATTCAATGAAGCTACCTCAAAATTAACCAAAAGAATAAATTTAACGATATGACTGTTTTCAGATTGCAGGACGATATACAAACCGCTTTAAGACAAGGTCAAGATTGGTTTGTATCAAATGAATATGATACTAATGAAATTATAGCAATCCCAGACCCCAATGGTGGGGAAGGAAATGAGCCAACATCTATTCCGAGCCCATTTGCAAGAATGGATTTAGCAAATACAGCTTTTCGTTATGTAAATACTTTGGGCAATAATGCGGGGGCAATGTACCATAAAATAGTTTCAGATTGTTTGGATGTTGCGGAGATATTCTATAATTTTCATCGATTTCAAATTGAAATCCAGATTGTTGAATGGGATAAAGTCGCTGATCTACAAGCTTTGTTGAATTCCAACAATATCGAACATAGAAAATTAGCTGAAACACTGAAAATGTATATGAACAACGCTGCAGACGCTCAGGCGTTTAATTTCAATCATTTTCAAAAATTCTATTTATTAAAATATCAGCACCAAATAATTGGAGGTACGTCACCATTAACTTTGTTTTATAATACTGCAAATGATTTAAGTTGGTCAAATATAGTGTTCACCAACAGTGATAAAGCCTTTGATTCTGAATTGTGTACTTTACCCAATCGAGACAAAGAGTTCCAAATTTGGTTGTATGGCATGCGGTGCTATTTCCCGAATTTTGCAAGTACATTCCGTGAGTTAAGTTCTTATATGGATATATGTTTGTTAAAACTTCAAACTCTGAATAATTCTTTATACAATTGTATTAATGATCTTAAATCAACAAGCTATAATCCGATAGATTACGATGCTATTGGTAACGGTTTAATGGTAGTGAATGGTTTGCCTATATTCCAATCTCGTCCGCTTCCTGAGGGTGATCCCATTAGCAGCGATTTTGAAATAGCATCAGTTAAATATAGAGGTAAACGAAAACCATTGGTTCTTCAGCATGGACACAGAGGAAAAACGGTGGAAGACAAACCAATGATTTATTATTACGCTCCTTACCCGGAAAAAACAGTTGTCCCATATAATGATGTACGATCATTGAATCAAAGAACATTACCTGGTCTAGGTAACATAGTTTATCCTTATTTAACGGTTAGTGATTTTTTGGAACCGTTTCTTATTCGAACAAATTACCCAATCAACAAAGGAAGATTTTTTGATGGAAATTATAATAATGGATCTTATCCGCAAGGAAAGGGATTTCTACTGCCTATCAAGAAAACCTTTTTTGAATACTTTGATATTGCTGATTTACAAAAAACGATTAATGGAAAGCCTAGGTTTCAACTCGATAGTTTAGGCTCCGGTACAACAACTGCAACGTTAAGAATCCCAATTGTTAATGGCAACTATATAGAGTTGAAACGCGAATACCAAGAACTTGATGGCGGTGTAAAAATGGGTTTTCCCAATCTTTTAAAGAATGAAGGCTGTATTATCGAAAATCAATTTGGACTTGGATTATTCCCTTGTATTAAGTTTGAACAGAAAGAAAATCCGCAATATCGCATTGCGTTGATCGATCGAGAGGTTGAAAATCAATACAATTTAACTTTTTATAATCAGGATGATTGCACAATTGAAATTTTGGAGAAGGAGCCAGTCAGAAGGAATAAAAAGGATGCAAGTAATATCGAATCGAACTACTACATTATTAATCGCAATTTTGATTTTATTCAATTGAACATTAACAGTAATGTAAGGGGCCTAATTATACCATTTTTTTTAACTGAAATTCGCAACAAAAAATTCACCTTTGCTATAGATTTTGGAACAACAAACTCTCATATAGAATATTGTGTGGATGGTGAAACAAAGCCCTTCGATATTACAGAGAAGGATATTCAACTTACCAAATTACATTTAGAAGATAAGTATTTGTCGTTGGATTTTAAACAAACATTTGATTGCGATTTTATTCCCCAAATAATTGGCGTTGAAAGTGAGTATCATTTCCCTATTAGAACTGTCCTCTCGGAAGATGAGAAAACAGATTATGAAAAAAATATATTCGCGTTGGCCAATGTAAATATACCATTTACTTATGAGAAGAATACGATAATGGATTACAATAAAGCCATAACTAACCTCAAATGGTCGAATGAAAAGGAAAATTCAAAAAGGGTGGAGCTCTTCATTGACAATATTTTGTTACTCGTTCGAAATAAAGTTATATTAAATGGAGGAAAATTAGCCGATACGAAGATTGTTTGGTTCTATCCCGCTAGCATGCTTGAGGGTAGATATGATCAATTTAAACAAATATGGGTAAAATTATTTAAAAATAATTTTTGCGATAATACCGCTAATTTAATTTCAATGTCAGAATCAATTGCGCCTTATCACTACTATGCCACAGAAGAAGGAGCTACTCGAAATGTTGTTTCTGTAGATATAGGAGGTGGTTCAACTGATGTAATTATTTTTGAAGAAGATAAAGCTAAATTACTTACTTCATTTCGCTTTGCTGCCAATTCAATTTTTGGTGACGGTTTTGCATATAAATCTGACAGAAATGGTTTTGTTCGGGATTTCAGGGATGAAATAATAAATATCCTAGATAAAAATGGACTAAAGAAACTAATTGATGTATTGAGAAAAATCGAACAAAAAAAGCAGTCTGCGGATATAATTGCATTTTTCTTTTCATTAGCAAACAACAAAGATGTATTGGCTAAAACAGAAATAGATTTTAGTCAAATGTTGGCTAAAAATGAAAAATACAAAATTGTCTTTATTTTATTTTATACAGCAATTTTATATCATATTGCAGTCATTATGAAAGCTAAGAAAATGACAATGCCGCGTTATTTGACTTTTAGTGGTACTGGGTCAAAGACGCTACAAATACTGACTCCTGATAATTCCAAGTTGGAATCATTTTCTAAGTTAATTTTTGAAAAAATATTCGATGAAAAATATGATAAAAATGGACTTACAATTATTCGCAATACTAAGAACCCAAAAGAGGCAACTTGTAAAGGAGGATTAGCTAATCCTTTTGAGCAATCTTACGATAGTATTGATAATATTAAAGCAACGCTTCTCGGAACTGATTTCAATATATTTGCAAACAATAACACCAAATACTCTTCAATATCCAAATCAGATATTAGTTTAATAGAAAGTCAGACAATTAAGTTTATAGATTTTGCTTTTAGCCTAAATACTGATTTTTCGTTTACAAAGAAATTTTTAGCTGATAGTAATCAATTAGATTATGCAAAAGAACTTTGCTTAAAAGATATTAAACAATATATCGAAGATGGATTGAAAATAAAACAAGAAGAACTTAAAAAAACTGATAGCAATCAAAATATTGAAGAAACAATGTTTTTCTATCCACTTATAGGAATAATCAATTCTTTAGTTCGTGAAATTAATAATTAATTTAGATGAAATATTTATCTATTAGAGTTATCTGTGTTATATTCATTTTTTTACTGTTGACTAATTGTTCCAACAATTCAAAGTCGCATCAAGCCAATATAAAACTGGATAGTATTGAGCAAACTTCTAAAGTACCTCAAAATAATGCTCTAAAAAATGATAATTCAAGTCAATCATTTCCATTTTTACTAATTTTTACTTTCGTTTTATTAGTTGCAAATGTTTATATGTTTACTGAATTGAAATTATTAAATAGTTCTTTACATGAAAAAGTTGTAATGATTATTACTGAGAGCGAAAGAGTTAAGAAATATGTTCTTTTCTTACAACAAAAAAATAAAAGTACAAATATTAGCTTTCAGGATAATATCAGTAAATCTCCACCAAAGCTTAGCGAAGCTGAAATCCACAATATTGTTGACCGAGTGTTAGAATGTATAAAGTTTGATAATCCCCACATTTTTGAGGCCAAAAAAGAAAGTGCTATAATTCAGCCAGAGCCAGTTATAACTATTGAATCAAGAAAAATTCTATACTCGTATGAGCCAAGACTAGGAAATTGTTTTGATATGGGTATATCCTATCAAAAGTTGAAAGATTCGATATATTATTTAGAGCTTCAAGATGATAATTTAGCACGTTTCGGGATCATTGAGGATGATGAAATAATGCAGCGGGTTATTAAATATGATTATATGTTAGAACAGGCTTGTGAGATAATTTCAATCGTTCCAAATGCACGACGTATTGATATGATCGAAACAGGCATTGCTCAAAAAGAGGATAATAAATGGATTATCAAGCAAAAAGCAAAAGTTAAATTTGTATAGATTATGGAGCCTCATTACATTGTAATAGCTGCGCTAATTGGAATAATTGTTATTGGTCAAGTATGGATTTTTTTGACAACGCTTAATAATATTAATCTTTTCAATTCGCTTTTCCCATTTTCAAATAAATTCAAAACGCTTAAGGCTTATGTGCCTGAAATGGAGATTGCTAATATAAAGATTGAAGAGTTATTTAAGAACCAATCACGTTACTCTCTTAAACCACATGATGACGATAAAAGAACTTTTACACTTAAGATAAATGAAGCTGAGGAAAATTACTTATTAAGTAAGTACGAAGATGTTATTGGGAGTTATGAAGGCATAGAATTTCAAATTTTGTTGACAAGGAATAGTGATACTTTATTTGCCATTAAATCAGATTTGGAAAGATTAAAACGGAATGGTTGGTCTATTTTTGAGAAAAATATAGAATACATCGAAGTTACACTTGTCCAAACAACGGTTAAAAGTAATAGGGTTTTAGATAAAATTCTAAATTCAATAAATACTTATTTATTACGGAACAAAGGTGCAGTCAGCGACTTTAATCTGATCAAAGATATAGTCGAACGGAATTGTGATGCCGAGGATGAACAGATCAACACACTTCTACCAATTCCGTTATATTTAGGTCTCATGGGCACGATGTTAGGTATAATAGTTGGTGTTGGTTGTATGGCAATTATGGGCTTTAATTCAGTTTTGGTTCTGAATGCAGAAAACAAAAGCAATGGTATAGAGGTTCTAATGGGTGCTGTTGGTGTTGCAATGATCTCAAGCTTTATCGGATTATTTCTTACTACGTTAGCTTCCGGGTGGTTCTATAAAGGAGCAAAGGGTAAAGTTGAACAATTAAAAAATGATTTTTATACTTTCGTACAAACTGAATTGCTACCTTCAATTTCCAATAGTGCAACCAATAGCATCATTACACTCCAGAATAATCTTCTAAAATTCAATGAAGGATTTACAAGCAATGTGACGAGGTTCGATAGCTTGCTCACTCAAATATTAAGTTCGTTCACGAATCAGATGAGTATTGTGCAAGAGTTAAAAGAAATTGATATAGCTCAACTTGCACGCCTTAATATTAACGTACTTCGTGAACTTAAAAATAGCACTATTGAATTCGAAAAATTCAATCAATATATTCATCAGGTAAATTCTTTAGTGAGCAACGCCACGGAACTTAACGATACCTTGAAATCTGATTTAGCCGATATCGAAAACAGAAAATATTCAGTTCAGCAGGCATTTACCAAAGTCAATGACAGCTTTGAAAAAGGTCTCATTATATTGAAAGAAAGTACTGATGAAAGACTCAAAAATGTACAATTGGCCACTCTAAATCAGCAAGATTCATTTGAAAAATACTTAAAAAATAGTAACATCTTTCTAAAGGAAATCACTGATAACGATAAAGGAGTGTTGGTTGACCTTTTAAACCAAAATAATGAAGTTTTAATTGAACTTAAAAAGCAAAGTGAATTGCGTTTAATTATAGAAAAGATTGAAGGAACAATTGCTGAGCAAAACAAAACCTTAAGTTTTCAAAATCAATCGTTTTCAAGGTTCAATTTAGCAGTTGAAGGGCTAACTAACGCAGTGAAAGAACTTTCTGTTGTTAATGCCCAGCCTGAAGATAAGAAAATTGGAATATCCAAGGCGGAAAGAAGAATGGCTTATTTCTTTATGGGAACGGGAGCAGTTATCGGAATTGGTTTTATTGTTTACAAATTAGTTATTTGGGCAATAGAGCTTTATAAATTCATGAATTAATCATGTCGAAGAGACCAAACTTTTTTTGGGCAAGTTATGCTGATTTGATGACCAGCCTATTTTTTATTATGCTTGTACTTTTTGTACTTACTGTGGTAATGTTGAAAAGGCAACAAGCTGGATTAGTTAAAACTTTGGAAGAATATAAAAAAATTGAAGAAATAAAAAAATCAATAAATGAAATTAACAAAGAATATTTTGAATATCGTCCTGAATACAAAAAACACATTTTGAAACTTAAGGTGCAATATACTAGAGGAAAGTATGATATAACTAACATTACAGATTCATTATTACTTCAGGGTATAGTTAATGCAGGTCGTGAAATTCAAAATACAATACAGAAATTTACGAAAGATGATAACATAAAATATCTCGTGATTATTGAAGGGCAGGCTTCAAAAGATGGTTTTTATTTCAATCAATACTTTAATAACGATGTATTAAGTTATCAGCGAGCATTGGGTTTGAAAAAATTCTGGGAAGAGCACGGTATATCTCTTGACAAACTTGAAAACTGTGAATTAATTGTTGCTGGAAGTGGGGAAGGTGGTATTCCCCGCGAATTGCCTGATATAGGGAATGAAAAAAATCAACGCTTCTTGATACATATTATACCAAAAACTGGTGAAATAGGAGTAAAATAATATTCTGATGAAATATATTTTGTACACACTAATGTGCATCTTTTGTCTTTCTGGATGCAGCGGCTGTTCTAAATCCGGTAGAAAAAATCAGATGCAAAGTTCGCGACTGAAAGATTCCAAACAAAGCCCACCTGATAATCAAAGGAAGAATAGTGAAATGCAAACAGCTTCAACATCTAATAAAACTCAATTAAATGTTCCGGAAGGTACTTTGTCTACATTGTATAATAAACTAAAACCTGCTGTGTTTTTGATTATAGTTTCTTATTCTGAAGGAGGCGGAGCTCAGGGTTCAGGGTTTTTTATATCTTCACGTGGCATAGGTTTAAGTAACTATCATGTTTTTAAAGGAGCTACTCGCGGCGAGGCATACATAAAGACGCTAAATGAGAATGTTTATAAAGTTGGTAAAGTTTTGGATTATAATGAAGAATTGGATTACATTGTTTTTGAAGTAATTGACGATAATCCTAATTTTCCGTTTGTACAGATTTCAGAGAGTCAACCCTCTATTGGTGAGGATGTTTTTGCGATTGGAAATCCCAAAGGATTGGAACATACCCTTTCTCGTGGTATAGTTTCTTCTTATCGTGAGAATGATTTATTGATACAAAACACAACAGAAATTACTCACGGTAGTAGCGGTGGTGCCCTTTTTAATATGCGAGGGGAAGTAGTTGGAATTACGACTGCTGGTTTAGGAGAAGCAGATTTGAATTTTGCTATGAACCTTCAAAAACTAGGAATAAAAAAATTTGCTTATTGAGAAATTTTAAAAAATATTTGTTGACAATGGCTAATAATTCTCCATTTCAGTAATTTGGTAAATTGTTGATATATAGATGTATTTGTCATTCCATTAGTTTTTGAAATTATTGACCTAAATATAAAACAATGAATTTTGTTGATGGAATCACCCTAAGATTCAGAAAGCAAGGCTTATCTGAAAATGAAATCCGAATTAAGCTAAGAAGATATTACTTTTATTCGAAAGCGGCACTTGCAATCTATTTATTGGCATTCATTATATTAGTTTTTTTTGAAAGGTTTAAAACAGCAGACATTTTTGCCTTAGTTTTATTCTTTCTTTGTTTTGCGGTAATTTTGATGATATTTTTATTATTAAGAAATTGGACTAAAGTCAATAACGAATTTTAACTCAAACCAACTTTTTAAAGAGAACAATAATTACTTTCACATTGTTGATAGGTAACAAAATGATATTGTTCGAAATAAGGTTTGAATATTAATAGATGATAAAAAAAATACTTTTCGCAGGAATCATCCTGATCTGTAGCTACGGGTTATCGGCTCAGAATATGATCAATACTGACCGGCCGGATCAAAGTGATGGCACCCACATTGTTGAGAAGAACTTAATCCAGCTTGAAACAGGTTTGCAGTTTTCGAAGTTCGACGAAGCAACAAGTGGTTTTGACAATGTAACACTGATCAGATTCGGTGTCACCCGGCGTTTTGAAGTACGGCTGCTCAATCAATATTCGGTTATAAACGACATCGACCGGACTTCAGGATTCAGACCGCTTACAATAAGTTTTAAAAACCAGTTGTGCGATCAAAAGGGATTATTGCCTAAAATTACTTTGGTATCTTATTTCCGTTTACCCGTTACCATAAGTCCAGCATTTAAAGGAGATCATTTGGGATACACTTTTACGCTTGCCGGCCGGCATGATCTGACACCGAAAATGAAAATTTACTCCAACCTGGGAATTAACCGTGACCAGGAATCAACGGATATCAGTTACCTAGCTACCCTGGAAGCAACTTACAATTTGACAGACCAGTTTAGTTCTTTTATCGAATATTTTGGCAATTATGCCGCTCATACCAGTTCCTCGAACGGCATGGACATTGGTTTTATTTATGCCTTTAAAAACAACTTTGCAGTAGACCTGGCAGTAGGCTCACCGACAATGAACCTGGGTTTAAACAGATTTATTTCGTTCGGTATATCCGCACGCCTCCCCAGATAAACCAGGTTTTACTTCTTAAAAATTGCAAATGACAGCGGATTAAGTACAGGGTATGCCAACCCAAGGAAATAAAATCCATTTTTTTATTGCGAATTAATGAATAAGTAAGCGACTGTTTAAAAATTTCCCGTAGGGAAAATAGCTCGGTAGAAAAGTTGAAATTCATCATTTGTTTTGTCCCATATTGGCAGTGTCATTAAGTTAAGCAATTCTCTTGGTGTAACTTGGTGGCTTAGTGACTTTGTGGCAGGATTAAATCGCCACTAAGACACAAAAACACAAAGATTTCACAAAGGATAAATAATCAAAAGTCTTTAACCTAATGACATTGCCCGTACGGGACGACATATTTGAAACCATTAACAAAAAACCGATAAAAAATTAAACCTTCTTTTTGGTTCATATTTTTTTTCTTTTGAGACATTCTCGTTATTTTTAACAAACATTTAAACAAAACATTGATATGGCAGATATAGCAGGAACAATTCAGGAGTCGCTTGAACAGACAAACAGGAATAAAATTAATTCGCGGGTTGCGTTATTTGTAGCCATCACGGCAACTTTTATGGCGCTATGTAATGTGAAAGACGGAAACATTGTCCAGGCAATGTCGCAGGCGCAGGCAAATGCAATTAATGCATGGTCTTATTTTGAAGCAAAGAGCACAAAACAATCAATTTTGAGTTATTAAAGGTTGAGAATAAACCCGAAGGCCAGACAATGATTAAAACCTATGAAGAGCAGATTGCACGTTACGAAAAGGAAAAGAATGAAATCAGCGCGGAAGCAAAGGGATATCAAAAACAGTATGATGACATTAACCTGTTTGATGATCAATTTGATATGACAGATGCGCTGCTGACAATCGCTATTGCCATGTTAGGGATTACTTCACTGACCCAAAAGAAATGGCTTTTATATTTTTCGGGCATCGCTAGTCTCACCGGTATAATACTGGGACTTGCTGCATTTATGAAAATAAGTTTACATTCAGATTTTATTTCAAAAATATTGGGATAAATAAAAACAATTAAATCTGATGATAAAAACGAATAAACCACGATCCCCCTCGTTTGCAACGAGGGGTTAGTTGTCAGTCGTTTGTAACGATAAATACATCACTCAGTCGTTTGTAACGATAAATACATCACTCAGTCGTTTGTAACGATAAATACATCACATAATGTCATCCGAAGACTATAACATTGTTGACAAAAACGCAGTTTACTTTCTGACCTTTACAATCACTGATTGGGTGGATGTCTTTACCCGAAGTTGCTATCGAATGGTAGTAATTGATTCACTAAACTATTGCATCGAAAGTAAAGGTTTGACAATTTATGCCTGGTGCCTGATGTCAAACCATATTCATTTGGTAGCAAAGGCAAATGATGGTTTTCGATTAA
>JAPLDR010000096.1 GCA_026391655.1 Bacteroidia bacterium | reverse complement strand
AAAGACAAACAAAAATGGAAGATTTAGTCATGCTACACGAATATCCGGAAATATTCAACAGTGCAGTTAAAGAAACATCAGATAATCTGAATATAAGAGAATTCTTCATTGAAAAGGATTATTGGATCACCCTTGTGCTAAAGCGTTTATCTGAAAGTGAATATGTTGATTCGGTTGTTTTCAAGGGTGGCACCTCTTTGTCTAAAGCATATGGCTTGATCGATCGGTTTTCTGAGGATATCGATTTAGCAGTAATTAATAACCTGGCATCATCTGGAAATCAGATTAAAAACTTGATCAGAGACGTTGAAAAAGAAATTGCCAGGGATCTGAAAGAAATGGAAACTCCAGGAGTTACCAGTAAAGGTTCAAGGTTTAGGAAATCTGTTTTTCATTATCCATCGATTTTCAAAAATAGTGAAGTCACGGCCATCTCGGATAAATTGATCATTGAAATAAACTCATTCGCAAATCCTTATCCATATCAAAAAATTCAGGTACAAAGCATTATCGGAAGATTCTTTCAGACGCATAACGCAGCTGAACTAATTGAAAAATACAGCCTTGAGCCATTCAATCTGAATGTACTTGATAAAAAGCAAACCATGCTTGAAAAGCTGGTTTCCCTGATCCGTTTTTCCTTTGATGACAACCCGGTTAAAAGTATATCTGGTAAAATACGTCACTTCTATGACCTTTTTTATCTGTTATCGGATGAGGAATGCAATGAGTATGTAATATCACTAAACTTCAAAAAAGACTTTGTTGACCTGCATGAACATGACAAACTAATATTTAGTGATCCTATAGGCTGGAGCCAAAAAACTTTGAATCAATCCCCATTAATTACTAATTTTGATCAATTATGGGATAGTTTGAAGGCATCTTACAGAACGGAACTGCTCCAGATTGCATTTAGTAAGATACCAGATGAAAAAGAAGTCAAAAGCAGCTTTAAGTCGTTGATAGAAAAGCTGTAATTCCGAAAAATATTTCTCCGTAGTTTCTTTTAGTTGATATAATAATGTTGCCTATTTGCTGCCCTATTTATGTAATATATTGATCTATAACATATTTATGCTTTTTGTATTGGAAAGTAATTTCGTAATTTTATGTATTGATTTTAAAAATAGGAGGTTATTATGACAACTCAATCAGAACCCAATTCAACGT
The DNA here is from genome assembly GCA_026391655.1 of Bacteroidia bacterium. GTDB lineage: Bacteria > Bacteroidota > Bacteroidia > Bacteroidales > Prolixibacteraceae > JAAFHB01. The sequence continues at coordinate 15,719 of JAPLDR010000096.1, read as the reverse complement.
GTTGTCCTGAGTTTGATCCCACCCAATGGGACGACAAATACTTAGAATGGGCAGATAAAAAATTCATCCGGGATCATGTGTTTACACTGTTTTACATGCCTGTCAATTTTGGTAAGGTAATGGTAAGACTCCACAAGGCTGTTACAAAGGCAGGAACGGAAGTACCCGACTGGCTTTGCCTTTCGGACCATACCTCCAAATGGAATATGGATATCTATCTTGCAGTCGATAAGGAGATAACAGGTGCAGATAATGTTACTTTAAGCGGCAGATTTTTCAGTAAAGTTTATGAAGGGCCTTTCCGCGATACCGGAAAATGGTGCATTGATTTTGAAAACACCTTAAAATCAAGGGGTGTCACGAAAAAGAGATTATTTATGTGGTACACCACCTGCCCAAAATGCGCTAAAAAATATGGCAAAAACTATGTCGTTTTAATTGCACAGGTTGAATGAAGTAGAGACGTTGAATTCAACGTCTTTACAATTTCATCCATATTTGCAGAAAATATTTTTTCAACAATTAGAAATCAAAGGTGTCGGGGTGTGATCCAAATCGTTCATTCCGATCAAGGGCATCAATGCGGTGGATATCTTCAGCAGAAAGTTCAAAATCGAAAATATTGGCATTGTGCTCAATCCGGTCTTTGTGAACCGATTTGGGAATGGTAACAATCCCTTTTTGCAAATCCCATCTTAAAACGATATGAACGGGCATCTTTTTGTATTTTTCGGAGAGTTCGATAAACAGCGGAATGTCGTTAACCATTCCTTGCATTATTGGTCTCCACGCTTCGTAAACAATATTGCGCGACTGACAAAAATCAATCAATGGTTGCTGCACAAGATAGGGGTGGCACTCCACCTGGTTGACCATAGGCCTTATTTCTGCTATCTTAAAAATATCTTCAAGATGGTGTTGCAGAAAATTGCTTAAACCAATCGCTTTGGCTCTTCCTGAAAGGTAAATTTCTTCCATCACCTTCCAGGTTGCGGTATATTTCCCTTTTACAGGCCAATGAATCAGGTAGAGATCAACGTATTCGGTTTGAAGCAACTCAAGACTTTCTTCAAAGCCTTCCATTATGGTTCCCCTTCGCTGATTTTCATTCCACGCCTTCGTGGTAATAAACAGTTCGTTGCGAGGAATTCCGCTTGCTTTCACGGCATTACCGACACCACGCTCGTTTTGATAAATGGCGGCCGTATCAATATGCCGGTAACCCGATTCAAGCGCCCACTTTACTGAATTTTCAACTTCAGTTCCCTCGTTTGTTTTGAAAACACCCAATCCGAAGTAGGGCATTTCAACGCCATTTGCCAATTTGACAGTTCCTTTTAAATCAGTAATTTTCATATTCTCAAATAATTATGGATCAAAACCTATGGTTCATTCCGGTAAGAACAAATATTTTCCAAATATAGTTCCTGAAATTTGATTCGTAGTGTGGAAATCGTGAAATTTGAACCAAATAGTTAAACAATGAAGAACGATATAACAACATTAAAAGATATACAGTTTCTTGTCGATCAGTTTTATGAGGCAGTTCAGCAGGATCCATTTCTTGGGCCGATCTTTAATGCGAGACTTGCAGGACGTTGGGAGATGCATCACCGTAAACTTTACCGCTTCTGGCATACCGTTTTACTGCGTCGCCCCGATTATTTCGGTGATCCGGTTCCAATGCACTTTGAAATGAACATTGATAAGCGTCATTTTGACGAGTGGCTCAGGATTTGGACTGAAATTATTGATGCCAACTTTGAAGGAATCATTGCTGAGCGGGCAAAATTCAGGGGAAAGACGATGGGAAAAGCGTTTCTTGCAAAGATCAAAAAGGCAGCAAACAAGCAATAAAGGTGGGGAAGGAGATGGGAAAATAAAACAATTTGACTATTTGATAATTTGATAATTGCCGAATGGGTAGCAGTTTTACATGTGAATTTTGATTTAGCTCCCGCTTATTTGTGGTTTTCGGATATTGGGGAAAATTTTCATGACGTGCTTAAGTGGTTTAAATTAAGTACTATAGAAAATATCCAATTATTTTTATTTAGAATGATTAAAAGATATTTGGAAATCTGAATTCTGCTCACTATGTTTGTCCCGGAATAAAATTCATTTTTTAGCAGAGAATTCAGAATGAAACGAAGAAACTTAAATAGCGTATCAGTCGCGCAGGGAGAACAGCCATGTTTTTCAGGTTTTCTTTGTTCTGTAGTTTATATGCTCTCCACTTCTATGTTCATGCGATAGCCTTCTTACGGGCAAAACCTGTTTGAAGGCTCCAATAAAATGCTCCAAAAGGGCAATCTCTTTTAGTTTACTATTACTTAATTATTGCATTATTATGCCTAAAACTGTCGTTAAATTCGGCGGATCGAACCTTAAATGTAAGGAGGATATCAGCCGTGTAATTCAGGTAGTCAAGAATTACAAACAACCAGTGGTGATTGTTGTATCTGCCTTTTTCGGGGTGACAAATTATCTGATTGAATCGCTTGAAAAAGCACGTCACGATGAACAGGTTGCAAAAAAAACCACAAACTATCTTTTTAACCTGAAGAAAGAGACGCTTGAATTGCATATTCAAGATAGTGATGTGAGAAACAACATTTTGTCAGATATCAGTATCCTGCTCGATGAGCTTGAAAAATACCTTCACGGAATATACCTGACTGGAGATGCTTCGCCGGCGCTTGAAGATCATGTGCTGGCATTTGGAGAGCGGATTTCAGCTGTTTTTCTGAATGGAATCCTGAATAATGAAGGGATTGATGCGAAAGTTGCCTTTCCCGAAGAGATCGGATTGATTACCGACGGAGAGTTTGGAGATGCTTCTGTAGATTTTGTAAAATCAATTAATAAAGTTCGTGAAGCATTGACCGGCGAGTTAGTTAATGTGGTACCTGGTTTTTATGGTCTTTCATCCGACGGGAAAACAACTTTACTCGGACGCGGTGGAAGCGATTACTCAGCAGCTGCAATAGCTCGTTGCATCGGAGCTTCTTCATTAGATATCTGGAAAGACGTGAATGGTTTCTTAAGTGCAGACCCTGGAATTGTAGATAATCCGGTTCAAATACAGAAACTTACTTACGATGAGGCTGCTGAATTGGCTTATTTTGGAGCAAAAATTCTCCATCCGCGGACTGTTGAACCCCTTTGTGATCCTCATATTCCCATCCGCATTTTTAATATCTATGGCGTTTTGAATGTTCAGGAACCGCTTACAGTAGTGAGCGCGGAGAAAATTGTCACCAAATGTATTGTCAAGAGTGTTACCTATAGCGATGATTTTGGCATCCTCAAATTAAAAGGCTCCGGCGTAGGCGCAAAACCAGGAATTCTGGCAAAAGTTACAACTGCGCTTCTAATGGCAGGAATTAATATTAGCTCCGTGCTTACCTCTCAGACATCAATCAATTTTTTAATTTCCAGAAAGGACTTAAGTACAGCTTATTCAGTGGTGAGTGCCATTGATCTTCCCGTGGTAGGCCGACTTCAAGTTGTTGAAAATATTACAGTTATTGCTGCTGTTGGTAATGGAATTGCAGAAAATTTTGGTATCGCGGCACGCATATTTAGTTCCCTGGCAAAACATGAAATCAATGTACTGATGAGTTGCTCGGGAGCGTCTCTGATTGTCAGCTATATTTTAGTGGGGATAAACGACCGTACGCAGGCTGTGAAAGCAATACATCGTGAATTTTTTGAAACAATTCCTGCAGCAGGAGAGTTATAACAAGCATATAAATACAGAGAATAAACAAATAAATTATAAATACAAATAAAACAAATAGTTATGAGTACAAGTACACCAAAATTCGAAACGTTGCAAGTCCATGCAGGACATACGCCGGATAGCGCCACCTTATCAAGAGCAGTTCCGATTTATCAAACAACCTCCTATGTCTTTAAAAATGCAGAACATGCAGCTAATCTTTTCGGACTAAAGGAGTTTGGGAATATTTACACCCGTTTGATGAACCCGACAACCGACGTATTCGAGAAAAGAATTGCAGCCCTTGAAGGTGGAGTGGCCGCTTTGGCAGTTGCATCGGGTCATGCGGCTCAGTTTATAGCAATTACAAATATTGCCGGAAGTGGCGATAACCTGGTCTCTTCTCCTTATCTTTATGGGGGAACTTTTAATCAGTTTAAAGTTACATTCAAAAATCTTGGTATTGAAGCCCGTTTTTCTGAAGATCTTAAACCGGAGAATTTCGAAAAACTGATTGACACCAGGACTAAAGCCATTTATCTCGAAACGATTGGTAATCCCAGCTACTCCATTCCCGATTTTGAAAAGTTTGCTGCATTAGCGAAGAAACATGATCTGCCATTGATCGTTGACAACACTTTCGGTTGTGGTGGCGCACTATTCCGTCCGCTTGAACATGGCGCCAATATTGTTGTTGAGTCGGCTACAAAATGGATTGGAGGACATGGTTCATCAATTGGCGGAGTGATTGTAGATGGTGGTAATTTTAACTGGGGCAACGGAAAATACCCGGCTTTTACTGAACCTTCCGAAGGATATCACGGATTAAAATTCTGGGACGTATTCGGAACTGATGGTCCGTTTGGAAATATTGCCTTTATCATCAGGGCACGTGTTGAAGGATTACGCGATTACGGCCCTGCCATCAGCCCGTTCAACTCATTTTTGTTGATCCAGGGACTCGAAACACTCTCTCTGCGTGTTGAGCGACATGTACAAAATACGCTGGCACTTGCTAAATGGCTCTCAAAACATCCCAAAGTTGAATCGGTCAATTATCCAGGATTGGAAGGAAACGAAAATTATGAGTTGGCATCCAAATACTTACCAAAAGGGGCAGGAGCTGTTCTTACTTTTATCGTAAAAGGTGGTAAAGAAAAAGCGACCCAAACTGTTGACAATCTTCAGCTTGTGAGTCATTTGGCCAATGTTGGTGATGTACGAACTCTGATTATTCAGCCATCCGCAACAACACATTCTCAATTAAGTGATATTGATCAAATTAGTGCCGGAGTAGAACCGGCCGGATTGCGTGTTTCAGTTGGTATCGAACATATCGATGATATTATTGCTGACTTTGAACAGGCATTCGCAAAAATCTGAGAATAAAATGGCTCTATGACAGACGCTATACATGCACAAATTAGTTACAGAGTCAATAACTTATATTTATTATTTAATCCAATAAATTGAATTTATCATGCCTTTAAATTTACCTGACGGACTTCCTGCTATTGATCTTCTGAGAGAGGAGAATATTTTTGTAATGAACGAAACCCGTGCAGCACATCAGGATATTCGTCCGTTGAAAATCATCATTCTCAACCTGATGCCATTGAAAATTGCAACAGAAACCGATTTATTGCGGTTGTTATCCAATTCTCCGATTCAGATTGAGATTGATTTTCTTCAGATTGAAGGTCATATTTCGAAAAACACCTCTTTAGACCATCTGAACACGTTTTATCATACGTTTTTAGAAATAAAAGAGAATAAATACGACGGAATGATCATCACGGGAGCACCCCTTGAGCATTTGCCTTTCGGGGAGGTCGATTATTGGGAAGATATTTGCAGAATTTTTGAATGGGCCGATCACAATGTTACTTCCACAATGTTTATCTGCTGGGCTGCCCAGGCTGGATTGCATTATCATTACGGTGTACCGAAATATCCGTTGGATAAAAAGAAGTTCGGGATTTTCGATCATTTTCATTCCGATTTAAAGCTTCCGATTTTTAGGGGATTTGATGATATTTTCAGAGCGCCACATTCGCGTCACACTGAAATATTGGCTGAAGATATTCTTAAAGTACCCGCAATTGAACTGATTTCCCACTCCGATGAAGCCGGTGTTTATATGGTAATGGCCAATAAGGGGAAGCAGTTCTTTATCACTGGTCATCCTGAATATTCGAAGGGAACGCTTAACCGGGAATATCAACGTGATGTCGAAAAGGGACTTCCGATCGATCTCCCTGTCAACTATTACAAGGATAACGAATCAAAAAATGAACCTGTTCTAAGCTGGCGGTCACATGCCAATCTTCTTTTCCTTAATTGGTTGAATTACTATGTCTATCAGGAGACACCTTATGATTTACACGATATCAAATAATAGGGTTCGATGATGAAATGTTTAGGTGAAAAATATATTGTCTTCTTTAAGTATTTAAGAATTGCGGCTGGCTACTGGTGTCTGGCAATTTGCAGTTTATGGTCTTTTTACAGGTTTTTTCCCTTTTAAAGACAACTCTTCTTTGAATTTCTTTTTTCTGGCAATGGCATACTCAGTGAGCTTGCGATAGTAGGCATTATCATCTTTTTTTGCTTTTAAATAGGCATTGTAATACTTTAATGCCAGTGTTTTATCTTTTTGGAACTCTTCATAGGTAGTAGCTATTTCAAAAAGAACGCTGCACTTGGTAGAATCTAATTCGTAAGCTTTTTTAAACGCATCTATTGATTTTTTAAATTCTCTGTGTATGCCGTAAACAATTCCTAAATTATAATAAATATCCGAAAGATAATAGGGGATGGCGGTTTTTGCCGCGAAATTCATATATTCAATGCTCTTGTCGTATTGGTTTAATGCTTTGTAACATAAGCCAATATACAAACTAACAATCGGATAGTCAGAATTGATCAGGAAGCTTTTTTTCAATAAATAAAGTCCCTCTTTCTCGCGTTTTTCGAAATAATAACAAATTCCGAGGTTTTTTAGGACATCAGGACTTGAATCACCCTTAGCAAGATACTTCTCGTATGGAATAATTGCTTTAGCATATTCCTTCATATGATATTGAAACTCTCCTAATCTATTCAGTAAAACTGATTCATCTGGAAAAACTTCAAGCCCTTTATCAAGGGTTTCAATTACCTTAATGTCTTGATCCTTATTTTGGTACACTGAAACCAGATTAGTATAATTTGCCAGATCCGATGGATTCTGATTTATCACTTTCTGATAGAGTGAAATGGAGAGATCGTCGTGACCGGTTCGTGCAGCGCACAACGCCAACTGTTTGTTTATTATTAAATTAGTAGTGTCGCGTTGATAGAACGATTTTAAGATTTCATATGGTTCTTTATAGATTCTTAAATTTAGAAAGACTCTGACAAGTTTAAGTGCCTTGACAGTATTTGTAGTGTCAGCATTATAAAGTACTTTCAAATAGGGTAGCGCACTCCTGTAATTACCCAGACTGGAATTTGCTTCAGCAATTTCGCTTAGTATATTTGGGTTGAGTGAATCAAGCTCATGGGCTCTTTCCAAAGACTTCACAGCACCTACAAAGTCAAAACGCTTTTGTTGAATGATCCCTTTTTTCAGATAAAGCGTCGGTTGAATCTCATTTTTTGTGAGTTCATTATCAATAATTTGCAATGCTTTATCGTAATCGTTGTTCAGAATCAAAAAGTCGATTTCCTGAGCCAACGAAAAAAAAGGGAGTAATGATAAAATTGAAATGAAAAAGATTTTAGTCATGAGTTGGAGCTTCTAAAACCCGGTGACCCTGGCCACCGGATATTAAGAGCATTTTGAAGGTTATTTTAAAACAAATGCGATAGGGATTGTAAATTGTTGCTTTACATTCGTTCCTTTCTGCTTTGCAGGTTCCCATTTCGGGGAGGAACTAATAACCCTGACAGCTTCTTTATCAAGTGAAGGATCGATGCCGCGTACTACTTTAATGTCAACAACTTCTCCTTTCGAGTTTACTGCATATTGTACAAAAACTTTACCTGTTATACCATTCTTAATAGCAATATCCGGGTACTTTACGTTTTTGGTAACCCAATCGCGAAATGAGTTAACATCTCCACCCTGAAAAGAAGCTTGTTGCTCAACAATTATAAATGTTGGTTCATCAATTTGCAATGGCTGTTGTTTATTAATAACTACACTATCCACAACTACATCTTTAAGTTTAGATGTAGCTTTATTGTCTTGTACAGGTTTTTTGTTGTTTTCGCATGCGAAGGCAACAAGTAGGACTGCAATTGCAATAACTCCCATTGAGAGCTTTAATGCTGCTGTTTTTGAGGATTTTATTTTTGTCATCATTTTGATACGAATTTTGATTAAGGAATAATTGAAATTATTAGCGATAACAGGCTGTTGGAGAAAAGCACTGTTTAATAACAACATTCGGTAAGCTGTTGAGCTTACTTCAGGTTTTAAAACGCCGTTATCGGCAAGGAATTCATGGTTCTCCCGGATTGACCTTTTTAAAAGCCAGATAAACGGATTGAACCATTGAAAAATAGTTAATAATTCGAAAATCATCACATCATAGGAATGCCTTTGTCTGACATGTTCAAATTCGTGGGCCAGCATCTCTTTCATTCCCTGACTATTCGCATTATTTTTGTTGATAAATATGAAGTTAAAAAACGAAAATGGAGTAGTTTCACGGTCGATTTTAATGATCATGATTCCATTATTCAATTCGCTTTCGTTATTCACAATTAATGCGGTAATCTGTACTAATCTGTATAAGAAGATAAGGATAAAAATTGCTGTTCCCAACATGTAGATAAACCTGATCAGTCCAATTGATTGAATAGTTTTTTCAATTGCACCGGAAAGGTTTGTACTATAAACGAATACTGTCTGTAAGAGATTCTGATACCCCGTTGCTGTGATTGTAACTTCATCCAGCATAACAGAGGGCATCTCGCTATTTACCTGAAAATGAATAAACGGAAGTAATATGGAAAAACAAACCGAACCCAGTAAATAGATACGGTTAAGAACAAAGAAAGTCTCCTTTCGGAGAAACAACAGGTAAACCAATGCAAAGAGAGCCAGGCTGATGCCAGATTCTAACAAGAAATTTGCGATTGTTGTGTTCATGGCTTTACTTTTTTTCGTTTTCCAAATCCTTTTTAACCTCCTGTAATAATTCTTCAAGCTCCGATATGCTCATTTTATCCTCTTTAGCAAAAAATGAGACCATTTCCTGAAAAGAGTTACTGAAATAATTTTTAATAAACCCTTTCATAAACTGCCCGGTGTATTCTTTTTTGGAAATCAAAGGATAATACTCGTGGGTATTACCGTAAGCGGTGTGCCCGACGAAGCTTTTTTTTTTGTTGAAACTGTATTATAGGCGGGTTTTGGCTCTGGAATTTTATCAATCAAGTCTTTAATAAAACCTTTTTTCAACTTCCAAAGTATTTGCATCAGTTGCTCTTCAGCTTTAGTCAATTCTTTCATGTTTGTATTATTTTGTGCTTTTTCAAAGTATATCAAAATTAAAAAAAAGAAATGTTGATTCCAAATTCAATTAACTATTATTTTCGTTGTTAAACTAAGATATTAGTTTAACAAAACAAAAAAAAGGCTAAACTCTAAGGCCGTGCGTTCCGATGAATAATTTTCTGGTCTTCATAACAATTACTTTTTAATTTGTTTTGCGCAAAACGGTTAATAACAGAACAAATGTACAACTAAATTATTAGTTGTATTACTAATGTATTAGTTAAATTTTGTTAATTTAATTATCATGGCGAATAGAATTGAATAATTGTGGATCATTAAGGTTCAATAACTAAGGCTCAAACTGCTATTCGATTATGAATAATAATTTGAGCCTCAATGAAATAGGATGTTATAGATCTATTTTATAATTAAGAATAAATAATTCATAGACATTAAGTCAGTTAATCCTATTGACCTCCTCCTCCTGAACCCGAAGAAGAGTCGCCTCCACTTTTAACATCTTCGTTCTTTATTCCGCGTTTGGCTTTTTTAATTTCTCCTTTCATCTGTCCAAAACGATAAGACAGGTTGAATCTTAACATTCTGTTAGAATAACTGGATACACTGTTTTGATGAAATGTCGGATCATCGAACGAACTTTCGTATTTAACTTTACTCCTGAAAGGGTCTGACACAGAAACTGATGCTGTGAGTTTCTTTTTAAATAGTTCCTGCGAAACGTTTATACTTGTATACCAATATTTTGAAGATTTACCCTGTAACATGATCCTTGGAGAATAAATTCCACCATATCCTGATATATTACCGTTTTTCCATGCAGTGTATCTAATATTTAGTGAGCCATTATAGCTAAAACCTTCATTTTTTAGGTTGCGACCATCATTACTTTCGAGTATGGAGTAGTTAATGCCCAGATTGGTATTGATACTGAGCTTAGTTCCAGGTCGGAAGGAACCATATAAGTAGCCGCCGAACCGCTGATTTTTCCCTATATTTTTATAGGTGGTTGTCCTTACTCCGGTCGAATTAATGGTTGATACCGATTCAATTGTATTGTTGGTGAAAGCTCCGTTCATACTCAGATTCATATTGTATTTACCCGAGAATTTTCCGTATGACAGGTCAAAGGTATGCGAAACTTCAGCATCCAGTTCAGGATTACCGTAATTAATGTTCAACGGATCGGTATCGTTGACATAGGGATTCAAATAATAAATACTTGGTCGTGAAAGCCTTTGGGTATAGGAGAGTTTGATATTCTGTCCTTTATCAAGATTTTTAGAGAGTGTTATGTATGGGACAAGGTTGAACATCCTGTTTGTAAATGTGGTATCTTTTACAGACTTAAAATGTCCGTCGTTAATAGTAGCTTCTGTCCTTAATCCGGTTTTAATACTGATTTTTTTGAGTTTCATAACATATCCGGCATAAAGTCCGATGATATGCTGATCATAGTCGAGGTCATTATTCCTTGATTCGTCACGAATCCAATCATCTTGTTGAGAATCATAGCGTAAAACTTCTGAATTACTGATGTTTTGACGGAGAATATATTTCACGCCGCTCTCAATCTGATGCATTTTTGTAATCGGATCGTAATAGTCAAGCTGAAAAGTGTGTTCAGTACCTGAGGCATCATTCGTTGACCGTTGGCGATAGGAGGTATAATTAAGCTGACCGTCAATCTCATTTTCGGTATCGGATTTCTGAGGCATTCTGTCAAGTTTGTATGAGACAGTAAATGATTTATCCGGTTTTTTAAATGTACGCTGATAATCAATGTTTCCGGATATATTTCCCTGGTTTCTGTCAGTGTTCATCCGATTTGTAAATTTTCTTGATAACGTATGATTAATATCAAAATCCTGGGTTAGCTGTTCATTGCTCATTGTGTAATCACTGGCATATCCCCAAAATGAAAGACTTATCAGATTTAGTGAATCTATTTCGTAACTTGCTTCGCCCATGGTATAATTGGAAAGTCCTTTGTATTTATAGTAACCTTCTGATTCTGAAAACCTATTGGTGGTACTTATGTAATTTTCGCGTGATGAATAATTTTCATTCTTCGGTTGCTTAAAATCATTGTAATTGTAATTTATTGAAAAACCAAATTTTTTGATTTTCGATGTGGCATAAATACCTCCGTTGTAACCTCCGCGGGTATCAAATCCTGCATTGACTCTTCCCATAAAACCATCAAGCTGCTTTTTAGTAGTGATGATATTAATGATTCCACCAGTTCCTTCGGCTTCATATTTTGACGATGGATTTGTAATTACTTCAATATCTTTTACCGTATTGGCTGGAAGACTGCGTAATACGTCCTTTGGATTTTGCGATAACATAGAAGAGTTTTTCCCGTTAAGGAGTATTTTAAAGTTTGAAGATCCTTTCACCTGAATATTATCTTCCCCATCTACGGTTACGAGTGGTATTTTCCGGAGCATCTCTAAAGCATTCGAAGTTTTTGATTCAGGGTCGGCTTCGATACTGTATATTAACTTGTCAACTTCAGTCCTTACAAGCGGTTTTTGGGCGACCACAGCCACTTCATCAATTTTTTCTGTTCCTGCAATTAGTTTAACTGTTCCTAAGTCAATTTTTGCCGTTTTCCCGTCGATACTCACATCCCTTTTAAATGTCTGATATCCTATCGATTGAACGAGCATTGTAAACTTTCCAATTGAATCGAGTGCAAATTCAAATTTACCGTTAGCATCACTTGCCAGACGTTTAATTATTCCTTTGCTACTTTGGGCTGTAATGGTGGCATAAGGAATAGTTTTACCTGAAACTGAATCAGTAGCAATTCCCTTAATCTGATATTTGCCCACAGGACCAGATGCAAATAGCGGGAAGGAGAATAACGTTAAACAAAAAAATAATAAAATTACTAATGGATTTGATTTTGGCTGGATGTAATGGTAATTCATAGCTTTTTATAATAATTTAGTTAAATCAAAGATATGACTAAGATGATAGTTATTGCACTAAGGTTGTAGTTAATAAATGTTAATTTATTAAAAATATATGTTAATATATTATAATTATTACAAAATGAGCATCAGACAATGTTTTTACCAAGGTAAGATATGGGATAATTTAGAAATGTCAGTAAGCGGATTATTTCCTAATTACTAAATATTATTAACCTTAGGAACGAGATTGTCAAAATTAGAAATGGGCATATAAATCTTAAATATCAATGTATTGATAAGAAATTAATTCTATTCTGAGAATTTTATTTAGTTTATTAATGTTTTTGATAAACATTGGAAAAATCAAATATGGCAACCTGAATACATACCGGCTATCCCGTCTAAAACTCTGAAATAGTAGAGCAAGCCATTGAAATTTGTGAATTTCTGAAAGTCTAATTGATCATTTAGCCAGATAAGGTTTGATTTTGAGTAAACAATTTTAGATCCAGATAATAAGAATCAGAGGAGCAAAGGCAATGATCAAATTATTTTTGTTGCTCAAATTCAGAGTTTATGTTGAGTTTATAAATTCAAAATAGAAACGGACAGCACTTAAGTGATTATTAATGCAACATCTCTTTATATTAGGACTGCAAAACCCGATTATTTATTAGATCAGCTTCCCGATTTTGCTTGTTCCGGATTCTGAATTTCATTGCATTTAGCCAATGAAACCAGTCCACCCATTGCACCTAAATTCATTGAATCCAGTGCTGAACTCGGAACGATGACCATTGATCCTTTTTCTTTCAGACCTTCAAACAACATATTCATTCCCCTCAGATGCAGTGCAACCGGATTGTTAATATATTGCTGACTTGCTTCAGCAAATTTAACGGCAATTTCGGTTTCTGCTGTTCCCAGAATAACACGAGCCTGGCGTTCTCTTTGAGCCTGTGCTTGTTTGCTCATTGCATCCGCCAGATTTTTAGGTATAATAATATCCCTGATGCCAACATTCTGACAGGTAATTCCCCATGGATTTGTATGCTCATCAAGAATAGTCTGTAGTTCTGATGAAATTTTTTCCCTGTCAGAAAGTAAATCCGACAATTCGTGTTTGCCAATTATATCCCGAAGACCAGTTTGAGCAATGTAAGAAACTGCCTTAACATAGTCCTGAACTTCCAGGGCGGCTTTTTCAACATCCCAGACTGTCCAGTAAACAACTGCATCAACATTGACCGGAACAGTATCTTTTGTCAATGTCTCTTCCGCTTTGATATCTGTTACCCTTACTCTTTGGTCTATGTATTTGTTAATATGGTCAATAATAGGTATGATCAGAAAGAAACCCGGGCCTTTCAAGCCGGTAAATTTACCCATTCGCAAAACAACTGCTTTTTCCCATTGGTCTGCAATTTGTATCGAAAAAGCGAGGTAGGTTGATAAAATAACCGCTCCTATTGATACAGCGATATTAATTATTTCAAGGTAATACAATCCTCCGATTAACGCAATTAAGCAAATCAGGAGTGTGAATGAAACACCATTCAGGAAGTTTTCAGATTTCATTTTGATTGGTTTTTAAGTGCTACAATTAGTTCATCAATATTAAAGCCATAACTATAGGCTATGGTCGCAAATTCTTTGGTAATGTTCTGGAGTTTTTGTTTTCTTTCTGAGCTTGAAATTGAAAAATCATTTTCGCTTATGAAAGTCCCGGTTCCTTGTTGAGTTGCAAGTATTTCTTTAATTTCGAGCTCTTTATAAGCTTTTGCAACGGTGTTCAGGTTTACCTTCAACTCAACAGCTAATGCTCTTACAGTGGGCAATTGTTCGCCCACATTCAGGCTGCCTGAGGCAATCCCGAATCTAATCTGATCGAGAATTTGCCTGTAAAACGGGATGCCTGCTTTGGGGTCAAGAATAAATTTAATCATATTGTTATAAAGAATTAATGTACTATAAGAATAGTACAAACATACAACCTTATTTCTCTAATTGCAAGCATTTTTCAATTTATTTTTGAAAAAGATTTATTTTTTTAAAATAATAAAAGGAATAAAATATAAAATACTGTAATTAAGGATTTTAATATTGTAAAATAATTACTTACTAAAATCTGTTCTTCCACCACATCCTTAATCTTTCAAGGATTTTTTGCTCTGAGGCATTATCCTGAGGAGTATAGAACCGCATATTTTTGATTTTTTCGGGGAGGAAATCCTGATCAACAAAGTTTCCTTCGTATGAATGGGCGTATTTGTACTCCTTCCCATAACCAAGATCTTTCATAAGTTTGGTGGGTGCATTACGCAGGTGGAGAGGTACAGGAAGATGGCCAGATTCACGAACTTCGGCTAATGCGGCATCGATTGCAGTGTAAGCCGAATTACTTTTTGGTGAGGTTGCCAGATAGATTGTACATTCTGAGAGAATAATCCGGGATTCGGGCATTCCGATTTTATGAACTGCATCGAACGTGTTTTGTGCCATCAGAAAGGCGTTCGGGTTTGCAAGTCCCACATCTTCGGAAGAGAGGATCAGCAACCGGCGGGCAATAAATTTAACATCTTCACCACCTTCGATCATCCTGGCCAGGTAATATACAGAAGCATCGGGATCGCCACCCCTGATACTTTTAATAAATGCAGAGATGATGTCGTAATGCATCTCTCCGTTTTTATCGTACAAAGCCAGATTTGCCTGTAATCTGGAAGTTACCAACTCATTTGTAATGACGATCTCTTCGTCTGTTTCTGCGTTCAGGACAATCTCCAGCACATTGAGCAGTTTTCGCGCATCACCGCCCGAGAAACGGAGCATAGCTTCGTATTCCTGCAAAACAATTTTGCGCTGGCTGATTTCGTAATCGGTAATTATGGCGTGGTTTAGAAGAGTCAATAAATCCTCTTTTTCAAGCGATTGCAAAACGTAAACCTGACAGCGTGAGAGGAGGGGAGAGATCACCTCAAAGGAGGGATTCTCAGTCGTTGCACCGATTAACGTCACTAAACCCTGTTCGACAGCACCTAGAAGGGAATCCTGCTGTGCTTTGCTAAACCGATGAATCTCGTCGATAAACAGAATCGGATTTGGTGCAGTGAAAAAGCGACTGTTTTTAGCTTTATCAATCACTTCGCGTACATCTTTTACCCCTGAATTAATGGCGCTTAGACTATAAAACGGACGGTTCAACGAATTGGCAATGATTTTAGCAAGGGTGGTTTTTCCAACACCTGGCGGTCCCCATAAAATAATTGAGGAAAGATTACCCGAATCGATCATTTTCCGGAGTACAGCACCTTCTCCAACCAGATGTTTCTGACCGATAAACTCGTCAAAATTTTTTGGTCTTAATCTTTCTGCCAGTGGTTGATTTGACATGCTTCGTTTTGATGTATTAATAATATGTCAGCTTAGTACATGACAAAAATTACAATAGTTTGATATTCAATAATATATGTTGATAACTTGGTGATAACTAATGTCGCAAAATTGATTTAATGCCCTGACATTTAGTATCTTAGGAGAAAACAACCACGTATGACTCCAGGAT
>JAPLDR010000020.1 GCA_026391655.1 Bacteroidia bacterium | reverse complement strand
CTCGGGTCGGAACTTTGCCGCCAGCTTCCTTCAGATTCCACCTCGCAATGGACACCCTTGCTCTTGGCTAATGGTTGGCTATACTACATACCCCCATAACGGACTTGCACCGTCAAGTTATTCGCCATGCACGGCGCACAAATGAAAGGCCTGTAAGCTAATTGCTTACAGGCCTTTAAAGTAGCGGGGACAGGACTCGAACCTGTGACCTCCGGGTTATGAGCCCGACGAGCTACCAACTGCTCTACCCCACAATATATCGTTGGTTTTTTTATGAACGTCTTATTCCTTAAGAGGGTGCAAATGTAAGTACAAAAACCGAGAAATCAAAAAAGTCATCGTGAAATTTGCAATTCAAAATCAGAAGAAGTTTATACAGGGCCAAGCAATTCAAAATCAACATTTATAAATAGAACCTGTGTTTGAAATAACTTAGATTTCGCACAAATCATTGTGTATCGTTTTATTTTCATGTAAGTTTGAAAACTATTGAAAAAATAAAAGAATGCCGAAAGAAAGGAAAAGGGATAAAATAAAAAAATTATTTCAGAATCCATACCGGATTGTTATATTTAACGACCTTAATCTGCATATTATCAGGCAAGTAAGATTCAATGCGCGGACTTTGGTAATGGCAATTGTTTTTGCAGTAATATTTATCATTGTCGGAGTTACAGTTTTAATTGCCTTTACCCCTTTGCGCGAGTATATTCCCGGATACCCAACCGGGAAAATGAGGCAAATATTGATCCGAAATGTTCTTGTAGTTGATTCACTTGAGCTTGAAATTCAAAGGCGAGATCGTTATTTCAACGACTTTAGAGCAATGCTGGCGGGGGAGACTCCAACTGATACAGCTGTCAGACGCGGAACCATTCCCCAACCCGATCAGGTCCAGTTCAAAAAATATGATCACGACAGTCTTTTCAAAGACGAGATAGCACAGGAACAAACTAATCTCGGAATAAATTCTGGGTCTGGGGCGCGAGGTGGAGTTGCCGGTTTATTGTTTTTCCCTCCACTTAACGGCATGGTTACCGGAAAGCATGATGTAAGTAATGGACATTTTGGGGTGGATATTGTTGGGAAACTAAATTCTCGTATATCTGCCGCGCTTGATGGAACTGTAATTTTTGCAGGTTGGACAATAGATACAGGTTATGTTATTTATATTCAGCACGAACAAAATTTGATCACAGTTTATCGTCATAATGCTGAACTTCTTAAAATTCAGGGAGATAAAGTTCGGGCAGGCGAAGCAATTGCGATTATGGGTAATTCAGGAAAAGAGACGACAGGTCCTCATTTGCATTTCGAGATGTGGCTTAATGGCGTATCAATAAATCCAGAAGACTATATCAAATTCTAAACCATATGTATGAAAAATATTGCAATACTTGGTTCAACTGGTTCAATAGGACAGCAGGCACTCGAGGTAATTGAAAATAATCCTGAAAGGTTCACGATAGAGGTATTGACAGCATATAATAATGTCGATTTATTGATTGAGCAGGCTAAAAAATTCCATCCCAATGTTGTTGTAATTGCCAATGAAGAAAAATATAGCATTGTTAATAAGGCGCTTGCTGATGAAGGAATTAAAGTCTATGCCGGCTCCACTGCTTTGGCACAGGTTGTAGAAATGGGAAGCGTTGATCTTGTATTGACAGCGATGGTAGGTTATTCAGGACTGATCCCAACTATTAATGCAGTAAAAGCGCGAAAGCAAATAGCGCTTGCAAATAAGGAGACACTTGTTGTGGCCGGCGATATGATTAATCGGTTGGCTATCGAGAATAAAGTGGATATTCTCCCTGTCGATTCCGAACACTCTGCAATTTTTCAGTGTCTGGCCGGTGAATATATGAATCCGGTAGAGAAGGTAATCCTCACCTGTTCCGGCGGACCATTTCACGGAATGGATGAAAAAAAGATAGCTGTAGTAACTTCCAAAGAAGCTCTAAAGCATCCGAACTGGGATATGGGGGCAAAAATTACCATCGATTCAGCAACCCTGATGAACAAAGGATTTGAAGTGATTGAAGCGAAATGGCTTTTCGGATTAAAACCGGATCAAATTGAAGTCGTGGTACATCCGCAAAGCATTATTCACTCTATGGTTCAATTCTGCGACGGATCAATCAAGGCACAACTTGGATTACCTGATATGCGATTGCCTATCCAATATGCCTTTAGTTTCCCGGAAAGGCTTTGCAATGATTTTCCCCGGTTGAATTTTGCCGATTTTCCAAGCTTGACATTTTCAGCCCCTGATACGAAAAATTTTCGTAATCTTGCACTTGCTTACGAAGCCTTGCAAAAAGGGGGGAATCTGGCTTGTATTTTGAATGCGGCCAATGAAATTGTGGTTGAGGCTTTCTTGAAAGGAAAAATATCTTTCCCTGAAATATGGATTGTAAATGAACAGATTATGCAAAAATCAACATTCATTAACAAGCCGACCCTTGATGATTATATGGCTACGGATCGTGAATCGCGCACATATGCCTCCGAGATGGTGAGCAAATTGCAATTAAAAAATTGATATAGTTATACATATGGTTTTTCTTATTAAAGCTGCACAGTTACTTTTAAGTCTCTCGATACTCGTTATTATTCATGAATTTGGACATTTCATATTCTCCAAAGCATTTAAATGCAGGGTTGAAAAGTTTTATCTTTTTTTTGATCCCTGGTTTTCACTTTTTAAATTTCAAAAAGGAGAAACCGAATACGGTATTGGATGGCTGCCGTTGGGTGGTTATGTGAAGATTTCAGGCATGATTGACGAGTCCATGGACAAGGAACAGATGAAACTGCCCGCTGAACCCTGGGAATTTCGTTCGAAGCCTTCGTGGCAGCGATTGATCATTATGATCGGAGGAGTTTTATTCAACCTGATTCTTGCAATCGTTCTTTATTCTGCTGTCCTTTTTGTTTGGGGAGACCAGTATCTTCCGACAAAAAATGCGAAATACGGTATAGCTGTTAGTGAAACAGGAAAAGAAATGGGTCTTCGCAATGGTGACAAAATTATTTCTGTCGACGGTAAAGAGGTTGAAGATTTCAATAAGGTAGTTTCTGCAATTATACTTAACGGTGCTAAAACCATTGAAGTAAATCGAAATGAAGAAACGATTATCATTCCTGTTAAAGATGAAATAATTCCTAAACTATTAAAAGACAATAAGTTTATTATAAGTTTAAGAATTCCGTATGCATGTAAAGTGATCGGATTTGGTAAAGATTCCCCTGCGCGGGATGCCGGCCTGGAAATCGGAGACGAGATTTTGAATGTTAATGGTTTTGGTTTTCAATTCTATGATCAGTTTACGGATACCTTGGCTATATCTAAAGGCAAGACGATCAGTGTTTTAATTAAGCGAGGGGGGATTGAAAAAACGGTTCCCGTAAATATTGGTGTTTTAGGTGTTCTTGGAATACAACGGGAATATAATATCGTTGGTTTATTTGATTTTAAGACAATTAATTATGGTTTTTTTGAATCAATTCCAGCCGGGATTTCAAAAGGATATTATGCAGTAGGTAATTATCTGAAGCAATTCAAGTTACTTTTTGCTCCCGAAACAAAAGCATACGAATCTCTGGGTGGATTTATCGCAATTGGGAATATTTTCCCAAGTGTGTGGGATTGGGAATCATTCTGGAACCTGACCGCATTCCTTTCTATTATTCTTGCTGTCATGAATATTCTTCCAATTCCTGCACTTGACGGAGGCCATGTTCTTTTTCTCCTTTTCGAAATTGTAACGGGACGAAAACCGAGTGATAAATTTCTTGAGTATGCTCAGATTGTCGGGATGGTTATTCTTTTCTCATTGCTGATTTATGCAAATGGAAACGATTTTTGGAAATGGTATCAAGGGAAGTTTTAGGGTACAACATTAAAGAGTAAAATATTTAGGGCTTTGCAGAATAATGTTTCATTGGGAATACTATTTTTGCACCGAAACAAATTAAAAGTGATATTATGAACTTGGTAATAATTGCAGGGGTAGTTGGACCATGGCAGATTATTTTAATTGTTGCTGTGGCATTGCTTATGTTTGGAGGTAAAAAAATTCCTGAGTTGATGGGCGGAATTGGCAAAGGGATGAAGGAATTCAAGAAGGCTATAAAAGAGGAAGACGAAAAACCGGATACAACTTCGAAAGATGTTCCGAGAGTAGATAATAAAAAAGAACCTTTGAAAGAATAGGCAAATCTTTATCTTTCACAAAAGCCCCGAGCAATTATCTGATCGGGGCTTTCTGCTGACTTTTAATGTGTGTGAAATAAATAAATCGGACAGATATCTCAAATTAGGATTCAACTTATACTATATTTGTAACGAACGATTAAATACGTGAATTATGAGTTTATCAATCATTGCAGGAATCGTCGGCCCATGGCAAATTGTCCTTATTATTGCTGTTATATTGCTAATGTTTGGAGGTAAAAAGATTCCGGAACTAATGAGTGGCATTGGGAAAGGGATGAAAGACTTTAAAAAAGCAATAAAGGAGGATGACGAAAATCCTAAAGAGAGTCCAAAAGACGAAAACAAGAAGGAACCATTAAAATAATAAATTGGTTAAAATGATATTTATACCCTGATTCGGCTGTCCGAATCGGGGTTTCTATTATATTTTTCAAGTGTATTAAATTCTCTTAATTTAGTTTCGTTAGTGACCTGATTTAATATTGAACCGTGAAAAAAAGAATTACACCTTTCATCTTTGTCATTTCATTGATTTGTATGATTTTGGCTTGCAGCGGGGACGGATCTTCGTTGATGAAAAGTGTTACTGGTAAACCCGGCGAAACAGTTGTAGTAATCTCTAAAGAATTGTGGTCCGGAGATGTTGGTGATACCATTTCGAGATATCTCTCGCAGCCACAACTTTGTCTGCCTCAGGAGGAACCAATTCTTACTGTTGTGAATGTTCCGCCCGATGCCTTTAAAACATTTGAAACAACCCGTAACATTGTTTTGACCCGAATTCTCCCTTCTGTGACAGAACCTTCTGTTACTATTCAGTACGATGTTTGGGCCAAACCGCAGGTCGTTGTGTCCGTTCAGGCTCCTGATGAGGCTGCTTTTATAAAGATTTTTGCAGAAAAATCGGATATGATTATCGCTACAATCTTAAGAGCTGAAAAAATGAGGCTAATGGCAATGTATGCCCAAAGTAAGTATAAGGAAGAAACTATTTCTGACTCTTTGATTAAGAAGCATAGGTTTAATCTGAATATTCCAAGAGGTTACGATATTGTAAAAGATACTTCTGATTTTGTCTGGATAAGATACGAGTCACCGCTTACCAGTCAGGGAATTTTAGCCTATTGGTATCCATATGTGTCAGATAGTGCATTTGCGACAAGTAGTCTTTTACACAAACGCGATTCTATTCTACGGCGAAATGTCCCTGGAGCTCTTCCCGGTTCATTTATGTCAACCGAGAAGAGATTCATTGTTTCGCAGATATTTAAGAACAGTGGAAATTATTCAGTAGAAATAAGGGGATTATGGAAGGTTGAAGGTGACTTTATGGGCGGCCCCTTTGTAAGCCTTTCAACACTTGATTTAGCACATAAACGCGTTATAACTGTTGAAGGATATCTTTACTCGCCAAAGTATAATAAACGCGATTATTTGCGCCAGGTCGAAGCGATGATTTATTCTTTAAGTTTTCCTGATCAGAAATTAAACGATAAAATTAATGAAATGTACCTGATAGGCGAACCGTTGCCAAAAAGTGGGGATAGTCCGGGTATAAAATAACTATCTGATGATCTCTATGTTCATTGTCTCTTGTTTATTTGGAATAAAAGGGAGCGGGAAAATGGTCAAAAGCGAACGTCTGGTTGGAATGTTTGAGTCGATATCGGTTAGTGCAGGCATAGAGGTAATCCTAATACAGGATTGTGTAGTATAAGTAATCGTGGAGGCTGATGACAACCTTCAGAATAATATTAAAACGGAAGTTTCGAATGGAGAACTGAATACTTATCCTGAAAAACCAATTGGCCACGCTACTGCGAAGAGGGTATATGTTTCATTTAAAACAATCCATTCGCTGGAATCAAGCTCGGGTTCTGCTATAAAATCGAAGATGGAAATGAAACTGAATTCGCTCGCTCAATCTATCTGCTTCAAGCGGAGGAAATATCGATTTGGTATTGGTTGTAAATGAAATTATTGCCAAAGCAAGCAGCTGGGGAAATATTAGAGTAGGGGGGAATCCCAAAGAACGGGATGTCGAGAAATCGAGTGGCGGTGACGTTTCTTTCAAATAATAAATAAAACAAACAGGCTTATCATTCCTAATAATTTATTACTGTCAAAGTATAGGCCTGTTTGTTTTATTATTTAATCTCTTTTCATTATCCCATAGCAAATTATTTTTACAATAGAATCGACACTTTTTCCAAGGTCAGATGAGCGATATGGTCCTGCAGAAAGCGGCATTTCGAGTCCACGGATTGCCGTAGTAATTCCTATCGCGACAAGTGCAAAATCTTTTACAATAAATTTTCGCTGACGAGCTCCTTCAAGCAAGATTCGCTTCATCATACGGATCTCTTCCTGATAGTATTGTGATTTTATCTTATCGATAAATTCCACTGCTGCCGAGTCGTTTTCAATTGCATTATAAAAATTAGCAAGTTGCCGGTAAGTTGTGATTTTGGTCATAACGTAATCTCTTAATTTTTCTGCCGGATCGATATCTTTTTGAAGCACTTTTGATAACTCTTCGCGCAGAGTATCTGCCTCTTTTTGAATGACCTCCTGAAAAAGATCCTCTTTACTGTTGAAATAGTAATAAAGTGAACTTTTGCCTTTTCTTACAGCATTGGCAATATCGTCAAGTGTAGTTTTCTTATATCCGTATTTGCTAAAAATCTCCTGAGCTATTTTAAGAATATTCTCTCTTACAGCGTCCCTTTTTATGCTACTGTTCTCGATACTCATACTATAATGTTGATAAAACTATTGGGTCAAATATAAACATTTTCATCAAGTTCAAAAAACTCTGCAGACTCCGATATGTAAAGGTATATAATATAATTGATTAATTGAAACTTAACTTTAGTTTTGTTGTTCCTGATTATTCCAAAACGGTAAGACAGGAATGATTATAGGTAAGTTTTTTTAAATTAAAAGGAATTCCTATTCCAGGAATCTCTCCTTATTTTCCGGAGTCGGGACCATACATATTTCGCATTTCCCAAAGTAATTGTATCTCCGTTTGGGGATGAAGTCGTATCCCACGTCACGTAAAAACCGAGGAATTGATTATTAGCCAAATAATGTTTTTCGAAATGAAGGGAAATGGTTTTTTCGGCGGGTTAATAACTCTGGCAGGACACATAGTCCTGCCAGAGGCGATTGATTATATATGAACGATTAGGGTCTGTTTAAAAATAAACGATGCAAATGTCAACAAAAAAAGCAAGCATTAAACAGCATATCATTACTATTCGCCAACAACTTGGCAAACGTAAATCTTTCCGCAACAGTCGTAGAGATTTTGGCAATAAGTGTAAACAGGAAAATGGAATCAGTTGTTTTTGAGGAAATCAATAAAACTTGGATATTTTCGCTCAGAAATTTTTAACTGCGTCTTTTCGATTGCGGCATTATGGTTCAATACGCAAATTCTTTTTTGGTATTTGATGTGATCGATAAAATTGCAGTTCACGATGAGGGCATCATGAATTCTGAAAAAAATATTTTTAGGCAGAACTTCTTCAATTTTTTTCAAATGCGTAGTAACTAATTTATAATCACTGTTGTTGTCGTCAAGATAAACTTTTGTATAAGCCCCGTCGGCTTCACAATAAATTATCTTTTCAGGTGAAAGAAAGTGTATTTCATCGTTACTTTTAATCAATATTTTGCCACTTTTTTGTGTAGTAAATGCTCCATACAATGGGGGCAGCTGATCTTTACTTCCCATCCGATCAAGTGCTTTATTCACTGCATGCATAAGATCTTCGGGGAGAATCGGCTTTAAAAGATAGTCGATAGCATCTAATTTAAAGGCATTTAAAGCAAATTCGTCATGGGCAGTAATAAAAATTATATGTTGATTATTATTTTCCAGCTGTTCAAACAAAGTGAATGCATCCATATCTCCGAGTTGAATATCAGAAAACACAAGATCATACTGTATTACCGGTAGGATATCCAGTGCCATTTTTCCTGAATCAATAAGCGCAACGATTTTTATATCAGGACAATATGTCTTAATCATCATCGCCAGGTTTTTCCCAAGTAACGGTTCATCTTCTATGATTACAGCATTAATCATTATTTAATCTTTTTTAATTTTTAAAGGAACCTCGATTGTAACGGTTGTTCCGTGGTGAGCTTCACCAATGTGCGATTCAATCTGAACATGAGCATGACTTTCAATTAAGGCGATACGTTCTCTGGTAATTCTTGTTCCCAATCCGGTTTCACGCTGTTTATCAGGTGAAATACCTAATCCATTGTCATTAATAATTACCTTTAATCGGTCTTTTGATATAACTGCTAAGATATTAATTCTTTTCTCAAAATTAGGGTGTCCGGAAAAACCATGTAAAATCGAGTTTTCAATAAATGGTTGTATGATCAATGGAGGAATCATAATTAATGTCGAGCTTATTCCTTCAGGACGTTTTACCGTGTAATTAAATGGATTACTATATCTTGCCTGTTCAAGATGCATGTAATTTTCAATCATCAAAAGCTCTTCTTCCAGAGAAATCTCATTTACTCTTACACTTTTAAGAACACTTCGAAGTAACGTGGCAAAGCGGCCAAGATATAATGTGGCTTCCTGCTTGTCTCCCAGATTAATCAGTGCGTTAATCGAGCTAATGCAGTTAAACACAAAATGAGGATTCATCTGAGCGGCCAAAGCATCAGCTTTTAGTTTTAATATTTGTTGTTGGATTTCAGCTTTCTTGCGTTCCTTTGTTTTCAAATTTCGGAATATTCCTAAGACAATAAATATAATAATCATTAACGAAAATAATCGAAACCACCACTTTTGCCAGTATGGATGGGCAATTTTGATAAAAATCACACTGGAAATATCTGTCTCAACTCCCTCTTTATTGAATGCACTGATTTTAAAAATGTACTCGCCGGCAGGAAGTTTACTGTATTTCAGACTCCTGACATTAAATGGAACCTCACGCCAGCTGTAATCGTAGTTTTCAAGCTTGTATTTATAGGTAATTCCCTCGGGATCAGAGAAAAAAATGCAATGATAGTTTATTTCAATATCTCTGTATTCATAGGTCAGGAAAATGTTCCTGTTTAAATTCAGTTCATACCCTGTTACCCTTTTTTTTGTGCCATTTTTGTCATACGCGATCAACAATTCCAGCTGAACCGGAGGGAGGTGATTAACAGTTTTAATCCGAGAAGGAGAAAATTTTGTTACACCTCTTGTTGCAGGTATCCAGATTGAACTGTCGGATGCAATGATTGCTCCGTTTTGAACGACTTCTTCGCCCTGATAGCCATTATTAAAATCGAAATACGAGACGGCCTTTTCGTTTTTGTAAAACCTTTCAGGATCAATCATCCCTACTCCTTTGATTGTTCCGAAATAAATCTTCCCAAGGTACATTTTAAGATCAAAAACAGCCTCTCCTATTTCATTTGTTAATATTGGTTTACAGGTTTTATAGTTATAAATCATTATTCCGTATCTTGTTGCAATCCAGATGTTACCTTTTAAATCTGTCACATTGCTGTACATCCCTTTTATATATCCGAACTTTAAGGAGTCGGGAGGTAAAAAGCTTTTCCCATCGAAAAAAACAGTGTTTTCTGCACCTCCCATGCGATAAATATTATTTTTGTCTTTGAAAATATTAAAGATTTGTGGCAAGTTATATTTCAAATTATCAAATACTTTTACTGAGTCTTTGGTCGAGATAACCAGACTGTTATCTCCGGCGTAAATCATTGTTTTGTTCGCAACATCCTCATAAATATGCAAATAGATCTGAGCTGGTATATTCGCAACTTTAGAAAATTGCCGGCCATCGTATTGAAGAATCCCTTTTATCGTTGAAAAAAGGAGATTTCCATTTGACTTTTTGGTACTTCCGATATAGAAAGTGTCAGTGTTCAGAATACTTTTATAGGATTCAATTTTTTGAAACTCCCTTCCATTGTATTTGGTTAATCCCTTGCCGAACGAAGTAAACCATAAATTTTTATCATTGTCTTCAACAATTCCCCAAATTCGGTTGCCGAGTTTATTTGGAATATAATAATTTGTAAAAGCCAATGAATTTGAATAATAAAATCCATTCTGGGTGCCAATCCACAATCGTTTCTCCTTGTCTATAAATAATGCGCTGATTTTATCGTTTTCAGGGGCTTCGAAAAGAAGATCGATATCTTTTCCTTTTTTTCTGAATACCTGCGAATGGGTAGAAAAATACCAATAGTCACCACTTCGCTGAAGAAAATCTAATTCTTTTTGATCAAAATGTTCAAGAAAGAATAATTTTTCCCCAAGAATCCTGTAAATGTTACCATTTTGAGAAACTACCATTTTGTGTCCGTTCCTGAGTGCCTGGCCATCAACTTCAAGTCTTTTGAATTTATTATTGGCTGTATACCAGATGTTTTGATTTAAATCTTCAATCCAGATTACTTTGTTGTTGTCCATAGTAAACCAGACTGCATTCAAATCATTGCATTTTATCGGGAGAGTAACATGAAAACTTTTACCGTCAAAATAGGTTATTCCTCGATTAGTGATTATCCATAGCTTACCTTCATTAAAAACAAGGTTCCTGCATTTCTTTAGCTGCAAATCTGCATCGAAATGGTATGAATAAATTGAATCATTGCGAAGTATTCCGATTCCTTTATTCATTAAAACATAGATCTCATGATGATCTCCTTCAACAATATCATAGGCTATTTGAGAAATCGGAATCTTGTAGTTTTTAATCTTTAGCCCATCAAATCTGCTTACTCCGCCATTGGTCGCAATCCAGACATACTTCTTATTATCCTGAATGATTTTATTGACATCGGACTGGACAAGCCCTTCATTAACACTAAAGTGCTGCAAACTGTATTGCTGAGCTTTTAGAGGCATTGGGTTCAGCAGACAAATGATGGGTAGTACCCAAAGAAGGGATAATTTCACAGATTGCCTGTTAATGAATTAAGCATAGAATAGATAGATTGTTACAAAAATACTAATTAATCGCTTATTAATGAACTTATTTTAACTTCTCTTTAAGATTGGCATAACCAGTTTTGCTTACCTTAAGTTTTGCCCCCTGCTTTGTCAGAACTATCCAGGACTCTTTTTCATATTGCTGGATTTCAGAAATATACGATAAGTTTAATAAATAGGAGCGATGAATCCGCACAAATTGCTTCTCGTCGAGGTGTTGCTCGAAAAATTTCATCGTTTTCTGTTTCATAAAATGACCTTCACTGCAATAAATCATTACAAAATCATCCTGTGATTCAATATAATGGATTGATTCAACAGGAATAATCTGGATTTTTCTACCTGATTTAACGACAACCCTGTTTAGCATCCCTGATTCTTCGTCATGGGTTTCGATTAATTTACTGATTTCGGGGGCTGTTGTTTTACTCATTAGCTTTTCAACCGCTTTGTTCAAAGCGGCAGTCACTCTTTCCGACGGATAGGGTTTGAGCAGGTAATCGATGGCATTCGCCTCAAAAGCTCGGATAGCATATTGGTCATAGGCGGTAGAAAATATAATTACCGGAGGGTTTGGTACCAATTCAAGCATTTCGAATCCAGTGATTTTTGGCATCTGAATATCAAGAAAAACCAGATCGGGATTTAGTTCCTGAATAGCAAGAACTCCTTCGAAGCCGTTTGAACATTCTCCTATGATCTCGATACGTTCGTCTTTCGACAGGTAATGGTGCAGTAAATCCCTTGCAAGAGATTCATCGTCAATGATTAATGTTTTAATTTTATTCATGATTAAGTAATTATATCAGGTTTTTTAATGGCTGATTTCAGCTATGTCCGGAATAATCATTGTTACTAAAAATTGTGTTTTCTCTCGTACAACGGAAAGAAGTCTGGTGCTTCCATATAATAGCAGAAGCCGGTCATTAATGTTGGCCAGTCCGACCCCTTCTCCTTTCTGAGGAACAGATTCCGGATCAAAATTATTGATCAGCTTTAATTCCATTGAAGCTGGTAACTTTCTGGCTTCAAGGATAATCTCGACGGGTTTCGAGGTTTCATAAACCCCGTATTTAATTGCATTTTCGAACAATGGCTGTAGTATTAAATTGGGAATTAAGTGATGATTACATTCCTTTTCAACATCAAACCTGTATACCAGGTTATTCCCGAACCTGATTTTTTCAATCTGTAAATACAATCCGATATTCCTTAATTCGACCTCAAGGGTAACCATGTCGTCCTGTTGCTTACGAAGAGAATAGCGCATAAAATCTGATAATGCAATCACCATTCCGTGAGCCTTCTCAGGATTGGTTAAGGTTAGTGATGCGATTGAATTAAGTGTATTAAAAAGGAAATGAGGATTAATTTGCGATTTCAAAGCACTAAGTTGTGTTTTTCGAATCTGATGCCGCCATTCTGCCTCTCTTAACTGCTTTTCCTGGTTATGTTGACTGTAAACATATGTATAATAAACACTTACAAGCAAAGCATAGAATAGTAATCCTCCAATAATCCGTTCTGTAATGAGACTGCCTAAATAATGATCATACAATGAATCATTAATCAGGATTTTTACAATGATTCCGGAGGATAGTATCCATAATGAAGTAAATACAATTGCTGAGGCGAAATGACTTACAATAATCTGAATAACAGCACTTTTTTCAGGATCGTTGTATCTCACTACGTACCAGAGAGCTACACCTAAAATTCCGAGCACCAGGCTAAAAGTAAGGCCATCGACAAACGCAACGGTAACAGGCAGTATTTGATAATAGCTATTAAATACTGCCTGTGTAATCCCGATTGCTACTGTGAGAAACCAGTAAATTAGACCCGAAATTTTGTTTGCAGTTACAGGATGCTCCATCGTGATCTGCTATGGCATCGTGTTTATCTCGCCCCCGCCAAAAATGCAGGTCCCTTTAATTACCACAATTTTGCCTGAACTTGTTCTTGAAATTACTGAAGCACCTCGTTTGTCTTCGAAACCGCCAAAAATTGAAACGACTTCAACTTTAACATTCCAATCCTCAGGAACTATGATTTTAGTACCTCCGAAAATATTCGCTACATCAATAGTGCAGCCTGGTACTGGCTTCGAATAGCGTAAATTAATTTTTGATCCTCCAAAAATAGAGGTGATTTTTCCTCCCTGAAAATTTTCGCTCACAACGGACAAGGTTCTGCCACCAAAGATAGCGGTTTCATCAATATAATCAGTTGAACTACTTTGATCAAATCCAAGATTATGAAAGTGACTTTTGTGAGGAGATCGCCTCCACTGAAGAATAAATGATACACCAACAAGAATAATTAAGACAGGCCAGAAATTCTCCCTAAAGTTATCGGGAAAATCAATTAAAAAGAAAAGACCAATGCCAATAAGAACAATGGCTGGAGTGTAAGCTCTTCGTGCCAATTGAAAAAGTCCGATAACGATCAGTAGCATCTGCCAGCTAATCAAATACCTGGAAAAGTCGTATCCGAGCCATCCATAGTTTCTGGCAATTAGTATGCATCCAATTGCTACGAATATAATCCCCAAAAATGTTCGGGAATCGTAATTTTTGTCTTTATGCCGGACAGAAGATGAATCATTCTTTTCCGGTGCGTCTTCATACTTAATCATTGTGTTTGTTTTTAATTGTTCACTAAAATGGTTTTTTAACTCACACAAAACTAATCAGGTAATTGACTGGTATAAACCCGAAATCGGCAAGCGTCAGTAAAATGTCGGTAAACAGCGTTAATCAGCTATTAGAACCTCTTCCCGAAGCACTAATCATGGAAAGCAATTCTGCATTGAGCTTCTTTTCACTGATTAGTTCTTCAAGTTTAAGGTGCATTCTGTAGCGCCAATAATGCTGAGCAATGGCAGGGACATTGATCCTTTCCCCTTCTGTATTGTCCCATCTGAGCCGGCCATCCATTGCCAGAAGATCCTGTACGGGGAATATTGCCCACATAGCCGGGGAGTAGAGGTGCATATTTAAAATATCACGTGCTACCCAAGGTTCCATGAATTGTGGAAACTCACCTTTTTGTCCCATCACCAGTCTGAAAAATCTTTCGCTGTGTAAACGATCTTCTTCCCACCAGCCTCTAAGTGTTGACATATCGTGAGTGGAAGTAGAACAAACTGATAAATATGGAGCATCAGCAGGATGTGCAAATTCAACCTTCGGGTCTTTAGGCATTCGTTGTATTTCGAGACTAAGAATCCCCAGGTTGCGCATTACGACTGGAACACATTCAGGTACCATACCCAGGTCTTCACCACAAATCAGCATGTCGGTGGCATTCATTATTGCAGGCAATAACCATAGTGCCTGTTCTCTCCAAAAATCTTCATGTCTGTGATAGAAAAAATCGATATAGAGTTCATCGAGGGCATATCGTATATCGGCTTTAAGATTAAGATATGAATTGGTATTATGGAACGCCACCCTTGGATGAAACAATGTTGGGTGGTAAGGATCGCGCAAGAAAATGACCTCAGCGATTAAGGAGCAAAGACCGTCGCGGATGCGCGTCTTTTTTCCGGAGAGCTCTTCCCCTTTTTTAGCAGCATCGAAATAATCCCATACTTTACGCTGCGTGCTGTATTCCGTTTTTAAATTATACTTACCTGGTTCATATTCTGTTAGATACTTCAGTCTTACTTCTTCGGTTTCTTCCCCAAATAATTCCCATAGAAAATAGTCCCGAATGTAGGGTTTGGTAAATCGTTCCTCATTGAAGGTTATTCCACTGTCGATTATTTCATCACGACTAAACGGAATAGCAGGTCTGAAATGTCCCATAATTCCCTGTACCTGATTCACAGGAATTTCCCAGATCCGGAAAAACCCAAGGATGTGATCGATGCGTGTAGCATCAAAGTAGCGCGACATTTGTTTAAGACGTTTGTTCCACCACGAAAAATTGGTGTCCGCCATTTTTTTCCAATTGTAGGTAGGAAATCCCCAGTTTTGACCAAGATCTGCAAATTCATCGGGGGGAGCTCCTGCTTGCTGGTCGAGATTGAACAGTTCAGGATGCATCCATGCTTCAACACTATCGGGACTTATTCCGATTGGAATATCACCCTTCAGAACAACACCGTTTAACCGGGCATATTCTGAAGATTCAAGCAATTGTTTGTGAGCATGATACTGAATAAAATAATGAACCGCAATATCCGGATAAGTCTCCTGATCATTGGCACATAACAGACTTATTTCATTAGCATTATAAACCTGAAATTGCGACCATTTCCTAAAGTTGGCTGTTTTGTTTTTGTCGCGCAGATAGCAAAAAGCTGCATAAGGAACCAACCATTCCTTGTTTTCATCAAAGAATTTTAAGAAAGGAGGATCGACAAGAAAAAGTTCTTTTTGTTGATCGAAGATTAGCTTGAAAAATTTCGATTTGATTTTATGGATTTCATCGTAATGAACGGTTTCGAGTGCGTTGAAGCCCGCCAGCGCCTGGGCAAATCCGATCATCAGACTTTCATCTTCCAGAACACCTATTTTATTGATATTCAAATAAACAGGGTGAAGAGCCATCGTTGAAATTGATTTATAAGGATAGGTATCGATCCAGGTATGCGTGGCCACAGTTTCGTTCAAAGGGAGTAACTGAACCAGTTTCAAGCCTGTCAGTTTTGCCCAATCTACTAATTTTTTTATATCCGGAAATTCACCTATGCCGCCACTTTTATCGGTTCTTAATGAAAATAAGGGAACTGAAACTCCGGCACCTCTCCAATGGGTAACAGGGAAACGAAAGTTTTCATCCGTATGAATCTTTATGCTTTTCGGCTCTTTGCAAACATAGTCTCTTATCAGCCGGTTACTTCCTTGTTCCCAAATAACGACTTGTTTTTTAACTGTGTTATAAACGACATATTTGAATTGTAAAGGGAACTTAAGTTTATCGGCATCAATATCAATACTCCACAATGGGAATTGAGCATCTTTCATTAGAAGTGTGTAATCTTCCATCCAGTTACCGAGTGCTGGTTGGTCTCCGAGAATTCCAATCCTACATTCTGGATTAACAGTGGGAACATAAATTTGAATCCTTAATGTCTTCTTAGATTGAAGAACAGTATTAACCTCTTCATTTTCTATGTTGCGACGCATTAACACTTTTGTGAATGCGGAAGAAAACAATGCCGTATCTGATTCGCGCCTGACTCTCCAAAAATCGCGACATCTAACCTCATCAAAATCATTTTTGCCAGTTTCAAGCAGACGGTTTTTACCCCCTTCCCAAATGATATTTCCATTACCATCTTTTATCAGGTACTTGTATTCGAGTCGTTTACCTGAAGGAAACTCGCATTCGACTTCCCATTCACCCGGAACAAAGTTTTTCAGAAGCAACGCGCGCGAGGGATCCCACTCGCCAAATTCACTGGCAGATCCTGATATATAAAGAACCTGACCCCATATTGTTTGATAATCGATTTTAAATGATACTTTCATTTTTTCTCCTTTCTGAAGTCGCTTGTGACTTACATTTTTTTGACGGGTAAAAAACAGCGTTTTTCGATCACTTAAACCAAAATCCTTATAAAAAGTTCTTTCCCAAACAGGAAACCTTCGGGAAGGATTAGACGTTGTAATATTATCGAATTTATTTTGTATAAAAAATGCTTAAATCACTTGATTTTACGTCTGCTCATATTCCAACCCTTATACGCAAATTAGCAGTGCCGGCAAGTGTTGGATTTGTCTTTAATACGCTATTCAACGTTGTGGATACTTACTGGGGTGGCAAAATATCTACCTCTGCACTAGCTGCCATGGGACTAACTTTCCCGGTGTTTTTTATTATTTTGTCGATGGGTATTGGTATGGGAACCGGTACAACGGCATTAATTTCACAATCGTTGGGAGCCGGACGACTCGAAGAGGCCGAAAAATGTGGTTTTCAGGCAATCTCCTTTTCAATCATCAACTCAGTTTTGCTTACAATTATTGGCCTGAGCATTGCCCCTTCACTCTTCCTGTTGTTGGGCGCTACCAACGAATATCTTGAAATTGCGGTCCAATACATGAATATTATACTTTACGGCACCTTTTTTTTCCTTATCAACAGTATTCTAAACTCCTTGCTGACTGCACGTGGTGATACAAAAACTTACCGTAATTATCTGATTATTGGATTTTTTCTAAATGTCATTTTAGATCCCTGGTTTATGTATGGCGGGTATGGTTTCCCGGAATTGGGGATTCGTGGAATAGCATTATCGACGGTTTTGATTCAGATCTTTGGAACAATCTACATGATTATCATTACCCGCAAACGCAAAATATTTCAGCACGCCCGATTTGATAATTTTATTCCGAACCGGAAATACTTTATGGCATTATTCGGTCAGGGATTTCCGGCAAGTCTGAACATGCTCACTGTTGCTATCGGGATCTTCGTTATTACCTATTTTGCCAGTCAATTCGGGAAGGAAGCAGTGGCAGCCTATGGAATTGCCACCCGAATTGAACAACTTGCACTTTTGCCTACTATTGGTCTCAACATTGCAGCCCTCACCTTGGCCGGACAAAACATAGGAGCAGGACTCCCTGAAAGAGTATTCGAGTCGTGGAAGTTAAATATCCGGTATGGTTTAATGATTATTTCATTTGGGATTGTCGCTGTTGCTTTGTTTGCCCGTCAGTTGATGCAGGCATTTACGGCTGACATTCAGGTGATTGGAGTTGGAGTTGAATATCTGCGTATTGCCGTACTCTTTTTCTTTGCCTACGTTTTCCTCAATATATCGGTCTCGACTTTGCAAGGGATGAAAAAACCGCTGTATGCCATTTTTGTTGGTACCTACCGACAGTTTCTGATGCCACTTCCCCTGTTTTTATTGCTGGCTATATACCTCGGGTGGGGAACTAAAGGGATCTGGTGGGGTATCTTTATTGCCAACTGGAGTGCAGCAATCTTCACCTATTTTTACACGCGGCATCAAATCCAGAAACTTTTGCACCATCAATCCGTATAAAAGGAATAACTTGTTTTAAAAACAAAACAATGAATAATATCCTTTGCCCCGTATCGGACGAAAAAGTCAATGAAAAGATTGTCCGGTTCACCGCATTACTCACCTTTCTGATTGCGCTGTTTTTTATTTTTAAGCCGAATATACTGCTGGTTCTTTTCCTTGCTTTCGATTTTTATTCCCGCGGATTTGGAACAAGCCGCACCAGTATCCTGGCTATGACCGGATCGGGTTTAAAAGATTACATCCCTTTCCGATCTAAAATTATCGACAAAGCTCCGAAGATTTTTGCCGCACGAATTGGCTTTATACTGTCACTTTTGTCGATAGTATTGCTGTTATCGAACGCAATACCCGCTTCGCAAATCACCATTGTCGTTTTGGCGTTTTTCGCATTTTTGGAATGGGCCGCCGGGTTTTGTATGGGATGTTATATTTACAGTTGGATTGTACTTCCTTTTTTCACGAAGCCGTGATTTATTTTGTCATTAAATAATTTTCGGGTGTAAATACCCCCAATTCACTATTTTTAAAATCCTTAACATTTCTTGTCAAAATAGCATCAATATTTCCGGCATTAAAAGCTGCAAAGTTTTGTAGTGCATCTTCAAAATCCTTAAATTTTGAACTCAGGGCCGCAATGATTACACTCTTATCCATCATTAAAACGTCGGTAATGGTCAGTAGTTGATTAAGCTTCTCAATTACTTGCTCATGTTTAGCGGTTCGTCGCAATAGGTAGTAAACATTACTGACAATAACGGGGGTCACAAATCCTTGAATTGATTTTAATTCACAAAGCGACAACACTTTTGCTGCATATTCGGAATATGGTTGACGATCAAAGAAAAAGTCGAGTATTACATCTGTATCAATTAGCACTCTATCCATTTTACAGGTATTTTTCAGATAAACCTTTTTCTAATTCTCTTTTATAATCAAAATCGGAAGGAGCCTTGAAAGATCCTTTTAATGATTTTACAATAGGAGTAATCTCTATTTCTGATTTTGCCTCTTCCTTCGTTATAACTTTCAGGTAATTCTCAATTATTCCCGATAAGCTATGACCTTTCCCTTTGGCGTATATTTTTGCCTTATCGATGATTGTTCCCTCAATCGTTAAAGTCAGTTTCGTATTCATATTGCACTTATTAAGCCGTTTCCAATTGACATTTGCAAAAATACAAAAATCTATTCACACGTGCAATATTTTTTTATTTTGCACGGAAAGCATTTTTATTGCATTGAGAATTCTCTTTGTTCCGGAAGAATTTTTTATATCGAAAAATAAAAAAAACTCCGTTTGTGATTTTGTATTAAGAATTAGTTCTGTAAATTTACCAAAGCAATAATACGCAACAGTGTTTCGCATAGCGGGGCAAGGCATGAAACAATAGGGAAAGATTGTTGCGTGGATAAACAAGTTGGCTGCAACTCTAAGAAAATATGAGAGAGCAATTATCAGAGTATAAATATAAGCGAATTTCGATTGAATCATTCAAAAATGGATTGAGACTTCATTTTGATTCAATATTGCTGTTTAACAATGATTCTTTTCCTTCAGCCTTTCAATTATCTGTCCTTTCACTTGAAGAATTTAGCAAATCTTATTGGATTGAGCATGTTTATTGGTCTTCAATAACTAATACTGGATTTCCAGATAAGGATTTTGAGCAGAAATGGTTAAAGATATTATACTTTCATCCTGAAAAACAAAGTGCTTTTTTTGGTTGGGGAATGGAGTACGATTATTCACCAAAATTTATAGCTTTCGTTAGACAACGTGGATTGGAGGAGAAAAAACAAATTGCAACCTATGTGGGTCTTGACAGAAATAAAAAAGGTATTGATGTTAATAGTAGGGTTTCGATTCCAACGAGAATAACCCAAAAAGATTCTAAACAAATGATTTCCTTGATGAGTGATTATTTAAAGGATATTTGCAAGAGAAAAATGATTCAGGAGTATTATTTTGATATTGAAGAAAAAAATTACTTAATAACAGCGGACTTAATTGCCAGATTAGACGAGTGGAAGTATAAATCTGGAATTAAATCGGAAAAATGGTATAACGAATGGATAAAAAAGGGTCACAGTCAACACGCAATATAAATACATTGCCGTTTAAGTAGGTATTTAATGTGCTATAGCCCGCATTAAGTTCTTCACGGCTTGATAGAGACGTACTCCGTAATCGACAATGATTCATAGTGCCACCGTTAGTGACCCCGCTAAAACACAACTAAACGACACCCAATATTTCGGCAATGTTACCCGTTGCCCCGTTTCATCACACCAACATATATCCGATTCGTAACACCATTTCGCGGACACGTTCCGGAATATAGATGCCTTATTCCGCCATTTAGATGCAATGCTACGGCGGCGTAACAACTCATATATATTGCGTAACATGTCATTTACACGGCGTAAAAAGTCATCTATATGGCGTGAAATGTCACCTACAAGGAGTGGCAGATCATCAAAACGTTGTAACATCTCATCTAAATAGAGGAAAACATCATCTACGACGGGGATAGCAATAGCCCGGCATCAGTTGAAGCACCACCTCCCGAAAATAAGGAGTAAAAGAAATGACCGTGTGAGTGTCATGGAACTGAATACTCAGACGGTCTCTCTGAATCATTTTCCAATTGAGTCTTTTTCAGCTGTTTTTGCTTTCTTTTTAAAATATCCCCGGAGTAAAAAATTGTGTTGTGCAGCTTCGAGGTCGGCATCTAATTTTTTGGAACTGCTCTCCAGGTTCTTCATCGATTCTTTTAAGTAAGCTCCTGCTTCTTTGTTGTGGAGCAATACCCCAATTGCAGAGTTGGGATTACTGCCTGCCTGTTTAAGATTTGTGATAAACACCTTTGCGGTATCTGCCATTTGCTGCAATTTCAGAACAGAGGCTTTAACCGAATTAAAAACAACCGTATCAGTTGTTAATTCGTTTGCCAGTGTCCCTTTTTTATTGAGACCAGAACTGAAAGTAGCCAATGAACCGGCTAATTCCTGTGCCTTTACCGCTGCATTTTGAAGTGATGCAGTAGCAGCATTGATGTTTTTATACACCGAACTATCGTTCAATAATTTTCCGATGGTCCCTTCACCGTCGACTAATTTGTTCGTGAGAATTTTAATGTTGGAGGTGATTGTCAACAGGTTTTCATTGTTATCCTGAAGTGTATTAATCACATCCTCAGAAGTAAACGTTCTCTCCACAGCTAAGGTATCTCCTTCTTCAACCTGAGCAAAATCATCGGTTCCCCCATAAATAACAATTATTTTATTTCCGATAATTCCATCGCTGCTTATTTTGACTTTGGCATCTTTACGAATATACTGCTGTGCTCTTGTTGCAACCTTCAGAATAACTTCTACCTGAGATTTACCAAAAAAATTCAGGCTGCTGACCGTACCTATTTTTACTCCCGAATACCAAACGTTATTACCCTCTTTCAAACCACTCACATCATCAAAAATTGAAATCACGCTCATTTTGTTGTTGAATGTTTCGCGTATATTGCCTACAATAAGAATTCCTGCCAGCAGAAATACCAATCCTAAAAAAATAAATACGCCTACAATTACTGCCTGTTTATTGGGTGAATCGTTCATGATCTATTGTATAAAATTGTAATTAAAGAACCCTTTTACCTGTTCATCATCGGTATCGAATACCTCTGCGAATGTTCCGACTTTTAAAAACTTACCATCAAACATCAGGGCGATCCGGTTGCCCGTATTTTTAGCACAGGTGAGGTCGTGTGTAATAATAACCGAACTGGTGTTGTATTCCTGCTGAACTTCGTTGATCAATTCGTTGATTTCTGCGCTAGTAACAGGATCAAGTCCCGAGGTGGGTTCGTCGTACAACATTATTTCGGGTTTAAGAATTAAAGTGCGTGCAATGCCTATTCTTTTACGTTGTCCACCCGACAGATCAGATGGCATTTGTTTTAATTTATCTTTTAAACCTACCGACTCCAGCACCTCTTCAACGGCATCCTTCACTTCGCCTTTACTTAGATTTTTAATATTCATGGTTAACGGAAACGCAAGATTCTGAAAAACATTCATACTGTCGTACAGGGCACTGTTTTGAAACGAAAATCCAATACGTAATCGAAGTGCATCTAATTCTTTTGTTTTTAACTGATCGACATGTTTCCCCAGTACAAGCACCTCGCCATGATCGGGTTTAAGCAAACCCACAATTATTTTTATCAGGACCGATTTGCCTGTTCCCGATTTGCCGAGTACTGCAATATTTTCGCCTTTGAAAAGGTTAAAGTCGATACCCTTCAGAACCTGTAAGTCATCAAACGACTTATATAATCCGGTAATGGTAATAACCGATTCCTCAGTGTTGATGATATGTTGTTTCAAATTTTTCATGACTTTAAAAATATCGCATCCAATTGGATACCTGAACAATCATTACTTCCTCGACAAATATCAGGAACATTGCAAGCACTACGGCCTGGTTGGCTGCTTTACCTACACCACGCGTTCCCTGTGTGGCATTATATCCTTTGTAACATCCGACAATGCCAATCGTAAACCCGTAAACAATTGTTTTAAATACGGCAGTAGTGATATCAAGAAAGTTGATGGTTTTAAATGCATTTTGATAAAAACTGATTATACTGACGGTTTCTTCTGCGTGAACATTTATATAAGAGCCGTACAGCGCAACAAAACTGCAATACAATGCGAGGACAGGTATGGCGATGGTTGTTGCCATTACGCGCGTAACAACCAAATATTTAAACGGATTAATGGCCGATACTTCCATGGCATCGATTTGCTCGGTCACTCTCATGGAACCAAGTTCTGCTCCTATGCTTGAACCTACTTTGCCGGCACAAATAAGCGCAGTTACCAATGGCCCCAACGCTTTAATGATTGCAATGCCAATTAGTGAAGGGAGCCATGATGTTGCTCCAAAATCCTCGAGTGAAGGACGCGACTGTTTTGTAAAAACGATACCTACAATGAAACCAGTAAGAGATATTAACGCTAACGATTTTAAACCCACCTCGAAACACTGATTAATGACCTCGCGCAGGTGAAAAGGTCTTTTAAATGCTTCTTTAAAGAAAAGAGCAGTAAATATATAGGCCTTGTGAATACCTGTAAAGTAATCGTCAAGACCTTTTGAGATTGTATATTTTCTGGTTTTATAATTAATCATTTAGCTACCTCATAATTACGATACAAAGGTGAATAAAACAAAAGAGAAAAGAGTTATATAGTTTATTGAATAATTTACATCATTCACACATTTTGAGTTTTTAATGAGTCATTTTGCGAATCCAGCTGTGTAAAACCACATTTTTTTGATTGTTTTAAAAAAAGAGTAATTATAAATTCCGATATTTA
Source organism: Bacteroidia bacterium (assembly GCA_026391655.1). Taxonomy (GTDB): domain Bacteria; phylum Bacteroidota; class Bacteroidia; order Bacteroidales; family Prolixibacteraceae; genus JAAFHB01. The sequence goes on along the minus strand of JAPLDR010000020.1, from coordinate 13,270 downwards.
CAGGCAATAAGAAACACTGAGCATGAAACATCCATGATACTTCAATCATTAAAAGTTGTATAATTGATGTTTTACGATACGAGTAAATTATTTATAATATGCGTGTGAAAACCATGAAAGTGAAATCCGCAGTGTCTTCAAAAGAAAAAACATCTGATTCAGATATCGTTCAGTTTCCAATAGTCTGTATAGGAGCGTCGGCCGGGGGACTGGAAGCATTCGAGCAATTCCTTGAAAATGTGCCTGAAAACAGCGGAATGGCGTATGTGGTTATCCAACATCTTGACCCAACTCAGAAAGGCATGTTACCGGAGTTGCTTCAGCGAATTACCAAAATGAAAGTTTTTAAGGTAAAAGACCGAATGGCAGTAAAGCCAAACTGCGTGTATGTAATTCCGCCAAACAAGAGCATGTCTATATTAAATGGGGTGCTTCATTTGTTCACACCAATTGAAGAAAGACAACTGCGCCTTCCGATTGATTTTTTCTTATGTTCGCTTGCCGATGACCGGCAGGAACTTGGTATCGGTGTCATTCTTACGGGCATGGGCTCCGACGGTAGTAAAGGCATCCGTGCTATAAAAGAAAAAAACGGAATAGTGATGGTCCAGGACCCTGTCACGGCAAAATACGACAGTATGCCACGTAATGCCATCGATTCTGTGCCAGTCGATATTGTAGCTCCAGCCAATGAGTTGCCTGCAAAACTGATCGCTTTTCTTAAACATATTCCTGACGTCAAATCAAACCTGGAGATAGAGATTAAAGACCAAAGCGCTCTCGAAAAAATTATCATTTTACTGCGAACCCATACCGGTAACGACTTTTCGTTGTATAAAAAAAATACGGTGTATCGCCGAATTGAAAGACGTATGGGCGTCCACAAAATTGATAAAATAACTTCATACGTTCACTTTTTGCAGGAAAATCCTAAGGAAGTGGAAATTCTTTTCAGAGAATTGTTGATTGGCGTAACCAATTTTTTTCGCGATGCTATCGTATGGGAAAAGTTGGAAGAGACATTTATTCCGGCTATTATTGCCAACCACCAGGAAGGTTCAATAGTACGGGCGTGGATACCAGGTTGTTCAACGGGAGAAGAGGCGTATTCATTAGCTATCCTTTTTAAGGAAGCGCTTGAAAAAATCAATCCGCACAGAGGAATTTCATTACAGATATTTGCCACCGATCTCAATAATGAAGCGATTGAGACAGCCCGAAAGGGCATGTTTCCTTCAAATATTGCTGCCGATGTATCACCAAATCGTTTGAACCGCTTTTTTATTAAAACAAACGAAGGCTATCGCCTCAATACTGAAATAAGGGAGATGGTTGTGTTTGCAAAACACAACATTGTCTTGCATCCGCCTTTTACCAGGATTGATATTCTTTCGTGCCGCAATCTGCTTATTTACATGGATGCCGAGTTGCAAAAAAAATTGCTCGGGCTGTTTTACTATAGTATGAATCCCGAAGGAATTATGCTGCTTGGCAGCGCTGAAACACTCGGAAAGCAGAGTCATTTTTTTACAGCCCTGGATACCAAATTGAAAATTTATAAGCGCTCAGTTAGTATTCAGATGCCTGAATTATTCGATTTTCCCTCTTCATTTTCCCGAACCAAACCAACCAATATTGAAAAACAAATACCTGCCATATCACACCAGAATATTCAAACGCTTGCCGATCAACTGTTGTTGCAACAGTTTTCACCTCCCGGGGTTTTGGTGAACGAAAATGGCGACATCATTTATATCAGCGGACGTACGGGAAAATATCTCGAGCCGGCGGTTGGTAAAGCAAACCTGAATATTTTTGCAATGTTACGCGAAGGATTGCGCATCGAATTTCCTGTCGCCTTCCGTAAAGCTATAATTAATAAAGAAACTGTGGTTTTACGCAATATCAAAGTAGGCACAAACGGCGGTTCGCAAACCTTAGATATTAATATTAAATGGATTGATAAACCGGAGCCTTTAAAAGGCATGGTAATGATAATTTTTACTGATGTGCCTGATATTAATAACATTAAACGACGTGAAAAAAATGAGGGACAAGCGATGAATAGTGTCAGGCAACAGGAGTTGGAGAAAGAGTTACAGGATACGCGTGAAGAGGTGCAGAACATGCTCGAAGAGATGCAGACTTCGCAGGAAGAACTGAAATCGACCAACGAGGAATTACAATCGACCAACGAAGAACTACAATCAACCAATGAAGAACTTACAACATCAGAGGAAGAAATGCAAAGCCTGAACGAAGAACTTCAAACGGTGAACGTTGAATTACAGTCGAAAGTGGATGAATTTTCGCGTGTGAACAATGATATGAAAAACCTGCTCAACAGCACCGATATTGCTACGTTGTTTCTCGACAAAGAATTGAATATCCGTCGCTTTACCATTCAGGCAACCAAAATTTTTAAACTTATAAAAAGCGATATAGGACGGCCTTTTACCGATCAGGTTTCCGACCTTGTTTACCCCGAATTGGCTGCCGATGCCCTCGAAGTATTAAGGACACTCATATTTATACAAAAACAAATTTCCACCAAAGACGGGCGTTGGTTTTCCATTCGCATTATGCCTTACCGCACTTTCGACGACAGAATAGACGGCCTGGTCATCACTTTTATCAACACCTCGGATATCAAGCAGTTGGAAGTAGAGTTACACGAAACTGGGCAGATACACCGATTGCTATTAAATTCATCCTCCGATGTGATCATTAAGTTATCGACCAACTCTAAAATATTAGAGTTTAATCCAGAGGCCGAAAAATTTTTCGGCAAAAAACGTGAAGATGTAATAAACCAAAATTTTATTCAGATGTTTATTCCTAAAGCGGTGCAAAATAAGACTGAAAAAGAGTTGAATAAGCTACTGAACAAAGTCCCGGATGGCAAATTCAAAATGCAGGTAATAACAGCCGGAGGTACTATATCCGTTGTTGAATGGTTCGTCAATATACTGCTCAACAACCTGAAGATGGTAACAGGAATGATTATCTTTACAAAAAAAACGGTTCTGCCATGATTTGAGGGGAAGAGTAAAGGCGGAAGACAAATTTCGGACTCCGAACTTCGGTCTTCAAACAATTTTCGCAAAAGCAATGAATAACTATAATTTCAAAACTATGAATAACGAAGAACTGGATTTTACAGATGCCGAAATGCTGCGCAAGAAAGCCGAAGAACAGCTGAAAAAAAAAAAAAAAAAAATAGCCAAGGCTGTTATAGAAGCTGACGCGAAAAAGCTATTGCACGAACTTCAGGTGCACCAGATAGAATTGGAGTTGCAGAACGAAGCGTTGCATCAGGCATATGAAACAGCTGAAACAGCGCTTAATAAATACACGTTGTTATACGATTTTGCACCTATGGGCTATTTTACACTCGATTCAGAAGGTAGTATCTGCGAGTTGAACTTTACTGGTGCCGAAATGCTTGGCGATAGACGTTTTAGCCTGGTAAACAGCAACTTTAAGCTATATGTTTCAGATGAATCGAGGCCTGTATTTAACAATTTTTTCAGTAAAGTTTTTGCCAGTAATGTGAAATATTCTTGCAAAGTGATGCTTGGTTATGACAATAATCCTTTATGTGATGTATACATGGAAGGCATTGTTACTGGCGATGACAGGAAATGCCTTCTGTCGGTGGTTGATATTTCAGACTTCAAAAAAGAGAATATGTGAAATACGGAAACCGGAAGTCGGAAGATCGAAGAAAGGGAGCTGAAACTTCGGACTTCTGCCTCAATGCTTCTTTTAAACATTACTTTACTCTAACTAGCATAGAATGAAACTCTACATCAAAAATATGGTGAGCAATCGCTGCAAAATGATTGTGAAATCCGAACTTGAAAAACTTGGATTGCATTACATTATCGTAGAGTTGGGTGAAGTTGAAATTATGGAGAATATCTCGGTAGTACAGCATAACCTCCTAAATATCAATTTAAATAAATCGGGGCTCGGACTATTGGATGAAAAGAAAAGTATGCTGATTGAAAAAATAAAAAATACGATCGTTAATTTAGTCCATTATTCAGAAGAACAGCCTAAAGTGAACCTCTCTGATTACCTAAGTGAAAGACTTAATTACGACTATACCTATTTGGCAAACCTTTTTTCAGAGAAACAGGGCACAACTATAGAACATTTTTTTCTCACCCACAAAATTGAGCGGGTAAAGGAATTTCTCGTGTATAATGAATACAGTCTTACCGAAATTTCCAATAAGATGCATTACAGCAGTGTCGCCCATCTGTCGAATCAATTTAAAAAAATGACAGGACTAACTCCTTCCAACTATAAGCATCTCAGGCTAAAAAGGCGCAAACCACTCGAAAATGTGTGAATGATGTAACTCTTCATTGTAATTGTGTAACGCTTTCCGGAATTAAAGAACTCAACTTTGTTTCGTGAAAACTCATTCACGGCGTTAAACGAAGCAAAATGAAAAAATTTATTCTTTTAATCAGTCTGGCAGGAATATTATTGTTATTGAATGCCTGCAGCACAACCGGGTACGTTACAACCGAACCGGCATACGTTGAATATTCCAGGCCGGCACAACCAAGCAGTAACTATATTTGGATTGATGGCGACTGGGTATATAGCCGTCCAACCCACGTATATGTGCAGAGGAATGGCTATTGGTCGAAACCAGGCAATGGTCGGACATATGTGAAAGGTAGCTGGCAATCGACACCACAAGGTAAATCCTGGAAAAAGGGTCAATGGAAGAAAAACGGACGCTAGGCCGACCGGTACAATCGATATATCCTGTTGAGAATTCAATTTATTCTCAACAGGATTAAAAAAAATTGAACTTGCCTTAATTATATAGCGGCAAGTTCTACTTATGGATCCCAGGTCAATTGGGACAGGGAAACCCGGCTAACCGACTAAGAATAAATAATTACCAATGAAACGAGCATCCCGAAAATTCGGGACAAACACGGATGAATCCGCCAGCTGGCGGATGCAAGTTCCATCCGGCAATTAAAAGACAAATTATTTTCGGATGAAAAAAATTTTGATTGCGCTTGATTATGATCGTGCCTCCCCAAAATTTGCTGAAGACAATATTACCGAATCCGCAATAAAAACTGCAAAGAGCTTGCACGGAAATATTATTGTTAAGGGTTCTCAAAACCGTAAATGGCTTGAAAAATATTGTCATGGGAAATGTTACGGAAGAAGTTTTACATCTCACTTCAACACCGCTTTCCATCATTCCAACCAAATAAAAAAAATGAATATTGTAGTTGTTTTGAAACAAGGTTATTCAAACCAGATTCTTTCGTAATTATCACGGAACTTGCTTTGATAAACCTTCGGTATTATAATCTCTTGTTGAAGAATAATAATATCTTTGAATTTCTGTAAAGCAAAGCGTTTGACAGACCTGCGGGTTTTCGTAAACAACACATACATTACATGACTCACGAAGATTTTAAAGTAAAAGTTTTGGGCGAGAGAACGATAAAGTCCCCGTTAAAGCCATCATTGCATCAGGATGATATATCGTTTGGATTCATTGAAAAACACGACAGGGTTTTAGTCGATGCATCGTTGGAGAATTTTAAGCGTTGCAGGGAAAACAGCGAAACTCCGATTTCCTTTGAAAGAGCGGGACCGCACAGGCATCTTTATTTTGATGCTCTCAAAACCAAAGTGGCCATTGTAACATGTGGTGGATTATGCCCCGGTTTAAACAACGTGATTCGTAGTCTTGTAAACGAACTTTATTACCGTTATCATGTTAGCCGGATTATTGGGATACAATATGGGTATGAAGGCTTTATCTCAAAATACAATCATCCGGTAATTGATCTGACTCCCCAGCGGGTTGAGCGTATTCACCTTTTTGGGGGAACCATCCTTGGGTCGTCGCGCGGGATACAGGATGTAAGCCAGATTGTCGATTCACTTAGCGCTCTTGATGTGAATATTTTGTTTTGTATTGGAGGCGATGGCACATTACACGGAGCCCATGCCATTCATGAAGAAGTATTACGTCGCAACCTGAAAATTTCAGTTGCCGGAATCCCAAAGACCATTGATAATGACATTGATTTAATTGATAAATCTTTTGGGTTCGAAACGGCATTTACCATTGCAAACGATATTATTAGCTGTGCACATAACGAAGCAATTGGAGCCTACAACGGAATAGCAGTATTAAAACTGATGGGTCGCGAGTCGGGATTTATTGCGGCTTATGCTGCACTTTCCATACAGCAGGCAAATTTTGTGCTTATTCCCGAGATGACATTCGACTTATATGGCCCGAAAGGCTTTTTATGTTTATTGCGCAACCGCCTGGAAAACAGGCACCATGCACTTATTGTCGTCGCTGAAGGAGCCGGACAGCACTTTTTCGATGATGAAACGAAAGAAAAAGATGATTCGGGAAACTTTAAAAATAAAGACATTGGTTTGTATCTGAAAGACAAAATATCGGAGGAATTCAGATCGGTGAATTTTCCATTTTCACTCAAATACATCGATCCGAGCTACATTATTCGCAGCGCTCCGGCCAATGCTAACGACAGCAAGTTTTGTAGCCTTCTCGCCCAGAATGCTGTTCATGCCACAATGGCTGGAAAAACTGATTTTGTCATAGGACATTGGAATGACCAGTTCACATTGCTGCCTATTCCAATCGCAGTTTCAAAACGAAAGAAAATTGACGTGGAAAGTGAATTGTGGTGGAATGTTTTGGAAACCACCGGACAGCCAGTGTCGATGAAGAATTAAAATGGGCGTGAATGTAAAGAATGGAGAAAATGTGAGGGGAAAATTAACCAGATAATCAGTTTTTGCCCTTTTACCTTACGCTTCAATCCTGTTTATAAAAGATGGCGCACATTACCCAAAATGTGTGAATGTTGTAACTATTTTCAAAAGTTGTGTAACACATTCAAGTTTAAAGGATCTCATCTTTGTTTCTAATTCCCGCAATTAGAAAAATGGGGAATCCTCTGTTACAATCAAATCAATTAAAATGGCAACAACCGAATCTGCTCCAAAAACAAAATGGTCAATTGACCAGGCTCATAGTGAAATTAGCTTTAAAGTGAGACATTTAATGATTGCGCATGTTAAAGGTACTTTCAAAACATTTAATGCAAGTATTTACACAACTGGCAGAGATTTTAGAACTGCTGAAGTTGATTTTTGGATCGACACCTTCTCAATAACTACAGATAATGTAAAACGAGACAGGCATTTAAAAAGTCGTGACTTTTTTGACGTAAAAAGGCATAAACAAATAACATTCACCTCAGGTACAATTGCAAAAGCTGATCAGGATGGCAATCACGAATTGTGGGGTAAATTAACAATAATGGGTATTACCCAAAATATAAAATTGAATATACGATTCGAAGGAATTTTAAATGACCCGAGGGGATATGAAAGAGCGGGTTTTACAATTACCGGAAAAATAAACAGGAGTGACTGGGGTCTTATTTGGAACGCTCCGGCTGAATCAGGAGAATTATTGGTAAGTGATGAGGTGGCAATTTCATGCGAAGTTGAACTCACCAAAATAGGTCAGAAAAGCCGGACAATCCAATTGGAACCTGTCCTGGAAGAAGAATATATATAATCAATCATGAATATTAAAACGAAATAAGATGAAAAAAATATTGATTGCTTTGGACTATGATCCAACAGCACAAAATGTAGCTGAAGGAGGATTCGAATTAGCAAAAACGATGGGAGCAGAAGTTATATTACTGCATGTAATTTCCGATCCGGTGTACTATTCTTCGATGGATTATTCTCCGATCATGGGATTTACCGGCTACTTAAATATGGATCCATTGCAACTGAACACGATCGAAGTAATTAAAACGGCATCCTTAAATTTTTTGGATAAGTCAAGAATCCACCTTGGTGATTCAACCATTCAGACGGTTGTAGAAGAAGGTGATTTTGCCGATTCGATATTAAAAACTGCAAAAAAAATGCATGCAGACCTGATTGTGATGGGTTCTCACAGCCGGAAATGGCTGGAAAATATTGTAATGGGAAGTGTTACAGAAGAAGTTTTACATCACACAACTGTACCGCTTTACATCATTCCCACCAAAAAACGAAGTTAGTTTAAACAAAAAATAGATGCATCTTCATTCCCAACATATCAGGAATTTAGGAATCAAACCATCCGCAAATGTGTGAATGATGTAATATATTATCGGAATAGTATAACAAGTTTAAAATAGATACCCATTACTTTTATCTGCATAAATTAAATTTAAAAAAAACAAAATGAGAAAGACTATTTTTATTGGAATTTTAATGATTTTCACATTGAGTTCAACCATTGCATTGGCAGGAAAAACAGCTGATAAAGCGAAAACCGAAAATGTTGCCACTGTGGCAAAGACAGAGAACAAACTATCTGCTGAGGAGATTGCCCTCTTAACAAAACGGGTAGAAGAAATCCGCGCGATGGATAAGTCAAATTTGACTGTTACCGAAAAGCGTGAGCTGAGAAAAGAATTGAAAGGGATTAAAGAAAACGTAAGAAAAAGTGGTGGAGTCATATATATCAGCGGCGGCTTGATTGTAGTTATTATCCTGATCATCCTTTTACTTTGATCAATGATATTTCATAATCAACCTGTGGTAATAGTTATTGATGCTTAAAAATCAATATGATGAGCTCAGGATAAATATTTGCAATGAATACTTTCTGTTAAAATGAGGCTGTCTCAAAAATTCGGGATAGCCTCTTTTTTCTGTATACCTTTTTGAGGTTGAATTCAAAAATGCAAAAAAATCGCTCAGACATAAATAATTTGAGGAAACTTTCCAAAACTCATACCATCAGGCAACTGCTGTTCATTGGTTTGATCATTATCTGGCCTTTTTGTAAGGCATCATCACAGGAATATTTTCAGCAAGAGGTAAATTATAGGATGCATGTTACGCTTAATGATAAGCGCAATGAGTTAAATGCCTTCGAGACAGTTGAATATATTAACAACTCTCCTGACTCTCTCCGTTTTTTATATTTTCATCTGTGGCCCAATGGTTATTTGAATAATAAAACCGAATTGGCCAAACAATTACTTGGTTCAAAAGGGAAGGCAAAGTTATTTAACGATCCGGAACTTAAAGGTTTTATTGATTCATTGGATTTTAATATCGATGGTCAGCGGGTTAAATGGAATTTATTGCCCAATCAATCCGATATTTGTCAAATCTGGTTGAATAAAATCCTAAAACCTGGCGATACGATTAAAATTGCAACCCCCTTTCATGTAAAAATCCCCAAAGGAGTGACTTCAAGATTAGGTCATATCGGGGAATCTTATCAGATTTCGCAATGGTATCCCAAACCGGCTGTTTACGACAAATCCGGCTGGCATCAGATGTCTTACCAGGATCAGGGTGAATTCTATTCCGAATATGGAAGTTATGATGTGAGTATTACTCTTCCCCAAAATTATATTGTTGGTGCTACGGGAAATCTTCATAACGAACAGGAAACGGAAATGCTGAATAAACTGGCTGCCGACACCTCCTGGATAGCAACGTTAAACGTCGAAGAATCGGGTTTCCCTCCATCATCCAATCAATTGAAAACACTTCGTTATACCGAAAAGCAGATACACGATTTTGCCTGGTTTGCCGATAAAAGGTTTCATGTATTGAAAGGAAAAGTGAAGCTTCCGGACTCAGGCCGGGAAGTAACCACGTGGGTGATGTTTACCAATCAGCAGGCAAAACTTTGGGCAGCTGCCATACCGTATGTGAATAATGCTATCTGGTATTTTTCGAAATGGAATGGCGATTATCCTTATCAAAGTTTTACAGCCGTTCAAAGCGCCTTAAGTGCCGGTGATGGGATGGAATATCCTGGCATTACCGTAATCGGCATGGCAAAGGATGCCTACTCTCTTGATGAAGTAATCGCACATGAAGTTTGTCATAGTTGGTTTTACAGCGCACTTGGATCGGATGAACGACGGTACCCTTTTATGGATGAAGGCATCACGAGCTCTTATGAAGTGCGTTATATGAAAGAAAGATATCCCCAAAAAAAGCTTTGGGAGACCTATATTAACAACAAGAAACTGGCAAAATTCTTTCATATCGATAAAATGCCCGTTCAACAGATGAGCGAACTCGAATGGCTTTCGCAGGCGCGTGATAATCTCGAACAACCCGTCAATTTACCCGCGTCGGACTATACAACGTTGAATTATAGTCTGATGATTTACAATAAGGCCGGAACGGGTTTCAATTATCTGAGGGCTTATCTGGGTGATTCACTTTATGATTTGACTATGCATGATTATTACCGCAAATGGAAATTCAGGCATCCTCAGCCAGATGATCTTCGCAAAATATTTGAATCAAATACGGGCAAAGACCTGACCTGGTTTTTTAGTGATTTTATAGGTACAACCAAACGGATGGATTACGAAGTCGTTCGTCTGGCAGATCAGCAACTGCTTGTAAAAAATAATGGTGAGTTGATATCGCCATTTGTAATATCCGGAATGATTGGTGATTCGATTTGTTTTGAACAATGGATCGATGGTTTTAAAGGAGAGAAATGGATCGATCTTCCACCCGGTAATTATACTGAATTAAAGATCGATCCCGGGCATGTAACACCCGAATTATTCAGGCTCAACAATAATATCCGGACATCGGGAAGCTTCCGCAAGACAGATCCAATCCGGACCCAACTCTACTTTTCGCTTGAAGATCCTGAGAAACTGTACCTTATGTATATTCCTGTACTTAACTGGACCCGCGAGAATGGTTTTATGGTAGGAATAGCCTTGCACAATGGATTTCTTACCCCAAAACCACTCGAATATTTCGTGGTGCCGTTCTATTCATTCCATCATTCAGGCCTGGCAGGATTTGGGAAGATTTCGTACCACATGACCCCCTATGATAAAATCATCAGGATGGCCACGTTTTCCGTTGAAGGAACACAATTCGGTGCACCAGGCAATCAAAATTATCGTAACCTAAAGGCTGGAATCAACATCGACTTCAGGGCGAACCCGATGAATAGTGCGGCAACGCAAACTGTCTATGGATATTATAGTACAGCATCCGATCTTTTTCAGATTGAACATTTCGCGAAAGCGCAGATGCGTTCCTATTTTCAGGTTGGATACCAGTTGGAGAAGACAAGCATCATTAATCCTTATCAACTGCTGGTTTCCGCCGAATCGGGTCAGTCGTTTTTAAAAACTTCGGTGGAACTAAATTACAGATTAAGCTATTACGGAAAGAAAAAAGGGTTGGATATCCGAATGTTTGCAGGAACTATGCTAAAAGAGAATGCGAACATTCCGTTTTATTCCTTATCAGCAAGCGGCAGAAGTGGCCGCGAGCAATATCTTTATCAGGGTACTTATCCCGATCGTTTTGGTGTTTTCCCAACCTCCTTTTGGTCAAGGCAAACAACCTTTTCGGAAGGTGGTCTTGTGTCACCCATCAACGACAACCTTGGATATAGCCGTTGGTTGGTTTCCTTATCCTTCGCAAGCAGTTTACCCGGAAAAACAAGTTGGATACCGATTAAGCCCTTTGCTAATTTTCTTTTGAACGATCACAGTCTGGCAACGGGTAACCGCTCACCATTTTTTTATGAGGCGGGCATAAAAGCGGGTTTATGGAACTTTTTCGAGGTTTATATTCCGTTGATCGTATCCCAAAACATTGAATCGTGTACAGGATCAGTGAAAGACAGGATACGTATTGTATTTAACCTGAATTCATTTAATCAGGCGAAGCTGAATTCGGGAATTGGTATTCAAATCCGGTGATTGCGGGAGCGATTACCGTATGTTTCAATTTAATACTACATAAAAATCATTCGATTCCTTCATTAACCTGAATAAATTGCACTTATCCAAATCGGTAGTATACAAAAGATTGTGTTAACAGGATAAACAATTCAATTTTTCAATATCAATTTTATTAAATTTGCAAAAAAAAAGGATATGAACAGAGTAATTATAAATAAATTGTCAAAGTACTTTTCAAATCAACCGGTTGAGAAGGCTTGGATATTTGGTTCTTATGCTCGTTCAGAAGAGAATAAAGGGAGCGACATTGATATTTTGGTCAATTTTAGCACGGATGCGAAATTAACATTATTTCAATACGTTCATATTGTGAATGATTTGCAAGCTTTGACAGGGAAAAAGATTGATTTGGTGGAGGAAGGACAACTAAAACAATTTGCCATTTCTAGTGCAACACATGATAAAATATTGATATATGAGAGAAAAGCCCAGAGATCGGCTTAATCACATGATCGAGGCTATTGATAATATTTCTGAATTTACTGGAAACAAGTCGTTTGAAGTTTATAAGAAGGACAAATTATTGCGATTTGCTGTCATTAAAAATCTGGAGATCATAGGTGAGGCTGCATATTTACTGACGAAGGATTTTAAGACTCATCATGATTCTGTAGACTGGAACGATATGATTGGAATGCGTCACATTCTGGTTCATGGTTATTACCAGATTAAAGATGAGATTGTTTGGGAGACAATAAAAACGGAACTGCAACCATTAAGAGAAAAAATCTCCAACTTTATTTTGGAAATTTAAACTGCGATTTTTTTTTGACTACCTACCAAATCCAACCGATAGGAATTCCTTTTAGCGAAAAGGAGTTCAAACCCTACCGATAGGAATTGAAATATGTCTGGAAGTGGTTGAAAACGGAAACCAAACAGAATAAAAGCGGTGATTGCAATAGATCCTCAAGCACCATTATAAGCAGTTTATTCACATTATAATAATGTATGCCCGCAAAATGATAATGCTAATTTGCATTATTACAATGTAATCTTACATCATGACAATGCTAATTCACATTATGGTAATGCAAGTCTTTTGCGTACCAATAATGCTTAAAATGCTGTAATCGTTTGGTGGATGCCGATTATTGGGTTTTGAAATACGACTGTTTTTAATAAATAGTTCAGTTTGTTCCGGAATAATCAAATTGATTTCCGGATGTTTGCGCAATATTGTAATTACGCATGGCCATATCATGATTCACAACCATACCATACCGTGTAGAGACGCACGGCCGTGCGTCTCTACAATACGATATAGCATATCACACCAAATACAATCATTTATTAATGGTAAACAAAGGGTAAACGGGTTCACGATTAGGGATTTTAAATGAGGTACAGGTTATGGACTATCACTAACATGTTTTAGTAGATATTCTTTTAATAATACTCTAAATAGT
>JAPLDR010000135.1 GCA_026391655.1 Bacteroidia bacterium | reverse complement strand
CCGGGCGGATAGATTTTTTGCATAGCATATTCCGATCTTACAAAACTGGTTAAATCGGTGAAATATGGTTTTTCAAACTCGTCATGTAGCCGTTCTTTCCAGCTTGCTTCAATTTTAATGTCCATTTTTTTGTTGTATTATTTCTGATTTATCAGAATTAGGGTTAAAAAACGAGGCCACTCGGATTTTGCCCAGGAATCACCACTTTTACCTTATCGAAAGGACATTTTGCAAATACATTGAAAATCAGCTTTACGGGCATGTAGATTTTTTGCATAACATATTCCGACCTTACGAAACTGGTTACATATCGTTTTTCAAACTCGTCATGTAGCCGTTCTTTCCAGCTTGCTTCAATTTTAATAGTTTTTCAAACTCGTCATGTAGCCGTTCTTTCCAGCTTGCTTCAATTTTAATATCCATCCTTTATCTCTTGGCTATGGATTAAACTTTGATTTGCATGTTCCGTTTTCTGATCCATACCAATTCTATTGCCAGTTCAAAATTAGGACACTTTTCAATACACCAAAGCATGTTCGTCAAATATACCTGTCAATTGAACGATATTTTTGATTAGAATTGTAAAAAATCAATACGGATGGATATTCGGGACAGAAACTTTCAGGATGAATTTGTTTTTCAGACCTCGCGGAGCGGTGGTCCCGGGGGACAGAATGTCAATAAAGTAAGTTCCAAAGTTGAACTGCGTTTTGATGTGGCAAACTCCATATTGCTGAATGAGGAAGAAAAGGCGACGATTGCTGTGAAGCTGGTCAATAAAATCAATAAGTCAGGAGAGCTGGTCCTGGTCGCTCAGACTGATCGTTCCCAACTGAAGAACAAAGAAAAGGTAATTGAAAAATTCTATCTGCTTATAATCCTGGCACTTACACCACGTAAAAAGCGACTTGAAACTAAACCTACAAGGGCATCTGTTGAAAGACGACTTGAGTCAAAACGCGTGCAGGCGACAATAAAAGCGAACAGGAAAGATGTTGATTTATAAGAATCTTTTTTGTGGAAATTGCATAGAGCTGAGGCTGGCTGCCAGCGACTGGCCTTTTGCAGCCAATCAGGACAGAAATTCGCTTGTAATTATCTAACCCGGGGATATTCTTTTACAAACTGAAATCATAATCTGATCGCGAGCCGCCAGCCGCCATTTCGATTAACTCATTTATACCTCAAATTTTTCACAGGTAATCTATGTTACAGAACCGCATTTTTTGTATTTTCATCGCCTTTATTAAACGCCTTCTTGCCACGTCATCCTCTAATTATCTGTTTAAATACTGTTATTTAATAAACAGGTATAGAACAATTTATTGGGTTTGGGCAGGTTTATTAATTAAACCCTTATGATGAATTGTTCGTTACGGTTTCTTCCATTTTTCCTGTTTATTTCGACAATAGGTATAGCCCAGCCTTCAATAAAGGGAATTTATGTTTCAAAAGCACCATCGATTGACGGTCGGTTGAACGATGAGGCATGGATCAATGCTGCAAAGGTTGATGAATTATTTCAGCGCGAGCCAAATATGGGTCAGCCAGTATCCGAAAAGACAGTGTTTTACGTATGTTACGATGCCACCCACCTTTATGTAGGAGTAAAATGTTATGATGATCCTAAAAAGATCACAGCCAAGGAGATGGCACGTGATGTCAGCTTAGGAAACGATGACCGGATTCAGGTTATTCTTGACACATATCTCGATCATCGCAATGGTTACTGGTTCCAGATCGGGCCGCGTAGTTCGATTGGCGATGCAACGATCAGCGAAAATGGCGCTGTTTTCAATAAAGAATGGGATGGCCTTTGGGAAGGAAAAGCAAGGATTGTGGCTGACGGCTGGGAAGCAGAAATGGCAATCCCGTTTAAAACAATAGGTTTCGATAAAGACAAGGCAGTCTGGGGAATTAAGTTCATCCGGCACATCAAACGAAAACTCGAATCGTCATACTGGCCTTCTGCAAATATAAACAGTTATAAATTCCAGGTTTCCGATGCCGGGCTGATCGAAGGTCTTCAGAACATAACCCAGGGAATAGGGTTGGATCTCTCGCCTTATGTTGTTGGAGGTATGAACACCAAACGCGACATTAAAAATAAATACCATGTCGATGGTGGACTGGATTTGTTCTATCAGATAACCCCAAGTTTAAAGTCTTCGTTATCAATTAAAACAGATTTCGCAGAGACCGAAGTTGATGATCGCCAGATTAACCTGACGCGCTTTAATCTGCTTTTCCCCGAAAAACGGGATTTTTTTCTCGACGGTTCCAGCCATTTTTCGTTTGGAATTCAGGGTGATGATGCAAATCCTTACGGGAAGGGCATTATCCCGTTCTTTTCGCGCCGAATGGGTTTGGATGGTAATGGACTGCCAATACAAATCAATTACGCCGGAAAACTCACCGGAATGATCGGCAAATGGAATATTGGAGTGATACATGTCAATGATGACCATCCGACTGGTAATTCCAACTTCTCTGTCGCCCGGATTTCGCGAAATATAGGCCCGGAATCTGCGATTAGGGTAATAGGCACTTATGGAAATGCCATTTCGCAGGCCGAAAACTTCGTTGGCGGAATTGATTTAAAATTGGCAACCTCGAAATTCCATGGAAATAAAAATCTGGCTTTAATATTATTTGGTTTGAAGTCGAATACCAAAGGTTTGTCAGATAGCGATTTATCCTGGGGAGGAACGATTACCTACCCAAACGACTTCCTCTCATTCAGTCTTGGTCATCACGAGATTGGCGAAAATTTTGTGGCCGGAATGGGTTTTGTTCCCCGAACTAACATCAAAGAGTCATATGGAAATATAAAAATCGGACCCCGACCCAATAAATGGGGACTATTGCAAGTCCTGACTGGAGTAGGCTTTGATCATATTGTCAATTTTTCGAATGTGCCCGAAACACGCACAATCGATTTTTCCCCTGTTAGTCTGCGTTTTAAGTCCGGGGAGGAGTTTTACTATACGATAATCCAGAGCTTCGAAAATCTTGAAACGGAGTTTAAAATCTTTTCAACGTACGTAATTCCGGTCGGAAAATACGAATTTTACCGCCACTCTTTGAAATTGCTGACTGCCGGAAGCCGCAATTTTGCCGGAGACTGCTCATATGTTTGGGGTGATTTTTACAATGGCAACCGGAAAGATTTTAACATTGGAATCAACTATAAAGTTGCAGTCCCTTTCTTTTTCGGGGCAAGGTATAAGCAGAATGAAGTTAGTCTTCCCTCAGGCAATTTTACGGCACGTATTTATCAGGTCAATGCCAATATTCTCTTTAGTCCTGATATTACGCTGTATAACTATTTTCAGTACGACAACAGC
Source organism: Bacteroidia bacterium (assembly GCA_026391655.1). Taxonomy (GTDB): domain Bacteria; phylum Bacteroidota; class Bacteroidia; order Bacteroidales; family Prolixibacteraceae; genus JAAFHB01. The sequence goes on along the minus strand of JAPLDR010000135.1, from coordinate 19,660 downwards.
TCAAAGACCATTGGTGTACAATCAAGATTTGCGTGGATCGTCAAACCCGGAAACGAAATCATTATTGCCTGGACATCGAATCTTTCAAAACCATTGGAGCGTTATGTGATGAATGAAAGTGCATTACGGTTTAAACTCAAGTACAACATTCGTTTCTGAATACACACATTTGCAATATGAGTTTCTAATCTAATAGGATACTTCAGAAAGTACATTCGGTTTACCCATAAAAAAACAATATTTTAAAACCGCTTATCGGAATGATATTTTACGGTCAGCGGTTTTTGTTTTTAGCTGATAGCTATGTATTATTTCACTTCTTCTTTCATTACCAGTTTGACCTTATCTGCACTGACAATAGCAGAATAGAAGTCGACCAATGCTGAATACCGCTCTTTAGGCCATGTTCCACGGTTCATTTTCATCTCTCTGATATAAGTCACCATATCGTCTTTGAGTGTAATTGAACAGCTATATTCCCCAAACTCTGAAGTTAAAGTTTTGCCGCGTGGTGTGCTTTCTGCATTGAAACCTTTAGGTAAATGGAATGTCACCGAGTCTTTATCAATGTAGGCATAATCCCGGTAAACAGGCATTTTGCGGTTTTCAATCCGAGCAGGAATCGTTTTGATTTGATTAAAAATATTAAGCGGAATAAAGAGACGGCTTCCGGTTTTTGAGGCAAACGCGGGTGCCATAAGATTAATTGTTTCAACGGCCTGTGGAATTCTATCTTTTTTTACTTCGTAGCTGAAGTCAGAGATGACCATACCGGCAATCGATAAATTACTATATAGGGCCTTTTCCTGCTCTTTTTTGCTTTCGATAAGGTTTTCAGAAATATTGTCGTACTGATATCCGCTGTATTTGGTCTTTACTGTTGCCTGTATTGATCCGTCGGGGTTGACCTGTACTTCGGCTTTGCATTCCTGACTGTTCTGACTGGCCGTCAACAATGGTGTACTGACAACATTTCCCCCTTCTGAAGTGATGTTCAGTGCTTTTCTTCCGGCAGTTGAGGTGCTTAAGTAACCGAATGGAGCTCTTTGACTCGTACATTCCAACCAGATGGTATCGCGGCGCAGTGGTACACACAAAATAATGTGGTTGGACTGAGCGTTTGACGGAAAGTCCACCATAGTTATCCCCTGATTGTCAGCAGCACCGGCAACGGTATAAAGCGATGGAATTCCTACAGCTTTGAGCAAAGCTTTCATGTAGTTAGAGAGCGCTTTACAGTCACCATAGCCAAGACGGTCAACTGTTTCGGCAGGAAAAGGCTGTAAACCACCAATACCAAGCTGGATACCGACGTACCGCGTACGGTTTTGCATGTATCCGTAAAGTTTTCGTATGATTTGTGTCGTGTCTTTTATCCCTTTCACCAATTCCAGAATTTCGTTTTGGCGCTGTGGTGACAATTGGTCGCGTCCCTCATTCAACTTACTTTGCCATTGGCTATAGTCTTTCCAGGTATTCATCGAGCCGGAGTAGCCTTCGTAGATAAACTTTGTCGGAGCTGTGATCACATGAGGTGTTTCGAGGTATAATTCTGGTGAATAGGGTTCTTCCCGCCAGGCTTTCAGTGAATCAAGTTTCCATTCGATGGAATGTAATCCGTTTTCATGTTTCTCGGTACGGCAACCCGCCGGAAGGTGAAATTCGCGAAAACGGATCGCTATACTGTCGGGATAACTAATTTGAAAAGAAGTTTTTTCGACCGATAAACGATAGTCGTCCATAGGTTTCCATTCAGGGTAATTAATCAGGCCATTGTGCTCAATTTCGTAATTGTATTCAACTGTGCAGGGATAAATATTGCCACTGAAAGATGCCTTCTTCATCCTTAAATCGTCATAAACAGCACCCTCTGAAGTGTAGTTAAGATCCTGAATGGCATCGTTTTTCAACTTCTCATCAGGAATTCCCAACATGTTGTAACTTTTGCCGGATATCGAATTGATCTTTGTCGATTTGTCGTAAAAGAGAACCAGACTTCCCAAATCATCACCTCTTTTTTCGAGTATTGTTATTACGATATGAACCCGTTCAATAGCTTTCCCATAATTTAGTATTACAAACTCTTTTTGGTAGTCGCGGCAAACTGCCCAGGCATCCTTTTTAAGTGAAGAGTCGATCGCTGCTACCGGATAGAATAACTTAATTTTATCTTTTCCCGATAGGAGTGAGGCAAATGCAAGCAACATTCCGACAGTTATCAACAATTTGACGGTCATACTAAATGGTGGTTTTTTTGAGGATTATTTGTTCAGCCTCTTTGTTGATCACTAAATTGAAAAATTCTTTCAGATATGGATATTCCGACGGAATAAAGAGTGGTTTATCGATTGAGAGGCGAAAGTTTAATACTATTTTATTATCGATCTGGATAACCTGATATTGGAATCTTCCACCTCCCTCTGGCAGTGCCAACGATTTGCTTTTTGGGAGCTCTTCTACCTTATATCCTTCAGGGATGGTGAGTTGCATATTGTAGGCTTCGGAGTAAGGTACACCGAAGTCAACCGGATATTCACGCGTTGGAGAGGTGAATGGATTATTCTTTTGACGGACAATCAGAACCGGATCGATATAAATAATTCCGGCATCACCATCCTGTCCTTCTTTTAGAGCAATTTTATAGACTATTTGAACTGGCTGGTTCAAACTGTCGAGATTCTTATATTGGTATTCAATATAATTAAGATCGGTTGAACTGTTTTTGATTTTGTCGAAATACTCTTTTGAGCTTCCGGCTAATTTCACACCTTTCCGAAAATCAGAAGCACTCAATCCATACACCCGTTTATCGACGCTACCGATCATTTTTCCTTCTTTTATCTCGAGTTGAACTAATGTATTTTCAACCGATTTTGGATTCGAAAGTTTTACGGGTTCTGATTCATCATTTTTAATCATATGTCCCTCACCATTGAGGCAACGGAACGGAATTAATCCGGCCTGAAGATTGGATTCCGTAGCATCAAGCAAAATAGGTTTATCATTAACTATGGCTTGAACAATCACATAGTTGCAGTCGCTGATTGAGGCATGTACAGGATTGAGTATTCCGTTTTCACGTGTGCTTAAAATTACAGGATTTGCTTTAATGCCAGCTTTGTTTAGCATTACAGCCAGCAAAAGATTGATTTCGGCTGAACTCCCTGTTTTGTCGGAATAGGCTTTTTTTAATGATTTGTCAGTATATAACGTTTTGTGTCCATCCCATTTCATGGTACGCTGCACATGGTTGTAGATGAGGTCAGATTTTTTCTGTTCATCGGTAGTCCCCTTCGTTAATTCTGCAACAGCATCTTCGATAAAGCCATTGCCTTTCAACTGTAATCCAAAGTTCTCATTTTCATTTAATTGTTTGGCAATATCGATCCAGGAGGTTGTATAGTTTTTGAAACTTCCTCCTAACATTGTAAAGTTTGTATTGGATAATTCGAATTTCACCTGAGTAGTGTAATTATCGAGAGTGGTCAGGAAGGGTTCGGTTTTTATTGCCGGGACATCTTTGGCAGCATAATCAAACACATTTGCCTGGTATGGAATGCTTTGGTTGGATATTTGTCCTCTTCCGGCATTGCCATTCAAACCTATAACAGCAGATTCTTCTCTGGTGGTGTAATTAATTGACTCAGGTTTTCGATCGGTTTTTGCATAAAGCAACGGATGGTAACCCAGGGAGGATTGGTTGTAGGTAAAGTATTCAGGATAGACAACCTGATACTGACTCCATTTAACAGGAATTGTGTATTGAAATTGCCAGGTGCGCAGATTCCAGATTTGTTCTGTTCGAATACTGTATTTTAAATCGATAACAGAACCCACCTTAACCATTGGCATTGAGAGGCGAACGGTCTCGTAGTATCTGTTCTGACGCTCCCTGAATATTGCATCTTTTTTTAATTCTGATTTGACAACCTTTCCATTTTCAAGATTGAAGGTGGTTCCTTTCGGGGTTGACATTTCATCGCGGGTTGAATTGAAGGAATATAAGGCAATACTGAAATTTCCCCAGTCGACGCCACTTTGCTTAAGTATTTTAATCCGGACAAACCTTTCATGTGTAAGCATAAATCCTTTTTCGGTGTCATACTTAAAAAAAGTGTACCCATTGTCATAGAGTATAACAGCTTCAGCTGTAGTGTCATTAGGATAAGTTTTCATCGTCAGTTCTTCATCCGATACCTTTTCAAATTTGATTTTTGGCGCTTCCTGGCTGTCTTGGGCAATGAGCCGGGATGATAACAATAACGATACCATAAGCAATATGGTGCATTTTTTCATAAGATTAATATTGAGTTGATTAGATGTACTATTCTTCTGATTTCTTGTCTTGTAATTAATTCGTATCCGGTTAATTTGATCCAAATATAGGAACATATGATTCATAAAAAGCACATTTCATAAAAATTTTTATTAAAAATTATTCTTAATGTTTACTTAATACAAATTGGTTGCATTCGTCAACTAATTCAGCCTATTTTTGTTTCTAATTAAAAATGACAGATGGAATCGGGTAAGCCATTGGGATATATGTTGGATCGAAGCCTCCGGGTTTTTAAAAATCAATTGGTTTCCGAATTCAGGAGAAAAGAAAATGAACTGACCTATGAACAGTTTGTTATATTACATCTTTTGAATTCGGATTGTGACTTGATCCAGCGTGATCTTGCCAACAAGTTGCAAAAGGATAAATCAATTATCGTTCGGCAAATCAATAGCTTAATAGATAATCAGTTTGTTGTCAGAATCACGAATAAGGAAGACAAAAGAATAAAGAACCTGATTCTTACGAAAAAAGGTTTTGAAAAATTAAACCAAATGAAGGAAATCGCATCTGAGTTATCGAAGAAATTACTTACCGGAGTTACCGAAACCGATCTGGAAATATTCCGAAATGTACTCGCGAAAATTCAGGAGAACGGAGGGGCAGAAGAAGAACTTTGTAATTGTGGACTTAACCAACCAAAATAGAAAATACACACAAAAACAATATGAAGACTATTAAACAAGTTAGAAAGCTGGGAATCATTTTGATGATGGTTGCGGCGATATCGTGTTCCAATAAGCAAAAAGCGGGGCAACCTGGAAGTGCTGTTTTGATAAAAGAGTATCCTGTAATTGCTGTTAAGCCGCAATCGACCCTACTTTTTAAAGATTACCCTACAAAACTTCAGGGGCAGCAAACTGTTGAAATCCGGTCGAAAATTGCCGGGTACATCGAGCAGATCCTTGTTGACGAAGGAGCTGTTGTGAAAAAAGGGCAGGTTCTTTTTCGTCTGAATGCCAATGATATTCAGGCTACTGTCCGATCGGCTGAAGCGCAGGTAAAAGTGGCCGAAGCCGATGTAATAATCGCGCAGGTTAATGTCGAAAAAACCAGACCGCTGGTTGAAAAGAACATTATCAGCAAGTTTGACCTGCAATCGGTTGAGTCGACAGAGAAATCAAAAGAAGCCCAGCTGGCCCAGGCAAAAGCAAACCTTGAAAATGCAAAAGCCAATCTGCAATACACGCTGATTACCAGTCCTGCCGAGGGAACAATTGGTACTTTCCCGTACCGTGTTGGTAGTTTGGTAAGCAGCTCAACGGCTGAACCGCTCACAACAGTCTCGAATACAGTAAATATGTATGCCTATTTTTCATTCAACGAAAAAGAATTCCTTACAATCACCAGGGGACTTGCAGGAAAGAACCTTCAGGAAAAATTCACTAAACTGCCTGGCGTTTCACTTATTCTGGCTGATAACTCGGTATATGAACAAGCCGGTCGCATCGAAACAGCCAGTGGATTGGTGGATCCGCAAACAGGAGCTATAAATGTTCGGGCAAGTTTTCCTAATTCCGATGGTCTTTTACGCAGCGGTGGTAGTGGACTGGTCCGTATTCCACAGTACATAGATTCAGCGATCATCATACCGCAGAAAACAACCTACGAATTGCAGGGAAAGCACTTTGTTTATATAGTTGGTGCCGACAACAAGGTTCATAATACAGAAATTGAGGTGCTTACAGGCAACCTCAAAGATTCCTATGTTGTGACCAGCGGACTAAATGCAGGCAACCAGATCGTCCTTGAAGGAATTGCTTCATTGCGAAATGATACCGAAATCAAACCGAAACTGGTAGAAGCCGGAAGTCTTTCCGAAAACATGCCAGCAGATAACCACGTTAAAAAACAATAGGATTGTTAATTTACTACCTGTTTGGTCTTTTAGGACAGTCAATTGTTGTCATTCATAGTCATTTAATGCCAACTTAATGACGACAAATGACAATTAAATGACTTTAGACTTACAAAAGTTAGATTTACGGATATCCATAAAAATAAACATAAACACAGGAAAATATGTTCAGAAGATTTATAGAACGGCCGATTCTATCTTCGGTCATTTCAATTATAATTGTCATCCTTGGGTTTCTTGGGCTGATCAGCCTGCCTATTGAGCAATATCCTGATATCGCACCTCCGACTATCCGTGTTTCGGCCTCCTACACGGGAGCTAACGCCGAAACAGTGCTGAAAAGTGTTGTGATCCCGCTTGAAGAACAAATCAACGGTGTAGAAAACATGACCTATATGAATTCGACCGCCAGTAATGACGGTTCTGCATCTATCGAAGTTTTCTTCAAACAGGGAATTAATGCTGATATGGCTGCCGTGAACGTGCAAAACCGTGTTGCCCGTGCTACAAGTTTGCTTCCTGCGGAAGTTATCCGTGCCGGCGTAATAACCGCCAAACGCCAGAACAGCATGTTGATGGTGTTTTCGTTATACAGCGAAAATGGGGAATTTGATGAGACATTCCTTCAAAACTATAGTAAAATCAACCTTTTGCCGCAGATTCAGCGTGTAAGAGGCGTGGGCGAAGCCATGGTATTTGGGGCTAAAGATTATGCCATTCGTATCTGGCTGAAACCTGATGTTATGTCTTCATATGGTCTGATACCCTCAGATGTTATCACGGCTTTGAATGAACAAAACCTCGAGGCAGCCCCCGGACGCCTGGGCGAATTGAATGGTCAGTCCTTTGAATATGTAATCAAGTATAAAGGAAAGCTCACACAACCAACCGAATATGAGAATATTGTTATCAAAGCCGATAAGGATGGTAATATATTACGCCTGAAAGATGTGGCACGTGTTGAAATGGGTGCATTAAGCTATTCAATTGCTACTTCGGCCATGGATAAACCCGGAATTACAATGGCAGTTTTCCAGGCAGCCGGATCGAATGCGCGTGATGTGATCATCGAAGCCAAAAAGGTACTTGACGAAAATTCCAAAATGTTTCCCTCGGGTATCAAATACAAAATATTGGTTGATGCCAACGAGTTTCTCGATAGCTCGATTGAGAAAGTGCTTAGTACATTACTGGAAGCATTCATACTGGTTTTCATTGTCGTATTTGTGTTTCTTCAGAATTTCAGGGCTACATTGATTCCGGCTATTTCGGTTCCGGTATCTATTATCGGTACCTTCTTTTTTCTGAATCTGTTTGGATTCACCATTAACCTGCTCACATTGTTTGCACTCGTACTTGCCATCGGGATTGTGGTTGATGATGCCATTGTTGTTGTTGAAGCGGTTCATGCCAAACTTGACCAGGGGGCAAAAAATGCGAAAGAAGCTGCAGTTTCGGCTATGGATGAAATATCAACTGCAATCGTATCAATCACATTAGTAATGTCAGCGGTTTTCATTCCGGTAACGTTTATTACAGGAACTACAGGAGTTTTTTACAAGCAGTTCGGGATTACGCTTGCTGTCGCAATTGTTATTTCTGCAATCAATGCATTGACCCTAAGTCCAGCCCTTTGTGCCATATTTCTTAAACCACATAGCGAAAATTCGTTGCACAATAAAGGATTTCTGAAACGATTTTATGCCATCTTCAATGTTACATTCGACGCCATGACTTTACGTTATAAAAAGACGACCCACTTCTTTATGTCCCGGAAATGGATCGCTTTTGCAATGGTGATCATGTTTTCCAGCATTTTATGGCTGCTTATGAAAACCACACCAACTGGCTTTGTCCCTAATGACGATATGGGACGAATATTTGTTGACATTAGTCTTCCACCATCAACATCGATGGAAAAGACAAGAAAAATAGTAGATGAGGTTGACTCAATCATAGGCAGTGTTCCTGAGATGGAAGCAAGGACCGCAATTGTTGGGAATTCGCTGATCAGCGGACGAGGCAGCTCCTATGGAATGTTGATTTGCAGCCTGAAACCCTTCGAAAAAAGAAAAGGGAAAGGACAGGATATCAATACCGTGATTGGCCGGTTGTATGGTATGACTGCTCAAATAAAAGGTGCAAAAATCATCATGTTTACGCCTCCAATGGTGCCCGGGTTCAGTATTTCGGGCGGGTTTGAGCTCAAACTTGAAGACAAAACCGGGGGTGATATCAAACAGTTTGAACAAAACGCCCGACAGTTCCTTGGCGCATTGAACCAACGTCCCGAGATTCAATATGCCATAACCTCATTCAATACCAACTTCCCGCAATATCAGGTTGATGTGAACGCTGCCCTCTGCAAACAATCGGGAATCAGCGTCAGCTCGGTTTTGTCATCTTTGCAGGGATATGTCGGAGGATTTTATGCTTCCGACTTTAACCGTTTCGGGAAACAATACCGGATAATGGTTCAGGCAGAACCCAAATACCGCGGAAACCCCGACGATCTGAACAACATCTTTGTGCGCACTTCAAACGGAGAGATGGCCCCGATTACCGAATTCATTTCGCTTAAAAGGGTTTTCGGCCCCGAGAATATTACACGATTCAACATGTATACCTCGATTGCAGTGACTGGTTCACCAAACATCGGGTACAGTACAGGTGACGCCATTAATGCTGCCCAGGAAGTGGCTGCACAAACGCTGCCGCAAGGTTACGGATACGAATTTTCAGGGTTAACCCGTGAAGAGATGGCTTCGGGAAATCAATCGATCCTGATCTTTCTGCTGAGTGTGATTTTTGTCTATTTCCTGCTTGCAGCCCAGTACGAAAGCTTCATCTTACCGCTATCGATCATTATCTCGCTGCCTATCGGGATTGCCGGATCGTTCATCTTTGCGAAATTAATGGGTGTTGAAAATAATATCTACCTGCAAATTTCGCTGATCATGCTTATCGGGTTGCTTGCAAAAAATGCTATCCTGATTGTTGAGTTTTCCTTGCAGCGACGTCACCGTGGAATGAGCATCATACAAGCAGCCGTCGAGGGGGCAACCGCCCGTTTACGACCGATCCTGATGACTTCGTTCGCGTTTATTTTCGGTCTTATTCCGCTTGTAATCGGAGGTGGAGTTGGTGCTAACGCAAACCGCTCGATCGGAGTTGGTGCCGTGGGTGGAATGTTTATCGGAACAATGCTCGGTATCCTCGTGATTCCGGCCATGTTTGTAATCTTCCAAACCCTTCAGGAAAGAATTAATAAACCAGAAGCTCCGGAAGTATCGGGGTTTGACGATGTTGAAGAATAGTTTGAACCGACAAATCAGAAAAGTAGAAATGAGAACAATTTCAATTAAATTCATTATCCTGATCGCCGGATTTGCCGGAATGTTGTACTCGTGCAACACGTCGAACCATTTCCAGCGCAAATCAATCAATACCGATGGACTTTATGGCACTTCAGCGATAAAAGATACATCAACTATTGCAGAAATACCATGGCGTGAGTTTTTTATAGAACCTTACCTTAAGCTACTTATTCAGGAAGGATTGGATAACAATGCTGATCTGCTGATTGCTGTACAAAGAGTTTATGAAGCTGAAGCCTATTTTTCGCAAAGTAGAGCTGTACTGCTTCCTGGTATTAATGGAAAAGGAACCGAAACCTATATCCACAACCCGGAGTCGATTTATCCGGATGGTCCGCGTGAGGTGAACAGCTATCAACTGGGAGTTGAAGCAAGTTGGGAGATTGACCTGTGGGGCAGGCTGCGAAGCTCGAAACGGGCCGCTTATGCCAACCTGCTGGCCAGCGAAGCGGGTCAAAAAGCTGTGCAGACACGGCTAATCGCTAATATTGCAGCAACTTATTACAGCCTTGTCGGCTTGGATACAAAGCTGATTATCACACAGCAAACGGTAAAGAACAATATCGACCTGGTTGAAACCATGAAGGTACTTAAAGAAAGCGGGAAAGTAACCAGGGCGGCCATCGTACAAAGCGAAGCTGCCCGATATGCTGCCGAAGTAACCATTCCCGACCTGGAGCAGCAAATCCGTGAAACTGAAAATACCCTGTGCCTGTTGCTTGGACGTGTTCCCGGAACCATTGAACGGGGGAAAATTGAAGAGCAAACACTGTCATCTGTTTTGAAAACAGGCGTTCCTGCCCAATTGCTCGACAACCGTCCCGATGTGTTGCAGGCTGAGTTTGGCGTTATGAGCGCCTTTGAAATAACAAATAATGCTCATGCGAGCTTTTACCCGGCGCTGACATTGACCGCATCAACGGGATTTGCAGCTACAGATCTTAGTCAGTTAATCGATCCGAAATCATTTGCTGCCAATATTATTGGGGGACTGACTCAGCCACTCTTCAACAAAAAGGTGAATGTAACCCGGCTGAAAGTAGCCCAGGCACAACAGGAAGAGGCGTTGATCAACTTCCGGAATACTTTATTGAAAGCTGGTCAGGAAGTACACAATGCACTGGGATCATACGAATGGTCAGTTCAGAAGATTGCCTTACGTAAATCGCAACTTGAAGCTTTGGTAAAATCGGTTGATTATACCAAACAATTATTGACCTATGGTTCGGCCAACTATACAGAGGTGCTTAATGCGCAAACAAGCCTCTTATCTGCCCAGTTAAGCAGTGTCAATGACCAACTGCAACAACTCAATGCCGTAGTATCGTTATATCGTGCTCTAGGGGGTGGGTGGAAGTAGATATCTAATCAACAGTCCTTCTAACCTAACCAATGGCAGGCAACCTTAAACCTTTCGAGGTCTTTTAAACCGCGAAGGCATATGAACCAACTATAGTTCAATCATTTCCTGAACTTTCTGATGCTTCAATGACTTTGGGTTTTCTGCACCCGTTTGGAGGTTTGCTGCGACTAATTCTGCAATGTCTTTCACGGGGGCATCCGAAAATTGTGCAATGCTCTTTTTACACATTGGGCATGAAGTGGCAACAATTTCAGGATCAGAACTATTAAGGTATTCGGCTGTAGCTTTCTGTATGGTGCACCGCTCCTCAGGGTTCATCGAAAGGTTTCCGAGACTACCACCACAACAAAGGGAATTCACTTTTTCCTGATTCATAGGTACTAAATCGGTAAAGTGATTGAGCAGTTGTCGTGGTTGTTCATAAATGCCGGATCCTCTGCCTAACTCACACGGATCGTGGAATACCACCCTTTTCCCGGAAGAGCGCAATGTAATTTTTTTCTGGAGGATCAGTTCAGGTAAGTATTCGCTGTGGTGTAGTAATCTGATATTTAAATGATAGTCTTCTTTAAAACTTTTGTAACAGATAGGGCAGGAGGTAACAAGTGTTTTTGCTCCCGAGGCTATGATTTGCAGACGGTTATTCTCCATAAGTTTTTTCGCAGCTTCGAATTGTCCTGACAATTTGAGCGGTCGTCCGCAACAAATACTATCATTCTTATCCATAAAAAGATAGTCGATCTTTGCTGTCTTGAAGATCTTTTCCATTGACCGGCTGATGGATGGTGAAAGATGGCTCATACACCCGGCAAAATAAACAACTTCAGCTTTTGCAGTGGTTTGATTAACAGGTAAATATCTGAACCCTTCGGGTTGTTCGAAAGCGCTCTTTTTACGTTGCAGAATCCGCTGTTGCGTAAGATCGATCCCGACAGGACAAGCATCGTTGCACCTGCCGCACAGCAGACAATTATCTGTAAGATCGTGGCGAAGCATCTTATAACGGTAATCGCGCAGAAAATAGACCATCTGTGAAGTGCAGTTTTTTCCCTGTGAATTCATTTGGCATGTATCGATGCAAATACCACAGCGTGAGCACGATTGAATCTCAATTTCTGAAAATCCAGTAAATTTATCATTGGTTTTTAGTCCCCAGTTTCTCAAAAGGATCAGGAGAATCTCTGTGGGGATATGCATATAACGGGAGAAAGGAATCGAAACCATAAAAGTGCCAAGCGACAAAGAGTACATCCACCAGAAAACGATTGATAGTTGTTGTACCGGCATGAAAAGTGCCAGAAAATTGCCAATCGGTTGAGTCATAAAACTACCGTTTTGAGCAAAGCCGGCTGTTGTACTTTCCGCCAGAAGCCGCAATGGAAAAATCAACCATAAAGTGCTTAGTGCCAGACGGTCACCAAGTGAATGTTTAACTGCTTTTTTCATCCCTGCGATTCCGGGACGAAGCCGCCGTAAAATAGCAACAATAATTCCTGACAAAACCACCAATAGCGTAAAATCCATTAGGGCGTTAAATATAAACAGCATCCCGGATTTATGAGGGTTTTGTTCAAAGAATCTGAAAAAGACAGGGTAGTATAATTCGTTGGCATACTTCCCCGTATAAAAGAAAGTTTCAAGTTTTCCGATGACAATCAGCATAAACCATCCGAATGCAAGACTCATGTGCATATATCCAAGCAGTAAATTGGTTTTAAATACTTTACGATGGATAAGGCCTTCCATGAAAACTTCGCGAATTGCATATAATGTTTTCAATGTAAAGGCATTCGACGCGATTTTTTTTAGATCTCCTGCTTCGAAGTTACTGAGCCATTTGATGTACAGAAAAACGAGCAGGACTGTCAGAGTGATCATTCCTGCCATAAATGGAATTACAAACAGGTTAAAGTGCATGGCAAGTGATTAAGGCACGTTTGATATTTTGAATCACATTTCGGGTATTGATGCCGCGAGGGCAAACCAACTGGCATTTTCCGCAAAGCATACATTTGGTTATTTCTTCAGCAAGTCCTTTTGTTTCTCCTCGCTGGATCAGTAAATTGATTTTCCGGGGATTAAAATTGGTTAACCTGGCAGCTGAACAAGTAGCGGTACAACTGCCACAACCAATACACCATTTAAAAGAAGGTTCGTGTTGCGCCACAAATTTTGAGATCGAAAAGTCGTTGTTTTCGAAGTCAATCTGCCGTCCTTTTAATATGGAATATCCCCAGTCCTTCACTTATATACAATTGTTGATCAATTATTTAATTTTAATTCATTCTCTCTTAGCCACGACATGATCCTGACAGTTGCAGCCCTGGCGTCGGTCAATGTCTCCGCAATCGACAATGGTTCTTTGCAAGTTCCGGTAACAAAAATTCCAGGAGTATTGGTCTCATTCTGACAGATATGTGTGTCTAAGGTTGCCAAAAAATTCCCCGAAGTAAAGGCCAGTCCTGCAGACCTTCCAATTGCCTCACTGCGAGATGTGGGAACCATTCCCACCAAAAGTACAACGAGGTCGAAATTCATCTTCATTGGTCGTTCCGAAAGGGTATCTTCGGCCTTCAACTGTAATGTACCGTCAATGTTTTCTGCAATCTCAGAAACGCGTCCCCGAATAAAAGTGATGCCCCATTTTTGTTGCGCTTCAAGGTAAAGCTCTTCGTAATTTTGCCCGAACATCCTCATGTCCATATAAAAATTAAAGATTTCAGCTTCGGGCAGATTGTGTTTCATCTCAATAGCCTGCTTTACACCAGTGATACAGCAAACACGTGAACAGTGGATGTTGCCGACCTTTTTATCGCGGGAACCTACGCAATGAATAAATGCTATTTTTTCCGGAGTTTTTCCGGCCAACGTTTTGATAGGATTACCCGATTTAAGTAATTCTTCCAAATCAACCGATGTAATGACATTGTCGTATATTTTGTAACCATACTCCTCTTTCTTTTCTGCATTGAAAACCTGGAACCCCGACGCAATTAGAACAACATCGGCTTTAAATGACTGACCGTCAGTTAGAATGACTTTATGATGGTTGTTTTCAGGCATTACGCTAACCACTTCAGCATTGGTTATAATCTCGGGTGGATTCATTTTAAATCCGTTGGCGAGATAGCTTTTTACTTCGCCTGATAACCGGAAACCCGGAAACAGCTTATACCATAAACGAAGTTTACCGCCTGTCTGTTCCTCTTTTTCAAATACAGTTACCTTATAGCCAGCTGTTCCAAGCGATGATGCCGCTTCGAGTCCGGCAGGTCCGCCGCCGATGATAATGATATGTTGCGTATTGTTGGCCATTAAAAGTTTCTTAGAATTATTAGATTATACGATTAAGAACTGTGGTTTCTGAGGTTCCCCGATATTTTGATCACGTGCACCAAGGTATTTTTCATCCTTTTTGTATTTGATGCCCAGTTTATCAAGAAGGGGTTCAACCGAAACCTGGTGCATCTGCAATCCAATTTTCCAGGGCGAGTAGCCCATAACAAGTCCGGCCATCTCTTCATAAGTCAGTACAGGTATTCCCATCCCGTTGTTGTCATATGTAATCCCCTCAAGTTCAGCTATAGTGTATTGCCATCTGTCCAGAAACATGGAACATCCGGGGCAGTTAGCTACTATGAAATCAGGTTGGTATGGACGCATTGATTCAAACTTCTTTTTCGAATTCGAAACCGAATATCCGCGATTGGCCATCACAACGTAATGCCGGAATCCGAATCCGCAGCAGTGGCGACGTTCAGGATAGTCGATAACGGAACCGCCCCATGATTCGATCATACCGCTAAGAACCGAAGGAAATTCGGCTCCGCCGATACCACTGACCGGAAACATTTTGGCATAATGACAACCAATGTGTTCCACTACATTAAGCGGTAACCCGGTCTTTTTATTGATGAGTGAAACCTTTGATCTTTCTTTGATCTGATCGCGAAATTTATAGATAATGTCGGATGTATGAACCAGATTTTCAGGTATTTTGAATTCTCTTTTAGTTGCCTTCCAAAGATATTCCCTGATTTTTGCTTCTGTTTCGGGAAAGTGCTTCCAGGTATCGAGAATTTCGGTGTATAAGCCAAACGAAGTGACGCACGAAGGGATAATATTGGTGTATCCGGCCTCCGTCATTAAGGCAAAATGACGGGCAATAACAGTCATTGTTGTTTCAAGTGGAACTATATCAGTATGATATCCAATTCCTGTGCAAGTGGTGTGGCGTGCGTCCTCAAATACATCTTTCCCAAGATCATCCCGCATTATTTTCAGAAATGTGGTCTCCGATCCCGGAAAGAAAGTTTGCCTGATACAACTTCTAACATAGAAATAGTGATCATCGGCAATCTCTTTCTGATAATCTTCCCAAACTCTTTTTTTACCTTCCAATACCACTTTTATTGATTTTGTCTGCTGTTGATAATAGATGTTTTAGTCATTATGAGTTCCGTTATTCTCCGTATAGACAGTCATAAAATATTCATTTCCAATTCCTTCAGGAGAAATTTCAATTCCCAGCTCATCTGCTTTGTGTTTTGAATGTTTCTCGATAGTTTCGAACATGGTTTTGCATCCCGTTACTTCAAAAATCTGGTTGAGCTCTTTGAGAACTTCAGGTGCAATCGTCCGTAAACCTCCGACACCTTTTTGTTTGTAGTTGGAGCCCATCTTCTCCATAATTTCAGGGGTATTTCTTGATATCCAATCCCATACGGGACCTTGCTCAGGGTGCATTTGTGGCGAGACAATGTCGGGATTAACACAGTACCCGCTTTGAAGGATATTTTCGCCAATGGTTCTTTTGATTGCAAATTGCTGTCTTCCCTTCTCTGAATCAGTAAAATAGCCTAATTCCTGAGATAGTTTCCGCAAAGCCATAATTATAAAACCGGGAGTATTATTTCGGGGACAGCGAGTTTTGCACGACATACATTCGCCACAATACCAGATAGTTTCGCTGCGAAGCAGCGCTTCAATCAATTTTTCGTCCTTGCTTTGGACTGTGTCGCATATCACACGGGGATCGTAGTGGTAAAATTCTGCGGCAGGACAAATTGCTGTGCAAACGCCACAATTCATGCATCCATTCAATCCTTCAATAAACCGGATATCCTGATTTAGCCGATCGTACAATTTACCCATTTTCGAGTATTGGTATCAAATATTCAGAAATTCATCAATAGCAAAAGTATGTTTTCCTAAAATGGAATGAAACCGTAATAAATGGTATTTTTAAATAGGTATTAGTACTTAGGGAGGAGTTGTAAGTGAGGATTGGGAGGAGGCATCGATGCACAAAAAAGAATTGATGAATAATTGGGAGAAAGCAAGAATCCCATCAGAAATTGATAATATTGAACCTCTTGAATAATGATGCGACATATGTATAAAACAATTGACATAAAAGTATTGGATAACTACAAATTATGGGTTAAATTCAACGACGGAGAAGAGAAAGTAGTTGATGTTCTTCCTTTTCTTAATAAGGGAATTGCAAAAGATTTATTAGATAGTAAAAAGTTCAGTGAAGTTAAAATTGATTCTGGTGGCGGAATATATTGGTCAAACGGTTACGACTTCTGTCCCAATTATTTGAAAACTTTGTAATTTCTATTTACGACGACCTTCACATCGCAATAAGTTGGTTCTTAATTGCATACATTACCAATCCCGCAGTATTTTTGCAGTTTGTTTTGCAGAGAATGTTGGCGCGGTGTTTTTCCACGGTTCGCTTACTGATGAAAAGATGATCACCGATCTCCTGATTCGACAGTCCTGAACAAATCAGCAATAAAATCTCTATTTCCCGTTCTGACAATTCAGCCTCAGGTTCTTTAGTTTCCCTGACCGATTTGTAGTTTCGCAGCAGGCTTTGCATCAGTTCCTGCGAAAAATAGTTGCCGCCGTTCATTACTGTATCAATGGAAGCTTTGACCTCCTGAAGGTTTGTATTTTTCAATAAAAATCCTTTGGCTCCGGCATCGACCATCTGGTCATAATATTCCTCGTCACCGTACATGGAAAGGGTGATAATTTTCAGTTCCGGTTTTATTTCAATGGCTCTTCGGGCAGCTTCTATACCATTGATTTCGGGCATCTCGATATCAAGAAACACGATGTCATAATCGTATTTAGCAACCAATCCCAGGAATTCCTTTCCATTCGAAGCTTCGCCCGTAACTTCGTATCCCGGAAGGGTATCAAGAAGCATCTTTAATCCATTTCGGAACAAGGTATGGTCGTCAACTAACAGAATTTCCATGCGGGTTTTGTTTTATTTATACAGGTACAGTGATTAAAGCTTTTGTCCCTTTTTCTTTTTCGGAAGTGAGATTAAAACTTCCATTTAGCGAATTAATGCGTGTTACCATATTTGAGTAACCCATCCCGGAGTGTTGTGTAGGAGATAATAAGCTGATATCAAAACCTTTACCATTATCTTTATATTTGCAGGAAATCTCACCTGGTTTTTTCTCAAGCGATATTGTGATTAACGTGGCCTCTGCATGTTTAATTGTGTTGTTAATAAGCTCACATAAAACGCGATACAAAACGACTTCGGTATTACTTTCGAACCGGTCGTCTTCGAAGTCTGAGGTGAATTTTATTTGTATGGTATCCGAATAATTTATTTTATTGATAAAGTTTCGCATGGCTTTATTTAATCCAAAGTTATTCAGGATGTGCGGACTAAGGTTGTTCGAAATCTCCCGGATACTTTTGATTGCTTCTTCGATTACCATATCTGTATTTCGGAGGATCTTTTTCGTCTGATCATCCTTTTCGATCCTTGAAAGAGACGAGAGAGACATTTTAACTGTTGACAAGATAGGACCAAGTCCATCGTGAAGATCCTTGGCAAATCGCTTACGTTCAGTTTCTTCAGCCTGAATGATTGCATTAAGAAGCGTTTTTTCCATATCGCGTTTCTCCTGCTCTACCTTTTTCATGTACTTGAAAATTTTCTGAATCAGAAAAACCCCTACAGCGAAAAAAAAAGATACAGCAACTCCCAGCCAGACAAATACTTCGCGGAAAGTTTGTGGCGTAAAATCGGAAATCATTGGGAGGAATTCGACCAGACATCGAATGGCCATGATGATAAATCCGGCACTAATCAACATCCACGAGATATTATATTTTGTAACCCGTGTTAGTTTAATCGAAACTCCTGCCGCAAAAACCTGCAAAACCATTGCCAATACCAACGCAAATTGGAGTAGCATCTATAAATTGATTAAGGATAACATGCAAAATTATAATAATAGTTCGAACGACAAGGTGGTTATTTGGAGTTTAGTATCGGGCGTATCCAGGTAAAAGACCTTTATTCGACTGGTACAACCACCTTTTCACCCAGAAAGTGAGGTTGCCTGGATATTGCCATGTCAAAGATTACAAGCATCCTTGCAGCTATTTCCCGCATCTGAACTTTTAAGGTAAGTATTCCAGTTACATCTTCGGTGTTAAAGGCGATGGCTTCAATTCCTTTTTTTCGTGCGATATAAACTGCGCGTTGATTATGAAATGATTGTGAAACTATTGTGAATTTATCCTGCCCGAAAACCTCTTTTCCACGAACCACCGAATCAAGTGTTCTGAATCCGGCATAATCGAGAATAATTTTCCTGTTGGGAATTCCGGCCTGGACCAGGTCGTTGTACATCGTGATTGGTTCGTTATAGTTTCTGTTGCGATTATCGCCACTCACGATGATAAAGTCAATTTTATTGTGATTGTAAAGCTCAACAGCAGCTTTGATTCTGTTTGTATAATAAAGATTTCTCTTTCCGTTCCAGAGGTATTTACTGGTGCCCAAAACGAGCGCGCAATGGTTATGTGGAATGGAATCGACCGAGCTATAGCAAAACCTGTTGCCTGTTTTTGTAACTGCTACATTAACCAATGTAGCAGAAACTACAAAAAGGAAGCAGATGATTAATGCGATCAGCCAGATTATCTTTATTTTTTTCAAAACAGTTAGTTTATAATCAAAACTTTAACGTAAATATGGTTTCAACATCTGGTTTGGAGTGGGCAGTCAGGGTTCCGCCGTGAAGCCGAAGAATTTGACGCGATAAACTCAGGCCGATTCCTGAACCTTTCGGTTTGGTTGTAAAGAATGGTACGAATATTTTATCAAGAACTTCAGGCAGGATACCTTGTCCATTGTCTGATACTTGAATGATGATTTTGCCATTTGCATCATTGAAAGCTTTTATTTCGATTTGCGGATGCTCGGTTTTCTCGATAGCCTGAATGGCATTTTTCAAAAGATTTATCAAAACTTGTTCTATAAGCTGTTCATCAGCAGATAGTTCGAGATTTTCGGGCGTTATAGTTGCAGTACATTGAATATTACGTTGATTCATCTCCTCCTTCATTAACCCTTTTATGTTGTCGAAAAGCTGTCGTATTGGGAAGATGGTAAATTTGGGAGATGGGATGCGTGTAAGATCGCGATACGATTCAACAAAATGGAGTAAACCAATACTTCTTTTATGAATCGTCTCAATCGCGAGTTCAATCTCTTCGATGGCCTCGGTCTCTCCTTCATCCTGAAAAGCATTGGTGTAACTGGACCTGACATCCTTGATCATGTAGTTGAGCGTCTGAGTGATAGAGGCAATAGGTGTAATTGAATTCATAATTTCGTGGGTCAGTACCCTGATCAGTTTCTGCCAGCTCTCCATTTCATTCTCTTCCAGCTC
>JAPLDR010000067.1:55893-57137 GCA_026391655.1 Bacteroidia bacterium | reverse complement strand
AGCTGTTTCAGCTTCGAAAACTTTAACTGGTACTGTTGAGTTCCCCGCAGGAAAACCGATAACACATCCAACAAAAACATCGGTGCCGTTGAGCAATTCTTTGGCTTGTTTTACCATGTAGGGCTTTACACAAACCGAAGCCACATCGTACTTTTTCGCGATTGCGCACTCTCTTTTTAAATCCTCATCAGTCATCGTAGGATGAAGAATTGAGTGGTCAATCATTTTTGCGAGTTCTTTTACTTTTGTCATTTCCCCTGATTATTTATAAATAACACTTTTTCGCTTAATTGAATAGGCCGTAAATATTCCTACGGCATCATCTATTGGTTTTATATTGGTGGGTATATTGGCAGAGGGTCCGCTAAATATAGGAACTTTGGGATAATAATCTGAAATATAACTACTAATAAACGAATAATAATCTTCGGTAATCCCAAACATCTCGACAGTAACAGTGTCACCAGGTGTAAGTTTTTCATCTTTCCTGTCTTCTCTGAGATTATAAACCGGAAAACCGTCGAAATACTTCCCTTCGAAGCTGTTATTATCGGCTATCGAATACTTGAAGATGCTGTCTGTCAGTAAGTGATTATTTTTCAGAATTTTAATCAGGTAAAAGTTACGTCCGTTTCCGGGATCCATCGAGTAAAGGTTAACGCTCCATCCCATAAAATGGGGGTTTGAATTATTGTAAATCAAGTGTATTGAATCGACTGGATTCAATCGTTTGAGCAGCGATTGGGCAGTGTACTCTTCCATTACCTTGTCATTATTGATGTCAACATTCTTTATCAGAAGCGTATAATTCCGCCCGGGAATTCCAAAAACATCAGGTGCCGTGAAATATGTCCCTTTTTGGGTTTGGTCTTCCGTTAGGCCGAAAGTTTTTGTCCCATCCGAAATAGTGATCATGGCATTTGAAATGAACTGAATCGGATCTTTCTTCAGTGCATCTCCCATCTTCGACAGTTTAACCATATGGTGCATAGTATCGGTCGATATATAGCCTTCGACAACCAAACGAGTACGGGTGGAGTCGAGGTGAATATCGTCAATGTTTTCGGTACATCCAAAAGCTATCAATGAAAGAAGAAAAACGGAGAGTATAATTATCTGAATTTTAATATTCTTCATCATGATTAAAATTTGAAATTATAAGTAATACCAGGAAAGCAGACAAAAGGGAGATACCACCGTTCTGCAACGATTTTCTCCACATTTTTTTCGTCCTGTACAAAGTT
>JAPLDR010000067.1:28556-55869 GCA_026391655.1 Bacteroidia bacterium | reverse complement strand
CATTCGCTTGCCCATTTTTTGCCGGGGTGATATTTCCCTTTTATTGTCAGCGACAAGTCCAGTCGGTGATAGTCGCGCATTCTGTAACCATTGCGGGCTGAATAATACTTCCCATAGGTGTTGTCGATTACAAAGGAACCAACAGGGAACGTGACCGGGGCACCCGTTGCAAAAACCCAATTCGTCGAAAGGATTACGCGGTCCGAGAACTCGTAATTCAGTATGACGTTAATATTATGAGGTTTATCATAAGTAGTCGGGTAAGGATTTCCATTATTGATTTCGGCAATTGTACGCATCACTTTCGACAAGGTGTAGCTGATCCAACCGTTCAGCCTGCCACTATTCTTTTTGACAAATAGTTCGAGTCCGTAAGCTTTTGCAGTTCCTGACCGGATATCGCCTTCCATACGCGGATTCATCAATAACTGTGCATTATCTTTAAAATCAATAACATCGCACATACGTTTGTAGTAACTCTCGATTGATGTTTCGATCGTGTTATTGGCAAAATTTCTAAAATATCCGATGGCAAACTGGTTTGCCTTCTGAGGTTTGATGTTGGGACCCGAAGGGAACCAGACATCGAGCGGCATTCCTCCTGAAGAGTTTGATGCAAGCTGCATATTCTGGATGGTGCGTGAGAAACTGGCTTTTAAAGAGGATTGCTCATTGAAGGTATAATTGATACCCAAACGTGGCTCAAGTCCCTGATAGGTATGGAAAATCTTTCCACTTGAGTAATAAGTTGTATCGGTTACCGAATAATTAGGGTATCCTTTGGCAAAAGTATAGATGGTTGCGCTACCGATATTCTGAAAAATGGTGTAACGCAATCCATATTTTATGGTCAGTTTTTCTCCTATTTTCTGTTCATTCGAGATATAGAGACCATGCTCAATGGCATAGTTTTTCGCAACCGGAGCTCCCAATCTGCTCCGTTCTCCTTGGATATAGGCATCGCAGGGATCAAAATCATGAAAAGTTGAAGAGAGGCCAAACTTAATTTCATTTTCCGGATTTGGAAAGTAGTTAAAATCAAGCTTAAGCGTGTAATCTAACATGTTCGATTTCCAGACATAGTCCGATCCTCCCATTTTCATCGATAATGAATAATTGTATTTGGCAATGATGGCTGACAAGTTTGAAAATATTTTATTGGATATCTGATGATTCCAGCGGAGCGTTCCGGTCAGGTTTCCAAATCCGGCATCCGAACTCTCTTTTTGTCCGAAGAGATCACGCCCCATATAAGCTGAGAGGAACAATCGGTTCCTGTCATTGAACTGATGATTGATTTTTAGGTTCAGATCATAGAAATACATCTTACTCTTTTTAACACTTGAATCTGACAATAACGGGAAAAACAGATCGGCATAGGTGCGTCTTCCCGCGATAAGAAAGGATGTTTTCTCGCTTCCAATCGGTCCTTCGAGTGTTAATCTGCTCGATATTAAACCAATGCCACCAGTTGCAGCAAATTTTTTGTTGTTTCCCTCTTTCATTCTGACGTCAAGTACAGAAGAGAGTCTTCCTCCATAATTTGCCGGAATATCTCCTTTATAGAGTTTCACATCACGAAACAGTGGCTTCATCCAGCAGGATCAGATTCTGGTCAATACCTCCACCCCTGACACTAAATCCTGAAGTTCCCTCTGCGGTTGACTGAACACCCGGTAACATCTGTATCACCTTTAGCACATCTACTTCGCCCATGAGCGCCGGAACCTGCTTTATAGTTTTCATCTCCAGTTTCGAAATGCTCATCTCAGCTTTTTTGACATTCGCTTCAGGATGCTCAGCTACAACAACAACTTCTGCAATCTTTCTATCTTCAGGAACAAGTTCGATATTTAGGGTGATGTTCTTGTTTAGTTCGATGGTTTTTTGAACAGTTTGATATCCAATATATCTGAACTCAAGCAGATATTTTGCGGCCTTTAGGCTAAGCGAATAAAAGCCGTATTGATTAGCAGATGTACCTGTCCTCAACTCCGTGACTGATACAGTTGTACCGATCAGTGCTTCACCACTCTCCGCATCTTTTACATATCCGCTAATCGTTAATAACCCTGCCGGATGATCGTTTACAGCCAATAGGGGCAGTGTAAAGATTATAAAGTAAAGACTTGTAATAAAGAATTTTGTTTTCAGGATCATTTGCTGACTAAGGGTAGATTTATTGATAGTTAAATATAGGACTTTCAAATTGTGTCAGCAAAATTAAGCATTCTTATTTTGCCATTCTGAATAAAATCGACGAATGACATATTTGGGTCGGTAAAATGGCGATTACAGAGCATTGTGGCAGATCGGAAGATCTTTGCCTCACTTTCCTTAGTTATGGACTCTAACTTATACCAAAAGGCTGCAATTCTTTCGGTCATTTCTTGAAGAGAATAGGAAGCACAGGATTTTCGTAAATAAATACATTGTATTCCAAGCCAATAGGTATACGATTGGTCAACCTTGCGGATTGCCTTTGAATCTCAGAAAGACTGAAATAAGGATAAAACTAATTATTGCAGCAGCGATGCCATAAATATTAAAAGCTAAAATGAGTACAGCGGAAATAGTCAAAAATGCAAACCGCACCTTATTGTCAATCCATGACAAATTTTTAAGCTTTAGCGAAAACATCGGAAGTTCTGAAACTAAAAGGAGTGACATTATTATAGTAATCAGAAGTAAAACAACCGGTTGCAAAATAAATGCATCAAGAACCTCATATCTGCCATGTTCGGTAATCAGAGCCAAAGCGGCGATTAAGAGAGCATTTGCCGGGGTTGGCAAACCGATGAATGACTCTGTCTGCCGGGTGTCGATGTTAAACTTGGCCAGCCGAAGAGCAGAAAAGACTGGGATAAGCAAAGATGTTGATATACAAGTTATTTCCCAAATTGATAAATCAGAGAAATTTTCAGCGCGAACATTTACTCCGAAAAGAGCATATTCCATCATGACCATCATTAGGGCACCCGGGGCGAGACCAAATGAGATCATATCTGCTAGCGAATCAAGCTCTTTTCCCATTGGAGAATAGGATTTGAGCAGACGAGCTGCCATACCGTCAAAAAAGTCAAATATTGCAGCAGCGATAATTAAAATTACCGAAATAGTTAGTTCCCCTTTAATTGCAAAAAGCACGGCAATACTTCCCGATACCACATTTAAGCAGGTGATAAAATTGGGAATATGCTTACGGATCATTTCAGTGAAATATTTTTAAAGGTCTGCAATAACGGTTTGACTGCCAGTTACTTTTTGACATAATTCAACGATAACTTTTGTCCCGACCGGGAGAAAAAGATCTACACGCGAGCCAAACCGGATAAAGCCAAGTTCATTCCGTTGATTCACTATGGCACCCACCTGAGGGTAGGTAATAATCCTTTTAGCTACAGCTCCCGCAATTTGTCTTACCAGAACCTCTCTTCCATCAGCCATTTCGATGACTGTGGTTGCTCTTTCGTTATCAGTTGATGATTTAGGCAGATAAGCTGCCATAAACCGGCCGTTGTGATGTTTAAAATATTTCACCACTCCGGGAATCGGTATCCAGTTTACATGAACATTATAAACCGACATAAAGACTGAAACCTGAAGCCGATGATCGCCAAAGTATTCTGGTTCAATGGTTTCTTCAATAGCCACGACCTGACCATCAGCAGGTGATAAAACGCTGTTCGGCTTCAATTCAATTGAACGTCGGGGATATCGAAAAAACCTGATAACAAAAATCAAAATCAGCGTAGTTGTCAGGAATGTAAAACAGCGGAAATAAAGCTCGCCTGTCATTCCGACACTGACATTAAGCGCCAGCCAGATCAGAAATGTAACCGCGATAACCTGAAACCCTTTTTTATGAACTCTCATAAGTTTAAACTATTGTAGCGCAAAATTAAGTAATTAATACTCATCGAAAAAATTGGAAGACAAAATAAATCACCGGAGAAGCGAGAAGAATACTGTCAAAACGGTCGAGCAGGCCACCATGACCGGGCATAAAACGACCCGAATCTTTTACTCCAATGCTTCGTTTGATCATCGATTCAACCAGATCGCCAAGGGTTCCTGAAATGACAACAACTATGGCCATAACTATAAGTAATACAATATTAAACTGAGGAAATATAAAGTTCAGAATCCATGCTGCTGCAATTGCGGTGATAACACCACCGAACAAACCTTCCCATGATTTTTTTGGGGAGATTCTTTCGAAAAGGCGGTGACGGCCAAATCGGACACCAAAAATGTAAGCCCCTGAATCGCCAGCCCATACGAATACAAATAGACTAATAAGTAATCCGAAATTATAGACTTTGAATCCTTCAAATTCGGGAAATGCAAGGAAATTAAGCATCGAAAATGGGATGGTTACAAAAATGATTCCAAATCCCGTAAGGGCGATGTTCATGAGTGGATTTTCCTTTTTACGAAAAAGTTCGTAAACCGGGAAAGCATATATGAATGGCAGAAGGTAATTGAATGCTTTAAAAGTGATGGAATGCTGCGCTGTGAAAAACGATAAAGAAAATATAGCTGCTCCCGCAGCGAGTCCGGGATAAATCTGTGGCGAAAATCCAGCCATACGGCACAAAAAATAGAACTCGCGGAGTACTAAAACCGAAAGGATTAAAAAAAGTAACGCAAAAGTATAAGATCCGAGAAGGATGGCACCAAGAATAGCTGTTACAAAAAGGAACCCCCAAACGGTACGTGTACGAAACTCGCTCAATTTCAGCCTATTTTTAATTGTTTTAGAATTATACCTTTGTTATTTCTGATTCTAAAGAAGTTGGTTGAGTATCGTCTTCCTTTAATGGATTATCTTCCTCTTTTTTCTTTCCCCAGGGACGTGGTCCGAAAATATGTTCCATGTCTTCTGTGAAAATCACCTCACGTTCGAGGAGCAATTCAGCGAGCTGTTTATGTCCTTCAGCATTTTTGATCAAAATATCCTTCGCTCTGCTAAAGGCAATGTCAATCAATTCTTTAATTTCGGCATCAATGAGTTCTGCAGTTTTTTCGCTATAAGGTTTGTTAAAACTGTAATCACTTTGACCGGAGGAATCGTAGTAACTGACATTTCCGACTTTATCACTCATTCCAAAATAGCAGATCATCGAATAGGCAGTTTTGGTCACCTTTTCAAGGTCGTTTTGTGCCCCCGATGAGATTTTAGAAAATACAACAGTCTCGGCAGCTCTTCCTCCCAATGTGGCACATACCTCATCAAGCATCTGCTCACGTGTAGTAATCTGGCGCTCCTCTGGCAGGTACCAGGCTGCTCCCAAAGCTTTTCCACGAGGTACTATGGTGACTTTTACAAGTGGATGAGCGTGTTCGAGCAACCAGCTTACCGTCGCGTGGCCCGCTTCGTGATAGGCAATAATCGCTTTTTCGTCAGCGGTGATAATTTTATTCTTTTTTTCAAGTCCTCCGACAATGCGGTCGACTGCATCCAGAAAATCCTGCTTTTCAACCTTAGTTTTTTGTTTACGTGCGGCAATAAGCGCTGCTTCGTTACAAACATTAGCAATATCGGCACCCGAAAATCCAGGTGTTTGTTTGGCGAGAAAATTTACATTTACATCTTCCGATAACGTTAGTGGTCGAAGATGTACTAAAAAAATCTCTTTCCGATCAATCACATCTGGTAATTCAACATGAATCTGGCGGTCAAATCTACCGGCACGCATTAAAGCCCTGTCGAGGATATCAGCCCGGTTAGTGGCACCTAATATAATTACTCCGGAATTGGTATCGAAACCATCCATTTCGGTAAGTAATTGATTCAGTGTATTCTCGCGTTCGTCATTTGATCCCATATTCGGGTTTCGTCCTCTGGCGCGGCCAATTGCATCAATCTCGTCAATGAAAACAATACAAGGAGCTTTTTCTTTGGCTTGTTTAAACAGATCGCGAACACGCGATGCTCCGACTCCAACGAACATTTCCACAAAGTCGGAACCCGACATTGAGAAAAAGGGAACATCTGCTTCTCCTGCTACTGCTTTGGCTAATAGTGTTTTACCAGTTCCAGGAGGACCTACGAGTAATGCTCCTTTTGGAATCTTTCCACCAAGTTTGGTGTATCGGTCAGGGTTCTTAAGAAATTCTACAATCTCTTCAATCTCCTGTTTTGCTTCGGCCAAACCAGCTACCTCTTTAAAAGTAGTACTTACCCTCGACTCTTTATCAAAAATTTTGGCTTGCGATTTTCCAACATTGAATATGTTTCCGCCTCCGCCGCCACCTTTACTCATTCTTCTATAAAACCAGAACCATATTGCAAGCATTATAAGCGGGAATAATAACCAGCCCATTACTTCGCTAAAATAGTTGACGCGAGTTTCGTAAGTTAATGTAACTTTGGCATTATCACCAAACTCAGCCTGAGCACTTTCGAGGTTTTTTTCAAAAACGTCAACCGATCCGATTGTGAAGAAAAAGTGAGGACCAACCTTTGCCGGTGATCCAAAACCCTGATCAAGTTTACTTTTATATTTTTCGTAGGAACCCTCTTTCAGGAAAATATCTGATTGTGATTTATTTACGACAACTATTTTAGCAATATCGCCGTTTTTAAGCATCGTATTTTTTACTTCTTGCCAACTGGTTTCGACAGGTGTTCCACTATTCGTATAATAATTGATCGCGAAAAAAGCAAGCAATAAAATTCCATAAATATAAATCGGGTTAAACTTAGGTGTAAACTTTGCACCTCCCGGGTTTTTTTTATTCCCTTTAGGGATATTATTCCCCACGCTATTTTTTGTTTCTTTCTCAGCCATAATCAATTAAATGTCAGCGTCAATATTAAAAATTCTTCCGTCGGCCCACAAACTCTCAAGATCGTACAACCTGCGAATAGGTTCCTGAAATACATGAACCATTATATTTGCGTAATCGAGTAAAATCCACTGCGCCTGTTTATAACCATCGCGATGCCATGCAGGTTCATTTTTTAGTTCTTCTACTGTCTCTTCTACTGAATGGGCAATGGCATCTACATGTGTATTAGATGTTCCATGGCAAATAATATAATGATCACATTCGGTATTATTAAGAATCTGAAGATCAATATCGATGATTTCAAGTCCTTTTTTTCGTTGAATACCCTCAATAATCGCTTCAATTAAATCGATAGAGCCATCTTGAATGGCAGGATTAACCATATAGAAAATTTAAAGCACAAAGATAATTTTTTTGTCCGATAGATAAATAAAGAAATGTTGCGGTATTCTTATGGAATTAAAGTTTTTACTTTGATCTTTCAAATACAGCGGACAAAAATGAACGAAATAATCGGATCCTGCATTGAACGAATCCACGAATTAGGTTCAACCAATAACTATGCCGCAACACAGCTACTGACAAAACGTCTGCCGGAAGGAGTTGTTTTTGTTGCAGACAGCCAGGTTGACGGTCGCGGACAGGCTTCCGGCAAATGGGAAAGTGAACCAAATAAGAATTTAACGTTCAGTATACTCCTTTATCCCGATTTTTTGGAAATCAAAAGGCAATTCGAAATTTCGAAAGCAATCTCGCTTGGAGTTGCCGATTTTTTGAGAGACCGGACTGATCAAGTTTCCATCAAATGGCCGAATGATGTCTATATCGGAAAGGGGAAAGTAGCAGGAATTCTGATCGAAAATTCGATCAGAAACAACAAGATATCTTCCTGTATTGTGGGTATTGGTTTGAATATCAATCAGCAGGTATTCACTAGCAATGCCCCGAATCCGGTATCTCTGCGCCAGATCACCCATAAAATTTACAATCTTGAAGAATCTCTTTCTGACTTATGCCTGAAACTTGATGCCCGCTATCACCAACTTCGCAACGCGGAATTCGGGCAAATTGATGAGGATTATTCCCAAATGCTATATCAGTGTGGTTGCTGGTCATCCTATTCAGATGAAAATGGTGATTTTGAAGGTCGTATTCTTGGTGTTGATCAAATCGGACAATTAATGATTGAAACCCGGACAGGAAAAATCAATAAATATCAATTTAAGGAAGTGGTCTTTAAATAGATGTAATTACTCAGTCTAACTATCAGAATAGTAGATTATTCGTACGGTATTTTTGTCAATGCCTCAGCAATCTGATCAACTCCATTTTTTAAGTGTTTATTAACAAGCATTTTAAACATGGGATTTAGTTCTGCATGCAATGTGATTTTCACTTTACAGCTTGTTTCATCAACCTTCACAAGTTGAATCCAGCAACTAAACTGAAATGGAACAGATTTGCTTCCGGCCAGTTTAATCGTTTTAGACGGTTCGCGTTCAACAATTTGCACCCCAACTTTACCAATGGGGCTGGCAGTAAAGCTGCATTCATCGGCAGTGGCCATAAAGTTATCAAGTTTAATATCAGGAACATCCGGATATTGTTTTTTAATCTCCTCCATCCGTTTTGGATCAAAAAGCTGTTCAAGATTTTTAAAATTTGAAAGACGGTTATAAACCACTTCTTGCGGGGCAGAAATAAGCTTTACCTCGCTGATATATTTTTCAGTTCCCATTTTTTTTATTAAATTTTTTTATAAACATCTGCTAACTAATGGAGTGAGCGAGAAAGGAGGATTATTACATTGCCTTTATCCTTTAACCTTTCAATTCCTGCCCCCAGGTCTCAGGGTTTTTTCTCCAGTTGTTCAGGCTTTTGAGTTGTGAGTTGGTAATCTCGCCCGAATCGTAGGCCATTTTTAGCAGCAAATTGTAATTACTTAATGTTGTCAACTCGATATTGGCCTCCTGAAAGTTCTTTGATGCAATAGGAAAATTGTAGGTGAAGATGGCAAGCATTCCAAGCACTTCAGCGCCATAGTTGCGGACAGCCTCAGCCGCACTTAAAGAACTACTTCCCGTTGAAACAAGATCTTCAATGATTACCACTTTTGTACCTGGCTGAATATCACCTTCGATAAGGTTTTCGAGTCCGTGATTTTTAGGTTTAGACCTGACGTAAATAAACGGAAGTTGCAAAACCTCAGCGACTAAAACCCCATGCGCGATGGCACCTGTTGCCACTCCGGCAATTGCTTCAGCATTGGGATATTTTTCGCGTATCAGTTTTGCGAACAGATTGCAGATAAAGGTCCTTGTTTCGGGATAAGAGAGCACTTTACGATTATCGCAATAAATCGGGGCTTTCCATCCTGATGCCCAGGTAAAAGGAGTGTCGGGCTGTATTTTGATCGTATCGATAGCCAACAGGCGTTTCGTGACTTCTATTTGTGTGTTTTCCATGAGGTATGCAGCATTAAATTTTATGCAAAAATACGAAGATTTTTGGTTTGGGGTTGACTAACTCAACAACGATTCTTAATAAAACGTTAATTCCGTTGTTGTTTAAAACTGAAATCTCTGAACATTTTTAAAAACAGAGGTTCGAATCCGTGAGATGGTGAAGGAGCCTGAGAGAGCTGAAGCTTACCATTGGGATCTATCAGGTAAAACGCCGGGGTAATTGATGCATTATAATTGATAATCAGTTGTTTCTGTTTCGAACCATTGAGCAATTCCCATGAATAGCCCCTTGATTTCCATAGTTTTGCTGCGTTATCAAAATCCTCGTCAAGTGAAACTGATACTACGCTAAGAACTTGCCTTAATCTTCTTTCCAGCGAAACAATCGAATCAAGCTCTGCTCTGCAATCGGTACTTTTGCTGTTAAAAAATAAGAGGTAAACAAATTTCCCGCTAAATTGATCAAGGGTAATCGTCTCCTTTTTCAGATTACTTAACTTTATAGCCGGAGCTTTTCCTCCAACCGCTAATAGCATCAGTTTGTTTTTGATTTGATGCGCAACAGGTAGTAATAAAGGTGATGTTGTTGCTGTTTGTGCCATTCCTATTGCCTTAATCACACCTTCTTTCGAGAAACTACCTGTGTAGTATCCATCATTTAAACCTTTTAACACAACCAGTTCAGCAAATTCCTTTTTATAACCTCTGTTTTCAAAAAAGCTCACAAGCTCTAAAAAATTTCCTGAATTAGTGATGCTAACGATTTTTCTGTTTTGAATATCCTGTGACTGTTTCCGAAGAAAATCGGTAAACATTGTTCCAAAGACTCTTTGATAGATAGGATGATGAAGTTGAATTGGTTTGGTCGCAAAGTATTTTTTGATAACAAAATCAGGTGTGCGTTGATTTACAGCGTATTCCAATTCGGCAAAATAATAACTTTTTAAAGTCTTGAAGTAGTCATTCTGATTGGCTGAATATTTTTGTTCCAATCGTTCAATAATTTCATTTACAACTTCTTTTGATTGTTTTTGATAGATCGGAACAGTGTTTTTAACTGTTTCGAGATTGAATTCCGTCACAAACGCACGTACCGCAAAATTAAGATCACTGTTTTCGGTACCAGGCAATCCCAGCCAGTAAGGCGCAGGTTTAAAATATGAACTGTGTGCTTCATTGGAAGTCCGGAGCGAAAATGGGGGGAGTGCAATTGTGTAATTTTTTCCGGGCTCAACAACCATTGTTCCACAATACTTTTCGAGATCGGTATAAATCTCAATTGTTTGGCTAACAGACAATATCACTGAAAATGTTCCGTCGGTGGCAATTTTGGTTGTGGCCAACTCAAATTTCTGACGAAGAACCGGATCCGGTATTGTGTAAAATGTAATTTCTTTCGCGCTGTAATCGACCGCTTTACCGGAAAGAACTGATTTTTGGGCCCTAAGTTGAGCTGACAAACTCAAAAAAAGTAATAAAATTGTAAAATGCTGCATTTTAATTATATAGGCATTCATTCTTTATAAAACTCCGAAATATCAATACAAGACGGAAGAAAAAGACTTGCATCACCTTTATGTCGGAGAATATCTCTTACAATAGTTGAGGAGATTGCTGTGGTTTCGGGCGTGGTCAACAAAAATATAGTTTCTATTTCAGGGTGCATCTTTTTGTTAATCTGGGCAATAGCTCTTTCATATTCGAAATCGGAAGATGTTCGTAATCCCCTCAGAATATATTGTGCATGAACCCTTTTACAATAGTCAACGGTCAGACCGTCGAATTTCCCTACCCTGATTTTGGGCTCGTTTTCGAATACCCGCCTGATCCACTCTTTCCTTTTTTCCAAAGGATAAAAGGCCTTCTTATTCGAATTGTACCCTATCATAATGATAATCTGATCGAACAATGGCAAAGCACGTTTAATGATCGATTCATGTCCTAAGGTAAAAGGATCAAAGGAACCCGGGAATATGGCAATTTTTTCCATGATGGATGTTTTATAGTACAAAACTAATTAAAAGATTTTTTGTTTTCTTTACATGACTAATAATAAAGAATATGACAGAACGCGATATAATTGGAATTTTCGGGAAGATGAATTCGGGCAAGAGTTCCCTGATGAACCTTCTTACTCAGCAGGAAACCTCAATTGTTGACCCGACACCAGGTACTACAGCCGATACAAAAATCACACTGACCGAAATCCATGGTCTTGGTCCTGTGAAACTGATGGATACTGCCGGGTTTGATGAACTGGATGAGCTTGGTGATAAAAAACGGAAAAAGAGCGTTGCTGCATTGAAAGAGTGTGATCTTGTTCTGCTTGTGATCGATCCTGCAACTTTTGATTATGAGGCTGACAGATTTATTATCGAAGAGGCTCGGAAGCTTGATAAACAGGTAATTGTCGTTTATAATATTTTCCGCAACAGCGACAAGAACCGGATCGAAAAGGTAGAAGTACTGCTCACTAAAATACGGGTTTATCACCGGATTGTGCTGAGCGCCATCGATATAAATTACCGGCAGCGATTACTTGAAGCGATTCTCGAAAACTACATCCCAAAGAATGTAGCAGTTGAATTGTTACCCTTTGTAGAAAAAGGGGAGTTTTATATTCTGAATATTCCGATGGATGAAGAGACACCGCCCGGAAGATATCTGCGACCCCAGGCAATGGCCGAAGAGTACATTACGCGAAAATGGGCTTTCCCGGTTTCGTACCGGATGAATCTTACAAAAGCGCGGGAAGGTGATCCTTCGGAAGTGGAAAGGTGGAATACTTTTATCAACAGTTTTACCAAAAAACCGAAAGCAATCATCACCGATTCGCAGGCGATGGACATCATTAAGGACTGGGCACCTGATGATATGGCATTAACAACCTTTTCGATCATGATGATCAACTATATGAGCAGGGGAAGGCTGAATGAGTTTGTATGCGGAATCAAGGCGTTAAACTCACTGAAACCTGGCGACCATGTTCTGATTGCCGAGGCGTGTAACCACTCCCGCATCAGGGAAGACATCGGAACAGTACAGATTCCGAATCTGCTTAAAAAACACTATCCTAAAGTAATTGTGGATTATACATTTGGAAGAGAGTTTGTTGATGATTTGGATATGAAAAAATACAAATTGGTGATTCACTGTGGCGGATGTATGATTTCGGGCCAGCGCATGGCTGCCCGGCTCCGTGACCTTAATGCAACCGGGATTCCGATTACCAACTATGGTATTTTTCTCGCGTATGTTCATGGCGAAAAAATTCTGGAAAGAGTTATTGCGCCGTGGGTAATTGGGGAGGATTAGTCCGACCTATGTGATCTAAAATGTTTTCACCCAATAATAACAGATAAATTAACCTACTTCTTCAAACAACAATTCTTGTACTTTTTTCCTGAGCCGCACGGACACAGATCGTTGCGACCCACATTGTTGAAAATATTCGCGAGCATCGGATTTTCTCCTGCAAAAATCGCTTCGGCATTTTTATAATGGCTTTTCCAGTCGCCGCGCTGATGGAAATAGCAACCCGGAGTATGGGTCTCATCATCAAATAATTCGAGTGCAAATTGAAGCTCCTCACGAATCAGGTTCTCATTCGTTCCTTTCTGCGTAAACCGGACAAACTCTTCATGAAGTTTTTTCACCTCTTCGCGGCACGAATTTAACCGGGTTTCGGCCACATGTACAGCTAATAACGGTTTCCATCCCGTGTCAGGGTTGCTCAACAATCTGGAAATCTGTTCGCCATGAATTTCGTCTTTGGCAAAGTAGATGCAATCGTAGAGAAAAAGATAAGGGGCATTACTTTTTTTCGACACCTGTTTTTCGATGGCATCGAGAAAAGTTGTGATCGTCTCTGGATATCGCTCCGAAAACATCCCAACCAGGAATAGACCTTGTTCGTCGAGGAGATCCCAGTCGGGTGAGTCTGGTATTGTGAAAAGGTTGATGACCAATAGGACAATTTTTTTCGAAGAATGAACTTCGGCAAGAATGGCATACCACAAAGGCAGATTTGGCAAACTTTCATTTAGCATTGCAACCCGCTCGTCATAAGCATTATCGAGGTGAAATATAATTTTATTTTCAATGTCTTCGTCGTACGGGAGATTCATTAAAAACTCAAGTGCTTCAAAAGGTACTCCTTTGGTTTGGGAATGGAGTACTGCCAGTGCTTCTTTTTTTGTCATCGTACCGATATTTTCGGCGCAAAGATAGAGTTTCGCAACAACGAAACAAATCACCTGAATTTTCCAAATTTCTAAAATTCTTTCAATAAGTTCTTGACTATAGTGGTGAAAATAGAGGATAAAAACAGCTGGTTCCTATTATCAATCCCTGCACGCAACGATTTTAAAGATGAAAATTGTTTGAAAATCGTAATTATTGCTTTGATATTTGTTACAAATTTCTTTAAAAATCAGATTCATTTGCTGTGTGAAAATCGTAAACAAGCAAATAGATTAAGCATAATCAATTTTGGCTTTTTAAAGGCACTTTCGAAGCATCTTTTCTGAGGGACAGAACTTTTTGCAGAAAGGCATCACTTATTCTTTACTCTTTCAATATAAAATATGCCGAACGATAACAAGCCCCTAAAATTAGTAAGTTTGTGGGAGATGAGTAAAGTTGAAACCATAGAAGAATTTTATCAGCGGAAATTCGATTGGATTCCTGATAATTGCGAAAACCTGGAAAAAATCCAGAACGGATTTTATTGCATTTTCAATCAGCACTTTTTCCATAAATTTGGCGATTCAAATCAAAATTCAGTATTTCAATATGCCGGAAATCATGTATTCGAATTGTCGGATGAACAGGTGGAACAAATTACGGGCACTTACAAAAAAATGTTTGAAGAAATCAAATCAGATTATATTCACAAATACGATGTTTTGCGCAATCTGGTATTTGAACTGTTGCATTTTGCCATGAAAATTCAGAAATCAATGATATGGTGTTTTGAATCAACGCCTTTCAGACAGGGTGAATTAGCATATATATCTTCGTGAATCTAATGCAACCCATCGTTAACTTGGTGTTAAAAAATCTAAACACCAGGGACACCAAGAAAAGCACAAAGTACACAAGCACGCGAAATTTGGAATACAACTTCATAAAGATTAAATTTGCATAAACATATATGCCATGAAAACAATAAGCATCTCAATATCAGATTTGGAGTACAATCAATTCGGGATTAACAAAGATAAATTTTCTTTTACCGAATTTGTTGATATTGTAAATAAGGAAATTACAAAACAAGCTCTTAATAGGTGCATCCAGTTGGCGGAAAAATATAATCTTTCCAGGATGTCAATGGATGAGATTAATGATGAAGTTAAGGCTGTAAGAAATGCAAAAAGTAATCATTGATACGAACGTTTTGGTTTCGGCTTTGATACAAAGGAATTACCCAAATTTTATCCTCTATAGCTATGTGCTTGAAAGTCTTGTGGAAGTATGCATATCCGATGATTTGTTCAAGGAATATTTAGAGGTTTTAAATAGACCAAAATTTAGCAAGTATTCTGATTTTGTTAACAATGCTGAAATTGTTTTAGCCCAAATTGAGACAAGAGCGACAAAATTTTACCCCTAAGGAATATTGGGATAATTACAGAGAACTTTAAACTAAAGAGGAACACAAAACCCTTTCAGATTATCAACCTTAATCAATCAACAAAATAGTAGGAGCAATAAAATGAAAAAAAGAAAGATGTTTATTCCGCTGGTTCTCTTATTCGTTTGCATAGCAAATGTCTATGCACAGGACTGGCCCCAATATCTTGGTCCCCACAGAAATAGTATTTCAGACCAAAAAGGTATTTTACGCTCCTGGCCTCAGAATGGACCGGAAATTCTGTGGACTGTTAACGTGGGTATTGGTTATGGCGGACCTGTTGTCAAAAACGGTAAGGTCTATTTACTCGACAGGGATGACAAGGTTGGAGACAACCTAAGGTGTTTTGACCTTTCCGCTGGAAAAGAACTCTGGAATTTTGGTTATGAAGCTCCCGGAGCTGTTATGTTTCCCGGTTCCCGGAGTGTCCCAATTTTAGATGGCAATTATGTTTATTCGTGTGGTCCTTACGGCGATCTGTATTGCTTAGATATCAACACTCACAAGCCCGTTTGGAATAAAAACGTCTGGAAGGATTTTGGCGGTGAGCAGATTCCGATGTGGGCAATCTCCCAGTGTCCCCTGATTTATGGTGATTTACTTATATTGGCCTCTCAGGCACCCCAGACAGGTGTTGTGGCTTACGAAAAACTCACAGGCAATGTGAAATGGAAAACGCCCGCTATCGGACCAGTTGGATATGTCAGTCCTACCTTGGTGAAAATTGATGGAAAAGATCATGTGGTTATGATCACTGCATCCGGAAGAGGCGGAGGAAGTAAAGGTAAAGTCGTTGGAATTGATCCGTTGAACGGTAAAATTTTATGGGAATTCGCCAATTGGGAATGTATGATTCCGGTTCCGGGTGCAGTTGATGCCGGCGACAATAAATTACTCATTACCGGAGGATACGAACTCGGGGCATTAATGATTAAGGTTGAAAAAAATGCAGATGGCAGCTATCAAACTTCAGAACTATTCAGAACCGTGGAATTTGGAGATCAGACCAAAACCCCTTTATTGTACAACGGCTATTTTTACGCTGAATACGGAACCAATTCCAGACGCGACGGCCTCGTTTGTATGAGTATGGATGGCAAGATCATGTGGAAAACAAAAAAAGAACCTGATTTTAATAAAGGCAGTATGATTTTGGCTGATGGACTAATCCTGGCTACAGACGGAGCCAAAAAATTGTATCTTATTGAACCTGACCCTTCTGTTTACAAACCAATTGCATCAGCAGAGTTGCTTGCAGAACAAAAAAGTGATAATCCACAGGCTACCAGATTTGGAACTCAAAACTGGGCACCTATAGCACTTGCAAATGGAAAGTTGTTAATCAGGGATCAAAGCCGGTTAATGTGTATAAAAGTTGCTCAATGATTCTTCGCGAGAATCATTTAAACACATTATTTATAAACATGACTAAACCATCTTTTATGAAAACAAAAGTTACCTTGATGTTGATTTTGATGTTGATGCAAGTTGCCATCATAAACGCCCTCACCATACAAAAAAGCAAAGTGGTTGATACACGTACCACCTCATTCGATGAAGGTTGGCATTTTATAAAGGACAACCCCTCCGGAGCTGAAGTTCCCACATTTAATGATTCGAAATGGCGTACGCTCGATCTTCCGCATGACTGGAGTATTGAAGACCTTCCCGGGCAGATTCCGGACAGCATTATTGGTCCATTCTCTAAAGCCTCAATCGGTAAAATGGGAACAGGCTACACCATTGGCGGAACCGCCTGGTATAGAAAGAACTTCACAATAAACAGGGCAGACCAGGATAAAACCGCTTACATGATTTTCGATGGTGTATATATGAATTCAGATTTGTGGGTCAATGGAAAGCATGTCGGGAATCACCCTTATGGCTATACCTCATTTTATTACGACATTACCCCTTATCTCAATCCGGCAGGACAAACCAATATGATCGCCGTTCAGGTTAAAAATGAAGGGAGAACAGCCCGCTGGTTTTCCGGATCGGGTATTTACAGGCACACCTGGCTTACCCTGGTTAATCCGGTACATATCGGCGTCTGGGGAGTAAACGTAAAAACTCCGGTGGTCAGCAAAAATTCCTCAGCGATAAATGTCGCAACAACGCTTGTAAATTCAGGAAAGGAAAAAAGAGCCGTAACTGTAAAAGTTGAAATCATTGATCCTTCGGGACAGGTCGTTGGACAAGCAGAAAGCAAGGCCACCGTTTTATCCGGTGCAAAAAACAATATTGAACACCAGGTATCTGTGAGCAATCCGAAGCTTTGGTCGGTTGATAATCCTAAACTGTATTCAGCCAAAGTAACCGTACTCGATAACAATAAAGAATCAGATTTCACCAGTACTTCTTTCGGGATTCGGACAATTAAGGTTGATGCAAAAAATGGTTTAACCATCAACGGAAAGACCATTAAACTCATTGGGGGATGTTTTCACCACGATAACGGACCGTTGGGAGCAGCATCAATCAATCGCGCGGAAGAACGGAAAATGGAAATCTTTAAAAATGCCGGATACAATGCCATACGATGCAGCCATAATCCGCCTTCACCATACCTGCTGCATGTTTGCGACAGTCTTGGAATCCTGGTAATCGACGAAATCTTTGACAATTGGGAAAAGGCAAAAGTTTCTCCGGACGATTATTCGAAATCCTTCAAGGAATGGTGGCAGAAAGACATTGAAATGATGGTGCTTCGTGACCGTAATCATCCTTCGGTGGTGATGTGGAGCATTGGAAACGAAATAAGCGAAGCACTCGACACTACAGGCATTCGAATCGCCAAAAACCTTACAGCTGAAGTACGTCGTTTGGATCAAACGCGTGCCGTAACCGAAGGCTTTAACGATTTTGCAGCAATAAGAGGTCAAAAAAGCCATTGGGACGAATCCCATCTACATATGGATATGCTTGATGTGGTCGGGTACAACTACATGTATAAAAAGTACGAAGAAGATCATGTAAAATACCCGAACCGCGTGATGGTTGCAACAGAATTTATGCCGCTTTATGCGCTTGATAACTGGAAGATGGTTGAAAAGCTTCCGTATGTGATAGGCAATTTTGCATGGGTTGTTATGGATTACCTCGGTGAAGCCGGTGTCGGTCTTTCAAGACTCGTTCCGGATGTTCCGGAAAAGCCAGGGTCAGTGAAAGGAGATGGATTAGGTGTATTTTTCAACCGGGATCCATGGCCAATATTTAATGATTACCAGGGTGACATTGATCTGATTGGGAACATGAAACCCAGGTATTCTCATCAGCTTGTCGTATGGCGGAAAAGTCTGGTTGAAATGCTTGTCCACCGTCCGATTCCTGCCGGAATGAAAGAAATTGTTAGTCCATGGGGCTGGCCCGATGAATTGAAAAGCTGGAGCTGGCCGGGGCATGAGAAAGAAAAATTGCAGGTGCACGTTTATACACTCAGCAAACTGGTGAAACTAGAGCTGAATGGCAAAGTCATCGGTGAACAGGCCGTTGACGGAGAGAATTCAATTACCGCCACGTTCGAAGTGCCTTATGAAAAGGGAACTCTTGTTGCCCGCTGTTATGACAACGGCAAGGAGGTCGCTTCGCAGACAATAAAAACAGTAGGTGAGCCCACGGCAATCAGATTAACTGCTGACAGAAGCGTGATCAGGGCCAACCGAAATGACCTGGCATACATTAAAACAGAGGTGGTTGATGCCGATGGAAATGTAATTCCTTATGCGGATGACGTGAAGGTGAAATTTGAAATCTCCGGACAAGGCAAGTTGGCCGGAGTTGGAAACGGAAGTCCAACGGATCTGTCCAGCTTTCAGCAACCCGAAAGGAAAACGTATATGGGAGTTTGTCTGGCTATAGTGCGTCCGGAAACTACGCCCGGGAAAATCACCATAAAAGCAACAGCTAAAGGATTAAAACCGTGTAATCTGGAAGTCACGGTTAAATAAGTTATAAGTCAGGAACACAATATTACGGATTGGACATCTCTGATTTTAACTAAGCCCGGTTAAAGTCAGAGATGTTTGATTTTCGTAACTTGTTGTTTGCTTTTAGTTATTTTCTAAGCTATTTCTGTTTGATATTTGTACTCATCATTAAAAGCATAAAATCATGGAAATAAAAATTCAAAAACGCAAATTGGGAAATAGCAACCTCGAAGTCTCTGCTATCGGACTCGGCTGCATGGGAATGAGCTTTGGCTACGGAACAATTGCCGATGAAAAGGAAATGATCTCCCTGATCCGGTCGGCCGTTGAAAGCGGAGTTACCTTTTTTGATACTGCCGAAGTGTATGGCCCGTACATCAACGAAGAACTGGTAGGCAAAGCCCTCGAGCCATTCAAAGGCAAAGTTGTGATTGCTACTAAATTCGGATTTAATTTTCAGGATGGAATAAATACCGGACTTAACAGCCGTCCGGAGCATATTAAGAAAGTGGCAGAGGAATCGCTGAAACGACTCAGAATTGATGCCATTGACCTTTTCTACCAGCACCGTGTTGACCCGAATGTGCCTATCGAAGACGTTGCCGGTGCTGTGAAAGACCTTATTCAGGAAGGGAAAGTGAAACATTTCGGACTTTCGGAAGCCGGAGTGCAGATCATTCGCCGTGCTCATGCAGTGCAACCGGTTACTGCTTTGCAAAGCGAATATTCCTTGTGGTGGCGGGAGCCGGAGGAAGAAATAATCCCAACACTCGAAGAACTTGGGATTGGCTTTGTACCGTTTAGTCCGCTTGGCAAAGGTTTCCTGACAGGGAAAATGGACCAAAACACAACGTTCGACAGTAAAGACTTCCGAAGCACTGTTCCCCGTTTATCGCCTGAAAACCTTAAGGCAAATATGGCATTTGTAGATTTGGTTGCTGCTGTGGCACAGCGTAAAAATGTTACACCTGCACAAATTGCACTCGCGTGGATACTTGCACAAAAACCATGGTTTGTCCCGATTCCGGGCACTACAAAGTTGCACCGTTTAAACGAGAATCTCGGAGCTGCAGCAGTAGAACTCACCCCGGACGAGCTTCTGGAAATTAACACCGCTTCATCAAAAATTGTAGCACAAGGCGACCGGTATTCGGGAGGTAGTGCAAAAATGATTAACCGCTAATAGAAAATGGTAAATTCAAAAAGTCTTATCGCATATTACTCCCGTAAAGGAAACAATTACCTAAACGGGAGCATTGTTAACCTGTCTGTTGGAAATACTGAGGTAGTTGCGAAAAAGATACAGGAAATAACCGGAAGCGATCTGTTCGAAATCGATACAGTAAAGCCATATCCGGAAGATTATACGGAAACAACAAATGTTGCAATGGATGAAAAAAGGAAAAATGTCCGGCCTGAGCTTACAGAAGTAGTTGACGATATGGATGCTTATGACGTGATTTATCTCGGGTATCCCAACTGGTGGGGGACTTTTCCTATGGCCGTTTTTACATTCTTAGAGTCGTATGATTTTTCAGGGAAAACGATTATTCCATATTGCACACACGAAGGTAGTGGCCTGGGAAGTAGTGAGCGCGATATAAAAAAACTTTGTCCGAATGCAAAGGTGTTGCCCGGGTTAGCGATTCGGGGCGGAAGTGTTAAGAGCGCAGATAATATGATTAAGTTCTGGCTCTTAAAACAATAACAATGGCCAAATCAATAAATTAACAATAGACAGGAAAGAATACACAGCGGAATTGAACAAAAAGCAGCTGGTGCGGACGAGAAAATAAGAAAACAAGGATTGGTGGAATTCAATTATAATTGTTTCTACCACAGATTACTCAGATAAACACAGATTAATAATGTCTTTTCTTTCAATACCCGGATAAATCATAACCCAGAATCTTTGCGAATTCTACAAAGGCAAAGCCGGCCGGATTGTCTTCAAATGTGTTTACGTGAGTAATAATCGTAATCTTTCTTACACCGTCGCTGTATACCATACTGTTATAGCCCAATATCGCGCCGGCATGTCCAACCAGATTGCCATATAATTCAAGCCCGAAACCATAATGGGCTTCGGGTGACCCAATTTTAAACCGTTCAAGTTTCGCACTGGCGGAAAGTAATTTCATTTCGGATAATTCTTTAGCCCATATCTTTAAGTCTGCAAGATTAGAGATTAGTATACCCGCCGAGTTGCCCCATGAATTTCCATAATAAGTCACGTCAGCATTGGGGGGTCCCAATAAATCTGTATAAGCATGATGATAGGGAGATGGTAAAAAATTGGTTTCGGGCCAGAATGTGTGAGTTAGCCCCAGAGGCCGGAAAATTTTTTCGGCGAATACATCTTTTACCTCTTTCCCGGTTACTTTCTTGATTACCATCCCCAGCAAAATAGTATTTGTGTTGCAGTAAAAATAGTGAGTGCCGGGTGTAAACATAAGCTTTGAGTTTAATACCGGTGCAATTAATTCTTCGGGAGTAAATTTTGCGGTGCCCTGGCTGTTATAATATGCTGCCGATAGGACCGGGTCGTTCATGAACTCACTTAGTCCGCTTGTCATATTGCCCAGCATCCTGATTGTAATTATGTCTTTCCCCGGCAGTGAATATTCGGGCAGATAAAAACCAATCGTTTTACCTAAATCAATTTTTCCTTCGTCTGCTAAAATAAGGACAGTTTCGGTAGTAAAAGTTTTTGTTACGCTTGCCACCCTGAAGCAGTTGTTAATGTTCATTGGTTCGCTTGTAGCCAGATTACCGACGCCCCGGGAAATGTAAAGTTCTCCCTCGCCTTCTACGGCTATATATGCAATCAGGCCCGGCATAGACTTTTCCATCATTACCTTATCGGCGGCGGCTTGTAGCTTTTCAATGACATCGGTTGTCAAAATAGAAGAATCTGGTTCGGTAATTCCTTTTTTACATGAAATTACAAAAAATGTACTGAGACAAATGATTAATAAACCGAATAGATTTGTGAATTTCCTGAATTTCATACGTATATAATTTGTTTTTTAAGGCCTTATTTAAATGGAGTTAAGATGTTAATAATTTCTCCTATCACTGCTTCAGTAGGATAACCATCCATCGAGTTCGTTGTTACAATAACTGTAATTTTCTTTACCGTATTATACCATAACTGGCTGTTATAACCAAATATAGCTCCTGGATGCCCAACCCAATCCATGATTTTTTCAAGACCAAAACCGGAGTATTTAAGTCCGGGAGCATCCGAATCAACCCAGGCATATCTTTCACTCTTCATCTTTTCGGAAAGTAATTTCCTTTCGCCCAATTCTTTTGCCCATATTTTTAGATCGGAAATATTTGATATTAGAATTCCCGCTGCATCTCCCCATGATGGATTCCAATTTGTCACATCAGTTAATGAATTATTATCAAGTGAATAGCCGTGAGAATATGGATAAGGCAAATAACGTGTATTCGGCCAAAATGTGTTGTTCATTCCGAGTGGCTGAAAAATTTTTTCGTTAAAAACATCTATTATTTCTTTTCCTGTCACTTTTTTAATTAAGAATCCTAACAAAATAAAGTTGGAATTGTTGTAGTAATACCTGGTGCCCGGCTCATATTGTACTGGATTATTGAGAATTATAGCCAATAGTTCTTCCGGAGTAAAAACTTTTTGATGATTGGAGTTAATATAAGATGTATACCAATCCATATTTGTAGTGTAATCGTACAACCCACTTGTCATGTTTCCAAGCATCCGAATTGTAATTTTATCTCCGCCTGGTATTTTGTATTCGGGGAAATAAAAAGAGATTGGTTTGTTCACATCAATTTTCCCTTCGTCAGCTAATATCAGCACTGCCTCGGCGGTAATTGTTTTTGTTATACTTCCTATTCTCCAATAGTTGTTAATATTAATCGGTTCACTTGTCATTAGATTACTGACGCCGCGTGTTATTGATAACCCCTCGCCTTCACCCTCTACACCGATATATGCCATCAACCCCGGCGCCTGGGTTTTCATCATTGCTTTATCGACGGCGGCTTGCAGTTTTTCAATGACATCAGGTGTCAGGATAGAAGAATCTGGTTCGATGATTCCATATTTACATGAAATTACAAAAAATGTACTGAGACAAATGATTAATAAACCGAATAGATTTGTGAATTTCCTGAACTTCACTTTATCGTTCATAATTTAAGATTGGGTTAAGTTTGCAATAATCATAAAACAAATAAAACTTTGCACAAAACTAAAAAATTCAGTGGAAAACCAATAATAAAATTTACAAAATTTAATTAGCAATAAGAATGTTCATCTTGCTGGCTGGTGTGGATTTAACTTGGTTGATTTTAACTTGGTTGATTTTCAATTCAATTGCAATCATCGCCTTTCAGAGATGGGAATTCTAATCCCGGTTTTGCGTTGCAAGGTTATAACTGATTATCGTATTTAATCGTAGGATCTTTGGTCGTTTTGGAAGAGTTTCCAAACGAATACATGAATCCAAAATAAATCACCCGCGCTGAACGCATTCGGACTTCATTACGATAAATTTCGGGAGTGTCAAGAATATACTTGTTTCTTAGACTATTAAAAATATCTGAAACTGTCAGTATCAAAGAGGCTTTCTTTTTAAACAATTCCTGTTTTAGTCCGGTATTCATCACAAACGAAGGTAACCTTTTACCTTGTGGGGTAAGACTTTCGGAAGTGTAATTTGATGTCACCTGCCATACAGCACTCTTTGTAATATTGAACCCCACATTACCGTTGGCCGACCAGGAGATCATTGATTTATTCTTGCTAAAACCGAGTGTTGAAGCATCAATTGTATTATAGAAAGTATTCGTCGACAGGTTAAAAGTGGCAAATTTCCCAAGTGATGACGATAAGATTAATTCGAGCCCTGATGATTGATTCTGCGAAAGGTTTTCAAGTGTATTTTCTAAAACACCATTGCCCAGACTTTTAGTTATACTCGTAATTCCATTATAATTATACCTGTAATAAATGGTTGAGATAAAGGTGGTTGAATTCTCCTTTAATTGATATCCCAATTCAAGGGAGTGAATATCTTCGGGTTTTAAATTTGGATTTCCAACCCGTATATTCTGTAAATCCTGGTATTCAGGAAATGGGTTTAACTCTTCGTCTGCCGGGCGACGAATCCGATGGCTATAGTTCAGTTGCAATTCCTGACTTCCGGTCAATTTGTAAGT
The DNA here is from genome assembly GCA_026391655.1 of Bacteroidia bacterium. GTDB lineage: Bacteria > Bacteroidota > Bacteroidia > Bacteroidales > Prolixibacteraceae > JAAFHB01. The sequence continues at coordinate 31,831 of JAPLDR010000067.1, read as the reverse complement.
GCGCTTTGGTAGAAGTCTGTTCGCCTCGTAACCCGGCTAAAAAGCCAAATTTTCCGATTTCCTTATCATAGGTGGCATACAATACATGTGTATATTCCGACCTGATAAACCTGTTTGAACGTCCAAAATCTTTTTTCCATACTTGTGAAACAAGGTCTAAGGTGTCGCGGTAAAGGTTCAAATCGTTGTTGAAGTATTCGAGCAGATATCCCGATTCAAACTTGCTATTTTCCGATATGGGTTTGGTATATTCGACAGAGAGTTCCGATCCTTTGTTTACATGGTGGTAAAACATATTGTCATATCTGACAACAGGAAATGGAATGCGATAAGTATTTGTATAATAGTTGTTTTCATCTTCGAGCGACCGTGAAAGAATATAATTCACATTTAACTCGTGCCCTTCCTTATCGAATAAATGTTGATAGGTAGAGGTGATTTCCAGATCCGATTCTGTTTCCGGGAGGTAGCGAACGCGGTCGTAATCATCAATGCTTTTTCCCTTGTTGTCGTTCAGGGTATAGGTCGAAATATCATTTTGCCGCTGAAAACGATAGTTGAAATTGGATGAAACCCCAACCTTATTGTGATCATCCAACTTATAATCGATGCCGGCATTTGCAAGATTGTAAAGTGGTCGTGCATGGCCAATAGTGTAAGTTTTTGAAGAGTTTGCTAATTGTGATGCATCATAAGTTCTTGTAGTGATATCACTTATGCGGATACGGTCGTCCCGTCTCATCCCGATACTTCCAAAAAGATTCAATCTGCCTGGATTGTAATTTGCCAGGACATTAAAGTTGTGCCGGTTGTCGTTGCCGGTATTTGCTGAAAGATTGCCATTTAATCCGAGCCCCTTATTTTTCTTTAGTACAATATTAATGATTCCGGAAGTCCCGTCCGGTTTATATTTAGCGGAAGGATTGGTGATAATTTCAATTTTTTCGATAGAACTGGCAGGCATTTGCTGCAAGGCCGCCGCACGGTTGAGATTCATCATTGTGGATGGCTTCCCGTTGACAAGCATAGTCACATTTTCGGAACCCCGTAAACTCACATTTCCATCAACATCAACCTGTACGGAAGGAATATTTTGCATTAAATCACTGACAGAACCAGACTTGCTCATCACATCCTGACCCACGTTAAATGTCTTACGATCAATAGAATTAACGAAAGTCGACTTTTGTGCAGTTACCATAACTTCACCAACGGCCTTTGTTGTTTCTGAGATGTATAATTTACCAACGTCAATCCTGCTTTTTTTCGAATCAAGCACAATTGCAGGAGATTTCATTTCATCGAACCCAATAAAACTATAAGTGATTTTGTACTCTCCTAAAGGTAATCCCTCAAATACAAACATCCCATTTTTATCGGTTACAGCTCCCTGAATTAGGGCACTGTCCGATTTATTTTTGATAACTACACTGGCAAACTCAAGTGGAGTATTCGTTGTTTTTTCAATAATGGACCCTTTTATACTCCCAATTCCCTTTTTTTGTGCAAATAAACAGTTGATACTAATCAATACGAATATGCTGATTACTAATACATTTCTCATTAATTGCAATTCTAAATTACTTATTAAAACAATTCCGGCAAAGGAATGAAATAATTCTGTGGAGATTTAGAAGTTTCAGAAAATAATTAGACGAAAATTGACCGTAGTAGTTTAATAAGGTTAAACAAATGGGGGGCTGCTTGCTACTAAGGTTAAATAGTTGAAAATAAGGTTTTTATTTATATATTCCTACCTTTCAGTATTCGAACCCAAAAGAAATGGTATCTGACGGATCGTTTTATCCATCTGTCGACCTGTTTATTTATTAAAAATCCAAAATCCGCATCATCCAGATAATTAAATTTGAGGATAAAATAATTAAAACCTTATTTTCCTGAGCAACATTAGTAGAAATGAATCGTGGAAAATGAATTAACCTTATTACCTTATTGATTTACAGATAGATTAATAAGGTTGAACATATGGGGTCTGCTTACAACCACTAAGGTTAATTAGTTGAAAATAAGGTTATTATTTATATTTTCTTTAGTTTCGGTATTCGAACCCACACGAAACGATATCTGACGAGTCGTTTTACTTATCTGTCGACCTGTTTAGCTCATCTGATTAACCGTTTAGCTCATCTGATTAACCGTTTTACTCATCTGACCAACCGTTTAGTTCATCTGACGAACAGTTATAGTTATCTGACTGGTCGATTTGATCCTGACCCCTCGGATTTCACTTTTAAGTTTGAAAAGTCTGTTCGAAGCACTGGAACTTCACTTTTCCGTTCGGGAAGTTCCGCGCAGCTCGTGCGGATCGGATGCAACGATCAGTTGATTACCATTACCGTAAACAGTGGTGAACTTTGCAGAATTAATGCGGAAATGATTGAAAAATGAAATGATTTTTTGATTAATTTTGGTTGGTTTTAAAAGTTAAGCAGCTGGTGCGGATTTTCAACGCAGCTGGTGCGGATTTGTAATCCGCGCCTCGCAGACACAGGATTTTTAATCCTGGAATAAATCAATCCAATTAGATTTTCAGTTATGGGAATCCGAAATAATATAACGCCTGGCTGTGCTTACTTCGTTACATTAACAATTGTAGAATGGATCGATATTTTTACGCGCCCGGCATACAGACATATCATTGTCGATTCTTTAAATTACTGTATTGCAAACAAGGGGTTGCAGGTTTATTGCTGGTGTTTGATGAGTAATCACCTGCACATGATTGCAAGTGCATCAGAAGGAAATAATTTATCAGATATCCTTCGTGATTTCAAAAAGTTTACCAGTAAGAAAATTACAAATTCAATTAAGGAAATACCTGAAAGCAGAAGGGACTGGCTGTTAAACCTATTTTGGTATGCCGGTAAAAACGACAAGAAAATAAAAAATTATAAAGTCTGGCAAGAAGGCAACGATGCCAAAGAGATTCATTCGAATGAATTTTTGGACGAAAAAATGGAGTATATTCACAATAATCCTTTGAGGGCAGAAATAGTGGCAAATCAAATGGATTATTTATATAGTTCGGCCAGAGATTACGCCGGAGAAAAAGGATTAGTAAATATTGAATTTGCTTAATGTAAATTGGATTACAAATCCAAAACCTGATAGTGCGGATTGCAAATCCGCACCAGCGCAAGCAGTAAAACTACTGAGATTTATACCCATGTAACAGAAAAAAGCTTACAAAAAATAAAATCACCTTTCGATGATTTGTAAATTATTATTATATTTGAAAAATAACATGCAACAGC
>JAPLDR010000067.1:12684-28509 GCA_026391655.1 Bacteroidia bacterium | reverse complement strand
GAAAAAGGATTAGTAAATATTGAATTTGCTTAAAGTGATTGGATTACAAATCCAAAACCTGTTAGCGCGGATTGCAAATCCGCACCAGCGAATAAAAAGTCCGCTTGATCAGCTTGATTTTTAGCTGGAAAATAGTTTAACTAAATTTTTTATTAATACCTTTGTGGAAAGAGAATAAAATGTAAGCACGAAAAATAAAAGTATCTGGATGAAAACGCAAATAATTTATTAACGAACTGTTATTCTGGAGATTTACAAATAAAGTTTCTTTCGTCCAAGTCAGAAATACACGCCACTGTGGCGTATACACAGTCGTTAGGCACAATTTTGAATTTTTGCTTCTGAATAAATTATGGAATCATTAAATTGATTTGATATATTTGATTTATTAACTAATAAACTCATTGATTATGAAAAGATTAATTTTGGTTGTTATGGTTTTCTTGATTTGCTTCAATTTTAAAACTAGTGCTCAAGAATTTGAAGTCCCGAAGAATTATGTTTTAAAGGTTGTCCAGGATTATGCTAAATATGAAAAAGATATAATAGCCTGTGTCAATTGGTTAGAAAATACTCCATTAAATATTTATGAGCAAAAAAGAATAGAAGCAAATACGTTTTTTATGAAATGGTTAACTGGAAGTCCAACTGTGACAATCAATTTAAATGCTGATATAGTAACTAAATGCACCGACAAAAATCCTCAACTAATGATGTTGTTTATGGCAGGTTGGACAAGATTCTCGTTAGAAAACTCATATAGTAAGGATCAACAAAAAGGATATTATGAGGGATTTAAAACTATAATTAATGTCTACAAAAAAGGTATATCAATAAAGAAAGATAAAGACCTTGAAGATATTATTGAATTATTTAATAAAGGTGAACTTGAGAATTGGATAAAAAATAATGTTAAATAAAACTGTGCCTAATAATTAGGACTTCATGTGGTCTGCAAGACCCAACTTGAAGTTCCGTCGGCTGACGGATTGAACTACATCCCGGATGATCGGGCTATGCACTTGTCAAGAGTTTTTTCCTTTCAACAGGATTTGGGAAAGAAGGTTATCGGAAGGTAAATAGGCCCCTGATCATCTCCTCGTTTGCAAAAACAATGAGAATATTTTCTATTTGTTTTCCATTTCCCCCTATATTTCAATTTACATTCAACAAGTTATTTGTTATTCATCTTTTTTAAACCTAAATTTGGGGAAACGTTAAATAAAACGCTATTACGTTATGTGTAAGCTTTGAAACCGATAGTAACCATATTGACAATTCTAATTTGGATGACTTCTTACGGACAGTTAGACAAATTTAAAGGGACTTGGATTTCAAGTTCCAGAGACGTCATGGTAATTAATGACACTCTCAATAAGTATTGCAATTCTAATATGCTTTGCACAGCAGACAAAGACGAAGGGATGGCATTTTTTTTACTTGGTGACACCTTAAGTTTTCAAACAAGGTATTACTCGTCTGAGACCAACTATAAAAAATTATACGTTGAAAGATATGACCTAATAGTTTTAAAACAAACAGATACGTCTTTAACAGTTAGACCTTCATCTAACCTATCAAAAGAATTCTTTAATAAAAGGACTAATCTAACTTTTATCGAGCAGAAATTTAATAAAGACAGATCAATCTCTTTTGAAAAAATAATTTATCACACGACAAGTTGCTTCGGAAGTTGTCCGACAATAGAAATTGAAATTGATAACAATAGAAATGTTTATCTCAAGGGAGAATTCTATAAAGGCGACTCTATGGATGAAATTGATATTATCAAATCAGGACAGTTTTTTGGAAAACTTAATGACACTCTATACAAGGAACTAATTAATATACTTCAGACTTGCAACCTAAAAACTTTGACTTTTCCCGAAAAAGAAGGTGCAGACGCTCCTGTAACGACATTAATTATTTATTACAATGGACAAAGGAAGTATTTGAAGTCAATGTTTCCTCCGACAATTGCATCCAAGCTAATTGAATTTTTATATCTAGTTAACGAAAGAACTGACTTGACAAGGACAAACGAAAAACGAATAATTGAGAAATAAGCCTACACATAACATTTAGTCGAATAGCCGAAATCCCAGGCACAAAAAATCCCATTACCACTGCGGCTAATGGGATTTTGGTCTATTCGTTGTTCAGCGAAACCGGTCAGCAATCAGTTTTCTGTTAGGGTAAAGAGTAAGCTGTTTTTTCGTTTTTGGCGGGGGCTACGGATTTTAATTGTGTAGGTTTTAACATCAAACAATGAGCTACAGAAAATATCCCCGCACAATCGGTATGATATGAGATTTGATAGCTATATTTACAACAACAATTTTTTAAATAAGCGTATTTGCACGGACTCCCGTTGTACAACATTTAAAAACAAAACAGATAAGCTTTAACTTAAACAACAATGAGACGAACAAATTTCTTACTGCTATTAATCCTCCAGGTCATATTTTTGTTAACCGCTTGTTCTGAGAAAACACAATATAAAAAGAGTTTAACAAATGAAAACTGGCTTAGGGTTTCGGGTAATCAAATAGTCAACCTATCGGGCGATACTGTTTATTTACGTGGTTTTGGACTGGGTGGAATGCTTCACATGGAGAATTTCATTGATGGTTATCCGGCCAATGAAGAAACTATGCGTGAAGGGCTACTGAAAGTATTAGGAGAAAAAAAATACAATCTTTTCTTCGATACTTTTCTCAAAAGTTATTTCACTGAACCTGACGCAGAATACATTCACAGTCTGGGTCTAAACCTGGTTCGCATCCCAATCAATTACCATCTTTTTGAGGATGATATGAATCCGCGGGTCATTAAGGAAGGTGCATTTGAACACCTTGACAGGGTAATAGAATTGTGTGCAAAGCATCAAATCTATACCATCATCGACCTGCATGCGCTGCCAGGATTTCAAAACCAGCACTGGCATAGCGACAATCCCACCCACAAAGCATTGTTCTGGAAGCATAAGGATTTTCAGGACAGGGCGTTACACTTGTGGGAAGTTATAGCAGAACGCTATAAAAATCAGCCGTGGGTTGCAGGCTATGATTTGATTAACGAACCGGCTGAACCAACAGGCGAAAAACTTTTCCCTTATTACAAACGCCTGCGGGAGGCTATTCGAAAGATCGACCCAAATCATGTTCTGTTCCTTGAAGGTGACCGATATGCAGTTGATTTTGACAAGTTCACCGAAGTTTGGGATAATGTGGTTTATACCAATCACGATTATGCTGTCCCCGGGTTTATTCGTGGTGGAGATTATCCCGGTTATACCGACAATAGATTTTTTGACAAAGATACCCTTGAGCATGATTTCCTTAAAAAAAGTGAATTTATGTTTTCCCATCATGTTCCTCTTTGGGTAGGCGAATTCGGCCCTGTTTATACTGGTAATCCTGAAAAAGATGAAATGCGGTACCAGGCACTTAAAGATCAAATGGCATATTACCGCAAATACAAAGTAAGCTGGTGTATCTGGCTATATAAGGATATGGGATTGCAGGCCATTATTCACCAAAATGAAAATACCCCATACATGAAATTGGTTTCAGCATTCCTTTCAAGAAAAGATTCCCTCGGATCCGATGCATGGGGATCAACCGATAAAAATATCAGGCAGGTGTTAAAACCATTAGAAGAAATGTTTAAAAAAGAATTCAGTGAATACAATCCCTATCCAAACGGTCAGGAAAGACAAATAAACCTGATGGTTAGGCATATACTTATAGCTGAAGCGCTTGTGCCTGAATATTGTAATTTGTTCAAAGATTTAACAGAAGAAAAACTGATAGCACTCGCTCAATCATTTCGTTATGAAAACTATGTAAAACGAAAGAGGCTGGAAGACATATTAACAGGTCGGGAAAAGTAACCAGGAAATGGACTGAAATGAAAGTTTTACAATTTACTGAAGACTAAAAAGCCACTTTACAAAATCGCTACTGTGGAATTTTATTCCATTAAATTGTTGCATTTTTGTAAAAAAGGAGGATTATGACTACAATTGAGATGAAGAATCAAGTAATTGGGAAAATAAATCAATTGACTGATAACGAATTATTAATGGATGTTTATAAACTTCTTAATGATAGTCTTATGGATTCAGAGATTTATAGACTATCAGATAATCATAAGGTTGCGATAGATACAGCAATAAATCAAATAAACAATGGAGATTTCTTGACTAGTGAGCAAGCCAATAAAGAAATTGACGAATGGTTAAACAAATAATTTGGTCACGACTTGCCCATTTAGATAGATTTCAAATACTTGATTATTGGATTAAACGAAACAAATCAGTTGTTAAATCCAAAATTCCACAGATCGTATTTCCGTCTTTTTCAAACCTGATTTTTATAACTTGTCTACATTTAATATTCTGTTATTGAGCATCTACCACTGCAATGGTTGTCATATTAACGATTTCACGCACCGAACATTCTGTCGGTACAACATGTATCGGTTTTTTCATTCCCATCAGAATCGGTCCTACTATTTCTGCCCCGCCAATTTCGTACATCATTTTGTAGGCTATATTACCTGCAGTAAGGCTTGGGAATATGATCGTATTTACATCCCTGTTTTCTAAACGTGTAAATGGAAATTTTTGACTTCTCAGTTCTTTATTGAGTGCAAAATTCATCTGGATTTCACCATCTACAATTAGATCGGGGTGATTATCGTGGAGAAATGCAACTGTTTGTCTCACTCTTTCAAGAGTTCTTGTATGTTCCGATAATTTAACAGAACCAAAGTTTGAGTATGATACCATTGCAATAACCGGTTCAATATTGAATTTTTTTACTTCTTCTGCAGCCAATAAGGTAGTTTCGATAAGTGTTTGAACGTCAGGGTCAAGATTTACAGTAGTATCGGCAAAGAAGAGTGGCCCTTTCTTTGTTATAACGATATACATGCTTGAAATATGATTAAGGTTTGGTTTCGGGCCGATTAATTTTAACGCCGGGCCCGTTACATCTCCGTAATGGGTCGTTACACCCGAAATCATTGAATCGGCCATTCCCGTATCTACCATCATAATACCAAAATAGTTGCGATTGTATGTCAATTCATAAGCTTCCTCCAACGTAACACCCTTGCGTTGACGTTTCTTCCATATTAACCCGGCAAAAGACTTCCGTATTTCATCGCTTACAACAGAATGCGGATCGAAAATTGGAGTATCGTTTAAATCAAGATGGTTATCGGCTATTAGCTGTTTGATTTCCTCCACATTTCCCAATAAAACGGGAAGTGCAATACCTTCATGCAATACTTCGTTTGCAGCTCTTAGTACCTTTAGGTTATTACCTTCGGCAAATACAATTTTCCTGGGGTTTTGTTTTGCTTTAATGACAATACTATGAAACAACTGGTTATCTAACCCAAGACGCTGGCTTAGTTCAAGTTTATATTGATTCCAGTCTTTTATTGGCCTGCGGGCGACACCGCTTTCCATTGCCGCTTTGGCTACAGCAGGAGCAACGGTAGTAATAAGCCTTGTATCGAGGGGTTTAGGTATAATATACTCTTTCCCGAAAACTAAGTTCTTAACATTATATGCTTTACTTACACTTTCAGGAACTACTTCTTTGGCAAGTTTGGCAAGGGCATAGACAGCAGCCAGTTTCATTTCTTCATTGATACAGGTGGCTCTGACATCAAGCGCACCACGGAATATATAAGGGAAACCAAGAACATTGTTTACCTGGTTCGGGTAATCCGAACGGCCTGTTGCCATAATCAAATCATCGCGTGATGACATGGCTTCATCGTAAGGTATTTCAGGATCTGGGTTAGCCATTGCAAATACGATAGGCCTTTTTGCCATCGAACGCACCATTTTTTTGGAAACTACGTTTGCTTGCGATAAGCCAAGGAAAATATCAGCCCCTTTCATCGCATCTTCTAAAGTACTTACATCCCTGCTGGTAACAAATTCCATTTTATATTTATTCAAATCCGTACGATCTTTTCGAAGTGCCCCTTTTGAATCCAGCATAATGATATTTTCTCTCTTAGCACCCAGTGAAATAATCAGTTTAGTACAGGCGATGGCGGCAGAACCTGCTCCATTTATGACAATTTTTGCTTCATTAAGTTTCTTCCCGGCCAGCTCAATTGCGTTAATTATTCCTGCAGAACAAATAATTGCTGTTCCATGCTGATCATCGTGCATCAGGGGGATTTTTATTTCACGTTTCAACCTCTCTTCGATTTCAAAACATTCCGGTGCTTTAATATCTTCAAGATTAATGCCGCCGAAGGTAACGGCAATATTTTTGACAGTTTCCACAAACTTATCGATGTCTTTTGTTTCTACTTCGATATCGAAAACGTCAATATCAGCAAATATTTTGAAAAGCAGGCCTTTACCCTCCATAACAGGTTTGCCTGCGCCTGCGCCGATGTCGCCTAATCCAAGTACGGCTGTTCCATTTGATATTACAGCTACAAGGTTTCCTTTTGAAGTATACTTATAGATATCCTCAAAGTTTTTATTAATTTCTAAACAAGGATACGCTACCCCTGGTGAATAAGCCAATGAAAGATCACGTTGGGTGGAATGTGGTTTTGTTGGGACTACTTCCAGTTTCCCGGGACGGCCTTCAGTATGATAACGCAGGGCGTCTTCTTTCGTAATTTTAGTCATAATATGAATTGTTAAAGATTCAATAAGCTATTTATTTCCAAATGTAAATGAATAATAAAATTAAGACAAAATTTATGATTTTTAAAACTATTTTTGAAATATGAAGGAGTCAGGAAAGAATCATTAAGCATGGAAATCGAAGTGCAGACAAAGGCTAATTATTAACCGGAATTCGGTTTTTGTCCGTAAAGTGTATATTTGAACCGTGGTAACACGTGGAAGCTTATGATGTTATTTTCCTTCCTAAGGCGTTGTTGACCATCCTTATTATAAACTAATGAGCAGCATTCTAAAATTTAAAAGTCAGTATTTTGTATTAACAGTGCTATTATTCCTGATAGAGCTGCTCATTGCTTTGTTTGTTAATGACAATATCATCAGACCTTATATCGGCGATTTCCTGGTCGTCATTTTAATTTATTGTTTTATTAAATCCTTTTTCGACGCATCAGTCCGGACTACGGCTCTTTCAGTATTACTATTTGCATATGCCGTTGAGTTCTTACAGTATTGTGATATAATAGAGATACTTGGACTTCAGAATTCAGAATTTGCACGAATTATTATCGGTACATCATTTGCCTGGATTGACCTGATTGCATATACTGCAGGAATTATTATTGTGCTTTTTATTGAAAAAATAATTAACATGAGAGTTCGAAATAAATAAAATTGAGATGAATACAAAACAAAGTAAAACAGGGATTGCAGCACTGGCTCTCGCAGCACTTCTGCCAACACCACTGTATTCAAGCAACAAACCCAAACCAGCGGGCAAGCCCAACATCGTTTTTATATTGGCCGATGATTTTGGCCTTGACGGAGTTAGCTGCTACAATTCTGACCGGTTCAAAGGCAAAACACCAAATCTTGATCGGCTTGCCGCGACTGGAATCCGCTTCGGGCAATGTTATTCGATGCCGTTGTGCGGGCCGTCACGTTGTGCGATCATGACTGGTCGCTATGGATTTCGTACAGGCGGTTTGTCGAACCAGTCGGCAGGCCAGCCATCATTTAAGAACGAACCGTCGATAGCCCGCACGCTTAAGGAGGCCGGCTATGCCACGGGTATGGCGGGTAAATGGCGTCAGATGGACGATACACCGGGCGATTGGGGATTCGACGAATGGATTACCGACCCTACTGCCGGCGGATGGTATTGGAAGACAAGCTATACGAAAAACAGCCAGCTTGTTGAAACCAATCAGGACGTTTACTGTCCCGATGTCTGTTTCGACTTTGCCGTGGACTTTTTTAAACGTCACCGCGATCAACCGTTTTACTTCTATTATCCGACACACCTCATCCATGGCCCGATCTTGCGCACACCCGACAGCAAGTCTGCTACAAAAGATTACTATGATGATAATGTCGCCTATCTCGACAAGCAGATTGGGCAGCTTGTCGCGGAACTTGACAGACTCGGATTGCGCGAAAACACGCTCATTGTATTCACGGGAGACAATGGTACGGCCAGGTTTGGCTCCGATCGGTCGTTCATCAATGGTCGCATGATCAACGGTCAGAAAGGCACGATGCTTGAAGGTGGCAGCCGCGTGCCGCTGATTGCTAACTGGAAAGGGACAATACAGGCAGGCAAGATTCTCAATGACCTTATAGATTTTAGCGATTTTTATGCCACGTTCGCTGAATTGGCCGGAGCAAAGATGCCGGAAGATGTTACATTTGACAGCCGAAGTTTTACACCACAATTACGAGGAGGAAAAGGAACGCCGCGCGAATGGATTTTTGTTCAGCTCGGTGCGAAGTGGTACGTCCGCGAGCAGGGCTTTAAGCTAACCCAAAGCGGCGAATTGTTTGATATGGGTGATGCACCATTTGTAGAGAAGCTCGTGGATGCCAATGATAAAAATAAAACTGCCGATACATCACAAAAACGTCTGCAGGCAGTCCTCGATAAACTCAATCCTGCCGGTGGCATCACCGAACCTAAACCTGAAAAAGGCATTCAGAAAAGAAAAAGCATAAAAAAGAAACCGAATAGAATAAAGTCTAAGTAAATGTTCCAATATTTAATTATATGCTCTGTTCTATTGGTTTTTAGCTTAAATGCCAATGGTCAGGACCCTGCCAGCGAAAAGAATACAAAAAATTCAATTTCAATTCAAGGCTCAACATTTGTCTAGATTGGCGGGTATTCTATTAATTATGAAAGGGCTATTTTCCGAACCAGCCATTTCAAAATGTTTGGCTGTGCCGGTGTTGGAGGATGGTATTTTATAACTATATCAAAAAACTATTACGGTTATTCTATGCCATTATACTTTAGTTTTCTAATTGGGTCGCGTAATAACTATTTCGAAACGGATCTGGGTGTAAGATACACGGCATTTAGTAAGCGGTCTCTAAAAGATATCTCACCTCTCTTTTCCATTCTAAATCTTGGATACCGTTATCAAAGACAAGATGGCAAAGGATTGATGTTTCGCTCGTTTATTGGATCAGAAGGGATAGGGATAGGTATAGGGAAAGCTTTTTAAACCTCGGGCTGTCACAAAACAATAAGATAATATTTGTCCAATTATGCTTGATATCAGAGATATACATTCTCCTGTTACAAGCAAAAAAAATATTTTTATTTTTTTTTAAAAAACATTAGGAAATCTGAAAAGAATAGTTTTATATTTGTACTGTGTTAGTAAAGTAGTGCACTAAAACAATAAATATTCAACTTATGATTCAGATTAAAGACCTCAATTTTGCTTATCCCCGGCAACAGGCTCTTTTTAACAGCTTGTCGGTGCACCTTGAAGCAGGGAGCATTACCGGATTGCTGGGGAAAAACGGCGCTGGCAAAACTCGATCACAATCCCGTGAAACGGGAGGTGTCGATGCTTAACGATATTTTTCTCGTGCCCGAGGAGTTCTATTTCCCCGCAATCGCAATCAACGATTACCAGAAGGCCTATTCGCCGTTTTATCCGCAATTCGACCATGGGATGCTGGATCGTATCCTCACCGAGTTTGAACTCCGCGTTGACAGCAATTTACAACGTCTTTCGCACGGGCAGAAGAAAAAGTTTCTGATTGCTTTTGCTCTTTCTACGCGGTGTAAGTTGCTTGTCCTCGATGAACCGACTAACGGCCTCGATATTCCCTCGAAGGCGCTTTTTCGTAAAATTCTTGCCGGCTCACTCGACGAAAATCAGTTGGTAGTAATCTCAACCCATCAGGTAAAAGATGTTGAGAATCTGATTGATAAGATTATCATTCTCGATAACGGGAAGGTGATTTTCAACCATACGATTGCAGAGATTTCGCAAAAAGTGTGCTTTATATCAGATACTTCTGATGATGTAAAGGGCGCCATTTACAGTGAAGCTGTGCCGGGCGGTTACCGTTTAATGATGCCGAATGGTCATGCTGAGACGGAAGTCGATATCGAATTGCTTTTCAACGCCATTACAAAAGGAAAAAAAATCGGATAATACTATGCAAACAAATAATCTATTCACATTTCAGCGGTTTGCTATGTTATGCAAACAATCGCTGATTATCAACAAAAAACTGATTGGTATTTCATTAGTCGGTTTTTCAGGAACACTATTTTTAATTTTGATGCTCAATCAGGCGGGTGCCAATTTTAGTAATTGGGAAAACAACGATTATCTGGGCACTTTCGCATTTCTTTTCTTTGTTTTGGGTATTATCTACGTAAGCCACTCATTTACAGCTTTCAGATCGAAAGAGAAGAGTATGACTTACCTTATGTTACCAGCCTCCGCATCTGAAAAGTTTCTCTTTGAACTGGTAAGCCGGATTATCGTTTTTATTCTCCTGATGCCATTATTGTTCTGGGTAATTGCAAATCTTGAAGGTTCTATTGTTCATTATTTTGTACCGAGGTTGGAAAATTATGAATTTTCATTTGGAAATGTATTTTCTGAAATCACCAATCCATCTAAATTCGATGGCTGGGCAAAGTTTGCAATTTTACAAGGAGGTTTATTTGTCTTTATCTCATCATTTACAGGAGCATGTTATTTTTCAAAATCACCGTTGTTGAAAACAATGTTCACGATTTCCATTATTGCAGCTGGTTATGGTTTGTTCACTTTCCTTTTGATAAAAGGTCTTAACCTCGAAGCATTTCATGCAGAGAATAACCGGGTGCTTTTTATCAAAAACGATCATGATGCAATGGTTTTTCTTGCAATAGCGGTCACTATGATCAATTTGTGTCTGCTGACAATAGCGTTTTTCAGACTAAAAGAGAAGGAGGCTTAATTATGGAATTCAAAAATACAAAAGGAATCTTTCTGCAGATTGCCGACAGCATTTCGGAGAAAGTGATGGAGGGGAAATATCCCCCGGGAGAAAAGATACCTTCCGTACGTGATCTTGGATCCGAAATGGGGGTAAACCCGAATACAGTGATGCGGACCTACAGCGAATTACAAACACGCGGAATCATTGATAATAAGCGTGGTGTTGGTTATTATGTGAGCAACGAAGCGATCGGAATCATCCGTCAATGGAAACGAAAAGAGTTTTTCGACATTGATCTGCCATTAATCGTGCGACAGACCAAAATGCTTGACATCACCTTCGAAGAGTTAAAACCCTATTTCGAATCAACCAATAAATAGAAACATATGAAAACAAGTAAAATTATATTTATATCACTCCTTGGTACGATTGCCTTTTTGATTCTTGCTACTTTGACTGATATCAGAATTCGTGGTCGCCGAAATAGCGATATTAAGAACGATTTTAAAGTAAATAGACAATTAATGCCTTCATTTAAAGTGCTTTGCGTGAATAATAGCAGAAATATTACATTCATTCAAAAGGATTCATCCTTTATTGAAGTGACTTATCTTAAAGATTCGATTACACCGAAGTTAAATTTTAAAATCAAGGAAGATACCTTGATGGTGTCCGATTTTGAAAAATTAATACATCGCAATGTGTCCGTCACGATTCACGCTACCGACTCGTTAAAGAGGATACTTTTGAAAAATTCAGATATCAGGATAGAGCATGTTGGATCCGGTAAATTATCTCTGAATTTGGATCATAGTTCCGTTTGGATGGATCAGGATAAAGGCGGGAATTATTTTTTACCTATTCTGGATGTTGTAGCAAAAAACCATTCCGACTTTCATACTGGTGATTTTAAGGTTGATTCGCTTGGAATCGTTTTGTTTAATTCGAAGGCAGATCTTCGTATTATATCAAAGAAGATAAGTGGCACTTTATCGGATAGTTCAAAAATATATGCCAGGCAACCCGAAGAGATTTCATTGAAAAAGGATAAAACGAGCAAGATAAATGTAGATGATTATTGATTATAAATGTCCTGAAAATTAAAAATTCCACTAAGACTCTAAGACGCCAGGATTCACAAAGCTTAAAATTCAATAAATTAAACTTTGTGAAACTTGGTGTCTTTCTGATTTTGTGGCGAAAAAAGTTTTCCCTGAGAGCACTAACCTTTTAATTTATACTCTAAATGATGCTATTAAGACCCATATCCTGACAAAGCGAATTAATCAGAAATAAAGTTAAAAAATAATGCTTTTAAAGTGTGCTCCAATTAAACCATTTGATACTAATTAAGTCAAAACGCCGAATAGAAATAGAATTCTATCGTAAACCAGTAACACAACTGAATAGTGAAAATTGAGATCTACGGACTGAATAAGGTCTATCCTAACGGAAACCACGCATTGAAAGATGTGAACATGACCATTGAGAACGGAATGTTTGGTCTTTTGGGACCGAACGGAGCAGGGAAATCGAGTTTGATGCGCATCCTTGTTACACTGGCAAAACCTACATCGGGTCAGATATTGGTCAACGGGCTCGACCTCCAGAAAAACAGAAGAGAGATCAGATCCATGCTGGGTTATCTGCCACAGGATTTCCGGTTTTTTGCCAAATTGCGAACATATGAGTTTCTCGATTACATTGCCCGATTGGCGGGGATGAATCAATCGTCTAAAAGAAAAGATGCAGTCGAGAAAATGCTCGAAGAAGTCGGACTCTACGAAGCCCGGAACCGCTTTGCCAATAACTTATCGGGCGGGATGAAACGAAGGTTAGGAATTGCGCAGGCACTTATTGGTGATCCGCAGATCATCATAGTCGATGAGCCAACTACAGGACTCGATCCCGAAGAGCGCATCCGATTTCGAAACCTGCTGACGCGAATCAGCGAACGCGATGTGGTGATTATTCTCTCAACCCATATCGTCGGTGATATCTCGAGTACCTGTACCGACATGGCTTTGATGAGCAAAGGATTCCTCGCTTTTAAGGGATCCCCTGAAGAGCTGATTAGTCAGGCCCGGAATAATGTCTGGCGCATTGATGCAACCGATACAGAATATCACGAAATTCAGGATAAATACCCGATCATCTCTTCTATTCCATCCGAAAATGGATGGGAAGTTCAGGTGGTTTCCAAAAGTATAAATGGCTATGCAGGTGAACAGATTGAACCAAATCTTGAACATGCTTATGTGAATTTTATGGAGAACGAACTTAATCAGCATTGGCATGAGATCTGATGCTCAATATTTTCGCAACTCCATTTTGCGTTTAATCCTTTTAAATTCAAATCCCAATTTTTCAGTATGAAAGCAATTCACAATATTCTGACTGTATCAAAATACGAGTCAAAAACGCTTTTTAGAAGCTGGTTTTTCAGAATCTTCTCTATTTTGGCGCTACTCTTTGTTTTCCTGTTCAACCTTGGAACCCAGACAAGTATAGGCTGGCCAAATGGCGATATGGTTGCACTGCCTTCGATGATCCCTTTTATTAATTTGTATATCATTAATATAGCTCAGGCAATTATCGCTGTATTCCTCGCTTCCGATTTCCTCAAGCGCGATAAGAAACTCGATACTACCGAAGTTATTTACATGCGGTCGATGACCAATGCCGACTATGTAATTGGGAAAACAATCGGAAATCTCTGGGTGTTTTTTGTTTTGAATTTTGTGGCACTGGGCATGGTAGCCATTTTTAACATATCCTCTCCGTATACGCAATTTTCGCTGGCACCATATTTCTACTATTTCTTTCTGATTAGTCTGCCAACTTTGATTTTTATATTGGGCTTTTCCTTTTTCCTGATGTCTGTGATTAAGAATCAGGCGGTAACATTCGTTATTTTACTGGGTTATATTGCTGCAACACTATTCTACCTTCAGAATATCTATCATTATCTTTTTGATTACATGGCGTTTCATTTGCCCATGACCTATTCCGATTTTGTCGGTTTTGGTTTTCTGAAAGATATTCTTATTCACCGGGGAATATATCTTTTCCTTGGTCTCGGATTTATTGGTCTGACGATCATGTTATTGCAACGCCTTCCGCAATCGCCGGTCATTAGAAAAACGACCCTTGTGTTTAGTATTGTTTTTTTGTCACTTGGTTTTGGTTTAGGATTTAAATACATCAGTTCTATCAACTCCAATGATGACCATCGCGCCCGGATGCTCGAATTGAATAATAAATATGCGGCTTCACCAAAAGTTGATGTGAAAAAGTGTGATATCGTTTTGGAACATACGGGAGAAGGTATTAGCGGCGAAGCAGATATGGTTTTAATTAATCAAAATAGTGAACCCCTGCGCGAGATTATTCTTACTCTTAATCCTGGTCTTGAAGTGACTGGCGTAAGCGGTGCAAAGTTTAGTCGCGAATTGCAGTTGATTAAATTAACGCCCGATTCTCCGCTTCAAACGGGTAGTGAATTGAAGGTTAAAGTGTCGTATCATGGCACAATTGATGAAACGTTTTGCTACCTTGATATGAATCGCGAAAGGTTAGAGTTATGGCTGCAAAGGGGAAATGGAATAGCGGATAAGAAACATGCTTTTATAACGCCTGATTACCTGTTGCTTACTCCCGAAACACGTTGGTATCCAACAGCAGGAATAAGTTATTCCTCCGAAGGACTCAAATGGCAGACCACTCAGTTTTCCGATTTTCATCTGAAAGTAAAAACCACTAACGGTCTGAAAGCGATTTCTCAGGGTAAGATAACCGACGATGGTAACGGAACTTTTGACTTTGCACCGGAGAACAAATTGCCACAAATGTCGCTGGCAATCGGAAAGTATATGACACGTTCAATTATGGTCGATAGCGTCAATTACAATTTGACTTTCCTGGCAGGACATAATACTTTCGATCCGTTTTTTAAAATTTTAAAAGACTCAATCACACCTGTTATTCGTGATCTCCGAAAAACGTGGGAAACTAAGGTACGTTTTACATATCCTTATAAGAGATTAAATTTGATTGAGATACCAGTTCAGTTTTGTTCATTCAGTCACGTATGGACAGGTGCAGGTGAGCAGGTACAGCCCGAAACTGTCTATCTTCCCGAAGGTGGTTTCAAGTTGGCCAGCGCCAATTTTGCTGAAGCAAAAAAACAGGCAGTGCGCCGAAGTAGCTTTGATAACCAAACAATTAGTCCAAGGGAGACCGAGGAAAACTACCTTAGGAGATTTGTGAATGAAACCTTGTTAAGCAGTAAAACCAGCCCATCACGTGGCAATGGTATTCATTTTGGTGGTCCTTCAATAATTGAGGAACTCAATCCTTATTTTATCTTTCCAAATTATTATAATTATGTAACATACATTAGATCCGACAAATATCCGATAGTTAACCGGGCTATTGAATCATATCTCTCAAAAGCTGCCACCGAAACCGGGAATCCTTTTATGCGAAATTTTACAGGTTTGTCTGAGAATGAGAAAGGAAATATTGCCTTGCAGGATGCGTCTTTTGCTGAAATACTTGACAAACAGGACGATCCGGATATAATCGATGATGTGATTCTTACAAAGAGTGGTTTTCTTTTTGCACTAATGAAAGGAGCTGTAGGGCCGGATAAATTTGATGAATTTATCCACAAATTTATCGAAGAAAGAAAGTTTCAGGCCTATTCAATAAGTATATTAAATGAGCAATTAATGAGTTCATTTAAACTCGATCTTGATCAATACCTTCCGGGCTGGTACAATTCGAAAACGTTGCCTGGCTATATTGTTTCAAAAATTAATGCTGTCAAGCTGAAACAAGACGATCAGATAAAAACAATGGTAACCTTTGTTCTCACAAATACTGAAAAGGATGCGGGTGCTGTATCTATATCGTTC
>JAPLDR010000067.1:12241-12668 GCA_026391655.1 Bacteroidia bacterium | reverse complement strand
TATCGTTCAGAATGGGTGGCGGACAACGTGGTGGCGGCGGAGGTTTCCGGATGCGTGGCGGTGGCGGTGCGGAGGATAATCTCGAAAAAACCATTTTAATAGATGGTAAAGTATCGAAAAAGATCACTTACATTTTAAATAGGGAACCCAGATCAATGACTGTCAATACTTATGCTTCTCATAATATTCCATCAAGTATTTCGCAGCAATTCGGGAAAATAGAAATCGACGAAAAATTACAGGGAACCGCTGGAGAAGAGATCATTGCTTATACTGAAGGGGCTGAACCCAATGAAATTATTTTGGATAATGAAGATCCGGGATTTCAGGTTAGCAAACCAAAATCCAATAGCTTAATACAAAGGATATTTATGCCGACCGAAGAAGCCTCGCCTTCCGGCGGAAGTTTGAAGAAATCTGTTATGAG
>JAPLDR010000067.1:0-12221 GCA_026391655.1 Bacteroidia bacterium | reverse complement strand
ATTTTGGAATCCGCCTTTAGAATGGACACAGACGACGAGTGAACAGTTTTACGGAAAGCAAATCCGATCGGCTTACTATCTGAAAGGGGGAACAGGCGATCGTAAAGCTACCTGGAATGTGCCCATTAAGGTTGCCGGATATTACAAACTATCGGCTTACATTCCTAAAATCAGGGGTGGGGGCATGGGGTTCAACCGGGATGAGAAAACTGATGAAGAGTACCATTTTAATATTTTTCATGACGATGGTCAGGATCATCAGGTTGTTAATATGAAAGATAACGATACCGGCTGGATGGAGATCGGATCGTACCATTTTTCACCAGATACTGTAAAAATTGAACTCACCAACCTTTCGAAGGCGAGAACCATTTTTGCTGATGCTGTCAAACTTATTAAAGAAAAATAACAGAAAACTATTAAAATGAAGAAACGAGTATGCTCACTAAACACTATCAAGGATGAGAATCACTTCATACGAGTTCCATCCGGCCACTTAAAAACAAATTATTCACGGATGAAACAGAAATTTATTATGCTATTGTTGCTTTCTGTCTTACTGATACAGGCGAAAGCTCAAACAATTATTACGCTCGAACAGGCACTCGAAATGGCAAGCAAAGCAAGCCCAAGTATTCAGAGTTCGTTATTCAATCTTGAACGAACAACAGAAACGCTTAATGCTCAGCGGGCAGCGTTGAAGTCGCAGTTTTCGTTGACTCTAAATCCTATGGAGTATAGCAACAGTCGAAGATTTGATGCCCGGTATTCGCAATGGTATACCAATAAGAGTCTTACCACTTCCGGCACAGTAAGGGTCGATCAACCGATTCTTTATACTGACGGAAAGATTTCTCTTTCAAATCAATTTGGCTGGCAATCAAACACTTCAGCTTCCGGGGGGGTTACCAATGAGAATAAATCGTACTTCAACAATCTTAACTTAAGTCTTACCCAGCCGTTGTTTACTTATAACAGGTTAAAGATTCAGATAAAAACGCTGGAACTTAACAATGAAAATGCGATGCTAAGTTATGCAATGCAACGCTTAACGCTTGAAAAAAATGTCTCACAATACTTTTATAATGTCTATCTGGCACAGATGAGCCTAAGTATTAAACAAGAGGAATTGGCCAATACTGAAAAAAGCAATGAGATTATTAAGAATAAAGTGGATGCGGGTCTTGCAGCAAAGGAAGAGCTATACCAGTCGGAAGTGAATCTGGCGACATCTCAGTCGGGCGTTGAGTCAGGACGAGTTTCACTCGAAAATGCCAAGGATCAGTTTAAACAATATATTGGAATGGATATTTTTGCGGAGATTGCTGTGATGACTGATGTTACAGTGACCCCGATTGAAGTTGATGGTAAAAAGGCACTCGATCATGGACTTGCCTCGCGTATGGAGTTACGTCAGCGTGCGATCAGTGTGGAAACTTCACAGTTCGATATGTTATCTGTTAAAGCAACGAATGAGTTCAGGGGTGATATGACCCTTTCGATGGGATTATCGGGTGATAATCCAAAATTATCTAACATTTTCGATCAATCAACTAAAAGTCCACGGGTTAGCCTGGGATTTAATATACCAGTTTTCGATTGGGGTGAACGAAAAGCCCGCATCAGGGCACAGGAGGCCGTGATTAATTCGCAAAAGCTTAACCTGACGAACCAGGAAACACAGATTAAAATTGATATCCGGCAGGTAATCAGAAATCTGAGTAACCTGAAAAATCAGATTGGGATTGCACTTCAAAACCAGAATAATTCACAGCTTACTTATGATATTAATCTTGAGCGATATAAAAATGGTGATCTAACAAGTATGGATCTAAACTTGTTCCAGGTGCAGCTCTCCGATAAGAAGATGGCTTATGCACAATCGCTGATCAATTACAAGATTGAGCTTCTCAACCTTAAGATACAATCGCTATTCGACTTTACCACTAACGAACCGGTTGTTCCCGAGAAGTTTGTAAAAGAATATCAGGATGGTTTAACGAAGTAATTTATCAAAATAAAATAACATATCATGAAATTTCAATTGAAAAAAAGTAGTAAGTGGGTATTGATTGCACTAATACCGGTAATGGCTGCATGTGGAAACCAGGGAACTCAGGTCAATACCGAACTAGCTATCCCCGTATCGGTGACTGATGTAGTGAAAAAGTCTATTGTTCAGTATATTAACACAACCGGAACGGCCACAGCCGCTAGCCAGGCCACGCTTAACACCGAAATGGCCGGCATCTATCGTTTGGGAAAGAATCCTAAAACCGGAGGAGATTTTAAATTAGGTGACATTGTTGAGAAGGGTCAGGTGATTGTCAGACTCGAGAATCCCGAAACTCAGAATAGTATCGCCATAAATACGAAAAAACTGAATCTTGATATTTCAGAACTTGAGAACCAGAAACAGAAATCTCTTTTTGAAAAAGGGGGAGTAACATTGCGTGAATTGAAAAATTCGGAAGTTTCACTTGCTCAGGCTACCACCGATTACGAAAATGCCAGGATCCAGCTGGCGAAAATGGAGGTTATAGCACCTTTCCGTGGTGCAATTGCTGATTTACCGCAAATCACCAGTGGGACAAGGGTTACTGCTAATACTGCTGTAGTAACGCTTATGGATTACAGTAAATTATTGATGGAGATTAACTTGCCAGAGAAAATTATTACCACAATTCATGTAGGTCAGGAAGTTTCAATCACTAATTATACACTACCTAAAGATACGCTCAAGGCAAAGATTAACGAACTCTCGCCTGTGGTAAGTACTGAAACGCGGACATTTAAGGGTAAATTATTGATTGATAATCCCGAGTTAAAACTCCGCCCGGGAATGTTTGTAAAAGCAGATATCGAAGTAGCAAGGCGTGATAGTGCTATTGTTATTCTAAAAGAAATTATCATTTCCGGCAACAGGGGGAAAACTGTTTATATTGTTGAGAAGGGTGCTGTCCGCGGGCGGATTATTACAACGGGACTTGAAAACGAAACTTCGGTGGAAGTTATTGAAGGCTTAAAAAAGAATGAACGTGTTGTAACAAAAGGTTTCGAAACGCTGCGAGATAACTCTAAGGTTAAGATTATAAATCAATAATCATCGTGGTATTCATAATTATTTGGTTGTAGAAATTGTAACTATACAGGTTAATAGGTTTTAGACTATTAGAATATAGGATAGAATCATCCAGGAGAGTTGAAAGATCCCTGAATTGAATTTGGACTTTGAGCTAAAACTGGCAATCTGTAGCCAACGGTCTAAACAGCTTCAATAGTTGCTAAATCTCAATATGCGAATAAAATAAATATACAGAAGATCATTAAATTAAATAAGTAATTGCGAATGAAAAAACTGACTTCTTTTGCAGTCAATTACCCTGTTACGGTGTTAATGGCCATACTGGGGATTTTACTCCTTGGAGTAATATCATACCAGAAATTAGGGATTGACCTTTTCCCTGATCTTACCTCTCCAAGGGTTTTTGTTGAGATAAAATCTGGTGAGAGGCCTCCTGAAGAGATGGAGAAGTTGTTTGTTGAGAAAATTGAAGCTGTTGCTATTCGGCAGAGTGGAGTAGTGGAAGTTTCGTCCGTTACGCGGACGGGGTCTGCACAGATTACTGTTGAATACGCCTGGAGTAAAGATATGGATGCAGCTTTTCTCGATCTTCAGAAAGCTTTGACAAGCTATTCTCAAAATTCCCAGATCGATGCACTAACAATTACACAGCACGATCCGAATACCCAGCCTGTTGTAATCGTTGGGCTCTCTCACGAGTCGATTACCAATATGAATGAGTTGAGAAAGGTAGCTGTAAATTATGTCCGTAACGAATTGGTTCGTTTGGAAGGAATAGCTGAGGTGGAATTATCCGGTATTGAGGAGAGTGAGGTCAGAATTGATACTGATCCTTATAAACTCGAATCGTTTGGAATTACAGTTGATCAGCTTTCTACGAGAATTCAAGCCTTTAACCGAAGTATTTCGGGCGGAACGATAACTGAAACAGGACTTCAATATGTTGTAAAAGGGGTAAGTCTTCTTCAGCAGAAAGAGGATTTCGATAACCTGATTGTCGGGTATAAGTCGACAGTAACCGGGAATGCAAATGCTGAAAAATCTGCTACTTATTTGCGCGATGTCGCAACAGTAAGTTTTGCAAATAAAGAGCCTGTAAATATTGTCCGCATCAACGGAGAGCGGTGTCTGGCATTGTCTATCTATAAGGAGACCCGGTATAATACGGTTAAAGCTGTTGAGGATATTCAAAAAGCTCTTGTAAGTATTGAAAAAGCCCTGCCCGGATATAAATTTACGATTGTTACCAATCAGGGTACTTTTATCCGCACAGCCATTGATGAGGTACAGAACACTTTGATAATAGGCGTGCTACTCGCAATAGTGGTTCTTTTCTTTTTCCTTCGTCGGATAGGTACAACATTAATTGTAAGTCTTGCTATCCCAATCTCCATTATAGCTACGTTTAATTTAATGTATTTCAATAATTTGACATTGAATATCATGACGTTGGGCGGGCTTGCGCTTGGTGCCGGAATGTTGGTGGATAACGCCATTGTGGTTATGGAGAATATTTTCCGGAATCATGAGTTGGGGATGCCGGCCAAAGAGGCTGCTATAGTGGGTACTGCTGAAGTTGGTGGTGCAATCACATCCGCAACCATTACTTCGATTGTTGTATTTCTGCCTATCGTTTACATGCATGGTGCTTCGAGTGAACTATTTAAAGATCAGGCATGGACAGTTGCATTTTCGCACTTTTCATCACTTTTTGTTGCTATTTTTCTTATTCCGATGTTGTATCATCAGTTTTTTAGCAAAAAGAAGAAGCATGTTCCCAAAGGTGCAAAATTCGCAGGTTTTGGTAATTTCATTTCAAGGTTACTGCCACACAGGTGGAGCATCATTATTACTTCGTTGGTATTGATGGGATTGTCGTTTCTATTGTTTCCTTATATCGGAAGTGAGTTTATGCCTAAAACGGACAGTAAGCAGTTTACCATTAATGTAAAGATGGACGAAGGGACTTCTCTTGTGCGAACATCGACTGCAATTGCCTCCATGGAAAAGATGATAAAGGAGTTATTGGGTGATGATGTTCAATCGGTCTATTCCAGAATTGGTCCATCTACTGAAACTTCAACTACGTCAACTTCAGTTTACGAAGGGGAGAACACCGCAGAGGTTAAAGTTATACTCAAGCCTGACGGAAAATATGTGGCTTCACAGATTGTTGCAGCTGTTGCCAAATGGTATGCCGAAAATCCACAGTTCAAAGTTACATTCTCGCAGGATGAAACTGCTTTGCAGAGTATTCTTGGTACCCAGGATGCTCCACTGGTTGTAGAAGTTCGCGGCGTAGATCTCGATGAGATCAAAAAGATCACAAAAGAGGTGGAGTCAATGGTAAAAGATATTCCGGGATTATACAATATCCAGACGAATGTGGAAGGTGGCTATCCCGAAATCAATGTCATGGTTGACCGGTTCAGGGCAGGTTCCTACAATATAGCCGTGACGGATATCGTAAATCAGGTAACTGCCAAACTGAAAGGACAAAATGCCGGACAGATGGATAAAGATGGTGAGCTTCAAGATATTACCATTCATGTTCCAAAAATTGGCGTTGCAGAGCTGGGAGATATGATAATTAAAAACGGGACTTCCGTAATCAGATTGTACGAAGTGGCTAAACTCGACCAAACAGTTGCTCCTACTGAAATTTACCGAAGGAACCAAACCCGGATTGGCAAAGTGATGGCTGAAATTGATAAAAACAAGCCGCTCGATAAAATAGTTGCTGCCGTTCAGACTAAGATTGCGCCGATGGTGCTGCCAGCCGATTATTCCATTAAAATTGCCGGTGAAGAGCAGAAACGCGAGGAATCTATGGCCAATCTGCGTTGGGCGTTGTTATTATCTATTGTTTTGGTTTATATGGTAATGGCAAGTCAATTCGAGTCGTTGATTCATCCGTTTATTGTCATTTTAACAATACCCTTCGCAATTGTAGGAACGATTATCCTCTTCTTTATCATGGGACAAACCTTTAATATAATGGCGCTGATAGGAATTATTATGCTTGGCGGAATCGCTGTAAACGATTCAATCATTCTGATAGACCGGATAAATCAGTTGAGAATGGGAGGAATGGAAAAACGTCTGGCGATTTCCCTTGGGAGTCAGCAGCGGTTAAGGCCGATCCTGATGATGAGTATTATTACCGTTATTGCCTTGTTACCTTTAACATTTGGATTTGGAGAGGGTGCATCATTGCGCTCGCCGATGGCCTATGCAGTGATAGGTGGTATGGTTACCAGCACGTTACTGACTCTTTTTGTTATCCCGTGTGTCTACGATTTGATGACCAGCAATAAGCCATTTAAACACGAGGAATAGCATCAAAATTGGCAATGAATGAAAAATTTGGACAAAATTGCGACAACTCAACCGTAGAATAGGAAACAGAAAGTTTATGAAATGAGCGCGACTCAAAAAACATTAATTGAATGAAAATCCGCCAGCTGGCGGATGCGAATCGAAGATCAACGGAATGAAATGAAGTTAATTCCATACGGCCATAAAAAACAAATACTTAGCGTATGAATTTTATTATAAACAGAAAGGTTCTAATCAGCATGCTTTTCTTCGGATTAAGTATGATGGGTTATTTTTCGTGGAAGAATCTCTCCATGGAATTGCTCCCAAATGCTGAACTTCCGATGCTCTATGTACAAGTGTCGAGTCAACAGGAAGTTGACCCGAAATACATGGAAAGCCAGGCTATTGTGCCACTTGAAGGTGCTATTGGTACACTTCAGGGAATCGAGAATATGGAATCCACGGCCGAGTCGCGGCGCGGATCAATTATGGTTGAATTCAATAAAAATGTCAATTTTAAGTATACCTATCTAAAAGTTCAGGAGAAAGTTGATGAGATTAAGGCTTCACTTCCTACGCAGTTTAGGGTAACTGTCGTGAAAGTTGACCTGACTCAGATGAATAACCAGTTTATGCAACTCCAGGTTTTGGGTGGAGGTGGTGTTGACCGCGTTCGGAATGTAACAGATCTCAAAATAAAAACAGAGCTCGAGAACATTGACGGTATTGCCGGGGTAAACATTTTTGGTGGTCGTCAGAAATCGGTCGAGATTCAACTTGATATGGATGTTTGCGAGGCTTATCACATCACAGCCGCAACGATCCGGAACAAAATAGCCGCAAATTACAAGGCCAGAGCTTTTGCCGGAAATGTTTATGAGGCTAATAAACAATACTTTGTTCAGGTTACCTCAGAGTTTGATGACTTAAAAGAGATTAGCGATCTGGTGATAGCCGCTGGTCCGATCTTGCTGAAAGATGTCGCAAAAGTTTATTTTGGAACCAAAGAGGAGACTTCCTATTCACGTGTAAATAGGAAAGATGCAGTCTCCATAACTTTGGTAAATGATGCTCAGTCGAATCTGATAGATTTGTCGCACAATACTTTGGCTGTAATTGCCAAGTTGAATGAGAGTCTGGCCTCAAAAGATATCCAGATCAAAGTGCAGAACAACGCTGCCGATACGATGGAGAAAAACCTCAATCAGATTGGCGAACTTGCACTTGTCGGAGGACTTTTGGCTATTATGGTTCTTTGGATATTTCTGAAAAATTTTCAACTGGTCTCTATCATTGCATTGGCCATTCCGATCTCTGTTCTTACGGCATTTAATTTTTTCTATGCCGGTAATATCTCAATCAACAGCTTAACGATGGTGGGAATGGCGTTGGCGGTGGGGATGCTGCTCGATAATAGTGTGGTCGTACTCGAGAATATTTACCGATTGCGGGGGCTGGGGAATTCTCCGCGGCAATCGGTAATTCAGGGAACGACCGAAGTGTGGCGCTCTATCTTTGCCTCAACCCTCACGACGATTACCGTTTTTCTTCCGTTCCTTTTCTCCGATAATTTTATAATCACACTGATCGGTAAAAACGTGGGAGTATCCATCATATCAACCCTTAGCATCTCATTATTTGTGGCGATGTTTCTTGTTCCGATGATGGCTTATTCATTTCTGAAGAAGAAAAATAGCATGAATCTGAGCTTTAACATAGTTTCCACAAGGAATAAGCTCGTTCAGGCATATGTGATGCTCATGAAATACTCTTTGCGAAAACCGGCTCAGACTATTATATGGGTATTAGTCGTCTTCTTCATTACGATTTTTATCTGTCTTGGGGTGAGTATGAATAATTATAAGCAGGTTGAAACCAACGCCTTCAGAATCAGTGTCACCATGCCAGCCGGCTCGACCATCGAATCCACTGATAAAATTGTGACGCAGATCGAAAGCAGGATTGATACAATAGCTGAAAAGCAGGATGTTACAAGCAATATTCAAATAGAAAGTGCTACAGTTAATGTTCTGCTGAAAGAGGATTTTAAGAAAACCAGTAAACGAACCATCGCCCAGATCAGGGATGATGTGCAAAAAAGGGTTGAAAACATTGTTGGCGCACAGATCGATATTACCGATGCTTCTCTGACTACGAGCAGTTCGGGTGGTGGTGGTGGCGGAGCCGGTGCTCGTCAGAGTAGTGGTGGCGGATCTGGCAATATGATGAAAATGTTGGGTGTAGGAGCGAATGAGGAACAGATTTTAATCAAAGGCCAGGATTTTGATGTGATGAAAAATGTAGCCGGCGACCTTCAGTATTTTCTCGAATCACTCGAGTCGATGAACAGGGTTCGTGTAAGTTATTCCGACAATCGCCCCGAAGTTCACCTTCGTTTCCATCCTTTGATTATGAGTGAGTACGGTGTTTCATTGGCGAATATTTCAGGGGAACTCAACTCATTTAGTAAGGAAATTAACACGAATATCCAGTTTAAGCAAGGAGTCGATGAGTACGACATTCTGATTAAAGAGATGCCAAAACTTGGAACAATCCTCGAGGATCAGAAAAAACCCCGGACAATTTATAATCTCCGTACACTTCCGATACCCGATGCTCAAGGTAGTTTGCATGAACTTCAGAAACTCAGCGAAATTGTTTTTTCCACTGGTGCCGCCAGTATCACCAGGGTAAATCGGGAAAAACAAATCATAGTGACTTTTTCATTTGTAGCGGCAGCCCAGGATTCGAAAGATTTACTGGCTACCTATCGTGCTGAGGTTGATAATGTGGTAGCAAGTTACAAATTACCTTCTGGTGTTGCAGTTCAGGTGATTCATGAAGAAGATCAGTTTAAGGATTTCTATTTCCTGATCTTTGCTGCATTTATCCTGATTTTTATGATTCTGGCTTCTGTATTTGAGTCACTTGCTACACCATTTGTGCTGATGTTTTCAATTCCGCTTGCAGCAATTGGCTCATTTGTTGCGCTTATTCTGACCGGAAATTCACTCTTTACTTCCAATACACTGATTGGGTTTATCATATTGATCGGTATCGTGGTCAATAACGGAATCATCCTGATCGACTATACAAATATTCTTCGAAAACGAGGCTTCCGTACCGAACGAGCATTGATCGTCGCAGGAATGTCGCGAATCCGGCCCATATTAATCACTGCAATCGTCACAGTTGTAGCGATGTTTCCATTGGCGATGGGCGATGCCGAATATGTGGGAGCAATTGGTGCCCCGTTTGCAATTACCGTAATAGGTGGATTGAGTATGAGTACTTTGCTGACATTAATATTTATTCCAACATTCTATTTTGGTCTTGAAAATGCTATTATTTGGTTTAAGGGATTGTCTCTTAGAACCAGAATTATACAATTGGTCCTTCTTGTCCTTGGAATCTATTTGATTTATACACGCGTGGATGCTTTCCTATGGCAAATGCTTGATATGATTGCAATCGTTCTGGTTGTTCCTGGCGCTACCTGGTTTATCATGAATAGTTTGCGTAAGGCTAAAGAGTCAGTGATTAATCCTGATGAGCCAATCCATATCACGGTACAAAACCTGGTTAAAATTTACGATTGGGGCAGCCGGTTTAAACGTGAATGGATTGGTAATCAGAATATACGTGCAAGGGCAGGTCAAATAAAATACTATCATCACCTGAAAGATTTCGACGATTTTGTGTGGGAGCTTCCTCTGCTGGGATTCATGTTCTATTTTGCTTTCGGGTACCTGATAAATGGTCTCTTCATGTTTATATTTGCCCATTTTGTTTTCTTCATGTGTTTATATATGTGGAGTCCGATCACACAATATCTCAAATACAAAGGTGATAGTGAGAATACTAAATGGCCTGCAAAAGTTGCCGATTGGGGATATTCATTCATTTATTGGATATTGCCACTTATCTTCCTGATTCTATTTTATCTGGCATGGGAATCAATGGGGTCTGTTATTATGATCGGCGTATTGTGGTATTTTGCACTTTCAGTTAAAATGACAGCTGACATGCTGTATGAAGAGAAGATTAATATTGAAAGGCTGCAAGGACGTTTTGCCGGTCTGCGACGTTCATTCTTCAAGTTAGTTGAACAGATGCCTTTGATAGGACGTAAACGAGATGCATTCAAGGCTTTGAAAGGCGTATCGCTCGAAATCGAAACAGGAATGATCGGGTTGCTTGGTCCGAATGGAGCCGGTAAATCAACCATGATGCGTATTATTTGCGGTATCTACGAACAGAGCTACGGTAAGGTTTGGATCAATGGAATCGACACCCAGAAAAAGCGTGAAGAATTGCAGGGACTAATCGGTTATCTGCCACAGGAATTCGGGTCTTATGAAAATATGTCTGCTTATGAGTTTCTCGATTATCAGGGAATTCTAAAAGGGCTGACAAATCCCATTGAACGTGCAACACGTATCGAATATGTACTATCTTCGGTTCACCTATGGGATCGTAAGGACGATAAGATTGGCGGATATTCCGGAGGTATGAAACAGCGGATCGGGATTGCCCAGATTTTACTCCATTTACCACGAATCCTTATTGTGGATGAGCCTACTGCCGGACTTGATCCGCGCGAAAGGATAAGGTTCAGGAATCTGTTGGTTGAACTGAGCCGCGAAAGGGTAGTTATTTTCTCTACCCATATTATCGAAGATATTTCAAGCTCATGTAATCAGGTAGCGGTGGTCAATCGTGGTCAGCTTCACTATGCCGGAAATCCGTCGAATATGGTGAAACTTGCTGAAGGACTTGTATGGCAATACACGATACCAGCGCGCGATTTTGATGCATTCCCGGCAAAAGATAGGGTTGTGCATCATATGAGAGATGGTGAAAACATCAAGCTAAGGTTTCTTTCTGATGAAAAGCCTTCAGAAGATGCGATACAAGTAAAACCAGTGCTCGAAGAGGCTTATCTCTGCCTGCTAAAGGGAATTAAGGTAAAGAAGTAAAGGCGAGGGAGAGAAGAAGAGAAAAGGAGAAAGTGAGATTGCAAATTGAAACTTTTGATACAATTGTCAAAGGGCAAGAAACAAGTAATTTAAAAATAGAATAATGGATACATCAACTAAAATATTTTCCAAGGAGAGCCGTCTCTACTTTTGGGTCGATCTGATCTATAAAATGGCTCGTTATAATCTTAAAATCATTTTTGCCGGCAGGTTTATCTGGTTTGTGATTGCCTCACTTTCATTTTTTATTCTGCTCTCCATCAACCTGGTGTTCAATGTCCCAAGCTATGATTCATCATCGGTTTACAGTATACTTTTCTTTCCGGGGATACTGTTGGTATTTTACCCTACAGTTTTTGGAATACAGAGCGATGCTGATACAAGGATTCTTGAAATTCTTTTTGGGATTCCCGATTACCGGTATAAAGTTTGGCTGGTTCGGCTGGCCATGATTTTTTTGTTGACCTGGTTTTTTCTATACCTGTTCTGTTGGGTCGGGTATTATGGTTTAACCCCTTTCCCCGTATTCGAAATGTCGTGGCAACTGATGTTCCCTGTCAGTTTTTTGGGATGCCTCGCGTTCCTTGTTTCTACAATAGTCAAAAACGGCAACGGTACTGCTGTTGTGATGATAATTATTGGAGTGATTCTGTTGATTTTAGCTGATTTTCTCAACAGCACACAGTGGAATGTATTTCATAATCCCTATTCGATACCACGACAGATGAACGAAGTGATCTGGGCGCAAATCTCTCAGAAGAATCGTTTGTTTCTTTCAATAATGAGTGTTGTATTTTTGCTTTGGGGGTTAATGAATCTTCAGCGACGCGAGACGT
>JAPLDR010000012.1 GCA_026391655.1 Bacteroidia bacterium | reverse complement strand
TCCTGGAGTTTCAAATGAATCCCTCATATAACTATAATTCGATCGTTTCTGAATATTCTGGGTATTGCGCGTAAAGCTGTAGTTCCATGCTGCAATGGAGTGATCGGTATAAGAACTTTTGATATATAGATTTTCGATGCGCGCAACAAAAGCGGAATCGTAGGCAAACATTTTAACCATATTCAGGTCGATGAGATTAATTCGGTGAGTTGTATATTCTGATGATTTCCATTGATATCCAAGACTTGCCCTTAAAATTGTTCTTGTATAGTCGGGTCGTCGCTGATAATTATAGGAAAGGTTCATCAGAGTTTGCGGCGTCGAGAAACTAAAGAGTTTTCTTGTTTTTAATGGAGCAAGAAACTTGGGCAAAGTAATCTTTGTATCAATGCCAGATTCAAAAGAGTTAAATGTGGCTGTCGAGTCCCCCCTTCCATAGTTTTGTTTTTCCGTGGCTCCCAGCAATACCACATCAAGAAGCTCCCCGCCTCTAAAAATGTTTTTATGCTGATATCCCAAATTACCTGCTATCCCAAGATTTCCTAAAGAGTTCGTCCCTTCAAGCGAGACTGAATAGGATTGTCGAACTGAGGGCGAAAGTTGAATAATACAATCAAGGGTGGGGTTTCCAAGCGAATCAGGTTTGCTCGTTTCAACAAACCGGATGTTGATCAGTTTGAATAATCGTAAAGAGAACAATTCATTATAAGTTCGTTCAACAAGATCAACACTATAAAATCCCTTATCATTGATGTGATTCATATTCATAAGAAGTTCAGGATTATATCTCATCTTTCCATTAGAAATAAAATACTGATTACCAATACTGACGGTATCTATCTTCTCAACATTAGTCTCGGCGCTGCTTTCGGAAAAAAGCTGTTTCTGTGATTCGTAATTGGTGAAGAAGTAAAAATTGCGGAATGTAAACCGTTGATGATCTCTTTCGAGCACGACGGTGGGGTCATCCGAGATGTTTTCCTTTTCGACTACCAGGTTAAGATTTACGCTCTTAGGAGCCTTTGTTGTATCAGCCTCAAAATAAATCTCGTTTTTGTTGATCCGATAAAACCCGTCGTTTTGAAAGCGACTCAATACTCTCTTGCTCTCGGCTGCCAAAACATCTGTATCGAAGGTTCCATTCAGTTTAATCAGCGTTTTCGTAGAATCTCCTTTACTGCGCGCCTTAATAGAGTCATCAAGAATTTCAGTTTTGTATGATTTAATTCGATGAGGTGCGTTTGCGACTATCGTATAGTATACCTCCGCTTTTTTATTCTTTTTATAAATAATTGTATCTGTGACCTTTGCCTGATAATACCCTTTATTGTGCATAAAGCGCTGAAATTCCTCTTTTGACTTTTCAGTAAGATAAGTGCTCAGAATCACAGGAGCTTCACCTATTCTTCTCAATATTCCATCTTCGTTTCCCTTATTGGAGAGATTGTACAGACCGAGATGAAACCGCCAAAAGCCAAGAATTTTCGTATTTGGCTTTTGTTTCAGGTAGGCTTTTAATTCACTTTTATTAATCGATTTATTATCGACTGAAATTTTTGATTTTGATAATAAAAATTGATTATCAGGCACATATTTAACGGTTTGACAAGAGGTCAACACCATAGCCACCAAAGCGGCCACAATCTTCACAATTCTGTATTTAACCCGAAAACTCAAATTTGAAATATTGTTAAAACTTAAGCAAAGATAATTAACCTGTCAAATTAAAAATGGATTATTTTTGGGCTGTTCCAAATCATCCTGTAAAGTGTTGTCAAAAAATAAAATAAAGCTGATCAGATCGCTCGACCTAAAAAAAAACAGGTTGGCAACTGGATTGTTTGTTGCTGAAGGGAAAAAACTTGTTTTTGATCTGATTAAATCGGAAATTGAAGTATCTGAAGTATTTTGTACTAAGTTAGTCTATTCTGAATTAATCAATTATAAACGTGGTTTTATAATTGGAATAGTAGAAAAAGAGGAACTCGCAAAGATAAGTTTCTTAAAAACCACTCCCGAAATAGTTGCGGTTTTTAAGATACCGGAATCGGTGATCGACTGGAATGAAATATTTGGTGATCTTACACTTGTTCTGGATGCTATTCAGGATCCCGGAAATCTGGGTACCATTGTGAGGCTTGCCGATTGGTTTGGAATCAGGAATATTATCTGTTCCGAGGACTGCGCTGATTTATACAATCCCAAAGTGATACAATCGACAATGGGAGCTTTTGCACGGGTAAAGGTTCATTACGTTTCATTGCCCGGGTTTCTGAAACAGGCAAAACAGTTAAATATTCCGATCTATGGTGCTTTTCTGGAAGGCGAAAACCTATATAAATGTGATTTAACATTCAATGGATTAATTGTGATGGGAAATGAAGGTAATGGCATTTCGGACATTACAACCGCTTATATTTCGAGGAAAATCAAAATCCCTTCGTATCCTTCAGGAGTAGTTACTTCCGAATCGTTAAATGTGGCAATTGCCACATCGGTCATATGCTCCGAATTTCGAAGAAGAATTATTTGCAAAGGTTAGCAATCATTTCTGCCACACGTTCGCCATCCACTGCTGAAGACATAATTCCTCCGGCATATCCTGAGCCTTCACCGCAAGGGAAAAGCCGCTTAATTTGAACATGCTCAAGTGTTTCCGGGTCTCTCGGAATTCTAACTGGTGAAGATGTCC
The DNA here is from genome assembly GCA_026391655.1 of Bacteroidia bacterium. Lineage (GTDB taxonomy): Bacteria > Bacteroidota > Bacteroidia > Bacteroidales > Prolixibacteraceae > JAAFHB01. The sequence goes on along the minus strand of JAPLDR010000012.1, from coordinate 759 downwards.
GCGATTCAACGCCAATTACAATTGCTTCATTGGTAAGGTATCCTTTGGTTTTACGGCCAATCAATTTAATCCCTTCCTGTAATCCTGATCCGATTAAACGGGGCAACCAATCGTGAAGTGGTGACTCTACCAATCCGGGCCGGTATGAAGATTGCGGCAGATTCAAACTTTTACGACCACTTACAAAATCGGCAAGACGCTGTGCCGGAGCTAATTGCGTATTCCCAGCCATCGCAAAGCAGAGTTTTTCTATATCTTCCTGAAACTGAAGACCTAAAAACATCCCTAAAATATTTTTGTTGACCGGCAGATCACCAGGTCTTATTTCAACAACTAAACCTGAATTGGCAAAAAGACCTCCCCTGTCGGAAGGCGACATCCCATTCACTACGAGTTCGCCAGGCGCTGTTGCTGCCGGTACAACCAATCCTCCCGGACACATGCAAAACGAATAAACTCCACGATCGTGAACCTGTTCAACAAACGAATAGGTTGCGGCAGGTAAATAATCCCCTCGTTTCGTGCCATGGTATTGAATCCGATCAATCAGTTCCTGCGGATGTTCAACCCTGACTCCAACAGCAAATGGTTTTGCCTCAAGGAGGATTCCCTTTTCATGAAGCATACGGTAAATATCTCTGGATGAATGACCTGTAGCTAAAATAACAGCAATACCTCCGACAATAGAACCATCGCGTAGTACCACCCCTTTTGCCTCGTGATTCCGAATAACCAGATCCGTGATACGTGAATTAAAAT
>JAPLDR010000103.1 GCA_026391655.1 Bacteroidia bacterium | reverse complement strand
TTTGATAAAAAAAAAACTAAACGCAATTAATTTACATAGCCATTCAAATTTGCTACATTTGCCGACCATAAAAGCCACTTTAGCTCAGTTGGTAGAGCAGCTCATTCGTAATGAGCAGGTCTGCGGTTCGAGTCCGCAAAGTGGCTCAGGGTTAAAATCAAGATAACGAGATAGTTAAAGAGCTCTTCGCAATCACGAAGAGCTTTTTTATATTCAAAAATCCACCCTAAAATGAATATTTTAATGTGTTGAGATTTTTAAATAAGGCCGAATTGTTTAACCAACAGGCAGGTTTAAGCCTAGGCTTCGACAAGTCGCAGAATGCAAAAACCCCGGGAACGTTCTACTCCATCCTTACAAGTGTAAGGGATATCTTACTGGGTCTGAACAGGAGCCAGGAGCGGAAGCTGGCCGAATGGGGATTTGATGTGGTCATCAGCGATGTAACAAAAAGTAAACCTGTGAATCCTCTGTAAACAAACCTAAATCCTTCTGCATTAACCGGCTACAGAAGATATATAAATTGATCAGGCGAATACACGTTTTAAAAACACAGATGAGTTTACGTAACGAAAGGCTGTGGGATGACCTAAATCCTCTTAAACAGGTTGGCAATTCTATCAAATACTTTTGATTATTATAAGCCTCTCAATAGTCATCTTTTAGACTGTATACAGATCAAATTGATTTATCCTAGATCATACAAGCAAAAGAAGCCACAAAGTCAATGATTTGAGGCTTCTTTTTGTTTGTATTAAACAACATTCTAAAAAAAAATGGATTCTTTACTTAATTGAATTTTTATCAATAACTTTGGTTGGTCAAAATACGGCATTTCCTATGTCGTATTTCATTATCAGACGTAACTAATAAGTTAAATTAACCTGACATTATGAAAAAATGTAATACCTTTTTATGGTTAGCCTTGTTTATGCTGGCCTTCTGCCCTCTTGCAAATGGCGGCAATCCAGAGAAACTCCTCGGAGTCACCTTGGATAATGATAAACAAGAAATTACTATTCACGTGGTTAGTTCAGGATGTACACAGAAAACAGATTTCTCTTTCGAAATGAAAGGTGATACGCTTACTATTGTCAGGATCAAATATGATGACTGCAAAGCAATGGGAAGCGAAGTTCAGTTCTCCTGGTCGTTAAAGGAAGCCGGCATTAATCCGAATAAGCCTTTTGTCATCCGGAACAAATTCATTGTCAACCCTTTTATTGAAAAGATTCAATAGTTATATCATACAATTTAATTGAAAAATAACATGCAAAAGTTTACCAGTTTAAGGTTGTGGTCTTTGATCATTTTAGTTTTTATGATTTCACATGCTGCAACGGCACAGAAAACAGAGATCGAGCCCGTTTCGAAGCTTCAAAAAATCATCGTTTTTACTGACAGGGCCCTGATCGTAAAAGATGCGGTTATCGCTGTAAAAAGAGGGGAAAACATTGTCAGGATATCAGGAATCACACCCAACCTGGTCGATCAGTCTGTCCAGATCAGTTTAATGGGGCAATCTGAACTGGCGATTTCTGAGGTGACTGTTGAAGAAACTTTTCTGAAGGAAACCGAACAACCCAAAATGCAGAAACTTCAGTCGGAATTGAATAATCTGAACAATCAGATTAATGACGGCACGAATCAAATCCTGACAATCAGCAGTGCCATCGATTTTCTTAAGAAGGTAAATCCCTTTCCCCAGAACCTAAAGGTTACGATGGCCGAAATGGATGCACATGCCAAATACCTTGAAAAATCGCTGACAACCAACCTGGAACGCATAGCAGCCATTCAAATAAAGATTAAAAAACTGGTTGAAGAGAAGTCTGCACTTGAAAACGAACTGGCAATTTTGAAATCAGACAAGAATAAGAGTAAAAGCATTATTATTCACCTGATTTCAAACGCAGATAAAACCGGGATAAAGATTGGTTATACTTATATTTCAACAGAGGCCGGCTGGTCGTCGCAATACGAAGCGAGGGCTGATTTCAATACCTCAAAGGTTGATTTTAACTATTTTGCATCCATCTGGCAATCGACGGGTGAAGACTGGACCGATGCAAATGTAGAGATATCGACCGCCAGACCTTTTGTTTACGGAAATCTGCCAGATCTTAACGCCTGGTATCTTGATGTCTACACGCCACGTCAGTATATGTCAAAAAGTAAAAGTGCATATGAGGAACTCAGTGCGCCAAGAGCGATGATGGAACGGGCACCTGCCCCGGCGGCTGAGAATTTATTGAAAGAAACAGAAATCAAAGAAGAGAATACCTCCTTTAGTTTTGTACTTCCACGTAAGGTGGATATTGTTTCTGACGGACAACCACACCGCGTTTCAATTGCTAAATCCAATGCAGATGCAAAGTACACCTGGTTTACGATTCCCAAACTGGTTCAAAATGCCTTTCTCAAGGCTTCGATGAAGAATCCTTTTTCATTTCCGCTGTTGTCGGGTCCAATTAGTGTCTTTTTTGATCAGAAACTGGTGGGGACGGCATCAGTCAATGAGGTAATTCTCCCTGAAGGTGAAATGGAACTATCATTGGGGATTGATGAAGGAATCAAAATCGAACGCAAACTTCAAAAGAAATACACGGATTATGCAGGAGTTTTAAGAAAAGAGACGACGGTATATTTTGAATATGCGATTGAAATTACGAATGGGAAAAGTAAGGAGATCACCCTTGATCTGAACGACCAGTTCCCGTTATCGAGGAACGAAAAGATAAAAGTTGAGATGGAGGCCCCGAAAGGTGGAGAAGCGACTGTTGATGATGAAGGAAAAATTTCGTGGAAAATTACTTTAGCCCCAGGAGCAAAGAAAAGTATCCCGCTTAAATTCAGCGTTACATATCCTAAAGACATGAGGATCAGCGGACTTTAATAGTCAAAATATGAAACAAAAAGCATTCATCAAACCAACAAAATCAGGTTTAGTTGTTGGAATAATTGCAGCCGCTGCTATGTTGGTGTTTGGAATCTTCTTTTTCGCAGTTTTAACCGAAGAAGGGGCCGGAATTGGTCAGGTTTTTATGATTTTCTGGATTTTCATGGTATTGGTTATCGGAGGTTATTATACCTACAGCCTAATTAATTACGATAAAAATTCAGATGCAGGCGTCGGTGGAGTAATTGAAATGGACAATGCATCAAATATCCGGGAAATTGAAACATCATTTGACGACAAACTCCGAAAACTGGAGAACCTGAGAAAAGAAGGTTTAATCAACGATGCAGAGTTTGCGGCAAAACGCCAGGAAATAATGGAGCAAAAGTGGTGATTTGTATTAGCCCTCACGGGATCATAAAATTAATTTTAAACAGTCTCTCAATATGATAACTGACAATAAGTTTGCAGAACAAATGGCTGACCGATCGTATGAGGAACTGCATGAAATTGTTGGTAAACTACGGGATGAATATGAGCCGGAATCTGTTGCAGCTGCAGAAGCAGAAGTGGGAAAGAGAAATTTAGCCGGTGAAAAAATTGAACCAAACGAAAAAGAAATCAAGTCAAAAAAACAACTGACTGCTGAAAAGGCAATTACACCATTGCAGATTCATTGGAAGATATTGACGCTGTTGCTTCCCGGACTGTTAAACTTGCTTATCGCTGACGAATTAAAAGCTGAAGGCTATGTGAGGCAGCACAGGGAAATATGGCAATGGTTTTTCTATGGCGGAGCATTTTACATCGGACTTTTAATTTTGTTATTGGTTTTGGCAGCTCTATTAACCTGATAGAATATACCTATGACTGAAGATTACAATTTAAGGCAGCGGAAAATTTATGAAGACTATGTCGGCTATTCAACAAATAGTCTGATGGAAATGATGAAATCTGAAAAATACGCTGGCGAGGTAACCGATGTACTGGAAGATATTCTGGTAGAGCGAAATGTCATACCCAAAAAAATTAAGCAGGAAAATTCAGATTTACAAGCAATTGAAAATAAAGAAACCGATGAGAAAGAAACTGGAGAATATATCAGCAATGAGCTAAAGGAAAAAGAGTTGGATGTTGATTTTTACCTGAAACAACTGGAACATAGTTCTGATAAAGATATCGCTGAAATAATTACCAAATACGCAAGTTACCAGCCGGCGTCAGTAGAGGCCGCATTAATAACAGCAGAAAAACGGGGAACCATTTCATCCGACGAAAAAGAGAAATTATCAAGCCAGATTGAAAAGGGTTTTGATGAGTATAACAGGAAAGAAGAAGCTAAAGCACAAGTAAAAATTAAAAAGAGCTCCATACAAATCAATTCCGGCTTTGTTATGGTTTTAATTGGCATTATTTTAACGATAGGAACCTGGATCCATCCGATTGGCGGTTATTCAATTATATTTTATGGGCTTATTGTTTCCGGTGTATTCCTGATTTATAAAGGTTTCTTTATGAGCAACTAAGAACAAATTTTCCCGATGAAAAATGAAAACTTATTCCTGAAATTTGCATCGAAATACACCGATGATGAACTTATAAAAAGCATAGAAAATCCAACTGACCTGGAGAAAGATGTTTACAATGCAATTTTAACAGTTGCAATGAATCGTAATTTAATCTCACAGAAGCAGTTTGATGATTTATTTGACAATGAGACTATCCTTAAATTCGAAAATATTGAAGATGAAGAGCTTCATGTTCATACAGCGGATTTTTGGAAATGTCCGAAATGCGGGCAAACAGTAGAGATGAATTTTGATGCCTGCTGGAATTGCCAAAATGATAAGCCGGGAGAAATTACACATCCCACTAAAGATAAAATCATTGACTATCAATCATATGAAAAACCATTCAATATTTTCAAAACTGGTTTTGGTTTAATAGGGTTAGGTATTATAGTTCTGAACTTAAGCTATTCAATGACATTACCTGATTTTTTTGGATTTCATTATCTGCCATTTGGGAAATTTTTAGCCGGAATAATTTTTGTTGTTGCCGGCTCTCTTTTTGTATTATTTGGACTTTTTTTCAAAAAATCAGCTAATATACAATGCGATGAAAAGACAAACTCGTGAGTGGTTATTCAAATTAGTTCCATCGTCCGGAAATAAAAACATGGCACTTTTGGCCGGACCATTAGTAGCTTTTATGCTTATTTTCCTATACCATCCTGATATTAAACATCCGGAGATCGGATATACACTTGGAATAGCAGCATGGATGGCTATCTGGTGGATAACCGAAGCAGTTCCTCTGGCAATAACCTCACTGCTCCCGGTAGCGCTTTTCCCGCTTCTTGGCGTTATGGATGGACAGACTGTTTCTGCAGCTTATTTCAATCATGTAATTTTTCTTTTTATCGGGGGTTTTCTCATCGCTCTTGCGATGCAGCGATGGAATCTCCACAAACGGATTGCTCTCAACATCCTCAGTATTACGGGCACAGGCAAGTCGAGGTTGCTACTTGGCTTTATGCTTGCAACTGCCTTGCTGAGCATGTGGATGTCTAATACTGCAACGGCCATGATGGTTGTTCCTATTCTGATGTCAGTTTTAATGGAAATTGAACCTGAGCCTGCGAAAAAGAAATCATTTTCGACCGGATTGTTGCTCGCAGTAGCTTACAGTGCCTCAATCGGAGGTATTATGACACTGGTTGGCACGCCACCTAATCTTTCGTTTCTCCGGATTTACCAGGTGATGTTTCCTCAGGCACCGGCAATTACTTTCCTGCAATGGATGTTGTTTGCTGTTCCTACAGGCCTCCTGTTACTTTTAGCTGCCTATATCTTATTGTATCACAGGTATGCCAAAGGAAGCAAGACTAAGGCGGTAAATGACTTTCCCATCAAGGAGATGAAAAGAGAACTTGGCCCCATGAGCCGCGAGGAAAAAATTGTACTGATCGGTTTTCTTTTAATGGCTTTGCTATGGATCACGCGTTCTGATCTTGAAATCGGGACAACTACTTTAAAAGGCTGGGCATCATTATTTGGTAAACCGGCCTTTATTAATGATGGTACTGTAGCCATTGCACTATCATTACCACTTTTCATGATACCCTCAAAAAACAGTCCCGGATCACGGATTATGGACTGGGAGACGGCCAGTCATTTGCCATGGGATATTGTTTTACTGTTTGGTGGCGGATTTGCACTGGCCAATGGATTCAGGGATTCCGGATTATCGCTTTGGCTGGGAAGTCAGTTACAAGGGCTTTCTGTCTTACATCCAATTGTTATCATTCTGATTATCTGCCTTCTTGTCACATTTTTAACCGAATTGACTTCCAATACTGCAATTACTGAAATGATATTGCCTGTATTGGCTGGCATGGCGATAGCTACGCATATCCATCCTTTATTGTTAATGGTTCCTGCTACTTTATCTGCCTCCATGGCGTTCATGTTACCGGCAGGAACACCTCCGAATGCAATCATTTTTGGTACAAGGCGTGTAACAATTATGGAAATGGCCAAAACGGGCTTCTGGCTAAACCTGATGGGAGCAGTGATTATTACAGCTGCCTTCTATTTTATTGGATCAGAAGTTTTTAAGATTAACCCGGGCGAATTTCCGGCATGGGCGATTCCCGTAGTTAAATAGCGAAAATCATCAACCGGAAAATTTTAGGTGAACCAATTGGATGGGTCTCCTGTTAATTACTGAAACTCTTTTTTACAAACCTTTAAATATTTTGCTGATGAAAACCACAAGAATGCTCTGTTTGTTATTCATTATCACAGTAGTGGCCTGCCAGACTCAAACTCCTAAGGTGCAGCAACCACCAATTATCGACCGCGAACTACTGTTCGATAGTCCCGAAATCGCCGGAGGTCAACTTTCTCCTGATGGAAAATTTATCTCTTTTATCAAACCTTATAAAGGAACCCAGAATATATGGGTCAAGAAACTGGATGAGAACTTTGCTACTTCGAAGCTGATTACCGCTGATACCGTTCGACCGATCCGCGAATATTTCTGGTCGCGCGATGGCAAATACATTCTATATTCGCAGGACAAGGGGGGTGATGAGAATTTTAATATCTATGCTGTAAATCCACTCGAAGCGCCTGCACAGGGAAGTGATATTCCTGTTAACAGGGATCTTACCAGTCTGAAAGGGGTTAGGGTATATATTTATGCCGTGCCTAAAACTGATCCGGATGCTATCTATATCGGTTTGAATGACCGCGACAAGGCATGGCACGATCTTTATAAAATGAAAATTTCAACTGGTGAAAGAACAATGATTCGTCAGAATTCTGCAACAGACAGGATTACAGGTTGGGTTTTCGACTGGAACGATCAGTTGCGACTGGCCAGCCGAGCCAATGCAGATGGCAGCAACGATATTCTGAGGGTTGATGCGAAGGAACTGGTTAAAATTTATACAACCTCAGTTTTTGAGGAGGCAAATCCGGTTGCTTTCCACAAAGACAATAAGCGGGTGTATCTAACCACCAATAAAGGTGATAGTCTCGATTTTTCACAGTTAATCCTTTTTGATCCGGAAACCATGAAAGAAGTGTTTGTTGAGAGTGATCCTTTAAAAAGGGTAGATATTGGAAATGTATTTATCTCCGAAATAAGTAAAGATATTGTTTATACTTCCTATGAGGATGAGCGGAACAGAATTTATTGGAAAGACAAAAGCTTTGAAGCGGATTATAATCTAATTAAGAAAGAGTTACCAAACGAAGATATCAACTTTTTTTCATCAACTACCGACGAGAACTACTGGCTGCTTAGTGCATCAGCTGATATTGATCCGGGATCTACCTATTTGTATGACAGGATCAAGAAGAAGCTTACCTTTCAGTATCGCCCGCGCCCAAATATTCCTGTCAAGGATCTGGCCGAAATGAAGGCGATCAGGTATAAATCATCCGATGGACTCGATATTCCGGCATTTCTCACTTTACCCAAAGGTCTCGAACCAAAAAATCTCCCTGTAGTCGTATCTCCTCATGGCGGTCCATGGGCACGCGATGGCTGGGGCTATAGTTCTTTTGCACAATTTCTTGCCAATCGCGGTTATGCCGTTTTATCTCCAAATTTCAGATCATCAACCGGTTATGGAAAGAAATTTATGAACGCCGGTAACAATCAATGGGGAGAAAAAATGCAGGATGATATTACCTGGGGTGTTAAATACCTGATTGCTGAAGGTATTGCCAATCCTGCAAAAATCGGAATCATGGGAGGCTCCTACGGTGGTTATGCCACATTGGCTGGTGTAGCTTTTACACCCGATATATATGCTTGTGGCGTATCGATCGTTGGCCCGTCGAACCTGATCACTTTGTTGAATTCTATTCCGCCATATTGGGAGCCAATACGTAAAATATTTTATAAAAGGATGGGGGATCCTACTAATCCGGAAGGTAAGGCACAACTCGATCGGCAATCGCCGCTCAATTCTGCCAATAAAATTAAGGCAGCCTTGCTTGTGGTTCAGGGAGCAAATGACCCGCGTGTGAATAAAGCAGAGTCGGATCAGATTGTGATTGCCTTACGCGATAGAGGTTTCCCGGTCGAATATATTGTTGCGCCCGACGAAGGTCATGGCTTTGCGCGTCCTGTAAATAAAATGGCGATGCTGGCATCCGCCGAAAAGTTTCTGGCCAAACATCTGGGAGGACGTTACCAGGAGAGTATGAAACCTGAAGTGGCAAAAAGATTAGGTGAAATTACTGTCGATGTTGCAACGGTTAAATTAGCTCCTCCTGCTGAGAAGAAATAGAGGATTTTTCTCCTGGTGTTTTATGAAGCTTCCGGTATTGGTTCTTATTCAAACCGGAAGCTAATAGGAGTAAAATTCCATTATACTACAAGTCAAGTTATTAATTTACAGCAATTAGACTGTTCTATATTGCAGTTATATTTTGAATTCTAAAATTCATTATTATGAAAAAAAATAGATCATTTGCCTTATTCGCTGTTTTTGCTTTGATATTCATCATTGGCAAAAATAACGTTGCTGCTGTACCATTCAACAAGACCGGCATTAAAGTCACTGACAGTTATAGTACCGCCAAAACCAATGTCGTGGATGATAATGCAAATAATTCTTCTTCAATAGAATATGACACTTATTCAAACCAGTATCTTGGAATATCTTTTAACAAACCATCAAACTGGAATGTGTTTGTTGCAGACGGAACAATATATATAAGACCTTCTATGCAAAGCCCGACTGGCATATTTTTAACGCCGATTTTAAGGGCTCATGCCAAAACAGAGGCTTTATCCTTTATTAGGTTTGTTTATGATATGGCAATTAAAGTTTATCCCGACCTTATCCTGACCGATAAGAAAGCTAATTCAAACAATACAATGGCTGAAGTGTCGGCTGTCTTTACTAAAAACAAAACTCCGGTAAAAGGTTTTTACATGGTCAGCATTGACAACGGCAGGGGATTATTTTGCGGGTACGAGGATCTGAAAAATAATTTTGACGACAAATATGCCATGCTGAAACAAATATTAAAAACATTAAAGATCCAACCTCAGGCCTATTACAATGGCACAAGTCAAGGCCAGTTTTACGGGGGAAGTGATGCTGCTTCAAGCAATCTGAATCCCACGATTGATCCGGCTAATTTTGTAACGAAAGCTTCGTCGGACCGTACAGTTTATGTCAGTTGTCCTTCCGACTGGAGGGCTAACGGTAACAATTATTTCTTTTTAGCTGATTCTCCCGACGGAAAGATGGGTGATTTTACCTCAAATGATCATCAGCCAAAAACATTTGATCTTCGAACTTATCTTCTTTCCCAGCTCATGCCTTTTATGAAGTGTTCGAATACAACAATTACCAAAGTCGAACCAAACCATGATTATATGAATATGTTGAAGATCCAAAACATTCCGTCAAACGCGTCAAACTTCTACGGTGAGACTACCAACGGAACCGGACTTCGTGTAAGATATTTTATTCTACTAAGTGCGTCAAATTTTCAGTCAATTGGTGCCCCGGGTGGATATGTCACTTCGTACGGCGCGTATGCAGTGCCGGAACTTTTCGATAGAAATCTTAATATTCTTGTTGCAATGGCTCTTTCCATGACAGCGGATAACTCATTAATAATGGGAAACCTGCGCGAGAATCTTGACCGGCTTAATGCGGTATCAAAAACGATATCGCAAACTGGCGATATTACCATAAGTATGGTGAGAAATTCAGCCGCCAATACCGACAGAGTTATAGATAAATACAATTACTATTTATCGGGAGAAGAAGCAAGATATTCGCCGCTTGAAAATAAAATTTATGTAGTAGACTCTAAACTTGATGCTTATGTGAGTAATCCCAATTATCCAAATGAAATGCTGACAAACGTACCAGACAGCAAATGGAAGACGCTTCCACATGACAGGACATTCGCACCTTAAGGACGGAGAATATAAACTTAGGGCTGAATCATATGACTTTAAACTTTAAATATTCAGGTTATCAGCCTGCCGGTTGAAAACAGCTGTCTGCTAATATTTTCACTCTTCTCCTTGCTTCCACTTCTCCTGAACGAAACGACTTGTGAGAATATTAAGAATCTCATTTGCAGACGATTCAATAGGCTTATTGGTAATCTGAATTTCGGTAAACCCTCCCCTTTCGAATATCCGGCGGGCAAGGGCAAGCTCCTCACCTACCTTCTTTGCATTAATATAGTCAGTATCTTCATCCATATGAAGACTTTTAACCCGGTTGGCGCGTTGAGCAATCAGGTAAGCAGGTGAAATATTCAATCCAAAAACCCGACCCGGATCGACTTTAAATAATTCCTCCGGAGGTTCAATACCCGGAACTACGGGAACATTTGCAACTTTCCAGCCAAACATGGCGAGGTAAACACTTAGCGGCGTTTTGCCAGTTCGCGATACACCGGTCAGAACAATATCAGCCTGCGTTATTCTTTCAGGATTTTGTCCATCATCTACCTTAAGGGTAAAATCAATTGCTTCAACACGCTGAAAATAAGCGATATGACTTAGACGGTATAAACCAGGCTTACTGATTGGTTTGGTATTTAACAGATTAGATAAATAGTCCGATAAATCGCCAACCAGATCGAAATGATTCACACCACCTTGAACGCACGAATCGATCAACATTTTCCTCGCCTCCGGATCGACCATCGTATGAACAATGACCCCTTTGGTTATCAGAGCCTTCGAAATAATTTCATCTGTTTTCTCCTGATTCAAAACATCCGGTACAATAATGACAGGAACCTTGTTATTGGGAAATTGAATAAGCACCGACTTAACTACGGCATCGCCAGCCAACCCTTTTCCGCCGGAAACAATGTAAATGGGTGGGGTTTTTTCACCCTGACAATCTTTATTCATAAATTAAGAATATTTTCTGAATTTTGATCTTACTACTTTATTGATATACAATTAATAGCAAAGTTTGTTCAATTAAGTTTGTCTTTATCATCATACAATTAGGCAGAATACAAGATTTACATCCCAATCGAATTTTAATTTGTTTAAAGTTCTCATCAACAATAAAAAAATTTAAGAACTCCAAAAAATAATTGGGAATAAGCATTATTTTAGTTCGTATATTTACTATCTTTGCATTGCAAGACAAGCAAAGGCCATGCGAAAAAAGGTTAAAGAGATGATTGATATTATCGAAGCGGATGGCTGGTTCTTTACCCGCCAAAAAGGAAGCCACAAGCAATACAAGCATCCAACTAAAATGGGAATCGTTACAGTTCCTGACCACGGCAAAAATGAGGATTTAGAACATTTTTTGGTAAGTTCAATTTTAAAACAAGCAGGTCTGAATTAATACCCTGTTTAAAAAACACTGTAATGGAAAAAGTAATGGTCGATATTTTTTACACCGGAAACAATTATTGCGCGCACACCCCAATTCTACTGGGATGCGTAAGCACAGCAGCTACTCTTACAGAAATGAAAAAAAATATAAAAGAAGCAATTGAATTTCACGTTGAGTCCAGTTTAGATGATAACATCACTATTCCTGAAGTATTTAAAGGGGAGTACCTGTTGGAATTTAAACTATCAACAGAGGCTCTGCTGAATGCATACAGCGATATATTTACGAAAGCTGCGCTATCACGTATTACTGGGATTAACGAACGCCAACTATGGCATTATGCTTCTGGTATGCGTAAACCACGTCCTGCGCAACGTAAACGGATAGAAGATGGATTACATCGCTTAGGAGCGGAACTCCTGACCATAGAAGTTTAAAAAATCAACTAAATCTGAATTCATCAGATTGGCATCAATACTTTAATATTGCATCATTCATTGGAGCAAATCACAAAATAATAGATTTAACATTTTTTTAAAAGTTCCGCAATTGCGGATGAAATATCCGGAAATTGAAATTGAAAACCCTCGTTCAATAAACGTGCAGGTTTCACACAAGCCCCTTTTGTGAGCATTTCGGAAGCTTCACCATAAATCAATTTTAATGCAAATACGGGAACTATGAAAAATGCGGGACGGTGCAAAATGCCAGACAGGATATTGGTAAACAATTTATTAGTCGTTGGCTCCGGGCTTACCAGGTTATAGACTCCCGCACTGCTGTTGTGCACGATCAAATGTTCGATCGCCCTGCAAAAATCGGAAATATGGATAAACGAAAACGGTTGCTTTCCCGAACCGATTCTCCCTCCTAATCCTGCTTTGAAAACAGGCAGCATTTTCCCGAGCGAGCCACCGGTGGTTCCCAGAACGATTCCAATCCTCACATTACACAACCGCAGGTCAATCTCCTTTAAAGAGACAATTTCACCTTCCCAGGCTTTACATACATTTGCCAAAAAACCGGTTCCTAATGCTGATGAGAATTCATCATGAGTTTCTCCATTTTCGTATATACCAATTGCAGAAGCATTTATAAAAACTTTAGGGCGATGCTCCGGCAGGTTTTTCCGGACTGCTTCAACCAATAACCTTGTTGTATTTACTCGACTTGAGAGGATAAGTTGTTTGTTTCTTTTTATCCATCTTCGCAAAACAGTTGCGCCGGCAAGATTGATGATAACGTCGGCAGAAATGATTACTTTTGCCAGTTGATTACTCCCGCCTGCAAAGTCACCGCGTGAAATCACAATAAGTTCATTCCCTGATCGCAATAAATAGTCCAGCAGTTGTTTTCCAATAAAACCTGTACTGCCCGAGATGGCAATTTTCATGGCGTGAGTTGTTTAAGTAGAGGTGAATTCAGATTATATGATTCAATAATATGTCAGTTAAAAAAAATAAAGGATCCGCAAAGAAGAAATCCACCAAAGGATTCTTTTCCGGATTATCTTCAAGTTCTAAACAATCGTGGCCCAAAAGAGTTCTCATGTGGGGTTTAATGCTTATACTCTTTGGGTTATTCCTGCTTCTTACACTTTTTGGATTGGTTTACGTCGGAACGTTTGGTCAGTTACCTGATTCAAATACACTTATTAAAATTAAAGAACCAGCTGCTTCCGAAGTTTATTCAAAAGACAATAAATTGCTTGGCCGGTATTATACCGAGAATCGTAGCAATGTTACTTTTAAGGAGATCTCACCCAATATGATTAATGCCCTGATTGCCACAGAAGATAACAGGTTTTACGAGCATAGGGGAATTGATGAATGGGCATTGGTAAGAGTTGTGGTGAAAACGATATTTTTGGTTGATCGTAGCTCAGGCGGAGGCTCTACTTTATCACAACAAATTGTGAAAAATATCTTTGGCAGAAAAAACTATGGTCCGTTAACACTTCCTGTCAGTAAAATCAGGGAATCGATTATTGCCTATCGACTCGAAAAACTATATTCCAAAGAGGAGATTCTCACGTTATACCTGAACACTGTACCATTTGGAGAAAACACCTTTGGAATCGAACTTGCAGCCGAGCGTTTTTTTAGTGTCAGACCCGACAAGCTTACTGTTCCACAAGCAGCTACACTGGTTGGGATGTTAAAGGCAAATAACTCCTACAATCCCCGAACAAATCCGGAACGTTCACTTCAGAGAAGAAATACCGTCATTTCACAAATGACTAAATATAATTACATTACTGCAGCGCAAGCGAAATTGTATACCAACACACCACTTGGTCTAAAATACAACTATCTTGTTTACAATACCGGGCCTGGCGCCTATTTCAGGGAGTTGATCAGGCCTCAGTTAGAAGATTGGTGCTCCGAAAATACCAAAGCTGACGGCACTCCTTATAATTTATATACAGATGGATTACACATTGTAACGACCATTGACTTCAAAATGCAGAGATATGCAGAGATGGCCATGCAGGAAAAGATGAAAGAGTTGCAGGCTACTTTCGAAAAGCATTGGGGAGGAAAAGATCCCTGGGGAAAAAACAATGCGGTAGTTCTTCGGGCAATGAAAAGGTCGGAACGATATCGGAAAATGAAAGAGACCGGAAAATCTGCTGCTGAAATTACAGCAGAATTCAACAAGCCTTTGAATATGAAAATCTTTTCGTGGGAAGGCGAAAAACAGGTGAAGATCTCTCCGCTTGACTCTGTGAAATATGCTTTGAAACTGCTCCATTGCGGATTTGTAGCCATTGAACCGAAATCGGGAGATATTAAAGCGTGGATTGGTGGTAACGATTTCAGGTATTTCCAATATGATCATGTATTAGCACCACGCCAGGTCGGATCAACTTTTAAACCAATCATTTACGCTTCAGCGATCGAGAATGGAATTTCACCCGACAAATATTATCCAAATGAAAAAATAGTCTATTCAGATTATCAGGACTGGTCGCCGGGTAACTCGAACGAAGAATATGGCGGATATTATTCGCTTGAAGGGGCGCTTTGTAAATCGGTCAATACCGTATCTGTACAAGTATTAATGGAAGGAGGAATTCCTCATGCAATCGCGCTTGCACATAAAATGGGAATTACAGCTGATCTGCCGGAAGTTCCTTCCTTAGCGCTCGGATCCGCTGATATTCCACTCCTTCAGCTGGCTCAGGCCTATGCTTGTCTCGATAATCTTGGAAAAACAGTTAGTCCCAATTACCTGATCCGGATTGAAGACGCAAATGGTAAGTTATTGAAGAAATATATTCCCGACAACGATGAGCAGGAAGCCATGTCGCCCGAAACAGCAAAGATTATCACACATTATCTCCAATCTGTTGTTAATGAAGGGACAGGTTCCGAAATTAGGTCACTTTATAAGATTGAAGGGGCTTTTGCCGGCAAGACAGGCACCACGCAAAATTTTGCCGATGGATGGTTTATGGGATATACACCCGATCTGGTAACCGGATGCTGGGTAGGTGGCGAAGAACCCACAATCCATTTCAGGAATATTGCTTTGGGACGAGGCGGATATATGGCACTTCCCGTTGTGGGGAAATTTTTCAATAAACTGTACCGCGACCCGGCTTTCACAGATTACAAAAACCATTATTTCCCCTCATTAGACGAAGCGACACTGGCAATGCTTGATATTCCACATTTTACAGAAGTGAACAATGAAAAAGGGCTGTCGAATTTATGGGGTATTTTTGGCGGTGATCCAAAGAAACGTGAGGAACGTAGAGCCGCCCGTCTGGAGAAAAGAAAAGAAGCCGATTTGCAGTCCGGTGAGAAGAAAGAGAAACCAACTAAAGAGGAACCAAAACCGGGTATCTGGAATAAGATCAAAGATGCACTGAAAAGGAAAGATTGATATTTTATACCATTTTGTAACGATTATTCATACTTTAAAAGATTTTTGTATTTTTGACGGCCAAATATTCGATCATTTTGATATTTTTTATTGAAACATGAAAGAATATTGTAATGATTTGAAGAAAGCTTAAAAAGTAAAGATATGTGTGGTATTGTAGGAGTATTTGATTTAAAGGTAAAAGCCGAGAATTTAAGGACGCAAGTTCTTAAAATGTCAAAAAGAATCCGACACCGTGGACCGGATTGGTCGGGAATTTATTGCGGTTCGAAGGCAATAATTGCACACGAGAGGCTGGCCATTGTTGACCCGTGGTCGGGTGGACAACCGCTGTACAGCAAGGATAAAAAGCTTATTTTAGGGGTTAACGGCGAGATTTACAATCATCGCGA
The DNA here is from genome assembly GCA_026391655.1 of Bacteroidia bacterium. GTDB lineage: Bacteria > Bacteroidota > Bacteroidia > Bacteroidales > Prolixibacteraceae > JAAFHB01. The sequence continues at coordinate 19,342 of JAPLDR010000103.1, read as the reverse complement.
ATTACGCAAACCGCTTGAAGACCACTACGAATTCCAGACAGAATCCGATTGTGAAGTCATTTTGGCGCTTTACCGTGAAAAAGGTATTGATTTTCTCGAAGACCTTAACGGAATATTTGCTTTTGTACTTTATGATGAAGAAAAAGATTGTTACCTCGTTGCCCGCGACCACATCGGAATTATTCCGCTTTATACGGGCTGGGATTCATTCGGAAACTTATATTTCGCATCAGAACTGAAGGCACTCGAAGGAACCTGCAAAAAAATTGAAGAGTTCCTGCCAGGACATTATCTATATAGTAAAGATGGTGTTATGAAAAAATGGTACTCCCGCGAGTGGACTGAATTCGATACTGTTAAGAACAATCAATCAGATATCGATGTATTGAGAAAGTCACTCGAAGATGCTGTTCATCGCCAGTTAATGTCTGATGTACCTTATGGTGTGCTTCTTTCGGGCGGATTAGATTCCTCTGTTATTTCTGCAATTGCAAAAAAATACGCCGCCAAACGAGTCGAAAGTGATAATAAACTGGAAGCATGGTGGCCACAGCTCCATTCTTTTGCTGTCGGACTCATCGGATCACCAGATTTAGCTGCTGCACAGAAAGTTGCAGACCATATCGGAACAATTCATCACCAGGTACATTTTACAGTTCAGGAAGGTATTGATGCTTTGCGCGATGTTATTTATCATCTTGAAACTTACGATGTCACAACAGTCAGGGCATCAACTCCGATGTATCTTTTAGCTCGTGTTATCAAATCGATGGGGGTGAAAATGGTATTGTCGGGTGAAGGAGCCGACGAACTTTTCGGAGGATATCTCTATTTTCATAAAGCACCTGATGCCCAATCTTTCCATGAAGAGACAGTTCGTAAGATCAGCAAATTACATCTTTACGATTGTTTAAGGGCAAATAAGTCGCTTGCCGCCTGGGGTGTTGAAGGTCGAGTTCCATTCCTCGATAAAGAGTTTTTGGATGTTGCCATGCGTCTGAATCCTGAAGATAAGATGGCAAAAAATGGAAAAATGGAAAAGTGGATCCTGCGTAAAGCTTTTGAGGATTACCTTCCGGAAAGTGTTGCCTGGCGACAAAAGGAACAATTCTCTGACGGGGTCGGGTACAACTGGATTGATTCCCTGAAAGCGCTTACTTCTGAGAAAGTTACAGACGAACAGATGACCAACGCCAAGTTCCTCTATCCTATTAATACGCCTATGTCGAAAGAGGAATATTTCTATCGTTCAATCTTTACCGAACATTTTCCTTCTGATGCTGCAGCAAGTTGTGTACCCTCTGTACCCTCAATCGCATGCAGTACACCTGAAGCGCTTGCCTGGGATGCATCGTTCCGTAGCAATGCCGATCCATCTGGAAGATCGATGAAAAGTGTTCATACACAGGCGTATAAATAATGGTTAATTAAGAATGGTTAATATATGAAAAGGTTAAAGCAGCAATTGTTGTTTTAACCTTTTTCTTTGTAGTGGTCTATTTTCCAACCCTCCACCATCTGTATTTATCAACAATTGTGGTTGATAATCCTTTATTTACAGAACGAACATCTCCTATCGAGTAAAAGGCATTCGGATTATATTCCTCGATAATTGTAACAACTTTGCTGACATCGGTGCGCAGCACAACACTGTAAATCACGTTGACCAAATTCCCTGAAGCACCTCCTAAGGCATTATGATGCGTAATTCCATAGCCAGCCACTTTTAAGGCATTGATGAGTTGACCTGAATCATTAACAGTAATAATCTGAAGCTGGACAATTCCCACAGCCAATTTCTCCTCAATCAACATACCTACATAATTACCTGTTGCATAACCTCCTGCATAAGCAATATAACATATCCAGTTGTCAAGATTTTGCATTATCCTTCCAATCGCAATCAGCCAGATAAGCACCTCGAAAAATCCCAAAATAGGGGCAATCCGTTTTTGCCCTTTTGCTATCATCACAATTCTCAATGTTCCCAGCGAAACATCGATAATTCGGGCAAAGAAAATCATCAGAGGCAACAGTACAAAATCGATTATTGTTGAGTCCATTTCAATACACCCTATTATTTGTGGCTTGATTCAAGAATTTTAAAGAGTTCATCAGTTGTAATTCCCTCATTAAGTTCACCCCCGCTTGACATTGAGATGCGTCCGGTTTCTTCACTCACAACAATCACATAGGCGTCAGTTTGTTCCGATATCCCTATCGCAGCACGATGACGCAATCCAAAAACAGGATTAATCTCAAGCTTTTGCGATACTGGTAAAATGCACCGGGCAGCTTTGATCCGGTTAAGACTGACGATCATAGCGCCGTCGTGAAGAGGTGAATTCTTGAAAAATATACTCCTTATAAGCTCTGAAGATATCTCAGCATCAATGATTTCTCCTGTTTCAACATATTCTTTTAATTCGCTTTCGCGCGCAAGTACGATTAGTGCCCCAACACGATTTTCGGACATTTGCCTGCACGCATCTACAATGGCATGCAAACTGGCTTCTGAAGCCAACTTAAACTGGCTTGAAAAGAGATTTTCGAGTGTAAATTGCCTGTTTGACCTGTAACGGCTTCCAAGCATCAGTAAAAACCTCCGTACCTCCTGCTGAAATACAATAATAATGGCAATTACGCCAACACCGAAGAGTTGACCCAGAATTGATCCCAATAATTCCATTTTTAAAGACTTCACCACCAACCAAACGACAAAAATGATGAATATTCCCATGAAAATATTAAAGGCAACTGTCCCTTTTACAAGCTTATAGATTTCATAGAAAATTATCGTAACAAGCAGTATATCAATAATATCAAGAAATCTGACATGGATGAATAAATCTATCATTTAGAAATATATTTAATTTTACCTACTAATTTTACTGTCTCAACAGCCTCCATGACATCGTGTACCCTCAAAATATTTGCACCCCCGGATATGGCTAATGTATTAAAAACCGTTGTCCCATTCAGACTTTCGTCAGGAGTAACATCCAGTGTTCTCCATATCATTGCTTTACGCGAAATTCCTACTAATACTGGCAACTCGAAAAGCTTAAACGCATCCAAACGGTTCAGCAATTCAAAATTATGATCTGTTGTTTTACCAAATCCAAATCCCGGATCAATAATGATATCGCAAACTCCCAAAAGCTTCAACTTTTGCACCTGAGCAGCAAAAAACAAGATGATCTCTTTTACAACATCCTCATATACCGGACTCTTCTGCATCGAATCGCTCCTTCCTTTCGTATGCATCAGAATATACGGCAAATGTAAATGAGCAACTGTTTCAAATATTCCGTCATCAAAAGTTCCGCCAGAAATATCATTAACAATGAAGGAACCAATTTCATTGTATACTCTTTCAATCACTTCGCTACGATATGTATCGACCGAAAGACAAGCCTCAGGGAATTCGTGTTTCACTGCCCTCACAGCAGGTAAGAGACGATCAAGTTCTTCCTGTAATGATATCTCCTTTGCTCCGGGACGTGTCGACATGGCCCCAATATCGATAAACTGCCCACCCTCTTCAAGAATTTGGGCTGCACGTTTTACAATTGTACTTTCATTGGTATAGACACCTCCATCGAAGAAAGAATCAGGGGTTACATTTAATATACCCATGACCACAGGTGAGCTCAGATTGATCAGATTCCCGCTCAGATTAAGGGTACTCTTCTTCTTATAAAAGCTTTTATCGTTTTGGGCAAATAACATTTTCGAATTCTTTAACAATCTCTGCAAGCAAATAGAAACACTATAATCGTCAAATTATCAATGCAATATAATACTCTAATCCTGCGTATTAAGGTAGGATTTAATACAAAAGTAAGAATAAAAGTCACACCCATTCCGTAATTTTTAATACTTTTATGGTTCAATTATAAATAATGAATAAAACGAATCAACAGTTTGATTATGTTATAGGCATCTGCCGCGATGTTTTTGTGAAAAAAATGAAAGATTATGGCACAGCGTGGCGAATTCTCAGGCCAAAATCGATGACGGATCAAATTTACATCAAAGCTCAGAGAATCAGAAGCATAGAAGAGAAGGGCATCGCAAAAATAGAAGAGGACTCACGCGATGAATTTATCGGAATTATTAATTATTGCGCAATGGCATTGATTCAGCTTGAGTTAGGCCCTTCAGAAAAAGAGCTTCCTGCCGCTATTACCGAGCAAAAATACATGGCGAACCTTCTCAAAGCCAAAAATCTGATGATGGATAAAAATCATGATTACGGCGAGGCCTGGCGCCAAATGAGAATCAGTTCATATACTGATCTTATTTTAATGAAAATAAAACGAACTAAGCAGATCGAAGATAATCAAGGAGTTACAATTATCTCAGAAGGTGTTGATGCAAATTATCTCGATATGATTAACTATGCCATTTTCGGTTTGATAAAACTTGAATTTGAATAATATGAAGGAAAAGCTTCTTGTATTGGTCAGATGGATTGTCGGAATCGTGTTTGTTTTTTCTGGATTTGTCAAAGGAATTGATCCAATGGGTTTTAACTATAAGCTCAACGACTATCTTGAGGCGTTACATCTTAATATACTTGAATTTCTTTCATTTCCGGGTGCATTTTTATTGCCTTTTGCAGAGTTTGCAATTGGAATTACACTTTTGACTGGCATTCTGATCAGGCTTTCGGCTAAGCTGGCCTTTGTTTTTATGCTTTTTTTTACACCGCTCACCCTGTATATTGCTTTGAAAAACCCTGTAACAGACTGCGGTTGTTTTGGAGATGCCTTGGTTATCAGCAATTGGCAGACCTTTTACAAAAATATATTGCTGATTTTTCTCGTAGTTTTATTGCTGATAAACAGAAAAAATCTACTTTTTATTGCTTCCGAAAAGTATCGGACTATTGCATTATATATCTTGCTATTATGCTATATTTCAGTAGTTTATTGGTCATATAATCATGAACCTATTTTTGATTTCAGACCTTACAAGGTCGGTGCAAGCATTCCGGAAGGGATGAAAATTCCAGATGGGGCACCTACCGATGTTTACCAGAATATCTATCGATACCGTAATCGTAAGTCAAATGAAGTTAAACAATTCGGTGACAGTGATTTTCCCTGGCAAGACACCATCAATTGGAAATTCGAATCTATGGATCCACCCATACTGTTAAAGAAAGGGTATAAACCACCCATTCACGATTTCTCAATACAAACGATTGACCAGGAAAATGTTACTGATAAATATCTTCTGGACTCAACATTTACATTTTTCGTAGTTGCCTACGATCTCGAAAAATCTTCGCACAAGAAACAAAAGGAGCTGAATTCACTTGCTGACTGGGCAAAACGTGAGGGTTACCATTTCATTGGACTCACATCAACTACAGGAGAAGCACTACATAAATATCAGGTCAGACAGCTTCCTGCCTACGAAATAATGTTCACCGATCAGACAACTTTAAAAACAATCATTCGTTCGAATCCGGGTCTCCTTCTGCTAAAGAAGGGAATTATCATCGGGAAATGGCACTACAATGATTTTCCAACACCTGAAAAGGCGGAGAAAATTGTCGGGGCAGAAATGAATAAAAAGTTAAATCAGTGATTTGTGATGCAGCCATATTTCAGACTTTGCCATTAAGTTTTAACTTTGCAGATCAAATGTACAAATAAGCGATTAATTCATAATTATTTAAAATAGCAGGGTAATGAGAAAGAAGATTGTAGCCGGTAATTGGAAATGTAACACTACTGTAAAAGAGGGTGTTGAATTGGCAAAAAGTGTAAATGAACTTGTTTTGACCAAAGGTGCAAAAGATGTTGTGGTCGTTCTTGGCACCCCTTTCACGCATCTTACCAGCGTTGTAGATGCTGTTGATGCGAATCGGATTAATGTTGCATCTCAAAACTGCGCAGCTGAATCCAAAGGGGCATTCACCGGAGAAGTTTCTGTTTCAATGATACAATCCACTGGGGCAACTTACGTCATTATTGGTCATTCCGAACGCCGCGAATACTATCACGAAACAAGCGAAACCCTAAATAAAAAACTGGCTTTGACCCTTGAACAAGGATTAATCCCGATCTATTGTTGCGGAGAAGCTTTGGCGATCCGTGAAGCCGGAACAGAAAATCAATTTGTCAAACAACAACTTGACGATACCATCTTCCTGCTGCCGACCGAGAAGCTGCTAAAAGTGGTTATTGCCTACGAACCAATATGGGCGATCGGAACCGGCAAAACTGCCTCCACACAACAGGCACAAGATATGCTAGCCTTTATTAGAGGTTTAATTGCAGCAAAATACAGTAAAAAAGTCGCTGAGGAGATTTCGATTCTTTACGGCGGCTCATGTAGCGCAAGCAATGCTAGCGATTTGTTCAGTCAACCCGATATTGATGGTGGATTAATCGGTGGTGCTTCTCTTAAAGCCGCAGATTTCCTTTCAATTATCAATGCTTATTAATTCAGAATTCGATATACTTTAAGATTTATAATACACTGAAAGAGTGGATATGGGCAGCCATATTCACTTTTTTTTACGCTGAAAAGTCAATTTTTGCCTGATGTTTGTTATCTTTAAATAATTAAAATCATAAAGAACAGTAAAGATGACTTTTCCTAAATTGACGTTCCTGTGTATATTACTATTATCTGGTCGGTTAGTCTCCTATTCCCATAATTTGAAAGGAATTATTATTAGTAAGGATAGTACACCGATTCCTTATGCAACTGTTTTCATTAAAGAAATATCGCTGGGAACTACTACAAATGATGATGGGAAATTTGAATTGGATTTACCGCCAGGAGTTTATACTGCTAACTTTAGAAGTTTGGGTTATATACCTAAAACTGAAACGATTACTTTAACCAAAAAGGTAAACGAAATAGAAGTAATCCTTGAGGAGCAAATCATGCAGATTAGTCAGATCGACATTAAAGATACCGGTGAAGATCCTGCATATCCCATTATGCGAAAAGTTATCGGGCTGTCGTATGTACATTTGAATCAGATCAGTTCCTATTCGGCAGACGTTTACATCCGTGGAACCATAAAATTCGAAAAAGTCCCGGCCTTGATCCGTAATCAGTTGCGAAGAAAAGAAATTGATGTAAAATCTGGCGATGTACTAGTAAACGAAACAGTTAGCCTTATTAATTTTATTGCTCCCGATAAATATGAGCAGCAAATCCGTTCAGTAAATTCCACATTCCCAAAAGTTGTTGATTTCTCGGTAGACGAATATCTCGGTGCAAGTCTTTATCAGGATAATATCGATATCCTTTTCACTCCATTATGTAAAAATGCCTTTACATATTATAATTTTAGGTATGAAGGCTTCAATCAGGATGGGAAATACACCATCAATAAAATTAAAGTAACTCCGAAAAGGAAAAGTAAGCAGCTTTTCGAAGGTTATATCTATATCATTGAAGATTTATGGTGTCTCCACAGAGCCGATTTAAGTTTTGATACGCCATTCGGTACAGTAAGCTTCCGGCTGGTTTTTGATGAAGTACGTCCAGGAGTCTAGTTGCCGGTTGGACACGATTACACCTTTAACGGCGGAATGATGGGAGTTAAAGGGAGTGCTAAATTCGGAGCATCAATCAAATACAATAAAATAAAAGTAAACGATCAGGTTCTGGCTATGATTGGAATTCAACCAACTGCACCAGAATTCAGCAATAAAGCAACTAATAAATCTTCTGTAACGACAAAATTAGCTGAAAATAAATTAGTTAAAAAAAATGATTCAAAAATTACACATTTGCTGGAAAAGGAAAAACTCACGAACAGAGACATGAACAAATTGTCGGATTTAATGGCAAAGCAGGATATTGCACGCAAACCAGATTCGTTGAAATCGCTTGAAATTAAAGATGAAGTTAAGGTAATTATTGAGAAAGGAGCAAACAGTCGCGATACGAGCTATTGGTCACTCATGCGTCCGATACCTCTTTCGACTGATGAAATACACAGTTTCCGGCAACGTGATTCGCTCCTGTCTGTCAACAAAAAATTTGCTTCTGATTCCTCTGCATTTGTTAATCATAAACGAAACTATGGGGTCTTAAATCCTGTATTTTTCGGAATCAGACGCGCGCTAAAAGACTCAACCTGGAGCTTAAAATATGACGGTCTGATTTCAACAAAGCGGATCAGTTTCAACGCTGTTGACGGATGGAAAGTATCACAAAGCATTACTTTTACCAAAAATTATAAACCTGGTAAATCGCTTACAATCACCCCTTATCTTGCCTATGCAATCAATCGGGAGGCTATTCTTGCTACAGGAATTATAAATTATTCCTACGCTCCGCTAAAAAGAGGTTCCTTTGAACTTTATGGAGGTAAAAATACAGTCGATTTCAATTCACCGACTAATGCGGTACACCCTTTTATAAATTCGGTTGCTTCACTCTTCTATAAAGAGAATTTTGCCCGATACTATGAGAATCGGTTTATAAATCTCTCTAACAATATTGATATCGCGAATGGGCTGGTATTAATTGCTAGCTTTAAGTGGAACAATATCAGCCAATTGCAAAACTCCACCAACTTTTCATTTGTTAAAAAAGGGGACAATTATAAACCAAATCTTCCTTCAAACGAAGAATTGTCTTTACAATCAATTGAAGATCAAATTAATACAGTTATAGGATTAAAAATAGTGTATACACCGAAGTATTTCTACAGAATAAGTAATGGCGTTAAAACAATGTCAAATTCAAAATATCCCACTTTTTATTTTGAATATAAAAAAGGAATTAAACAGCTTTTCGCGAGTGCAGCTGACTTCGACTATTTAGGAGCCGGGCTTGAATACATCAAAGAGTGGAGTCCGACTTCGAGCATCGCCACTGAATTACACAGCGGATGGTTCCCAAATAATAACCGAATTCACTTTTCAGACTTTTCACACGCACAAACACAAACAAGCCCAATTCTTTTGAAAGAGTATCGTCACTCCTTCTATCTACCCGGTTATTACACCTTGAGCACCTCTGACAAATTCATCAAAGCCTATTTGTCTGTGAAGGCTCCCTATTTAGCCCTCAAGCATCTTCCAATTCTTAGCAATACGCTTTGGCGCGAAATGGTCTGGTGCAGCTATTATACATCGCCTGTAACCCACAATTATGTCGAAGTTGGCTACACCCTTCTTGAAGTACTTCTATCGGCAAATATTGGGGTCTATGCCGGTTTTGATAACGGAAAATTCAACACGGCAGGAATAAATTTTTCCTCCAGAATATCTTATTAATTATATACTGAATGGAATATACAAAGATAAACTGCCATATGCAACCTGACACCGAAATCAATCGCGAAATTTTAATTGCGGAATTAGGATACATTGGCTATGAAAGCTTCACTGAAACAGACGAATTAGTTGAAGCCTATATTCCTTCTGATGATTTTTCTGAAGAGAACCTCATCAATTTATTATCGAATGATTTTCAAACTATTCAGTTCTCCTATACCTCGGAGATTATTCCCGATCAAAATTGGAATGAAGTGTGGGAAAAGAATTATTTTCAGCCATTAATCATTGCTGACCGCTGCTTAATCCGGGCTCCTTTTCATACTGATTATCCCAAAGCCGAGTATGAAATTGTGATCGAACCAGGTATGGCATTTGGTACGGGAAATCATGAAACTACAAGTCTGATGATCGCAGAGATTTTAAAACAGGATTTGGTCGGGAAAGCGGTTCTTGACATGGGTTGCGGAACAGGAATTCTGAGTGTTCTTGCCTCAATGAGAGGGGCCGGCCATATTACCGAAGTAGATATCGATAGTTGGGCAGTCAAAAGCACTGCCGTAAACGCTGTTTTCAATAAGATTTCGAATTTGGAAATAATTCAGGGTGGAGCAGAGGCTATACCGGACAAGAAATTTGACTTTATTTATGCCAATATCCAGCGAAATATTCTTTTAAATGATATGCCCCAATATTGTAAAGTATTGAAACTAGGTGGCGAATTGGTAATGAGCGGGTTTTATTTCGACGATCTGGGATCGATCAAAGAGCGGGCAACTGAGTTAGGATTGCAGTTCAAAGGATTAACAGAAATCGAGAGATGGGTCGCCACAGTTTTTACGTTGAAATAATCCCCTTTTGGCCAAGCTCAATCACTTCTAAATCTTTAATTTCCGATTTATCAATAGAAAAACGGATTATTGTCCTGAACTGATGAAATCCCTGAATTCCGGCTGCTCCGGGGTTGATATGTAATAATTGAAACTTTTTGTCATATATCACCTTCAGTAAATGAGAATGGCCTGAAATGAATAACTTTGGAGATAAAGAATTGATCTCCTTGCGAATGTCCTTAGAATAGTGTCCCGGATACCCACCAATGTGAACCATCAGCACATCAACCTCCTCACAAACAAACCGGAGACGTACTGGATATTCCTGTCGTAAATCATTGCCATCAATATTACCGGATACTGCCTTGAATGGCTTCAACGTTGATAGTTTTTGAGCAGTTTCGGCATTTCCGATATCACCCGCATGCCAGATTTCATCACATTCACCTAGATATGCTAAGATTCTGTCGTCCAAATATCCGTGGGTATCAGATAATAATCCTATTCTCCTCATAATTTCTCTTACCAAAAAAGAGAGGTTGCCGAATGACAACCTCTCTTCAATTTTATTTTAAACATCACCTGCTGGCAGGTTAATGATTATTCAATAACAACAGTTTCAGTTCTACGGTTGAGCGCATGTTCAGCTTCAGTACATCTAACGCCGTCAGCACACTTGTTAACTAATTGTGTTTCACCAAATGCCTGAGCATTAATTTTTGAAGCACCAACGCCTTTGCTAACTAAGTAATCGATAACTGATTTACCACGTTTTTCAGAAAGTTTCATATTGTAACTTGCCGGACCTCTTGAGTCGGTATGTGATTTAATTACAACATTAACAGTTGGGTTTTCATTCATATCCTTAGCCAAACGATCAAGATCTGAAGTAGCCTTACTGTCAAGATTCCATTTGTCAAACGCAAAGTATACTTTATATACGTTACCGATAACAGCAGGTTTAACAACTTCTTTCACTACCGGTTTTTTTGGAGGTTCTGGTTTTGGTTCCGGCTTTGGTTCCGGTTTTGGTTCCGGTTTCGGAATCTCAACTACAGGTACTACAACTTTCTTGGTCTTTCCAAAAGTGTAAGAAATGCCGGCGTGGGTATAAAGTTTTGTTCCGAAAATGTCATTTTCAGTATTACCGGGTTTAGTATTTCCGGAAGTCATGTCGGTTCTGCGTCCATCAAGTCTGTCTGTATTTATCCAACTCCACTGAGTTCCAATATTCAGTTTCACATTGTCGCTCAAACGGAATGAAGCACCAGTTCCAACTTGATAACCAAGTACTTGCCAGTGTTGATCGTGTAAAGGAGTTACACCAACTTTTTTCCATAAATGAGTAGCGTTAACCCCTGCTTTAGTATACCAGTAAACCTTACGATCTAATTTACTCTTTGATAATAAATTTGTCATGTTCCAAACAGTATTTAAATCATACTCATTCACTTCTGTCTTAAAATCAGGAAAAGGACGGTTATCAAATTTCCACGATCCTGTAAGATTTGAATAATTCCATGCAGCTTCCAAAGCAAACACATGAGAAAAGTTCTTTTTCACCAAAGCACCAAAACCAAAATCCAAATCACTATTCCAGTGATTGAAATGGTTCCAACGAGCAGCTTTGTACATATTATATTCGCCAGTAAAATTTGCAACGCCTACATTGAGGCCGACCTCCCATTTTTTGTAAGGCTCGGATTTTGCTTTATCCTGGGCAAAAGTTAAAGCGTAGCACATAAACAATACTACAACACTTAAGCTAAGTTTTTTCATAAATAAAAATTTTTAGTATTTGACTTAAGAACGTTATTTTACAAAAGGTTTTAAATGTATTTAATTATGCAAATATAGTAAAATAAGGAAAACTAAATCATTTTTTCGAATAAATCTTTCACCAATTTTAACATTCGCAATATAATAAAAATATTTAAAAAAAATACTATTTCTACAATAAATATATAAAACTAATAATCAGATAATTAAATATAAATGAAAGAGAATTTTATTAAATTTGACCTCTGTTTGCATTGAATTGAACCTCTGTCCCGGGCGTTTTACCATTTTACAATTTTAAAGGCTGAAAAATTTGTTAAAAATCAATGAGTCAAATTATTTCGATCCTAATTCAATAAACCGAAAACCTATATTAACTAATGGTTAAGAAATAGATGGATGAATAGACGCGGAGAAATATATGGTATTTTCTTTTAAAAAAAAATCAGGAGTAGCGTTAAATAGGTTTACGATCTGTACTGTATTAAAATGAAAATAATTTTTAGGCATAAATCCAAAATTGGTGTTAAATTTGGCAGAATTGATGTTCTGGTAAACAATACAGCAATCATATGTAATAAACTGCTCTCTGCTCTTACACTTGCGGAGTGGCAAAAGGTGATTGATGTAAGTTTAGGCTCCGAAGTGCGGGTAAATTCTATCTCTCCGGGTTTGATCGATCTGTCTGCCGAAAGGAAACGCAGTGAGGCAAATCAGAAAGCTTTCTCTCAAGCAGATCACCTTCAACTTCCGGCGGAAAGAATAGGAAACACAGATGATATTGCCCGGCTTGTATAGTTTCTCTCACAACCTGACAATTGTTTTATCGCAGCTCAAAACTTTGATATCGATTGCGGCATGACACGAAAAATGATTTATTTATAAAATTGATTTAGACAAAAAAATCAAAAATACCTATATAACAGCACTATATGAGCCAAGAAAGATTCTACACAGTAACAGAAGAACGACTGAATGTGATCACACATGGAAGCGGGTTTGTACTTGCATTGTTTGCTTCACTATTACTCTTAAACAAAGGTCTTCAGGAAGGAATTCATTTACGTTTCATAAGTTATCTTATTTATTGTTTCGGATTACTGACACTATACCTTGCCTCTACGCTTTACCATTCGGCTAAGGATCAGGAATGGAAAAAGTGGCTGAATGTTTTTGATCATTCGGCAATTTTTCTTTTGATTGCAGGTACATATACGCCAATTGCATTGCTTACAATTAAAGGGATCTGGGGATTAGTCATCTTTTGCATTGTCTGGGTATTGGCAACTGTCGGAATCGTACTGAAACTCTACTTTACTGGACGCTATTCCAAAATCTCTACTGCCACCTATGTACTTATGGGATGGGTGATTATTATCGCTATTAAACCATTAATAAACAGTATGGTTACACAAGGACTCCTATGGCTTCTGGCGGGTGGGGTATTTTACACAATAGGAGCCATCCTTTACCAAAGAAAATCAATAAAGTATAATCATGCTATATTTCATGTTTTTGTACTATTGGGAAGTTTGTGCCATTACATTGTCATATTTGATTATACAAATTGAACTAATCTACTTGCCTTTAGCTAACCTTATCTTTCGATAAATGCAAGTTTCAAGTTCACACATCTGACATTCGTAAGCCATCTTTTTGACATTTGTTCCAAAACCAATAACGCCGCTGACCGATTTAATGGGATCCATCAGACAGGAATCGGACAGTTTTATTCCACAATGATTGTTGGGAAACAAAGCGAAAAAATGTTTCTGTTCCTGTAAAGCCCACCCGCAATAACCGGGGCTGAATCGGTTAGCTATTTTTATTCCCTTGTTTATCAATTCATTTTCAAAGCTTTCCTGAATTTTATCGATAGCAGCTTCCACGGTCACTGAACCAATCACATCAAGGATATATCCTTCAATCAGATCACCTGCGGCCATTAGTTCTTTGCTTTTTTCGCTGATTCCGGCTCCGGCAGTGCAAATAAAAAGTGCGCCTCCTTCTGCATTTTTCAGTTGCAGAGCAATCTTTTTACCAACATAAAACGTGACTCCATTGACAATTATACTCCCGGTTTTATCTAAAGAAAAGTTATTGGAAACCAATAAACTTCCCTGTATATCACATAACAGATCGCATTGGTCAAGTGCATAAGTGATCATATCAGGAAAAGGTTTAGGTGATTGTCCTCTGCCATAACCCATTGCCTCTTCAATGAGTTCCACATTGATATCCAGCTCATTAAATGAGTACGCAAAGTTTTTCAGTTCTGGTTGCATAAATTTTCGAATTCTAGTTGTAAAACTTTCTGATCAATTTCTGGTCCGATAATTACTATCTCAGTATGATAAGAATTATGATTAACCGACTTTATTTCGATTTGTCCGAAACTTGTCTGAACGGCTACCGAGCCTTTGGTAGTACTCACATAACCCTTTATACGATAAGTAATTAAACTATATTTTTGAATAAATAAATCTAAATTATCAGGAGAAACCGGCTTCATAAGTTTGATCACAGCCGAACCAACATCGGGTCTTCCTGAGCTTTCATATAGTTCAGTTCCTATTACTGCTACCGGTAAATGAAAAACAGATCCCGGAACAAACTCAATACAGCCAAAGGAGGTTTCTACAATCTTTGCAAAAGGATTAATCATCAACAATTTACTTCGTATCTCACGAAGTGATTCAGCCAACAAATCGCACTTATTCAACACAATAGTATCTGCAATCCGAATCTGGTGAGTATTACGCCCCACCCTTTCAATTGTTTTCTGAAAATTAAGCGCATCAACAACTGTATAAGTATGCGCTAACCAGATCAAATTACGCAAGGCAGGTGCCGAAATAATCTGGCTGATACTGATTGGATCTGAAAGTCCGGATGCCTCCAGAATAATAAGATCGGGTTGATGCTCATGGATAAAATCAGATAGTGAATGGACAAAACTGCCTAAGAGACAAACACAAAATACAGAGCCGTTATTCATTTCGAGCAGCTCAAAAGATTTGCCGGTTTGTTTCAGTTCACAGCTATCTATGTTTACCTCAGCATATTCGTTCTGAATAACAACAATCTTTTTAGAATCAGCATAGCATTCGATGAATCGTTTTATCAGGGTTGTTTTTCCGCTTCCCAAAAAACCGGTGACCAGATAAAAAGGGACTTTTTTCAGCATTTTTTTTACAATTCACGTACAACCCCTGCAATCTGACGGATATGCTCGGGAGTTGTACCACAGCAACCACCAATAATATTTACCCCGGCATCGATAATTGCCCTGACAAAACTCGCTGTTTGTTCAGGTGATTCAGGAAATAGCGTAGTCCCTTCATGATATACAGGCATGCCTGCGTTGGCATGAACGAGAACAGGAATCTCTGTATTACATGCCCGGATCTCCTTCACAATTTCAATCATCCCTTCAATACCATTTCCGCAATTTGCACCAATGATATCGACCCCTTCAGGTACAAGTTCCTGCATCATTTCAGTTGGAGAAACCCCCATCATCGAGCGGTATTCGCCCATGAGTGTCTTTTCGAAAGTCATGGTACAAATCACTTCAATTGAGGTGTTTTCTTTGGCAGCCCTCACAGCTAAACGTGCTTCATCAAGGTCTGTCATAGTCTCAATAATAATGGCATCAGCACCACC
This sequence comes from Bacteroidia bacterium, assembly GCA_026391655.1. GTDB lineage: Bacteria > Bacteroidota > Bacteroidia > Bacteroidales > Prolixibacteraceae > JAAFHB01. Next base: position 3,798 of record JAPLDR010000103.1, on the reverse strand, counting down.
TTTTTCCAATGCAATAACCTGTTCTTTAAAAGATTCGTAAATCTCCTCAGGGGTAACTTCACCCATCATGAGGATTTTCCCGGTTGGTCCGACTGAACCCAATACAAATTTGTCGCCGGCAGCTTTTCTTGAAATGGCCGCAGCTGCCTGGTTCAACTCCAAAGCACGGTCTGATAATCCATAATGCACTAATTTAAAACTACTACCACCAAAACTATTGGTTTCAACCATATCAGCACCGGCATCAATGTAGCTTTTGGCTATATCAAAAACTTCGTCTGGATGTTCAATATTCCAGAGTTCAGGGCATTGTCCCGGTTTTAATCCTTTGGCATGCAAAAATGTTCCCCAGGCCCCATCCGAAACCAGAATTTTCCCTTTCTTAACACGATCTGTAATTTTCTTCATTTTGCCATAAATTTAAATCGTTATACCTCTTTCAGCCATTCGGTAATCACATCAACTGATGGAACTTTTCCCTGAGATTTAATGGTGTATTTTTTCAGAATTACTGTTGGAGTTAGTAGAATACCATATTTCGTAAGCTTTTCCGGATCAGTGACATACTTAACCTCTATACTCTTACCTGTCTGTAAAAAGGTTGTATTGATCCTGGATTTCATGATTTTGATTTCCTCTTCATCCTTGCAGAAAACGATAAACTCTCCTTTTTTTGCCTGAATTTTAAGTTTTATTTTTTCGTTAATCCTTTTTTGGATAGCAGCAATCAGTTCATTTTTAGGTGGAATCTGACTTACAAATGAGATTTTCCCATCGATACAGATCGTGGGTATATTCTTAACCATGAGAGAAGCCATAAAAGTCACTCCAGCCATTTGTTTGATTGCATGTTCGCGCCATTCAACAATCCCATCAAAATGAGGCGCTATCTTCTTCACTGCTTCAACCATATATTGACATGGGGCACACGATTCAGAATCAAGGGTAATAATATCGACGATTACTTTATCACTTTGGCCATAATCTTTCATATTCAATAACCTAAGGCTATCGCTTTTGCGTGTCATCGCCTTAAGAATCTGTTGCTCATAAGGATCTTTAACCAGTTTGGCTACCGCAATCAGATTTTCAGGTGGCGTGGCCATCGGAAGATCACAGCCTGGAGCCAGAATAAACCCTCGGTCACCGCCTAGTTCAATACAGTCGAGTGCGTTAAATGCAGCATCTTCAGGAGCTCCCATCAGCAAAACAACAGTCAACTGAAGATTTCCACCGAAACTTATGTTGTGTCTCAGGGCAATATCTTTTACATAATCGAGCGGTATATTTTCGTCAATACTGATATTATCGGGTTTACATCCACACATTACCTCAATATTCTGCTGAGCATGACCACAAACGAAAAATGAACTCAATACCCCTTTCTCCCTGATGTGCCGGAAGATTTCAGTCATTGGAGGAGAAATAAAGGTTTCGAAAGTAACCGGATCAATCTGACTTGTCATTGGATCAACAACGGCAATGACATCACATCCGGCTTCGATATAATAATCAGCCATTCTTTTTGCAACTTTTTCGCAAAAGATAAACAGTTTTGAAACATACTCCGGCTCTTCGAAAAGTTTCATAAATATATCGGTTCCCAACAGGTGAAGTGCCAGCGTAAACGGTCCTGCAATCAGTCCGTAAAGTGCCAGATCGGGATATTTGGCTCGTAAGCGTCGCGTCGCATCGAGAACAACAGGCATGCGCCCCTGATGTTTCTCCGGAACAATCAATCCCTCAATAGATTGCCCCTCTAATAGCGGATGAGAAATAACTGCCGGTGGATTCTCATCAGCCCAGTTTAGCTGACATCCAAGAAGTTCTGCTTCAAGCTGTAAATCAAATAAAACAGGAATGCCATCGGGTTGATATAATTCGACAGCTTTGGTAAGCCCATCCACAATATAGTCAGCTGAATGGAGAAATTCAGTGGCGTTAGCCCCTATCAGGCTGGCTCCGTGAACACCAACAAAAGGTACCCATGGGATAGAATCGGTTGGCTCAAGTTTAAAAGTCTTTTGAATCCTCTCTTTTCCGGTCATAATAATAATTTCAAATTTCAATTAAAAACTGGCCTTGCGCATGGCCATCAAATTTTCATGAGGTGTTATTACAATAATTTCGCAGCCTGCTGACAAAATAAATTTGCGACCTTTCTCATTATCGCATAATAGCTTACAAGTCGTAAAAATTTCATCTGGTGTTTTATCCATTACAACGCGAGGGTCAATATTTCCGCACCGAATGACATCCGGCCCCATCACTTCAAAGGCATGTTGGGGATCGATCTGCCAGTCTATATCCAAAATATCAATTCCGAGATCATTCATCAGTGGAAGCAAATGGGTAATATCACCGCAAATGTGCATTTTCACCTTGCTGGCAAGCTCATGAATAAAACTTATAATGTCGCGATGCCGTTCTTTTACAAACGTTTCGTAAGTACATGGATCAATTTGAGAACAGATGGCATCCCCCATTCCGATGATGTCGCAACCAGATTCAATCTGCGCTTTGGCAAAATCTTTAGCCGTAAGAACACATTTATCCAAAAGGAGATTCGCTGTATCGGGATCCATCATCAGCATCATCATGAATTGCTCAATACCTGCAAGATCGCAAGCTTCTGCCATAGGACCTTCAATCCAGCCAATGATGGGTACCTGACCATTTGTCTGCTTCGACAACAACTCAGCTCCAAGAATTCTGTCAAGTGTTCTTTCACATTTATAAACATCGGGTCTTCCAAGGTTCCTAATATCCTCATCATTTTTGATCACAAGATCCAGACAACGAGGTACACCTTCAGGAATATACTCAATCCTGGCTCCAAAAGCACTTGTTTCGCGGTATGGATCAGATATTAATCCAACCATATCGATATCAAAGTCGTAGAGTGCCTTAAGATTTGCGTCGACCAGAAACCGGTAATCAGAAGCAAATCCGGCATAATTTCCACCTGCATAACGGGCGATAAAGTGCATCAGAATTGGCCGGAATATTGTTCTATCCGGTGAAAAAACTCCGTTGCACATATTCTGAAAGATCTCTTTTTTGGTCATGGAATACTTATTTAATTCAGTTTACCGAGAAGATCAATAAGTCCTTGTGGATCAGCCGAATAAATATCCATTCCAATTTTATTGCTAAAATCCTTCGTTACCGGTGCTCCGCCAATTGCAACGACAGTACCAGGAACTGCCTCTTTCACCGCTTTACCAATCTTCTCCATATTCACCATGGTAGTTGTAAGTAATGCTGATAAACAAACCACCGCACCCGGATTTGCTTTTATTGCCTCTACAAACTTCTCTGCTTTTACATCTGTTCCCAGGTCAATGACTTCCCAACCACTTCCTTCAACCATCATTGCCACCAAATTCTTACCGATATCGTGAAGATCACCTTCAACAGTTCCGATAATGATTTTCCCTTTACGAACAACAGAACCGTCATTAAAAAACGGTTTCAGATGCACCATACCGAAACTCATCGCTTTGGCACTCATCAGTACCTGAGGAACAAACACTTTGTTCTCACGAAACTTAACCCCAACTTTTCCCATTCCGATAACAAGACCTTTATTCAGGACTTCCGTCGGAGCAACACCCATTTCAAGAGCTCTTTTAGTCAGTTCATCGGCACCTTCTTGCCCTCGCATATCGGGCGGATAAGGAGAAGCCAGGTTAATTTTGCCGAATTCAACACAGTACGCCAGTTTTTCAAGAATCTCTTCCATTGTTTTATTTGTTTATGTTTTACGTATAATTAATTCAGGTTGAATAATAAATC
>JAPLDR010000004.1 GCA_026391655.1 Bacteroidia bacterium | reverse complement strand
CCCTTTTTTTGTATTTTTACAGAACACTATGCAAAAGCATGTGTTAGCGAGTGATTATTAAATATTCATGAATAACTTCCATGAGCAGAAATGCACACAACGAAGGATGAAAATGTCTTGACAATAAAGAAACGTCATGGTTATTCTCCAATAGGGGACATTTAACTCTTAAGATCAAAAAGGAGAACAACCATGACATCTGTTAATGAACGAACAATTTTAAACATTGTCAACCCAATTTGTTGTGGACTTGACGTTCACAAAGAAAGTGTAACAGGGTGCATTCTATTCAATGATGCCAAAGGTAAAGAGCGGACGATTATAAAAGAATTCGCCACATTCACTGATAGTTTATTTGGATTACGGGACTGGCTGCTTGATAACGAGTGTCCTATCGTTGCAATGGAAAGCACCGGCGTATATTGGCATCCTGTTCATAATATTCTTGAGGGATACATTTCTGTAATTCTTGTAAATGCCCGTGATATTAAGAATGTACCTGGGCGAAAGACCGACATCAAGGATAGCGAATGGCTCGCCGGATTACTACGTCATGGACTTTTACGTTCAAGTTTTATTCCCCCCAAATATGTAAGAGCATGGCGTGACCTTACCCGTTTGAGAAGAAATTATGTCAATTCACAGTCCGATTTTAAAAAACGTGTTCAAAAACTTCTTGAGTCCTCAAACATCAAGATTGATTCAGTGGTTTCGGATATTTTCGGCGTTACGGGACGTAATCTGATTTCGCTTTTAGCTTCCGGCCACACTAATATCACCATGACAGACATTGAGAACTGCGTTCGTGGTAAATTAAAATGTAAACAACAGGAACTCTACCGTTCCATAAAAGGCTTTTTTACCGAGCATCACAGTTTTTTGTTAAGGATTCTCTTATCCACTATAGAAAGTTTGGAAAACACTATCGCCTCTCTCGAACAAAAAATAGCCGAATCCATGGCGGACTACAAAGAACTTCTGGAAAGGTTGAAAGAAGTTCCGGGAATTAGCGACTTTTCTGCCAGAGACATAATTGCAGAGTTGGGAACAACCCTTGATGCATTTGAAAGCGAGGCTGCTCTGATCTCATGGTGTGGTTTATGCCCCGGCAACAACGAAAGCGCCGGGAAACGGCAAAAAGGCAAAAATCGCACCCGGAAAAATCAATTGAAACCTGTCATGGTTGAAGTTGGTTGGGCCGCCTCCCGAACAAAAAATACTTATTATCATGATAAGTACCATCGACTTAAAACGAGATTGGGTCATAATAAAGCTATTGTCGCCATCGCCCATCGAATTATGAAAAGTCTCTATCATATCATTAAAGATGGTGTCCGTTATAAAGATTTGGGAATGGACTACCTTGATAAAATTACAAAAACATCTAAACTATACCGATTGCAAAAACAAGCCGAATCTCTAGGATTCAAAATAATTCCAATTGCAGAAAACTAACTATTGTTTAATTAATCCTTATTGCTGATTGACACAGTATAAAAGGTCGACCCGAAACTGAAGCCTTGAGCTCGTTGAATAACATGACTAAGTCAGCTTGGCACAACAAATTGTCGGCGCCAATTAGGTGACCACGTAGATAAAACTTCTTAAACCTGCTGACATATACTTTGTCTTTTTGCAAATTATCTCAACCTTTTGCAAGGAGTCCTTATTATATACTTTGTTGTTTAAACCTTTTGTAGCTCTTTAACCAATTTTTTCTAATAATAAATTCGGCTTAGGATATATCTGTGCCATTACATAGTTATATTTTCAGATAAATCCGGGCTAAATGTAAATTATTTTCTGAATTAAACTGAATAAGGAATATATTTGGCGGACGTGATATTTTTCCGGTGATAAAAAAGTTAAAAATGAATTAAGCAGGTAGGAT
>JAPLDR010000145.1 GCA_026391655.1 Bacteroidia bacterium | reverse complement strand
CCAATAATAAGCTCAATATTTAATGGAATATTAGCCAATATGGCTCCATTTTAGTGAATTAATAAAATCTAAAGCAAAATTTAGAAACAAAAATTGATTAAACGAAAAGAATTGCCAATTGGCTTTTGATACAGCCTCATTACAATTAGTGGAGATTAATTTTTTCTACAATACTAAAATCTCCTACGGAGAAATTCCACGTAGTGGATAGAATATTGTAGAACAAAATGTCGAAAAAGTCAAATTCCACGTAGTGGATAAACTATAATTTTATCTGGACGATAATTAATATAAATGGAGTATCAAATAGGAAAAAATCTTCTTAACATCCTCCGAAGTCACAAAATAGTTGCCTTCTTCGCTGTGTTTGTTTTCCTGTTTCTTTTGGTTCCTGTGGTTCGTTTTGATGTGCCATACAGTACTGTAATTGAGGCCAGTGATGGATCTCTACTGGGTGCGAAACTTGCTTCTGATGGCCAGTGGAGGTTTCCTCCACTTGATACCTTGCCAGAAAAATTCAGGAAATGTATTATTCGTTTCGAAGACCGAAAGTTTTATTTCCATCCGGGTATCGATCCTGGCGCTGTCGCGAGGGCTATCGGTCAGAATTTTCGTGCGGGGAAAATCGTAAGTGGTGCAAGTACCTTATCGATGCAGGTTGTAAGACTTTCGCGAAAAGCGGAAAAGCGAACATTTTGGGAAAAGTTACTCGAAATGGTGCTGACATTTCGATTGGAGTCATCAAAATCGAAAAATGAAATCCTCTCTCTTTATGCTGCACATGCCCCATTTGGTGGAAATGTGGTGGGATTGGAGGCTGCTGCCTGGCGGTATTTCGGATGCTCTGCCGATCAGCTTTCGTGGGGTGAATCGGCTGGTCTGGCAGTTTTACCTAATGCTCCGTCACAAATTTTCCCTGGTAAAAATAATGAGCAACTCAAAAGAAAACGGGATCGGTTATTACGTAATTTATTAAACGATAAAACGATAGATCCTGTCACCTTTGAATTGGCTGTTTCGGAACCCCTTCCTTGTAAGCCCGGCCAGTTGCCCGATCTGGCGCACCATCTTTTGAATAAGTGTACTACTCCAACAAATCAAACGGTTGTTAAAACTACGATTAACCGGGTTTTGCAGACTGCTGCTCAACGGATTATTTATCAGCAAATGCCCCGATTAAAGGGTAATCAAATTTATAATGCCGCGTGTGTAGTAGCGGAAATTAAGACTGGAAAAATACTTGCGTATGTCGGAAATGCAGACTGGAATGATCCTCATGGCGGAGCAGTTGATATGATTGAAGCGCGTCGGAGTACAGGGAGTATATTAAAACCATTTCTGTATGCGGCTATGCTTGACGGTGGCAAGATGATGCCCGGTGCATTGATGCCCGATCTGCCTCTCTATTTTTCGGGTTATGCTCCGCAAAATTTCGATTTTCAGTTTAGAGGAGCTGTTCCTGCTTCCGAAGCCTTAATTCGCTCATTGAATGTCCCCGCAGTATTTATGCTCAAAAATTATACAACAGCCCGGTTTCTCGATATCCTGAAAAGGATAGGCTTGAGCACTTTTAATAAAGATGCCGGTCATTACGGCTTGTCGCTGATTCTTGGCGGTGGAGAGGCGACACTCAGGGAACTCGTATCTGCCTATGGGTCAATGGCAAGGGTTTTAAACCGTTTTAATAGCCAAGGTGACTATTATTCAGCAGATTACCATTCAATCGATTTTCTCCAAACAAGTGAAAGATCAAAGTTGACCGACGGAAAATTTGTTTTTCGCGCTGCGTCGATCTGGCAGACATTGAATACATTAACAGAATTAAACCGACCTGAGGAAGAGGCGGGTTGGCAGCAACTCTCATCATCAGGAAGACTTGCATGGAAAACTGGTACAAGTTTTGGTTTTCGTGATGCCTGGGCAATTGGGATGAATCCGGAATATGTAATTGGAGTTTGGGTAGGAAATGCCAATGGTGAAGGGCGTCCCGGATTGACAGGTGGCATGGCAGCTGCTCCTATTTTATTCGAGCTTAGCTCGTTGCTGCCCTCAAATCACTGGTTCGAAAAGCCGCTATCGGGCATGTTACCCGTTGCTGTTTGTCGTGAAAGTGGTTACAGGGCTTCGGTTAATTGTAACGAAACAGATACCGTGATGGTTCCTGCCTCCTGTCTGAACAGCGCACCATGCCCGTATCATCAGAAAATACACCTCGATGCCAATCGGCAATATCTTGTAAATGCGGAATGTTATCCACAAAATCAGATTGTTAACGAAAACTGGTTTATTCTTCCTCCGGCCATGGAATACTATTACCGTAAGTATCATCCCGGTTACCGGGCGTTACCGCTTTGGTTACCCGGAACACGGCAGGGGAACGAAATTCAGATGGTTGAACTGATTTATCCGGATGACCGGTTAATGGTTTATCTACCAAAAGGTAATGAGGGACAAAAAGGTAAGGTGATTTTTCAGGCAGCACACCGAAGAACCGGAGCTACTATTTTCTGGCATCTTGATGAAAATTATCTTGGAAGCACAAAAGATATTCATCAAATGGCGTCTTCTCCTTCCCCCGGTAATCATAAACTGCTGATTGTTGATGAATTGGGAAATAGCAGCACCCGAAATTTTAAGGTGGTAGAATAGGTCTTAAATTGAGACAAAAGGTGGGCTCTATATTAGCGGGAATGGACGAAGGTGATCGTTTGAAAATGAGAAAAAGAGAAGATGTGAAAATGAGAGGATATGCCAATTGCCGAATTTTCCTTATTTCTTAAATATAAAGTAGACTGCAAGCACGAGAAATGCAAATCCGATTAAATGGTTCATTCGGAACAATTCTGTTTTGAAGACCACCAATGAAAAAACAACAAAATTACAACTTCATTAAACCTTTTTAAACGAGGACAATCAAAAGGGAAATTCCAATAAAATATAACAGTTTTTAAAAATTAATGGTTATGAAAGCAAAAATTTTAGGTATTGTGTTGTTGATGAGTATGTCTGTTGTTTTGATGGCTCAGCCAACAGAAAATGGTAATAAAAAACCATTTAGAGGACAAGAAAAATCATTGCTAATTCAAGACAGACAAAAAGGTCATGGTGAAGGATTAAATCTTACAGACGCACAAAAAGAGGCTTTTAAGCAAGGTATGATGGCCGTGCAAAAGCAAATACAACCACTCCGAAATGAGCTCGGCGAAGCAGAAGCGCATCAAAAAACCTTAGTCACAGCCGAAAAGCCTGATATCGCTGCGATAAATAAAAACATCGAAAAAATTGGGGCAATAAAGATCGAAATGGCTAAGATTCAGACGAAACATCATCTTGATATGCGCGCTCAACTTACTGACGAGCAGAAATTGAAGTTTGATCTTCTTGCAGAAAAAATGAAGGATGGAAAAGGGCCAAAAGGTATGAAACACGGCAGGGGTATGCAAATGAATCATTCTATGAATTAAATTATTAAATTAATAATCGGATAGGAGAAACGGGATTAATTCCCGTTTCGTCCTTCCACACCACCGTGCGTACCGTTCGGTACACGGCGGTTCCTTAATTTACGCCATTAACTTTCCGAAAATAATCCGTCAAGAAGATGTATCCTGACTGT
>JAPLDR010000134.1 GCA_026391655.1 Bacteroidia bacterium | reverse complement strand
CCCGAAGGTTTGAATGATCCGGTTCTTTACTCAGTTAAGAATCTCTCCCCGTCTCCACAACTTCAGAGTAACCTTTTTTTGCTTACCTGATATTTCAAAGATATCTGGTCCAATACACTCGTGCAAATAATTTGAGTCATTTATATCAACCTTAAATCAACAGTGAATTAACCTGAATTATCAACAATTGTCAACAACTTACAAGCGGTTATTTGATTGATATATAGTGCCATATAAAGTATTTCCTTTTGTGACGATTTTTTCAGTGGTGTATCCTGGGTAAAGCCTGGTGATTTCTTACTTATAAATCCGTATAAATGCTGTAAAACCCTTTCTGAAAACAAGTGCGAAAGGGCATAGATTTATCTGAATTTCTGAGGAAGAGATTTTTTTGGTAACGATTGGATAATTTCGAATTTTCAAATTACTGCCAGGGTTTTAAAAGCACAAATGGGAACAACTCTTTCAAGCTGTTCCCATTTCGTCGCTTGTGAATTACTTCACTTGTGGCGTCAGGCTACGGTTATCATGGCTGGTTGCATTTTCATTTTCGTCGTGCTTGCGCATTCCGTTGTTTTTTTTGCAACCCATCGCTTTTGAATTCCGCTTTTTATAGCTTCATTCTCCAGCTGTCCCTTCGGTTTTCCTTTCGGTCGACCTTCCCGGACGGAGTGTTATACAGACTACAGCGTAGTTCATCTCTCGCGATCAGAAGCTCTGCTGCTTTGAACATTACAGACTTTACAGCTGCTCTGCTCCCCGGCAAAGTTGAAGAAACTTGCGTCTCTTTTTTCCCGGTCTTTAACTCAACCTTCTAATGAACGACTGGCGTTTTTCGGGTTGTTTGAACGATTAAGATTACTCTTTTAGTTCAATCTCTGACTCTTCAGTTGCGCAAACCCGAGGGTTTGAATGATCCGGTTCTTTACTCAACTAAGAGTCTTTCCCGTATCCACTACTTCAGAGCAGCCTTTTATCGCTTACCTGATATTTCAAAAATACACTCTCTGCTACCATCGCGCAAATATTTTGAGCCAATTATATCAACCTTAAATCAACTATGAATTAACATGAATTATTAACAATTGTCAACAATTATATTAAGATTATTTAATTGATATATAGCGATATATTAAGAATTTTATAATGTAATGATTGCATCTGTGAAGTACCCTGGGTATAGACTGTTGATTTCTTACTTATAAATCCGGACAAATGCTGTAAAACTGTTTCTGAAATCTGGAAGGAAAAAGCGTTGATTAATCTGAATTTCTATGGAGAGAAGAAAAATCTTAAAGTGGAAGGATTTATGGGAAAGTATAACTGATGAAGAATGTTACATTTTCATCCGCCAGTTGGCGGATAAATTTTCAGATTTTTGGCTGGGATATAAAAACACAAATGGGAACGACTCTTGCAAGTTGTTCCCATTTCATCACTTATGAATTGCTTCACCAGTGGTGTCAGGCTACGGTTATCATGGCTGGCTGTACCTTCATCTTTTTCGTGCTTGCGCATTCCATTGATTTATTTTTCAACCCACCGCTTTCGGGTTCTGCCTTTTACGGCATTACCTTCCGGCTGTCCCTTCGGTTTTCCTTGCGGTCGACCTTCCCGGACGGAGTGTTATACAGACTACAGTGTGGAACATCTCTTGCGATCAGTACTTCTGCTGTATGGAACATTTCAGACTTTTCAGCTATCCTGCTCCCCAAAATATTCTACGAGACTTGCGTCTCCTTTTTTTTTTTTTTTTTAACTCAACCTTCTAATGAACGACTGGCGTTTTTTCGGGTTGACTGAACGAGTAAGATTACTCTTTTCGTCCAACCTCTGACTCTTCCGTTGTGCAAACCCGAAGGTCTGAATGATCCGGTTCTTTACTCAGCTAAGAGTCTTTCTCCATTTCCACTACTTCAGAGTAACCTTTTATCGCTTACCTGATATTTCAAAAATACTCCGTCTACTACCATCGTGCAAATATTTAGAGCCATTTATATCAACTATGTATCAACCTAAGTTATTAACAATTGTTGATAACTTTATTGACATCATATCATTGATGATTAGTATTATATGATGTTTTATTAAAAAAAAATATTTTACTATATTATCTTTTTATGTCTGAATAGTCCATTTTCTCCTGATTAAAACTGACTTTGTTATTCTAATCAACGAGTCAGAAACGCGTATGTTGATTCATGCCTGTCAATAAAAGATTAATTAGTGCTATAATGAAGTGTAAATGTATGGTTAATGGGATGAAAGCGAGAGAGTGAGACGAGGTGATTGAGCAATGAATATATTTGAAAATGAAACAATTCGGCAATTTGGAAATAAGAAGTCAAGAAGAATAGATTTCATTTATTATTATCTTTTTACTTCAGACTCGCGGCTTTAACCTTTTACAAACCTCCGGTAGCTTAATTATTCATATTGCCCATACAAACTGTTAGTGAGCCTATTAATCTGATGTATCATTTCCCGGAGCATATAGTTTCACATCTTCAATGGAGATCGTTTTGTTGCCCAGGATGATGAGTCTTTCGATCACATTACGGAACTCGCGAATATTTCCTGTCCAGGAGCGGTTTTGTAACTCAACGATGGCTTCATGATCGATCTCTTTGGGTGGTTGTCCGTATTCGCTGCAGATCTGTTCGATGAAGTGGCCGGCCAACAATGGAATATCTTCTTTCCGACTTTCGAGCGACGGAACGTTAATCAGAATAACACTTAACCGATGGTATAAATCTTCGCGGAAATTGCCATTTTTAATCTCTTCGGCCAGGTCTTTGTTTGTTGCGGCAATTACCCTTACATTCACTTTAATAGGGCTATCGCTTCCCACCCTTGTGATGATGTTCTCCTGCAAAGCACGCAAAACCTTCGATTGTGCCGAAAGGCTCATATCGCCGATTTCATCGAGAAACAGGGTTCCTCCGTCGGCCTGTTCAAATTTCCCCTTTCGTTGTTTGATAGCAGAGGTAAATGCCCCCTTTTCGTGTCCAAACAATTCACTTTCAATCAACTCTGACGGAATTGCCGCGCAATTAACTTCCACAAATGGCGCTTCAGCTCGCGGTGATAATTCGTGCAAACGACGGGCTATCAATTCTTTGCCAGTGCCATTAGCTCCTGTGATCAAGACCCTGGCTTCTGTAGGCGCCACGCGGTCGGTCATTTCGAGTACTTTTTTAATTTGTAGTGATTCTCCGATAATTTCGTATCGTTTATTGATCTTTTGCTTTAAAACTTTGGTCTCTTTTACGAGAACAGTTTTATCACCTGCATTTCGGATGGTAATTAATAATCTATTTAAGTCAAGAGGTTTAACGATAAAGTCGAACGCTCCTTTTTTTATGGCCTCTACTGCTGTATCGATGTTTCCGTGTCCCGAAATCATAACAACTGTTGTTTCAGGTTTCAATTCCATGATCTTTCCCAACACTTCGATTCCATCCATTTCGGGCATTTTGATATCGCAAAGAATGATGTCAAAATCAGTGCTTTTCACCATTTCGAGACCCAGTAAGCCGTTTTCAGCCACCTCAACCGCGTATCCTTCAAAGCCAAGAATGTCTTTGAGTGTATTGCGGATGCTCCGCTCGTCGTCAATGACTAAAATTTTTACCATATTTTTAAACTATAATCCTTTAGAAATGAGTCTATCCAACACTCCTTCTTTAAGTGAGTTGTGCGTGTGAAGAAGTTTTTGGATCGGCAATCTTTTGAGGATGAAATTAGTAAAAACGGAGGCAATCACAATCATCTCGACACGCATTTTGTCCATACCTTCCATTTTGCTTCTTGTTTCATGATCCGAACTAATCAGACAGTCGTGAATCTGCCAATAAGCCTCCAGGGGAAATTCCGAAACCCCCCTGATTTTCTGATCGGGCGTAGCTTTCTCGTAAATATCCATAAATGTATCGAACGCGCCCGAGCAGCCGACGAGTGTTTGTGGCTGAAATTGTTCACAGGTACTCCACAACTCCTGAAGATGCTCATCGAACCACTGTTCAAAGGCCATAATTTCGGAAGGTTTAACCGGATCGGACATTTGCATTGTTTCGAGTGCACGGGCAATCCCAACATTAAAACTTTTTTTCCAGATGATATCGTTGTCGTCTGCCAGGATAAATTCAATACTCCCGCCGCCTATATCGAGAATCAGGTATTTTCCGATTCCGTCAGGCAGAGATAATCGCACCCCTCTGAAAATCAATTCGGCTTCGAGTTCACCGTCAATGATTTCGATCTCCCAACCGAGCAATCTCTTTATTTTTTCAAGAAATTCATCCCGGTTGGCGGCTCCGCGCAGGGCCGAAGTTCCAACGACTTTAACTTTACTGACATTATATTCCCTGATGGTTTCGGAGTGACTTTTTAGTGCCGCAATTCCGCGTTCAATCGCCTCCGGCAGCAAAAGATCTTTGTGAATTCCTCCGCGGCCCAGTTTGACCGGAAGTTTCCGGTCGTAAATAGTTATAAATGATCCGTCAGGGAATGAATTGGCAATTAGTAAATTGCAGGTATTTGTTCCAAGATCAATCACAGCATATCGGCTCATGGCTGAATTATTTTGATTTTAGGTGTAAGGTATGAAAGAAAGTGATTGGTTTTAATTTGATTTTTCGATTTTGTAAAGAGAGATTTGACTTATTTTTAAAAAGGCAGGTAACTTCTCAAAGTCCCTGCCTTCCGTTATTTCAAGTTATTCCCTTGTATTTCAACTTATTTCTTTTCATATTACGATTTGTACATCAGCCACTTCCCAAGTTCTTTCCACGAAGGTTTTTTGCCGTACATGAGAATACCGGTTCTATAAATTTTCCCGGCTACCCAAACCATTCCGACAAAAGATGCCACTAATATGAACATTGAAAGGGCTAATTGCCAGTCCGGAACTCCGAATGGTATTCGGGCCATCATCACAACCGGCGAAGTGAACGGAATCATACTAAACCAAAAGGCGATTGGCCCTTCAGGGTTTTTAATGGCACTCATCATCACCATAATAGCAAGGATAATCGGCAACATAATCGGGAACATAAACTGTTGCGCATCTTCCTGTGCATCGACGGCAGAGCCTACAGAAGCAAACATCGAGCTGTAAAGCAGGTATCCTCCGATAAAAAAGAAGATAAAACAACAGATGATCTTGGGAAAATTAATAGTGTCGATCATCGCAAACACTTCCTGCATCTTATCCTTTTGAGGTGCAGCAACCTGTTGTGCTGCGTCCTGATTCTGAGCCATCACATTCTGTATTTGCTGAGCCCTGTCATTGCCGGGATAAAAGCTTTTCGAAACTGAAAGTATAGCTGTTCCAAGAATGACCCAAATTGCCAACTGCGTCAGTCCGACCATAGCGATACCAACAATTTTTCCCATCATTAACTGAAATGGCTTAACACTTGATATGATCACCTCAACAATACGACTTTGCTTCTCTTCCATCACCCCATGCATCACCATTGTGCCATAAATCAAGATGAACATATAAATCATAAATCCAAACACATAACCGAGAATCATTCCGATCTCAGTAGAGCTTTTTTTGGCTTGACCTCCTTCACCTAATTTTATTGTATCAATATTAATTTGGGTTCGGGTTGCTTTAATTCTTTTCTCAAGATCAGGTATTCCAGTCTGCCGGACCACTTCAGCCATCTTATCTTTTTCGATTACTGACTGGATTTTATCTTTAATCTGAGATTTCAGATCCCACGTGATATTGCTTCCTGATAATACCTGAACAGTATTGGTCGTCAAAAAATTAGGGGCAATAACTAAAAGTGCGTAATAATCAGAATTTTGTATTCTGTCCTTTAGCTTTACGTATTCCTCTTTGGGGATAAACTTAAATTTTGTGAATTCAGTGCTTTCAAGTCTGCCGAGTAAGACCGATGAGCCATCATACACGGCAACAGTCCGGCTCTTTTCGTCGTCCATTGACATGAAATAACTGGGAAGAATCATTAAGGCCGACATCAGAATCGGCATGAGCAAAGTCAAAATAATAAACGACTTTTTCTGAACGCGCGTCGTATATTCTCTTCGGATAATGAGTACAATCTTATGCATGGTTTTGTTTTTTAGGAGTTTTGTTTGACAACTTTAATAAATACCTCGTTCATGCTTGGAATAACTTCGTTGAACGAAACAATCTCGACATGGTCTATAAGATCTTTGATGAGTTCTCTTGAATTGCTGCCGTCGAGGTACTGGATACTCAGGGTGTTCCCATTTTCATTTTGCTCGTTGCTTAGAATATTGTACTTTCCGGCAAGAACATGGCCTTGAACGTCAAGTTCTCCACGATAAGCAATGTTATAAATGTTCGATTTGTATTTTTCCCTGATCTGTTGTGTTGGTCCGTCAAGAATTTTTTTAGACTTGTCAATCAAGGCGATATGGTCGCAGAGCTTCTCAACCGATTCCATGTTGTGCGTCGAGAAAATTATTGTGGTTCCCTCTTTTTTCATCTGGAGGATCTCACGCGTAATAATATCGGCATTAATCGGATCGAATCCGCTGAAAGGCTCGTCGAAAATCAGTAACCGCGGTTTGTGAAGTACCGTACAAATAAACTGAACTTTTTGCTGCATCCCTTTCGATAACTCCATCACTTTTTTGTCCCACCACGCAGTAATCTCTAACTTCTCGAACCAAATTTTGAGTTCCTTCATTGCATCGCGTCGCGACAATCCTTTCAGTTGACCAAGATAAAGTGCCTGCTCACCAACTTTCATCTTTTTGTACAGACCTCATTCTTCGGGAAGATAGCCGATCTGTTCAGTGTCTTCAGCTTTCATGGGTCGGCCATTTAACCATATCGAACCGCTATCGGGTCCGGTAATCAGGTTAATGATCCGGATAAGTGTAGTTTTACCAGCTCCGTTTGGTCCGAGTAACCCGAAAATGGTTCCCTCCTCGACCGAGATCGAAACATTAGTCAATGCCTGATGATTGGCAAAGGTTTTTGAGACTTCTTTTGCTGAAAATAATTCCATTGTTGCTAGAGGTTTAATAATTATTTCTCTTTGTATTCATCATATTCATCTTCAATAAATTCCGAAAGTTCATCTTCCGTGGGATCAGGCTTATCGATTGTCGCCAGTAAATAATGCCATTTGGGCCATTTAAACTTCTGACGGGCAATAAAGATAAATATCACCGAAAGGATGACCAGCGCAATTAAATCGAACAGTGGATTAAAATCTGTAATCCGGTAGAGTGCAGGTGTTTGCAGGGCACTTGAATCCTGTGTGAAAAATATTGATAAAAATATATTATTGATTGCATGAACTCCCCAGGCTAATTCGAGGCCTTCCTCCATCAATGTACAAATTCCAAAGAAAACTCCGAACCAGATGTATTGCGGCATAGTGATCAATGCCCCGTATTCCTTAACTTCCGGATTGAAAAAATGGAGTGATCCAAAAATAAGAGCTGAAATAATAAGTGGTATCCACCTGTATTTGAATATTTTGGCAAATCCTTGCATCAGATATCCCCTGAAAAGTACCTCTTCGAATCCGGTCTGAAACGGCAGAAGCAGCACAGAGACTACGGCCAGCGCGTAGATTGTGGATGGATCAAACTGAAGTTCAATCTTCTGAATGCCGGTAACTGAGGCAAAAAAGGTATAAGCAGAAAGTAAAAGAAACCAAACACCGGCACCCCAGAAAAACTTTTTCCACCGGAAGGATGAATTCCCAGTAATCACCGAAAGCATTGGCCTTTCGTGAATGGGTTTCATCAGAAGTAGCAATGTAATAAGCCCTAATGCAAATGGAATGATCATCAATGCTAATCCCGTGATCGGTGAGATATCGTATGCCGAAAGATCCATCAGATTTTCGGGGTCGGGCTCAAGATCAGGATTATCCGACATTTTCAGAAAAATCATTATTCCAAGAGGTAATCCGCCAACGAATTGTGTAATAATCAGGAGGATTACAATTACAGCAATCCACCGTCCAATATCGTTTTTACCTTCATATACCTTTTCTAAAAACATTCAGGGTCAATTTGATTAAATATGTCACGAAATTGGTTAAAATATTACATAGAATGATAGCAAAATAGAAAAAAATGAAAAAAATTGAAATAGGACAAAACCCGACCTCGGAATTTGTAATTCATTCAAAACTTATATCGACGAAAACAGGACGATGATCAGAGGCTGTCTTTTCGGGAACAACAACTTGTTTTATAATATTATAGGAAAAGTTGCAGCATTTAATTCCCCAAATATAATCGATACATTCTTTTGGTCCGGATGATGGAAAAGTGGGTTGTTCCCCACTTATATTGATCCAATATTCAGATAATGAGTTAATTGCTTCTGATTTTGGAGCGGCATTCAGATCGCCTGCCAGGAAAACTCTTTTGTTAAATTCCGTCCCTTTTTGGTTGATTATCTGAACCGAAGCAACTCTGTCGGCCTCAGTCAGTGAAAAATGGGAACATAAAAAGATATAGTTTTTGAATTCGGCCATCAGCAGGCCTCTTTTTTCTTCTCTTCCCGGCAGCGAGAAAAATGAGGTACTCATAGGCTTGTCTTTTGATAGAATACCAATACCGTATTTGCCTCCGCGATAAGGAATTGAAGCACCATAGATATATTTCATCCCGCATTTTTCAGCCAACAATTTCAATACGTCCACTCGATTGCTGCGTGTTGTGACACTATCGAGCTCCTGTAAAGCAACCACATCAGGATTGACAGCTTCGATAACTGTGGCAACACGATCGTAATCAGTTTTTTCGTCCATTCCCAGACAGTTTCGAACGTTGTAAGTCATTATCCGAAAGTTACCTTCATTCGGTTTCGCGTAATGATAATCAGAGATTGCGGACGGATAAATATTTTGACTTTCAGCGCTTTTTGTACGTGCCAATGAAAATACAATAAAAAGAAGGATCGTACACTTTAGAAGTCTCATTTTTATTTGTTTGGTTGAAAAAGTGGATGACTGTTTTTTAAAAACGTAAAGTTAAGAATCTTAAGATTTAGCGATGCTGTTGATCATACCTTTAAAAATAAACCCATGAAATGGAAGAACTGCATACCAGTAATTGCGGCCCCAAATACCTAAAGGTCTGAACGTTGCCGTCTGTATCAATTCATTGTCTTTCGTTATTTTAAATTCAAGCCAGGCTTCACCCGGGAGTTTCATTTCGGCGTAAAGAAGCAACCTTTTCTCCTCTTTGGAAGCCAGCAAAACGCGCCAGAAGTCAAGAGAATCGCCTGCGAATAATTCTGTTGGATTTTTTCGGCCGCGACGTAATCCCACACCTCCGAACAATTTGAACCAATTACCGTAGAACCATCCATTTGTTCCGCCTATAGACCAAATATTTCCCAAAACACGGTCAATATTTTCGATTTTCATCTTTCTAATATCTGTATAACAGCCATTTACTGGAACTTGTATGTGGTGCAATATTCCTTTGTTAAGCGTAATACTCGTAAGAGCATCCTTCCAGCTCGACGCAACCTGGTTCTGTTCGATTTTACCGAAAGCGAGTTTTATGGCTTTATCGTATCCAATCAAATGAATTCCACTGATCAGATCAATTAGCCGGTTTTCATTACAGATAATTTCCACTTTCATACTATTAACGAGATGCATAGCCAGGGAATAGGAGGTGGATGTGACGAAATATAGCCAATAGGAGGATAACCGCGGTGTCATAACCGGTATTACCCATACCCTTCGTTTCAAGCCCCTAACTTTGGCAAAGCGTAACAGCATCTCTTTATAAGTCAAAATTTCCGGACCGCCGATATCATAGCTGTTGTTATAGGTCGGTTTGTTGTTGAGTACCCCCACCAGGTAGTCGACCACATTCCTGATAGCAATCGGCTGGGAGCGTGTATTAAGCCATCGTGGAGCAATGATCAGCGGGAGTTTCTCAACCAGATCACGGATAATTTCAAAGGAGGCGCTTCCTGAGCCGATAATAATTCCGGCTTTAAGTGTCGTGAGCGCGTATTTGTTTGATTTTAAAATCTCTTCGACATTCTTTCGGGAATTCAGGTGTTTAGATAGTTTCTTTTCATTCGTTATTCCGCTCAGGTAGATAACTTGTCTTGCATGGGTTTGTTCGATCCGGGATCTGAAATTCCGGGCTGAAACATCTTCCATTTCGGCAAAATCACCGATACTGGTTGACATTGAATGGATCAGGTAATAAGCAGCATCAATATCTTCGGGAATCTGATTCAAGGTTTGTTCGTCGAGGAAATTGGTTTCAATCACAGTCAGGTTGAGCCAGGAATATCTCTCGAAATTAAATCTCGATTTATCACGGACACAACAAACTACTACGTGACCATTTTGTAACAAAATAGGTAAAAGTCGCTGCGCAATATATCCTGTAGCTCCGGTAAGCAGAATCTTCATTTGAAAGTTTTAGAATATAACATGTAAAAAATCCTTTTGTTCGACGCAGTACTGTTACCACAAAAAAAGAGGAGGTCAGCATCAACATCCTCTTTTTTTGATTTTGAAAGTCCGGTGGTGTAAAAATTGCTTCCTTTATTTCCAATGTAGTTATTAGCTACTTGTACTCATTCCATGCTTTAATCGAAATATCATCCATCTCGAGTTTGCAGATGGCATAAATAAATGCACTGGCCACTCTGGCATTGGTAATCAATGGAATATTAAAATCGATTGCATTTCTCCGAATATTGTATCCATTCGATATTTCCCTGGTTGTATGATCTTTAGGGATATTGATAACCATTTCCACTTTTCGGTTTTTGATCAGATCGAGTGTATTGGGCTGCTTGTCTTCGTCGGGCCAGAATACCTGCTCGGTTTCCACACCATTCTCCTGAAAGAAATTATGCGTCCCGCCTGTTGCATAGATCGTAAAACCTCGCTCTTTGAGCATCCGGGCACTTTCGAGCAATTCGACTTTCCCACGAGTTGGTCCAGAAGAGATCAGAATATTCTTTTTCGGAATTCGGTATCCGACCGATAACATAGATTTCAGCAAAGCTTCGTAAAAATTTTCGCCAATACAAGCTACTTCGCCTGTTGAAGCCATGTCAACACCACTTACCGGATCGGCATTCAGAAGACGGTGAAACGAAAACTGCGGTGCTTTAACTCCTACATAATCAAGTTCGAACAGTGACTTATCCGGTTTTTGGAAAGGAACGTCCAGCATTGCTTTGGTCGCTATTTCTATTAAATTTGTTTTTAGAACTTTGGAAACAAACGGGAAGGAGCGTGAAGCCCTTAGGTTACATTCGATCACTTTAATATCGTTGTCTTTGGCAAGATACTGGATGTTAAATGGCCCCGTGATTTCGAGTGCTTTGGCAATTTTTCGTGATATTTTTTTAATCCGTCGGATAGTCTCGATATAAAGTTTCTGAGGTGGAAAAACAATAGTTGCATCTCCTGAATGTACTCCGGCAAATTCGACATGTTCAGAGATCGCGTAAGCAACAATCTCACCGTCTTTTGCAACTGCATCAACCTCAATCTCTTTTGCATCTTCGATAAATTCAGAAACAACAACAGGATGTTCTTTCGAAACACGGGTCGCAAGCGTCAGAAAATAGTGTAACTGATCTTTGTTCGAAACCACGTTCATGGCAGCACCCGAAAGTACATAAGACGGTCGGATCAACACAGGGAATCCTACTTCATCAACAAACCGGTTGATATCTTCGATAGTGGTGAGCTGGCTCCAGCGGGGTTGATCTACATCGAGACGGTCGAGCATTGCCGAAAATTTATTCCGGTCTTCAGCGTTGTCAATTTTCTCAGCTGTTGTACCCAAGATCGGAACTCCTTGCTGATGAAGCCTCATGGCCAGATTGTTGGGGATTTGTCCTCCCATCGAAAGTACAGTACCTAATGGTTGTTCTAAATCGCAGATGTCGAGTACCCTTTCAAGTGTCAACTCATCAAAATAGAGCCTGTCGCAAGTGTCGTAGTCGGTCGAAACGGTTTCCGGATTGTAGTTGATCATGATGGAGCGGAAACCCTCCTTGCGAATCGTGCTTACCGCATTTACCGAACACCAGTCGAATTCGACCGAAGAACCGATACGATAGGCGCCTGAACCAAGAACGATTACTGATTTATTATCATGTTGAAATTCAACGTCATGCTCTGAACCATTGTAAGTGATATAGAGGTAGTTGGTCATTGCAGGATACTCTCCGGCAAGCGTATCGATCTGTTTGACAAAAGGAACAATTCCCAAATTTTTTCTAAATGCCCTGACTTTCAGATTGTCTCCGTTTATTGACCGATCTTTGCTTTTAAGAACGAGTCTGGCTAGCTGGAAATCTGAGTATCCTTGTTTTTTAGCGAGTTGCAGTAATTCAACGGGTAATTCTTCGAGCGTGTTGTAACCAATCAGCTTATTGCGAAGCTCGTAAATATTATGAAGTTTCTGAAGAAACCATTTGTCAATTCGCGTGATTTCCCAGATTTTGTCGACCGAATAACCTTTGTGCATTGCCTCAGCGATTGCAAAAATGCGACGGTCGGTCGGATTTTTCAACTCTTCATCTATATTGTCAATCTCCATTTCGCCATGGTTTCCCACAAAGCCGTGCATTCCGCCACCAACCATACGAATTCCTTTTTGGATAGCCTCTTCGAAGGATCGTCCGATTGCCATAATTTCGCCAACCGATTTCATGCTCGAACCAATTGTTTTCGAAACACCAACGAATTTATTAAGATCCCATCTTGGAATCTTAACCACCACATAATCGAGGGCAGGTTCGAAACAAGCAGTTGTCACTTTTGTGACAGAATTTTTAAGTTCATGAAGACCATATCCAAGGCCGAGTTTTGCAGCAACAAAGGCGAGTGGGTAACCCGTTGCTTTTGAGGCTAAAGCCGAAGACCTTGAAAGACGTGCATTTACTTCAATAACGCGGTAATCCTCGGAGTTGGGATCAAGTGCGAACTGAACATTACACTCTCCGACCACACCGATTTTGCGAATAATTTTAATTGAAAGGGCGCGTAATTTATGGTATTCATCGTTCGACAAGGTTTGTGATGGTGCTACAACAATCGACTCGCCTGTATGAATTCCCAGCGGATCGAAGTTCTCCATATTACAAACGGTGATGCAATTGTCGTAAATATCACGAACAACTTCATATTCAACTTCTTTCCATCCTTTAATCGATTCTTCGACAAGTATCTGAGGGGAATAACTAAAAGCGTTTGCAGCCAGTTTATTCAATTCTTCTTCGTTCGCGCAAAAGCCTGAACCTAATCCACCAAGCGTGTAAGCGGCCCTGATAATCAATGGAAAACCAAGTTTCTGAGCAGCAACTCTGGCTTTTTCGATTGTATCACAAGCCACACTTCTCGGGGTAAGAACATCGATTTCGTGCAGAATATCCGAAAAAATCTGACGGTCTTCGGTATTGATGATGGACTGTACCGGAGTTCCAACAACTTTGATATTGTGTTTTTCCAAAATTCCTTGTCTGAAAAGGTCAACTCCGCAGTTGAGGGCAGTTTGTCCGCCAAATGCAAGTAAAATCCCGTCCGGGTTTTCCTTTTCGATCACTTTTTCAACAAAATAGGCGGTCACCGGAAGGAAATAGATTTTATCAGCTATTTCTTCCGAAGTCTGGATGGTTGCTATATTCGGGTTAATAAGGATCGTATAGACGCCCTCTTCTTTCAATGCTTTCAGTGCCTGAGAACCTGAATAATCAAATTCTCCTGCTTCACCGATTTTTAATGCCCCCGAACCGAGGACGATTACTTTTTTGATGGATGAATTGATCATTTATCTGACTTATTATTTTTTACACTTTCTATAAAATCATCAAACAGAAATTCGGTATCTACGGGGCCTGAAGAGGCTTCCGGATGGAATTGCGTCGAGAAGAACGGTTTCGATTTGTGGCGAATTCCTTCGTTGGTATTGTCATTCACGTTAATAAACAACGATTCCCATTCTTCGGGAAGCGTTTCGTCGGCAATAGCGAAACCATGATTTTGCGAAGTGATGAAACAGCGGTTCGTTCCTTGAAGCAAAACCGGCTGATTATGACTTCGATGACCGTATTTCAGTTTGTAGGTTTCAGCACCGGCAGCCAATCCAAGCAACTGATTACCAAGACATATTCCCATAATAGGTTTTTCCTGCTCTATTGCTTTACGGATATACTTGACTGTGATATCGCACATGGCGGGGTCACCGGGTCCGTTGGTCAGAAAGAGACCGTCATATTTGAGTCCTGTAAAATCATAATCCCACGGAACCCTGATTACAGTAGTGTTCCTTTTTAGGAGACATCGTATAATATTGTTTTTTACGCCACAGTCTACCAATACGATTTTGTATTCACCATCTCCGTATGTCTCAATATTGTCAGTGCTGGCAATCGCGACAAGATTTACAAGGTTCGGATCAAAGAATTCGATCTCTTCAGCTTCGAACTCAATTTTACCGAGCATTGAACCTTTTTCGCGGAGAATTTTGGTGAGCAATCGCGTGTCGATATCGTAGATGCCCGGAATATGCTGTGATTTAAGCCAGTCGCCCAGGCTCATCGTTGCATTCCAATGACTGAAGCCGACCGAATAGTCAGAAATGACTAACGCTGTGATATGGATTTTGTTAGATTCAAAATGTTTGTGTATTCCATTTTCCATCAGATCCTTAGGTACGCCATAATTTCCAATCAACGGATAGGTTGAAACAAGTATTTGTCCCGTGTAGGACGGATCTGTCAGACTTTCGGGATATCCGGTCATCGCGGTATAGAAAACCACCTCTCCTGCAACTGACTTTTCATAGCCGAATGATTTTCCTTCCAACACTGTTCCATCCTCAAGAATCAGTTTTACTTTTCGCATTATACTTGTTTTTCTCTGGTTAACTTATTTTCAACTTATTTCTCAAAAAAAATGCGTTTTCACTACTTTTTTATCAGTAGAAAAAACGCATTTTCCGGCGTCTTCTTCATCGATATTCTTAGTTGATGTCGCACAGCTGCAAAAGTAGTTTAAATCTGTGAAATTCACAAAGCCATTATTTTGAATTTTATAAATATTCACATTAATTTAATATTTAGTGGGAAAATCAAATATTTATGCATAAATGTGCGATAAATCAAAATAAATGTATAAAATTGCATCCTTTAATAGAATAAATATTCATTGAAAGATTTCAGATGAAAAATCGGTCTCAACGAATTCAATTAATTAAAAAGATTATCTCGGAACAGGTAATCAGTAGTCAGGATGACCTGCAAATCCGGTTACAGGAACTGGGGTGCGTTGTCACACAGGCCACGCTTTCGCGTGATCTGAAATCTTTATAGGTGATGAAAGTGAGCGATGTAAAGAGTGGATATATTTATCGGCTTGCTGGTAGTAATCCTGTAAATCAGCAAAGTAATTCTGAAGCATCGCGGCTTGATTTTTTAGCAGACGGTGTAGTGGGAATTGAATTTTCCGCAAATCTGGGAGTAATAAAAACCCTGCCGGGATATGCCAATAGCGTTGCCATTATGATTGACAATGCGAATCCATTTGAAATTCTGGGAACAGTGGCAGGCGATGATACCATTTTGCTGATTATACGCGAAGATGTCGGGCGTAATGATTTAATTCTGGCATTAAAAACAATAATGCCAAAACTTGAAAGTAAAATTTAACAGAGTTGATTTTAAAACTATGATATTTAAAAAGAAAGAAGATATAAAGATAAAACCTGAAATCCGGATAATGGTGGCCGGGGAGCAACATCTTTGTTATGTTGACGAAATAAATGGCACCATCGAAAAAGCATCATTGGAACGTGGCACAGGGATTGCCCGACGTACTCACGAATATATTGCTTCAAAAATCTCGGAGGGTAAAGCGATCATTGCTGTTGAGGGTGAGAAGTTTGCAGGATTTTGCTACATCGAATCCTGGAATGATGGGAAATATGTGGCTAATTCAGGATTGATTGTTCATTGGGATTACCGCGGTCATGGTCTTGCCCGGAGTATTAAACTGATGGCTTTCGAGTTGTCGCGTAAGAAATTTCCCGATGCCAAACTTTTTGGTTTAACCACTGGGCTTGCTGTGATGAAAATCAATTCTGAACTGGGTTATCGTCCGGTTACCTTCTCGGAACTGACAGATGATGAGCAGTTTTGGAAAGGTTGCCAGAGCTGTGTTAACTACGATATTTTGCTCCGTATGAATAAAACAAAATGTCTTTGTACGGGGATGTTGTATGATCCGGCATGGGAAACTAAAAAGCGGAAACCAAAAACGCCGTTTAAGATTTACAAAGAGTGGCTGGAAAAACGGAAAAACGAAAAACTGCATTTTTCGGCCATCGACTGGAAAAAAATCATCATTTTAGGACACTAATAATATTCACCATTACTCAACGAAATAATTCTAAAATAATATACTCATGAAGGAAAAGGTAGTTTTAGCATTTAGCGGAGGGTTAGATACCTCGTTTTGTGCAATTTATCTGTCAGTTGAAAAAGGAATGGAAGTTCACACTGCCATTGCCAATACAGGTGGATTCTCGAAAGAGGAACTTGCTGTTATCGAGAAAAAAGCTTACTCATTGGGGGTTAAATCGCACAAGACAATTGATGTCACCAATGACTATTACAACAAGGGAATCAGGTATATGGTATATGGTAATGTGCTGAGAAACAATACCTATCCTATTTCTGTAAGTTCAGAACGAATTTTTCAGGCGTTCGCTGTGATCGAATATGCCAAAAGCATTGGCGCCACTTACGTAGCGCATGGAAGCACCGGAGCCGGGAATGATCAGATCCGGTTTGACCTCGCGTTTGAAGTACTGGCTCCCGAAATTAAAATTATTACACCTACGCGTGATCTGGAATTGTCGCGAGATGCCGAAGTCAAATATTTGCGCGAACATGGCGTGGTAGATAATTTCGAAAAGATGGCCTATTCTGTGAATAAAGGACTTTGGGGTACAAGCATTGGCGGAAAAGAGACACTTCAGAGCGGAAAAACGCTTCCGGAAGAGGCTTATCCGACTCATCTTCAAAAAGAAGGAGAAGAAACAATTACGCTCGAGTTTCTCAAGGGACAGCTCAGAGGCGTCAACGGAAAAACACAACGCAATCCTGTCGATTCCATTATTGAAGTTGAACGACTTGGTTCAGCCTGGGCCATCGGCCGCGATATGCATATCGGCGATACGATTATTGGAATTAAAGGACGCGTCGGATTTGAAGCTGCAGCACCCATGTTGATTATTAAGGCTCATCAAATGCTCGAAAAACATACGCTTACAAAATGGCAGCAGTACTGGAAGGAGCAACTTGGCAACTGGTACGGAATGTTTTTACACGAAGCCATGTACCTGGAACCGGTTATGCGCGACATCGAAAAATTCCTCGAAAACAGTCAGGAGAATGTTACAGGGAAAGTAATTATTAATTTAAGACCTTATCATTTTCAGTTAGTTGGAATAGAATCGGAACACGATTTGATGAATTCGGAATTCGGCCAATATGGCGAAATGAACAAAGGTTGGACTGCTGACGATGCAAAAGGATTCACCAAAATTCTGGCCAATCAGTTAAAAATCTATCATTCTGTAAATAAGAAATAATGCCTAATAGAATCAGAGTCGGAATAGTTGGTGGAGCTGGTTATACTGCCGGCGAGTTGATCCGGATCTTGCTATACCATCCGGCAGTGGAATTAAAATATATTCAAAGCAGCAGTAACAACGGACTGTCTGTTTCATCAGTTCACTCTGATCTTCTCGGAGATACAGACCTGGTTTTCACAGATATCAATTTTGAAGATACGGATGTGGTTTTTTTATGTTCCGGTCATGGTAAATCAATTGACTTTCTGAATAATACTGTCATTCCAAAGCATGTTAAAATCATTGACATGAGTCATGATTTCAGACTGAAACGTGCAGGGAATGATTTCGTGTATGGTTTGCCTGAACTTAACCGCGAGGAAATCAGGGTTGCGACTAAAATTGCCAATCCGGGATGTTTTGCAACGGCAATTCAATTGGCGCTGATTCCACTTGCTGCTAACGGGTTGTTGACCGATGAGGTGCATATCAATGCCATCACCGGATCGACCGGGGCAGGACAGGCACCAACAGATACTTCCCATTTCAGCTGGCGGGATAATAATCTATCGGTTTATAAAGCATTTGAACATCAGCATCTTGGCGAAATTTGTCAAAGTCTTTGTCAGGCACAGCCCGGTTTTAGTAAGGATGTAAACTTTATCCCGGTTAGGGGGAATTATACACGCGGAATTTTTGTGACAGCTTACACGAAATTTATTGGAACGATCGAAGAAGCGAATGACATCTACACGAAGTTCTATGCTTCTCATCCATTTGTGAATATAGCACGCGAAAATCCCGACATGAAACAGGTTGTGAACACGAATAAAGGGCTGCTTTTTCTGGAAAAACATGGCAATAAACTGATGATTATTTCCTGTATCGATAACCTTCTAAAAGGCGCATCAGGTCAGGCTGTTCAAAATATGAACCTTATGTTTGGGCTTGATGAGCGTTGTGGTTTAAATTTGAAGGCAATTGGATTCTGAAGAATTACGAATTATGAATTACGAATTAGGAATTTTATAGTATGAAACTTTTTGATGTTTATCCCCTTTTTGATATTGTTCCTGTAGCGGCAAAGGGTTGTTATATTACAGATGATAAAGGAGTTGAATACCTTGATTTGTATGGTGGGCATGCCGTAATTTCTGTTGGTCATTCTCATCCCGAATATGTGAAGAAATTGACAGAACAGCTCAACAAGATTGGTTTCTATTCCAATTCGGTTCAAAATCCTTTACAAGAAGAGCTGGCATTAAAACTTGGAGAACTTTCAGGTTATCCTGATTATTCTCTTTTTCTGTGCAACTCTGGCGCAGAGGCGAATGAGAACGCTCTAAAACTCGCCTCTTTTCATACAGGCAAAGGGCGGATTATCGCTTTCGAAAAGTCATTTCATGGAAGGACATCAGCAGCAGTTGCTGTAACCGACAATCCGAAAATCATCTCACCGCTCAACGATACTGTGATACGGACGATACTTCCGCTAAATGATGTGGCGCAACTTGAATCTGCTTTACTAATGGGTGATGTAGCTGCTGTAATCGTTGAGGGAATTCAGGGAATTGGCGGATGCCGGGTTCCGGAACCAGACTTTCTGAAAGCTGCATCGCATTTGTGCGAAAAGTATAGTGCTGTGTTGATTCTTGATGAAATTCAATCCGGATACGGGCGTAGCGGAAAGTTTTTTGCTCATCAATATGCTGATATAAAACCTGATATTATTTCAGTTGCCAAAGGAATGGGTAATGGTTTCCCGATAGGTGGAATATTAATTAGTCCAAAACTGAAACCTTGGTTTGGTATGTTGGGAACCACTTTTGGTGGAAATTATTTGGCCTGTGCTGCCGGAATTGCAGTGCTTGACATTATGAAAGCTGAAAAACTGGTTGACAATGCGCTTGAAGTGGGGGAATATTTTTTTTCAAAGCTTGCGCAAATACCTCAAATCAAAGTGCTTCGCGGAAAAGGGTTAATGATTGGTGTTGAGTTTGATTTTCCGATTGCTACGATCAGAAAGCAGTTGCTATATGAGGAGAAAATATTTACCGGAGTTACAGGAACCAACATTATCAGGATTCTCCCTCCGTTAACACTTACCAAAGTTCAGGTTGATCATTTTGTTGATGCATTGGTAAAGGTACTGAATAAATTGTAAATTGCGTTTCTTTAAAATTGCAAAATTTTAATTTCATGGAAATAAAAAATTTAAAAATTGCCATCTTAGGTGGTGGTAATCTGGGGCGATCGGTTGCCGACGGTTTTTTGAAATCGGGTATTTCTGCCTCAAAATTAACTGTTTCGCGTCGGCGTGTGCAGTTACTGGAGGACCTTGCTGCAAAAGGCATTTGTATTGAGAAAGATAATAAAATAGCTGTAGCTAAGGCAGATATAATTATCATAGCCGTAAAACCCTACCAGGCCGTTGAGGTGATAAACGAAATTAGACCCGTACTTCGACCTGGCCAGTTGGTTGCCTCAATGATGACCGGTATCAGCATCACACAATTAAAAGAGCTGCTCCCACCAGATGTGATCCCGTTGAGGGTGATGCCGAATACTGCAGTTGCGCTTCGGGAATCAATGACATTGATTGCTGCTCCGGATTGTTCTGAAGAACAAAGTGAATTAGTTAAAGAACTATTCGAGTCGCTCGGTAAAGTGATCTTTATCGACGAAGAGCTCATGGCGGCTGCAACTGTTCTCGGGGCATGCGGTATTGCCTTTGCTCTTCGCTTTATTCGCGCCGCGATTCAGGGCGGCGTAGAGATTGGTTTTGGAGCAGATGTAGCTCAACAAATTGTTGCACAAACCGTTAAAGGAGCGACAGAGTTGATTCTACAGACTGGTCATCATCCCGAGCAAGAAATTGACAAGGTTACTACACCAAAGGGGATTACAATTTCAGGATTGAATGAAATGGAACATCAGGGCTTTTCGTCAGCGCTGATCCGGGGGCTGCTGGTTTCGTTCAATAAAATCAACAGTTCAAAATAAAGTGACATAAGAGGCTAATATTCAATTTTATATTCATGGATGAACAGATTAAACAAATAGCCGATCGTTTATGTGGAATGCGCGAAGTGCTCGAAATTTCACCCGATGCGGCCGCTGCAACTTGTGCCATCACGAAAGAGCAGTACCTTAATTTTGAAAGTGGTGAAGTTGATATTCCGGTAAGTATTCTCCACCGAATGTCCCAAAAATACAATTTCGATATCACTGCTCTTCTTACAGGAGAAGAACCTCATATGCATTCGTATACCTTGACCCGTAAAGACAAAGGAATTGGTGTTGATCGCCGAAAAGATTATAAATATCAGGCGCTTGCAGGCAATTTTCAAAACCGGAAGGCTGACCCTTTTGTGGTAGTTGTTGATCCCAAAGTGGATACAACTGTAAGTTTTAATTCCCATCCCGGACAGGAATTTAATTTTATGATTGAGGGGAAACTGAAAATTTTCATTGGCAGTAAGGAGATGATTCTCGAACCGGGCGATTCCATCTATTTTGATTCGGGATTACCACACGGAATGCTCGCATTGGAAAATGAATCTGCCAAATTTTTAGCCATTATCCTTTAAAATTGGGTCTTCATGTTTAAAAAATATCTTAAAAAATCATCATTTGAATCACTCGAAGATTTTCAGAAAAACTTCGAAATAATTGTCCCTGAACAGTTTAATTTTGCATACGATGTTGTAGATGAATATGCCCGGACAGTCCCCTCCAAAAAGGCTATCTGCTGGGTTAACGACAAAGGAGAATCCCATGATTTCACATTCGCTGATCTGAAAAAGGCAAGCGACGAAACGGCATCATTTTTTCAGTCGCTTGGAATTGGTCGTGGCGATAAGGTGATGATGATCATGAAAAGAAGGTACGAGTTTTGGTTTTCAATTCTTGCTTTGCATAAAATCGGAGCCATTGGCGTACCTGCTACCCATTTATTGACTCCGAAAGATCTGATATACAGGAATAATGCTGCCGGCATAAAAGTGATAATTTCGGTTTCTGAACCTGAAATTGTTCATAGCATCAACGAAGCAATGCACAACTCCCCAACAGTTGAAAAGCTTGTGACAGTGGGAGATACTACTCCGGAAGGCTGGATATCGTTCCGCGACGGCATGCGAAATGCAAAACCATTTATTGCCCCGCAAGGAGTAGCCGCTCCAAAGAACACTGATATTTCATTGTTATATTTTACTTCAGGTACCACTGCAAATCCCAAAATGGTGGTACACGATTTTACCTATCCGTTAGGCCATATTGTGACGGCTAAATTTTGGCAGAATGTTGAAAATAACGGATTGCACTTTACTGTTTCCGATACAGGATGGGCGAAATCGGTCTGGGGAAAGATCTACGGACAATGGCTGGCTGGAGCAGCTGTGTTTGTATATGATTACGAGAAGTTTACTCCTGATGATATGCTATCAAAAATCAGTGAATTTGGTGTGACAAGTTTTTGTGCACCACCTACGATTTACCGGTTTCTGATCAGGGAAGATTTTTCAAAATATGACCTTTCGAAACTGAAATGGGCATCGGTAGCCGGCGAACCGCTGAATCCTGTTGTATACGATACATTTTACAAACAGACCGGTTTAAAACTCAGGGAAGGATTTGGTCAGACTGAAACAACATTGCAGATAGCTACCTTTCCCTGGATGGAACCAAAGGCCGGATCAATGGGTGTTCCGTCACCGCAATTTGATGTTCATTTAATTGATGGAGAAAACAAGGCTTGCGAAGATGGTGAGGTTGGACAAATCGTCATCCGCACGGGCGAAAAGATTCCGGTTGGCTTATTTTCAGGATATTACCACGACGAAGAAAAAACTGCATTGAGTCATTACGATGGCCTTTATTATACAGGAGATCTTGCCTGGCGCGACGAAGATGGTTATTACTGGTTTGTCGGACGTGTTGATGATGTGATTAAATCCTCGGGTTACCGTATTGGTCCATTTGAAGT
The DNA here is from genome assembly GCA_026391655.1 of Bacteroidia bacterium. Taxonomy (GTDB): domain Bacteria; phylum Bacteroidota; class Bacteroidia; order Bacteroidales; family Prolixibacteraceae; genus JAAFHB01. The sequence goes on along the minus strand of JAPLDR010000134.1, from coordinate 18,139 downwards.
TGAAAGTGCTTTGATGACCCATCCGGCTGTGATTGAGTGTGCTGTAACCGGTGCGCCCGATGAAATCCGTGGTCAGGTGGTTAAAGCTACAATCATTCTGGCTCCTGAATATCGACCCGGGCACGAAGATCTGGCGAAAGAGATACAGGAGCATGTGAAAACGGTAACTGCGCCCTATAAATATCCCCGGATCATAGAATTTGTAACAGAACTACCTAAAACGATCAGTGGTAAAATTCGTCGGGTCGAAATCAGGGAAAGAAGTAACAGTAAAATGAATAATTGATTAAATAATTATATATGAATAAGTTGGTGATGGTCGGTTCTTCGATCGTGTTCTTTGCGTTGTTGTTTTATTCAATCGGTATTTTTACCGAGCAGAAGCACAAAAAAGTTCTTCCCCGTGTTTTATTATTTTTAACGCTTGGAATCATTTTTGATATAACTGCAACTGGTTTTATGATTGCAGGTTCTTCGAAAGGATTATTTACGCTGCATGGTATAATAGGGTACTCTTCGCTATTGGGAATGTTGATTGATAATATTCTGATCTGGCGATTACGGATTAAAAACGGAATCGGTACTATTGTATCTGATGCTATTCACAAATATTCGCGTTATGCCTATATTTGGTGGGTGGTTGCCTTTATTACGGGAGGTTTGTTGGTGATGGTTTCAAAAATAGGTGTCAAGCCATAAAACTCGCAAAAAACAGATTTGTATTACATCTCCATCCCGGGAGCCCGAATTTGAGCATCATGTGAGGAATATTGATTGAATGGTAAAATTAAATTATTGGTTTCCAGTCCGAAGTTATAAGTTATGTCGTTATTATACAATAAAATAGTAGTAAAAGTTGGTAGTAATGTTTTGACCCGTGAGGACGGGATGCTCAACGTTACAAGTATGGCTCATATTGTCGATCAGATCGCATCACTCCGAAAAGCAGGGTTACAGGTAATTCTTGTTACTTCCGGGGCAGTTGCTGCCGGACGCGCGGAAGTTGAGCTGCAACGTAAACTCGATCCTGTTTCAAGTCGCCAGCTGTGGTCAGCAGTTGGTCAGGTGAAATTGATTAACAGGTACGCTGATCTTTTCTACGAAAATGGAATCACTTGTGCTCAGGTGCTTACGACGAAAGAGAATTTTAGTGACAGGCTCCATTACCTAAATATGCGCAACTGCATGAACACTTTACTCGACAATGGAGTTGTTCCAGTTGTAAACGAAAATGATACGATTTCAGTAACCGAATTGATGTTCACCGACAACGATGAACTTTCGGGATTGATTGCCTCGATGATGGATATGGACGCGCTGATTATTCTTACGAATGTTGACGGTGTTTATTCAGGTTCGCCCGATGAGCCCGAAAGCCAGTTAATTTCATCAATTAAATTGGGTGAAATGATTGATATTGAAGCTATTTCCGGTAAAAAATCAAACTTTGGAAGAGGGGGGATGCTTACTAAATTTCATATCGCTTCGAAGCTGGCAGGACAAGGGATTTCAGTTCACATTGCGAATGGCACAAAAATAAATACGCTTTCTAATATATTGAATGCCACCAAAGATGCTGTTCATACACATTTTATACCTGCTCAAAAGAAATCTACTGGAGTCAGAAAGTGGCTTGCCCATTCTGACGATTTTGCCAAAGGTGAAGTGATTATCAATGACGGTGCCCGTGAGGCGCTTCTCTCAGATAAAGCAATCAGCCTGTTGCCAATTGGAATTGTCCGGATCGAAGGTTTCTTTAAAGACGGTGATATTGTCCGTATTAAAGATTCAAATGGCGAATTGATAGGGCTTGGAAAAGCTTCCTATTCTTCGGATGAGTTACTTAAAGAGATGGGTGGCAAGAAATCGAAACCCTTTATCCATTACGATTATTTATACCTGCTATAACTTATACGATGAACTATCGCGAACAATTCGTTAATACCTTAAGCGCCAGTCGCGAGTTGAATCTGCTTAACGTAAGCCAGATCAATGAAGTGCTGATCAAAATTGCTGATGCAGCAGTGAAAAGCACTGATTTTATTCTTCGTGAAAATCAGAAAGATCTCGCACGCATGGAGAATTCCGATCCCAAATACGATCGGTTGAAACTCACGGCAGAACGCATAATAGCTATTGCGGATGACATTCGCAATGTTGCCTCATTGCCTTCGCCGGTTGGAAGGATTTTATCTGATACAGTCAGACCTAACGGATTAAAAATTACCAAAGTCACAGTTCCATTTGGCGTGATCGGTATCGTGTTCGAAGCACGACCCAATGTTACATTTGATGTCTTCTCGCTTTGCATCAAATCCGGAAATGCCTGCATCCTGAAAGGGGGAAGCGATGCATCTAATTCTAATCAGGCAATTGTAAGTTTGATTCATAAAATACTGGTTGCAAATAAGATAAATACAAATATTCTGACACTTCTGCCATCAGGGCGAGAGGCGACCACTGAATTACTGAACGCCCGGGGGTATGTCGATTTGTTGATTCCCCGCGGTAGTCAGGGATTGATCGACTACGTCAGGCAGAATGCTACTATCCCGGTAATCGAAACAGGAGCCGGCATCTGTCACACCTATTTTGATGAATTTGGTGATCTCGTTAAAGGGATTCAGATCGTGAACAATGCCAAAACCCGCCGTGTAAGTGTGTGTAACGCACTCGATTGTCTGATTATTCATAAATCACGGTTGTCTGATCTTGAGGGTATTGCTAAGTTATTGAGCAATAGTAATGTTGAAATTTATGCTGACCGGCAATCTTTCAATTTACTGGATCGGAAATATCCCGGTCATTTACTTCATCAAGCTACGGACGAATCATTTGGAACAGAATTTCTTTCGTATAAAATGGCCATAAAAACGGTCGCTTCATTCGGCGAAGCCCTTGCACATATCGCAAAATATAGTTCAAAGCACAGTGAGGCAATAATTTCGGAGAACAAAACGAATTGTGATTTGTTCCTGAAAATTGTTGATGCTGCTGCCGTTTATGTCAATGCAAGTACCGCGTTTACCGACGGAGCACAGTTTGGTTTAGGAGCTGAAATAGGAATCAGCACCCAGAAATTGCATGCACGCGGTCCGATGGCGCTTGAAGAACTGACGAGCTATAAATGGCTGATCGAAGGTGACGGGCAGATACGTTCGTAGGTGAAAGTTGGAGGTAAGATTAAATATATGCGACCATGATACCTGATTTAGATTCAGTAAAGCTCTCTTACTTAAAGGTTTTAGCTGATAGCAAAGAGTGGGGGTTTCAGGAAGTAATTGAGACTCTTGCACAAACATTTAAAGTTTCCTATGAGGAAAGACAAGAAACGATTCCAAGTAATCAAAAAATCTTTGATTATCGTGTGGGATGTGCTAGAACTTTCTTCATCCGGGATGCTGGGTTTGTAGAATCAACAAGACATGGTTACGCACGAATTACGCAGAGAGGATTAAATTTTCTCTCAAAAAATCCTAATCCTGATAAGATTCTAAAAGAAAATAAGAAAGGTAAGACTATGACAAGAACAATTAAAAAAGAGAATAACAACAGTTTAAAAGGAAAAGAATTCGTACTTGACATACAATATATTCAAGCGTTAGGAAATTTATTAGCTTTCTATCATTCTGATTTAATATATATTCGTGAATTTCAGAGATATAAAAATGGGGGAATGGACATAAGTGAATATCTGGAAAAATCCAGTGGTGCATTCCAGCGTTTTGTTAATGAATTTGGAGTTGCAAGATGTTTTGTAAAGTGCAAAACAAATATTCGATTACAAATGACAATTGACTGGACTTCAGCAGATAATTCAACCGATGTGGATGGGTTTGTGGAAACATTAAACAGAGAAGGCATAACGCATGGCAAAGCGACCTCATTAGTGTCAAAAATCTTGTTTTTAAATAACCCTTGGAAAATTCTTCCCACTGATAACCGAACAAAACAATCACTTGGACTTAAAAGTAATCTATATGCTCCTTATTTACCTCTTGCAAAAGAGTTTACAAAGAGAAATGAAATAGAAATTAATAGATATTTAAATTCTGTTGACCAGTATTTAACAACAATCGAGGCAACATTTAGTAATGAAATTGAAAATTTAAAAACAATAAGACTTAATCGATTTGTTGACAAGATACTTTGGACAGGTGGTCGAGATTTATAAATTATGACTATTTTTAAGATGAATAAATGCCACCAAGGCACTAAAACACTAAGTTGCACAAAGCGTTGATTATCTGAAATTTAAACTTAGTGAAACTTTGAGCCTTTGAGTCTTTGTGGCAAAAAAAAACAATTATTTTCACACAATATGCAACACTTTACTTCAGTTTACGACCTTCCCAATCTGACGGAAGCGATAAAATCAGCTCGCGAAATCAAGAGCAATCCTTATGGTTACCAACATCTTGGCAAGAATAAAACAATGGTGTTGATCTTTTTTGATTCGAGCCTTCGGACCCGGCTGAGCACCCAAAAAGCAGCGATGAATCTGGGAATGAACACGATGGTTCTGAACGTAAATCAGGATGGATGGCGACTTGAAAGTGAATTAGGTGTGGTAATGGATGGCGACAAGCCGGAACATTTGCGCGAAGCAATTCCTGTGATCGGAAGGTATTGCGACATCATCGGAGTCCGGGCATTTGCCCGATTCGAAAGCAAAGAGGATGATTACAACGAAAAGATTCTGAACCAGTTTATACAATTTGCTGGTGTGCCGGTTGTAAGTATGGAGGCTGCCACACGACACCCGCTGCAGAGTTTTGCCGATCACATGACGATTGAAGAATACAAAACCAAAGCACGTCCTAAAGTTGTACTGAGCTGGGCACCTCATCCGCGTGCCCTTCCGCAGGCGGTCCCCAACTCATTTGTCGAATGGATGCGCCAGACTGATTATGATTTGGTAGTGACTCATCCAAAAGGTTATGAGCTTGACCCCAAGTTTATAGGAGATATTAAAGTGGAGTACGATCAGGACAAAGCATTTGAAGGCTCCGACTTTATCTATGCCAAGAACTGGTCGTCGTATACCGAATACGGCGAGATTCTCTCAAAGGATAGGAATTGGACTGTTACATCCGAAAAAATGGCGCTGACCAACAATGCAAAGTTTATGCATTGCCTTCCCGTACGACGAAATATGATCGTAACGGATGAAGTTCTCGATGGACCTTTATCAATTGTGATTGACGAAGCAGAAAATCGTGTATATTCGGCACAGGCAATATTAAAAATGATATTGGAAGGGTAGTATGAGAGATCACTTGATAATCATTAAAGTAGGTGGCAAGATCGTTGAGGAGGAGGTTCCGCTCCGATCGTTATTAAAGGACTTTTCGCGCATTGCAGGTGGTAAAATTCTCGTCCATGGTGGTGGGAAAAGCGCTACGACATTAGCTGAAAAGCTCGGTATTGAGACCAAAATTGTGGACGGACGCCGGATTACGGATGCCGAGACACTGAAAGTGGCGACAATGGTTTATGCGGGTTTGGTGAATAAAAATGTTGTTGCGGGATTGCAGGCCTTTGGAAATAATGCCATCGGATTGACAGGAGCAGATCTCGATATCATCCGGGCTGCCAAACGTCCGGTCGGCGCAATCGATTATGGTTTTGTCGGAGATATTAACTGGGTCAATGCACAGGCTTTGTCTGAACTGCTTGTCAACGGCGCTGTTCCCGTAATTGCTCCGATTACTCACGATGGCAAAGGATCGCTGCTGAATACAAATGCAGATACAATAGCATCAGAATTAGCAACTTCATTGTGCTCGAGATACGAAGTGCGGTTAATATTCTGTTTCGAAAAAGCTGGTGTACTTATGAATGAAGCAGACGAAAAATCGGTCGTCCCCGAAATTGATCCTGTAATGTTTGAAGAATTGAAAGCAAAAGGTATAATCTCCGGCGGAATGATTCCCAAACTCGAAAATGGATTTAATGCACTCCGCCGGGGTGTTAGTGCCGTGGTGATCACGAATGCCCAGGGTATTTCGGGCGGTCTGAGAGGAACAAGGCTAGTACTCCACATATGATAACAGACGAACTCGTATCCGAAAGTGTTGAGATATTAAAAGCAATAATCGAAATACCTTCTTTGAGTCGCGAAGAGAACGATGTGGCCGATTATTTGGAAAAGAAATTTACGTCATGGGGTCTTCATCCGAAACGAAATGGCAACAATCTTTGGATGAGCAATGCAAATTGGTCTGAAGGAAAGCCGGTTATATTGCTGAACTCCCATATTGATACCGTTCGTCCTGCCAGAGGCTGGACCTATGAACCATTTAAAGCTACAGTCGAAGAGGAGCGAATTACAGGGCTTGGCAGCAACGATGCAGGGGCTTCTGTGGTGTCGTTACTTGGCGCTTTTCGCCATTATTACGAGGCCGGTTGTTTACCCTATAACCTTATTTTTTGCGCAAGCGCCGAAGAGGAAGTTTCAGGTGAAAACGGTGTGGCTTCAGTTTTAGATCATTTGGGAAAAATTGATCTGGCCATTGTGGGCGAACCCACACAAATGCAGATTGCCATTGCTGAAAAAGGTTTGGTTGTTCTCGATTGTGAAGCAAAAGGGAGAGCGGGTCATGCTGCCCGTAATGAAGGTGAAAATGCTATTTATAAGGCCATTAAAGATATTCAAATCCTTGAAAAGTATCGGTTTCCGCTTGAGTCGGCTGTTCTGGGACCAGTTAAAATAACGGTTACACAGATAGAGGCCGGACAACAACACAATGTCGTTCCCGATTTGTGCCATTTTGTGGTAGATGTCCGAACAAATGAATTTTATTCAAACGAAGAGGCTTTCCGGATTATCTCAGGATTGATCCAATCTGAAGTACGTCCACGCTCTTTCAGACTTAACTCTTCAGGAATCAGTGCCGACCATCCGTTGGTTTTGCGCGGAATAGAAATGGGTTTGCAGATATACGGTTCTCCAACCACTTCCGACCAGGCAGTGATCCCTTACCCCTCCATTAAACTGGGTCCCGGCGATTCAGCCCGCTCGCATACTGCCAACGAATATATCCTGATTTCTGAAATCAAGGAGGGGATTGTTACTTACATTAAGCTTCTGGAAGGGCTGAAATTCTAAGGTTTTTTTAGAAATTTTTTTTACTGAATTGGCATTGCCTTCAGATCAGCGCGTGCTGAATCCTACACAAATACCTTGGAAAGAAGCTGTTAAAGTGTTTGATAAATGGAATAAAACAGTTAAAAAAATTCCTAATTAAATAAAAGAAAGCTTTCACAAATAACTAATGAAAGCTTTCTTTTTTCAGTCATTATGAAAAACGAATCTCAGGTTAATTCTCTGCTTTCTTATCGAGAACCAAAATAGAGTTTACCACAATTTCGGAGACAAAGTGTGTTTCTCCGTTTTTGTCTTCGTATGAGCGGTTGGTCAGTTTTCCCTCGACTGCGACCTCCGTCCCTTTTTTCAAATATTTTTCGGCCACTTCAGCCTGCTTTCCCCATGCCACCAGTTTATGCCATGTGGTTTCAGACTTTTTGTTCCCATCGTGATCGCGATAGTTTTCATTTGTTGCAACGGAGAAATTGGCCACAGATTTTTCGCTGTCCAACTTTCTCATTTTGGGATTGTCACCCAAATGGCCGATAAGCCTGACACTGTTCCTTAATGCATTCATGATTTTAGTTTTTTAAATTAATAAATACGAAAAATTTACAGCACAAAGTTAAATTGGACTCCCAGGCGCAGTCGGATAATAACCGGATGTTTCCGATTATTATCGAAAATAATCGGATATAACCGTATAAATCCGGATATATTTTTGTATATTAGTGGAATAAAAATTGAAGTTTTTTGTATATCTGACATTTTTAAGATTTTGCCTTTCACAACCTCCTAAATAATATGTCATGAATAATCGCAAATGCCTTGAATGTAATGAGCCGCTGAGGGGGCGGGCTGACCAGAAATTTTGTAATGATCAATGCCGGAGTGCCTACAATAACCGGCAGTTCGTGGAGTCGAATAATGTGATCAGAACGATCAACAGGATTCTTAAAAAGAACTATTTTATCCTTACTGCGCTTAATCCCGAGGGAAAAACCACTGCACTAAAGAGCGATTTGCAGAAAAAAGGGTATCGTTTTGATTATTTTACTTGTACCTACACCACGCGTAGTAACCGGATCTATTATTTTTGCTATGATCAGGGTTGCAGCGAACTGGAAAACAATAAAGTGATTCTTGTACGACGTGATCTGAACGGAGATCTGGCGGCTCCGAAAAACTGAGAAAGTTTAATTCGACAATTCGACAATTTGTCAATTGGACAATAAAATGATTTCTCTATGACAAAATCCGTTTATATTTAAAGAAAAACCCGCTGAAATTCAGTGGGTTTTAATATTTTTGAGGGGGTTTTATTTTATATTTAAACCGGAATTTCAGCCTCATCAATCGGAGTAGCGATGTCTTTATCGACCAGAATTCTACCGCAATACTCGCAGACAATAATTTTCTTTCTTGAAGCGATATCCAGTTGACGTTGTGGCGGAATTTTATTGAAACAACCACCGCAGGCATCACGTTGTACAGTGACCACTGACAGACCGTTACGCGCATTTTTTCGAATACGGTTAAAAGCCATAACCAGACGATCTTCGATCAGACTCTCAATTTTGGTCACTTTGCTTTTCAATTTCTCCTCCTCAACAGCAGTTTCGGCGGTGATTTCCTGCAACTCTTTCTTCTTTCTGATCAGATCTTCCTCACGCTCTTTGTGAAGTTTCTCTGAAGACTCAGCAGCTTCTGTTTTCGTCTTGATTTCAATAGTAAACTCGCGGATTTTTTTCTCAGAAAGCTCAATTTCGAGCGTCTGAAACTCTACTTCTTTCGAAAGAGAGTCGAATTCGCGGTTATTACGGACGTTTTCCTGTTGCTCTTTGTATTTCTCGATTTTGACCTTCGACTCTTTTATCTCAGTTTTTTTATTCGCAATGGCGATGTTCAGGCTTTTAATTTCGTCGCTGTAATTGGAAAGACGGGTCTTTAATCCGACAATTTCGTCTTCCAGATCCTGAACCTCCAACGGGAGTTCACCACGTAGCGTGTTGATTTTATCTATCTCTGATGCAACGGTTTGAAGCTCATAGAGCATTTTGAGTTTCTCCTGGACAGAAACCTCTTTTCCTTCGGTTGTTTTGATATTATTTACGGGCATATACTGAAATTTACAATTTTGTTATCGCTGACAAAGATACAATACCGGATTCGTTTTTACTTCCGATAAACGGAGTGCAAAGTTAGGGAATTTTTTTATAAGTATTTCATAAAAAAGCTCCTTCGTAAACTGCTCACTTTCGTAGTGTCCAATATCGGCTATTATGATTTTTTCTTCGGCGTCAAAAAAATCGTGGTATTTCATGTCGGCGGTAACGAAGATGTCGGCTCCTGCGGCAATAGCAGATGAAAGGAGGAAACCTCCTGAACCGCCACATACGGCCACTTTTTTCACCGGTTTCCCGAGTAAATAAGTGTGGCGAATCGTTTTACATCCGAAGATTTCGAGCAATCGCGACAAAAACTCGATTTCGTTTTCGGCTCCGGGGAGTTCACCAATCATGCCAGCTCCAACTTCGGGTAAGGTATTTTCGAGTGGATAAAGGTCGTAGGCCACTTCCTCGTATGGGTGGGTCTTTAGTAAAGCGTTAATTACTTTGTTTTTAGAATGCCTGCATAGAATTGTTTCAAACCTGACTTCCTTTTCAAAGTGGAATTCCCCTTTATCCCCAACATACGGATTGGCTTCCTCACCTCCTCTGAATGTTCCTGATCCGTCGGTGCTGAAACTGCATTTGTCGTATTTCCCGATCTCTCCTGCTCCGGCTGCGAAAACCGCTTCCCGAACTTCATCGAGATGATCTTCCGGAATAAACGTGACCAGTTTAAGGAGTTGTTCTTTTGCAGCGTTGAGAATTCTTGTGTTGGTTAACCCGATTTTTTCGCAGATCTTCGAATTAACACCTCCCATGACGCTGTCGAGATTGGTGTGGGCGGCATAAATTGCAATGTCGTTTTTGATGGCTTTAATCACACACCGTTCGACAAACGAATTGCCGCTGAGCCTTTTTAACCCTTTGAAAAGGATAGGATGGTGTGCTATAATGAGCTCACATCCTGTTTCAATTGCTTCATCGATAACAGATTCTGTGACATCAAGTGTAATAAGCGCTGAAGTGATTGTTGTTTCCGGATCGCCGATGATGAGTCCGGCATTGTCGTACGATTCCTGAAAAGCAGGAGGGGCAACAGACTCAAGATAACTGATGATCTCGCTGATGGTCATGGTGAATTAAGTTATTGTAATATGTTTGTTGAAGTTTCAATTAATTTTTGAGACATTTCAAGAACTTTTACAACCTGATCTTTGCTTACGCCTTCAAAATCTTCCAGAAAGATCTCGATTGAATCACCTGTTTCCAAATAATCAAAAAGATTTTTAATTGGTACTCTTGTTCCAAAGAAAACAGGCGTACCGCCTAAAATATCGGGATCAATATTTATTACTCGTCTGTCCATGTGGTAAAATTTATATTCCCAAATTTAAGCAATTTTGTCGATAAGCAAGGTGCTTATTTGGGTAATGTAAACCATGTTAATCGCGAAATCTCATATTCTTACAATACTTCCTTAATCTCGAGCAGGTAGCCTCTTATCAGCTGTAGTTTTTGAACAATTTCGAAGGTGTTTTCTGTCTCCGTCTTGTTCTCTTTAATTTTTGTTTTTGCCCCTTTGAGCGTCATACCGCGTTCCTTAACCAAATGATTTATAAGCGACAGATGATCAATGTCTTCCTGAGTATAAAACCGGTCTCCCTTTTTATTCTTAAAAGGTTTTATTGTGTCAAACTCTTTCTCCCAGAAACGTAGTGTTGACGGGGCAAGCCCAAACTTCCCGGCGACCTCGCCGATGGAGTAGTAATGCTTCTCTGATTTCGGTTCCTTGAATGCCACAGTATTTAGTTTTTAGTCGAAACTTTGTCCCATATTTGATGAAATTGCAATCATCTTCTCGTACTCAACAGGTGTAAGATCCTGGAAATAATAGTTTTGCGGATTAACTTTCACGCCATTTTTGCTTACTTCGTAATGGAGGTGAGGAGCAGTTGAAGTTCCTGTACTACCGACGAAGCCAATCACATCACCACGGTTAACTTTCTGCCCGACCTGAACATTTAGCCTGCTTAAATGGGCGTAAAAGGTCTCGTAGCCAAAACCGTGATCGATGACAACGGTGTTACCATAACCTGTTTCGCGTTCTGCCGATTTGACTATGCCAATTCCTGTGGCAAAAACGTCAGTTCCTGTTACAGCTGTAAAATCCATGCCATAATGAAAACGCAGAATTTTATAAATCGGATGCATGCGCATTCCCCATCCTGATGCCGTGCGTTTAAGATCCTTATTTGAAACGGGCATAATTGATGGCATGCAGGCAATCATCTTCTCTTTATTTAAAGCCATTTTGGCAACTTCGTCATAGGATTTTGCCTGAACAAAAACCTGTTTCGATAGGATATCAAGTTTTCGGGTGGTATTAATTATCAGCTCAGAATTATCCATTTCCTCGAGCTTCGAATATCGGTTAGTGCCGCCGAAGCCGGCCATCCTCACAGATGAAGGGATCGGTTCTGCTTCAAAAATAACCCTGTAAATATTGTCATCACGATTCTGAATATCTTCAAGCACCTTCGAGATTTTATCGAAGTCCTTATTCATGAGGTTGTATTGCGAAAGTAACTGTTCGTTTTGACGCTTGAGTTTTTTAGTTTGCGGCGGATCAAAAAACTGGAGGAAAATAAAGAAAAAGATCACTCCTGAGACCAGACCAGTTGACAAATATCCAAGCACACGCCGCACCAGTGTTTTGATGTTTCGTTCGATTTTGTCAAAGCTTAGGGTGTCGGGATTGAATCTGTAATTGGTTTTACCCATCTATATCTCTTTTATTTCGTTTCAGTATGGCCAAAATTAGCGAAATAATCTAATTTTGCAACGTTCAAAAAAATCAATCTTGCATGACCGGATCGCAAATCTATAAAAATAATCCATTTTTGCGACTCCATTTCCAGTTGAAAAGATGATTTTAAAGGTTTTTTAACACATCAATTTTATGAATTCAAAACAGATACGTCAAACATTTCTCGACTTTTTTGTTTCCAAAGGGCATACAATTGTTCCATCGGCACCTATGGTTGTTAAAAATGACCCGACCCTGATGTTTACAAACGCCGGAATGAACCAGTTTAAGGATATCTTCCTTGGAAATTCACCTGCAAATAGTCCCAGGGTTGCTGATACACAAAAATGTCTTAGGGTTTCGGGCAAGCATAACGACCTTGAAGAGGTAGGTCACGACACATATCACCACACGATGTTTGAGATGCTCGGAAACTGGTCGTTTGGTAATTATTTCAAGAAAGAGGCAATCGACTGGGCGTGGGAATTGTTGGTTCACACCTATAAAATTCCTGTAGATAAGTTGTATGTGACTGTTTTCGAAGGAGATGGAAAAGATGGTGTTCCCATGGATACCGAGGCGTACGATTTATGGTTCAAGTACCTTCCCGAAGATCGAATCCTGAAAGGGAATAAAAAAGATAATTTCTGGGAGATGGGCGATTCCGGTCCATGTGGTCCGTGTTCCGAAATTCATGTTGATATTCGTAATGATGACGAAAGGGCAAAGATTCCAGGTCGTGACCTTGTCAACGAAGGACATCCGCAGGTTATCGAAATCTGGAACCTTGTTTTTATTCAGTTTAATCGAAAAGCTAACGGACAGCTCGAAGAACTCCCGGCTAAACATGTCGATACGGGAATGGGTTTCGAGCGTTTGTGCATGGTGATTCAGGGAAAACAATCGAATTACGACACGGATGTGTTTCAAACTGTAATTACTGAAATCGGCTATCTGGCCGGTAAAAAATATGGAACTGACGAAAAATCGGACATCGCCATGCGTGTGATTGCCGATCACGTGCGGGCCATCTCATTTGCGATTACCGACGGACAGTTGCCTTCGAATAACAAGGCCGGTTACGTCATCCGGCGTATTCTTCGCCGTGCGGTTCGTTACGGTTATACCTTCCTGGGTTTCAGAAAACCGTTTATCCATCAGCTCGTTAAAGTTCTGGCTGATAATATGGGTGGCGCATTCCCCGAATTAATTAAACAACAGGAACTCGTAGTTAATGTGATCCGGGAGGAAGAAGATTCATTCTTACGTACCCTCGAAACAGGTATCAAAATGCTCGATACCATTATCGACGATACCAAAAAGAAAAACGGTACGGAGGTGAACGGTAATGTTGCTTTCGAACTATATGATACATTTGGATTCCCAATTGATCTTACCGAACTGATTCTGCGTGAGCAGGGGCTTACCGTAAATCGTGCCGGGTTTGAAATGGCCATGGAGGAGCAGAAAAATCGTTCACGGAGCGCTACCCAACTTGAAACAGGCGACTGGATCGAATTGCAACAAGCCGAAGGTGATGGTTTTGTTGGCTATGATACACTTGAGGCGAAAGTAAAAATTAACCGTTACCGGAAAGTTAAAGGAAAGAAAGGGGAGTTTTACCAATTGGTATTCAATACCACCCCTTTTTATGCCGAATCGGGCGGACAGGTTGGCGACTCGGGAACCATTGAAGCCAACGGAAAAAAGGTTGAAATCTTTGATACGGTTAAGGAAAACACTCTTACTGTTCACCTCGCGAAGCAGCTCCCTTCCAATCCGAAAGCAATCTTTACGGCTGTTGTTAATCAGAAGAACCGCAGACTTACAGAGAATAACCATACCGCAACGCACTTGCTTGATCACGCTTTGCGTGAAGTACTCGGGACTCATATCGAACAAAAAGGGTCGCTCGTTTCGCCCGAATCATTGCGTTTCGACTTTAACCATTTTCAGAAGGTGACCGACGATGAAATTGCCAGAATCCAGTTACGTGTCAATGAGCTGATTCGTGCCAACGAAAAACGTGATGAGCGTCGCGAAATGCCGATTGCCGAAGCTGAAGCGATGGGAGCAATTGCGCTTTTCGGTGAGAAATATGGCGATCGTGTTCGCGTGATCAAATTTGGCGAGTCTGTCGAATTGTGTGGTGGTTGCCATGTGGAGTCAACGGGAACCATCGGACAGTTTATAATTCTATCAGAAGGATCGATTTCGGCCGGAGTTCGTCGTATCGAGGCGATCACTGCCGATAAAGCGGAGGAGTATATCAATGATCATTTAAAAACTTTAAAAGAGGTTGCCTCTTTATTCAATAATCCTGCTGATCTTAAAGGCGCTGTCGAAGAGTTATTTGCCAAATATGCAACACTTGTCAGGCAGGTTGAAGCCTTCGAAAAGGAGACGGCCGGTAAAGTGAAGAAAGAACTTTTGCTCCAGGTTGAGCAGGTCAATGGCATCAATTTCCTCGCGCAACAATTGAAGGTTGACAATGCGGCCATCATCAAGGATATTGCTTTCCAGCTAAAAGGTGAGGTGGAGAACCTGTTTTTAGTACTTGCCGCTGAAATTGATGGCAAGGCTAATGTGCAGGTGATGATTTCCGAAAACCTGGTCAAAGAACGTGGTTTGAATGCGAGTTCAATTATTCGTGAACTGGCCAAAGCGGTTAATGGCGGCGGCGGTGGACAACCGTTTTATGCTACGGCAGGAGGGAAAGAGCCTGCCGGAATTCCGTTGTTGCTATTGAATGCCAGAAAATTGATCTGAAATTTCATTCGGGAATAATCTTAAGTAAGTAAAAAGAACACTAAAATTTCGTATTCCAGAGTAATGCAATTTGTTAACCTTCCACATACGACAAGCTGAGTGCAATATTTGTTATACCACAGATTACACAAATTTGCACAGATTATCAGCAAAGTACATTTTTAATCTGTGTTCATCCGAGAATCGAAGATCAGCGAAGCTAAATCTGTGGTCGAATTTTTTAATATATGCCGCATAACCGCAAAAAAATTAGTTTAATTTTTGATTGAAAATCAACAAAGTTAAAATCAACGAAGCTAAATCCGCACCAGCTGATTCTTCAATTTGAATAATATTTTGATACAGCCTCTTGGGGGCTGCGCGTTGATGGGTTTTCTATAAATATCAAGTCCCTGACGGAACCGGGGGTACGGATTTTACAACAATGGCATAATCCAATTGAATTTGTAATTGTGAGAATCCGAAACAAAATATTTATAAAAACACAATCCGTCGACTTACGGACACAAAGAAATTATTTGAACTTAGTGTATCTTAGCGTCTTCGTGGCTTAGTGGCCTCGTTTTTACCAGCGTTGGGTGAAGCCTTCACTAAGGAACATTGGAGAAAAATTATGCTTAAAAAATTTATGACAAACCTGTTGGAGTTGCTATTTTAATTACTTTTACCTGACTTAATTACAATACTTGAATCTAAACGCACATGGAATTTACGTTGTCCCAGGGCATAACAGAAGGAATGACCGGAATCGCTTTGGAAATAGCCGAATGATCTCTATGAAAAAGGACTCACCTATTGTAACAAGCGAATCATAAATATCAGTCACTGACTATGGCCTTGGTGTGGCCAAAAACAGCCTGTGACTCACGTGGCGAAGCTGAGTACGTTTGTAATACCAAACTTAGTGTATCTTTGAGTCTTCGTGGCTTAGTGGCCTCGTTTGAAATCTAAACGAGTACAGATTTCTTCCGTTTACAGGTTCAGGTGTACAAAAAAAGTTGTTTAGTCTTGATATAAAATATATTGGCATTCAAACTGAACGATTATGAAAGCAAGTAGAATTGTTCATAATAACGAAGAGCGGATTAAGATTGAGTTTCCGTATAATCAGGAAATAATCACTAAGATCAGGCAAATCGCCGATACCCGGTGGAGCAAAACCCACGGTTCATGGCATATACCATATAATAAAGATGCTTACGGTCAACTCATTAAATTATTTCCGGATATTGAAATAATCGGCAATGAAATGATCCTGTTTTCCAGTTCGCCCAAGTCTGAAATTGCAAAAGAGGTAAAATGTCAACCAGAGAAACAATCGCCTATTGACAGAAACGAAGTTATTATTGAGGTCCGGGAAAAAAGCATTACGCTGAAGATGCCTAAAAATGAAACGGATATCCAATTTATTCGCAGTTTTAATTATGTGAGGTGGGATGATGCTCATTTCAGGTGGGTAATACCCAATTATGGCAATACCCTGGAGCGAATAAAGAATTATTTCAATACAAGGATTACCCGAATAGAAACCAGGCTTATAGAGCCACCAAAGGCGATTCCAGGTTTTGATCCGACACAAATTATTATCGATCTGCCAAAAATAGATTCAGAAAGTTTGCGAGAGATCGAACGGTTTAAACAATGGATGGAGCAAAAGCGGTACAGCGAATCGTCGGTGAAGACATACGTGATGGCGATCACTGTTTTTCTGCGGTTTATCAGACCCAAGACAAGTGCTGAAGCCACTACTGAAGATATGCGGCGTTTTGTATACCAATATATGATTCCACGTAAGTTGAGTTTTTCGTATCAAAATCAAGCTGTCAACGCGGCGAAACTATTTTTTAAAACCATTCGGGGTTCAATACTCATCACCGAACAGTTGGAGCGTCCACGCCGCGAACACAAGTTGCCAAATGTGCTTAGTAAAGAGGAGGTTGCAGCAATATTGCACGCGCTTCCGAATCAGAAGCACCGAACTATGCTGAGTTTGATTTATGCCTGTGGATTGCGAAGAGGTGAACTGCTCAATCTGAGACCTGAAAATATTGATTCGAAACGGCATCTATTGATTATTCTGAACGCCAAAGGAAAGAAAGACCGGGTGGTTCCCATTTCGGATAAGGTAATATCGATGCTTCGGGAATATTACAATTTTTACAAACCAAAGACCTGGTTATTCGAAGGGCAGATGGCAGGAGAACAGTATTCTGAGACAAGTTTAGCAAAAGTTTTAAAAAACGCTTGCGCAAAAGTAAAAATCACTAAGCCTGTAACTATTCATTGGCTAAGGCACAGCTATGCAACACATTTGTTAGAGGCTGGCACTGATTTACGTTATATTCAGGAACTATTGGGGCATAAGAGTTCGAAAACAACAGAAATATACACCCATGTAAGTGAAAAGAGCCTTCAAAGGATATCGAGTCCATTTGATAGCTTGTAGAAATTTTCATTGACAGTTAATTAACGGGGAGGCCAGCTTAATGCCAAGCATATTAAAATATAAAATCATTGAGTTTGAATATTTAGTAAATTTGTAAAATGAAACAACGATTTTACTTTGATACATCTGTCTTTGGCGGACTCTTTGACAAAGAGTTTGAAGAAGAAACAATATTATTGTTTGAAAAGATAACAATCGGACAAGTAATTTGTGTGTATTCTGACTTAACTGAAAGTGAGTTGTCAAACGCGCCTGAGAAAGTGAGAAATATATTTGAAAACCTATTGGAAGAACAAAAGGAAAAAATAAGAGTTACACCTGATGCACTTATACTTGCAGAAACTTATATAAAAGAAAAAGTTGTTGGCGAAACAAGTTTTGACGATTGTGTTCATATTGCGACAGCAACAATTCACAAAGTTGATCTATTGGTAAGTTGGAATTTCAAGCACATTGTAAACGTATATAGAATAAGAGGTTATAATTCTGTAAATTTGAAATTAGGATACTCAACATTAAATATTCATTCACCAAAAGAAATTGTAGGTTATGAAGACGAAAATTAAAACAGAAAAGGATTTTGACACAGTCAAAACATTTCGAAAAATTAAAGATAAAATATCAAAAGAAATCAAAGGTTTAACCTATGAACAACTTTCGGAATATTTTGAAAAGACGAAATTAAAAACGCATTCATAAATACCTAAAAGATCACTAAAGGTGCGGTTATACACCAAATTTGGATGGCTAAGCAGCCTTTTGGTAAGGTTATATACACGTTGTAAGCAATTGTAGAAGTCAGTGCACAAATATGAGGTATAGCAATTGAAGAGCAATAAGCCGGGCTTATTGAGAGAGATTGAAATCAATGAAGCGTAGGAAGCTTGTTTACTAAAGCGGAATTGATTACAAGCTTT
>JAPLDR010000072.1 GCA_026391655.1 Bacteroidia bacterium | reverse complement strand
ATATAAAGTAAATATGAAAGTTACTGCATTTGTTGGTAGCGCACGAAAGAAGCATACTTATAATGCTACTGAAAAATTCTTACAAAAATTACAATCGCTTGGAGATATAGAGTATGAAATAGTTTCCTTAAGTGATTATGACTTGAAGATTTGCAAAGGCTGCATGCTATGCTTAAATAAAGGAGAAGAGTTATGTCCATTGAAAGACGACAGAGATAAACTGATTGAAAAAATGAACAATTCTGATGGAATTATATTCTCATCTCCAAATTATTCATTTAACGTATCTGGTCTTATGAAAATATTTCTCGACAGACTTGGATTCATTTTTCATCGGCCACGCTTTTTTGGAAAAGCATGTACCAGTATAGTAGTTCAGGGGTTTTATCGAGGGAATAAGATAATAGATTATTTCAATTTCCTAGGGAAGGGTCTTGGCTTCAATGTTGTGAATGGCAGTTGTATAAACTCCCTTGAGCCGATGACAGAAAAAGATCAGAAAAGATTTGACAGTATCATTAGCAAGCATAGTAAAAGATTCTATTCAACTTTAATTAAGAAAGAATACCCGATCCCGACCTTATTCCAATTAATGATATTCAGAATGGCACGCACAAGTGTTAAGTTATTACTTGATGAAAACTGGAGAGATTATACACATTATAAAAACAATGGTTGGTTTGGATCCAATTATTATTATCCTGCACAATTAAATCCTGTTAGAAAATTGGCCGGCAATTTCTTTGATTTTATGTTCACCCGGATTTATGGGAAAAAAGTTAGAACAGAACAAGTTTAACAGCAAACACAACGAACAGATTTTAATAAAATATTAATCTAATGACAAGTTTTAAGAGTAAGATGTTCAATTTTTTGATTAGAAATGGATATCTATTTCAAGGTAAATTAAAAAAAGAAGTTTTCGATTCAAATACTTCTATTGCAGGATTTAGAGAACGTTGTGAGAAAGGAGCAAGTAAATACTCCAAGATACCCGAAGGTGTTACCACTAAGGAGCAATTCATCGAAGGGATGAAATCAGAATGGTTAATACCGCAAGGCGCAGATTCTAATAAAGTTGTTTTATATGTTCATGGTGGTGGATATGTTTCTGGTTCATGCAGCGACCATCGAGGATTTGTTTCAAAATTTGCAAAGAATACTGGAGTTACTAATTTAATCTATGAATATAGACTTGCTCCTGAACATACATTCCCCGCTGCTTTGGAAGACTCAGTAAAAATATATAAATGGATTCTTTCTTCTGGATTTAAACCTGATAATATAATTATAGCTGGTGAATCGGCTGGTGGTGGTTTGTGTTTGACAACTCTTCTAGCTTTGAAAGAGCAAAACATTCCGTTACCTGTAGCTTCTGTTGCAATTTCGCCATGGACAGACTTGACATGCACAAGTGATTGTTATAGGACAAAAAACAAGGTGTCACCAGCTCCATTGAATTCATGGTTTGTTTTTAGTAAATATTATATTGGAAGTAACAACGCAACTACTCCTTTAATCTCACCTTTGTTTGGTGATTTAAAAGGATTACCACCAATTTTGATAAATTCTGGTGTAGATGATGAATTGTTTGAAGATGGAGAAAAATTCTACTTAAAAGCAAAGGAAGCAGGAGTTGATATAATATTCAGATCTGGAATAGGGATGGTTCATTGCTATCCACTTTTAGCTCCAATGTTTAAGGAAGCCACCGAAGCAATGAATGAAATAGTCGATTTTATTAAAAAATATTTAAAGATAAACAAAAAACAACCTGCTGCCAATCGAGTGGACTGCCCTGAGATGTAACCATCTCAGGGAGAGCCCCTCACACCACCGTAGGTACGGGTCTCGTATACGGCGGTTCGTCAGGTATCAACAACATCGCTCTTTACACCAATGACAACCCAACGTTCAGCCCTTCATCGGCTTGTGAGTCCTCCGATTTATGTATCGGCTCGTTTCTGCCAACTACTATGGCCTCTGCTGACTTCTCATCCTTGCCAACTCGTGGACGATGAGACCTCCCCCGGTAAAAGCTTTTCCCTTCCTCCAATCCCTGCGGTCCCGATTATGAGTTTTGTTAATTTTGCCTTGCAAAATTTCACAAACTCAATATCGGGATGCTTGCTTATCCTCACTTCATAGCCTCATATGCCGTTTCTGCCTGGTTTATACTGAGTTTGTCGAAGTATCAGTACCGGATTTTGTAGTCCCGCTTCCTTCAGTGCATGGGTCACTCCAAACCACACTTCGGCAGGCTCAGTGCATCGCCTTGCGGCTTACTAATACTTCTGAGCGTTACCTCAGTGTATAAGGTATTTACACCCTCTGGAAAAATACACTCGCTGAGAAACCTCTTTTGTAACCGAAAATTTGTATTTTCGAAGTTTTTCAAGAGCTTACAACCGTTTAAAAAGACCTCCTTATGATAAAATTTGCTCATATAAATATCATTACTGACGACTGGAAAAGACTTGCTGACTTCTATATAAAAGTTTTTGGGTGCCGACCTCTTTTACCTGAAAGAGATTTATCGGGCAATTGGCTGGACAAAGCGACAACAATCAAAAATGCTCATCTACGAGGAATACATCTGGCTTTGCCAGGCTATGAGACTAATATACCGACACTTGAAATTTTTCAATACGACACAAATCTTGAAAGCCCTCAACCGGAAGCAAATCGAAAAGGGTTTGGACATATTGCCTTTAAAGTTGACAACGTCAATGATATGCTGACTTTGCTGTTGGCAAACGGTGGAACACAGCTCGGAGAAATCGTTGAAACAGAAATTCCAGATGCAGGAAAAATCACTTTTGTTTATGCAAAAGATATTGATGGAAATATTATTGAATTACAAAACTGGAAGAATTAAGTAATAAGATTGGTAAAAATGTTGTCGCAACATAAAATGTTTACAGATTGGAAGAATGGGAAAAATAACTACTTTTGATCATCTAATTCCAACTAAAGCAAAATCCTTAACCCGGCAGGTTCTCAATTTATGGAAAAAAACAGGGTAATGACCATTAGTAATACTGAAGAAATAATCCGCAGACTGAAAAAAGACGACAAATCAGCGGTGGATGAATTATTTGGTTACTACTACCCTCGTCTTTACCATTTCTCAAGATCAATCCTTAAAATCGAAAACGAAATTGATGATATTCTCCAGGAGGTATTTGTCAAGATCTGGTTAAACCGGAATAAGATTGGTAATGCAGATACTTTTAATGCCTGGATCTTCACGATCACCAAAAACGAAGTTTTGAATTTAATCAGGGCGAAGCTCAGAGATCAAACCTTCAAAGACGAGCTATTTCTTCGGTCAGTTGCCGAAGAGTATCAGACCCAAAATCCTGTTGAATTTGATGAAATCAAAGCCGGAATCGATCAGATTGTGACGAGTCTGCCCGAAAAAAGACAGCAGGTTTTTACTTTAAGCCGGAACGAAGGACTATCGAACAAAGAAATTGCCCTGCAACTGAAAAAAAAAAAAAAAACAATTGAAGACCATATCACCCACTCAATAAAACACATAAAGAACTCCATGAAAGATATGGGCATCATCTCCCTTCTCTGTTTTTATCTTTTTTTATGATTTCCTGCTTTCTGAGCAGGGGATAGCCCACCCATTT
>JAPLDR010000069.1 GCA_026391655.1 Bacteroidia bacterium | reverse complement strand
GTTTTCTAATTGGGCTGAAAGTTACGGGGCATTCACCCTGTCAATCAGAGAAAAGGATACAATTATAAAATATGTCATGAATCAGCAGGAACACCATAAAAGGGAAAATTTTCGGGAAGAGTTTATCCGGTTGTTAAAGGAAAACGGTGTGGACTTTGATGAAAAATATTTGATGTAAATAATAATTCAACCCGTACCGGGTTGTTTCCATTCGCATTTCTATTACCCCACCCCAGATTCTCTGGGGGTCATTAACATTCAACTCCTTCGGAGTTTTTACACCTCAATATTCTTATTTTATGAAGGCCTATATTTATTTATAAATCTACTTCAAAGACATCTGGATCTTGGAGTCAAACCTCTCATAAGATGATTTCGGAATTTAGTTATATAGTAGGTTTGGAATTGAAAATAAGGTTTGGCAAATCCGGGCAACAAAACCTTATTCCAGTTTTCTTAACCCTGGTAGCAATACCATTTCACTCTCGTATTTCAATTTACATTCAACAAGTTATTTGCTATTCCACTTTTTTAAATCTAATTTTGGGGAAACGTAAAATATACGCTATTACGTTAGCTGCCATCGTAAAAAAATGAAATTGCAATTTTAAATCAAATTGAGACCAATGAAAAAGAGAATAAATATCGGAAGACTTTTATTTGCAGGATTTCTTACTGTACTCGTAGTCGTCATTTTGAATATAAAATCAATTGACAAAATCACTTTGACTGATTTCATAGTTGTTTTTATTGTATTGCTTGTTTATGGTTATAAAGACTTTCAGGCATATCTTGACTTCAAAACTTCTATAAAGAATGGCGTTAATTCACTAAATAATGGCTCAATTTGGGGTATTGACTATATGATTATTTCACGTAACCCTGAAAATGCCAATCAGATAATTGTGAGAAATGATTTAATGTGGATAGAAAACGCAAAAAAGCAAAACGAAAATAAAGACAGACTTTTAACAATGTTGATTTCTGATTTTGAAATAGTTGCTAAGAGTAGACAATTGAGGAATTACCTAAAAGATAAAACTGTAATTTTCAACTTATACTCCTATGGCTTGAAAGATGAGGAATTACTGAAAACGGAGGAA
This sequence comes from Bacteroidia bacterium, assembly GCA_026391655.1. Taxonomy (GTDB): domain Bacteria; phylum Bacteroidota; class Bacteroidia; order Bacteroidales; family Prolixibacteraceae; genus JAAFHB01. The sequence goes on along the minus strand of JAPLDR010000069.1, from coordinate 705 downwards.
AAGAACTACGGCAGCTAAAAGTAAGCTACCCCGCGTTAATTATTGCGCGATTAAAAATCGCGCGACCCGGAATATATACTAAAAATAAAAATTATGGGATCAATCAAAAAAAGCAAAATCTTAAGCACAATTGTTCTTGTTAAAGGAATTTTAACGGCATTACTTGGGATAATTCACATTGTCATGTCCTATTATTTTGAGTATAACTTAATAAAGGAAGAAATGCCCAAAGACCTCGGATACAAATATATCTTGTGGTACTTTGCAGTTGGCCTTTTTATATTATTGATTGGATTGATGGATATAATTTCGTACAAAGGGATAAAGCAAAGAATAAATCTGGCATGGCAAATTTCACTTTTAAGTTCATTATTCAGTCTTGTATTAGGTTTATCGGGCTTAATAACTTTTAAATGGGCGCCAAGTCCTCCATATTTTCTTTTTGCAGCAGGTATTATTTTATTAATCCCTCTTTTATTGTTCAAAAAAGAATTCAATAATAAATAATAAAAGCACTTCGGGTACAAAATAAATAAGGTTGTTTTGTTTTTGATCTTCCACCGCTACTAAGATACTGTGATCATTTCCAAATTTTCTCAACATTTATTTCCTAAATTTTCTTTTTTTATCTTTGCCAAGCAGAAAGAAGGCTTCAGTCGATTCGTTGAACCGAAGTCTATCTAGTGGCGGAGAATTTATTCTCCG
>JAPLDR010000019.1:230698-235639 GCA_026391655.1 Bacteroidia bacterium | reverse complement strand
TCGTTACTATTCCTTTCACACCGGCGGGCAGTACAAACTTAACCATCGAGCCAAAGGCGGTATCCGGATTCTCCAAGGTAAATCCGCTTCCGGGACGTGCCGCCAATGCAGCTGCTACCATACCGGGGATCAGAAACATAAATACAGGCAACAATTTGAAATAACCAGCAGCAATAGTTCCTCTGCGCGCACGCATCATCACCCCATCGCTGGACTCGCCTTTTCGCTGTCCAAGCACACGTTGAACGATGTGTTGGTCGGTAGCCCAATACCAAAAGCCGATAATTGTCGCTCCGATAAATACCCAAAAACCAGGAAATTTGTCATACATCGGGTCGCCCGTCTCAAAGTGGAACATGTGGTTTGTGCCGTACGAAACACCGTCTGCTCCTTTGCCCAGGGTTTTAGAAAAGTCGATCATTGCAGTCCAACCGTGAGCGATACTGCCGTCTCCGAGCGCTGCCAATCCCAGGAAAAGCACAAGGAATGAACCAATGATAAGTATTGGTGTTTGAATTGCCGACAAGGTCATCACACCCTTCATGCCGCCCAAAACGGTAAATATACCTGTTAACACGATCAATCCGATAGCTCCGTACCAGAAAGGCAAGCCAAGAAGACTCTCCATGAAGATACCACCGGTAAACGCTGTTACACTCACTTTGGTCAGAATGTAGGCTATAAGTGTAATGATAGATAACCACGAACCCGTAGCAGGTGTGTAGCGATTTTTGAGGAAGTCGGGCATTGTGATGATTTTCCCCAACTTAATGTTCATAAGTTGATAGAATGGCACAAAGAGCCAGCCCAGAATGAGTATCATCCAGCCTTGCATCTCCCAGTGCGCCATACCTACACCCGCCTTAGCGCCTGTGCCTGCAAGTCCAACAAGGTGTTCCGAGCCAATATTTGCAGCAAAAATAGCCGCACCAATGATATACCATGGTTCGCCTTTACCGAACAGGTAATCTTCGCTATCGGCACCCTTCTGCAAACGTTTGTGTTTTTGTATCGAACGCCATACAGCCCATGATACTGCCAAAATCCCAACTGCGATAATCACCCAGTCGAGCCAAATAAATTCATGTGAAGTCCAATTCATAATTTTTTGTTAGGATATTTTGATATAAGATTGCTTTATGTAAATCTTCCACTTTATCGTAAACACCATCTACTACAGCGGCAAACATCGAAGTTGCAAACGCACAATACATTGTGAATTACCTAAGTGCTTTGTTCAATAGGTAATACACTTCGTTATTACGCATGGTTTGTTTGAATTCTCTGATGTTGGTGTCTTTACCGATAATCAACATTTCGATGTCAGCAATTTCAGCGTAATCTTCCATCATTTCAGTAGTGATTGAGAATGAGAAGCTCGAGTGATGAGTTCCACCTGCAGTAATCCAAGCACCTGCACCTATCTCAAGATTTGGCATTGGTTTCCACAAAGCACAGGCAACAGGCAATTTAGGCAATGCTTCCGGTTTTATCACTTCTACTTCATTTACAATCATGCGGAAACGGTTACCTATATCGACAATAGTCGCAGCAATACCTTCCCCATCGTGAGCCTGGAATATTAACCTTGCACAAACACCAGCATCACCAATTCCTAAAAAGTGTACTTCTATACGTGGTTTATTAGCTGCAATTTCAGGGTTGATTTCCAACATATGAGATTGTAGAATTGAGCTGTTTGCCCCGTCGAAGTTCAACACATAATCTTCAAGGAAAGAGCAACCTCCAGGTAAACCTTGAGCCATAACCCACATGGTACGTGTAAGAGCAGCTGTTTTCCAGTCGCCTTCAGCACCAAAACCATAACCTTCGGCCATCAATCGTTGCGAAGCGAAGCCCATCAATTGAGACATTCCTTCCAATTCGTTGAAGCTGGTAGTGAAAGCAGTTGCGTTTTTATCTTGTAAGAAACGGCGTAACCCAATTTCCTGAGCAGCAGCCTGACGTACAGATATGTGTTTTTCAGCTCCTTTCTTACAGTCATCGGCAAAGTCGTATAGTTTCTCGTATTCAGCAATTAACACGTCGATGTCAGCTTCTGTAACAGCTTCTACATAAGGCACCAGCTTAGCGATAGGAGTATTATCAACGTGGTAACCCAAACGGATTTCAGCCTCTACCTTGTCTCCATCGGTTACAGCCACGTTGTTCATGTTATCACCAAAACGGATGATTTGCATATTTTGAGCTTCAGCCCATCCGGCACAAACGCGCATCCAGCCAGAAATTTTATCGTGAGTTGATTTATCTTGCCAGTAACCAACTACCACTTTACGTGGTTTGCGTAAACGGCTTGTAATGAAACCGAATTCACGGTCACCATGAGCCGATTGATTCAAGTTCATGTAGTCCATGTCAATTTCTGACCAAGGAATTTGCTCGTTAAACTGTGTATGAAGGTGCATTAATGGTTTTTTATAATCTATCAAACCATGAATCCACATTTTAGCAGGGGAGAAAGTGTGCATCCAGGTAATTAAACCAACACATTTTGTATCTCCATTTGCAGCACGCATAATTTCTGCAATTTCAGACGACGAATTAGCAGTCCCTTTATAAACAACTTTTACAGGCAAATTGCCCGATTCATTCAATCCTTTTACCATTTCGTTTGAGTGTGCGTCGACTTTTACGACCGCATCACCTCCGTACAGCAGCTGTGCTCCTGTTACAAACCAGACTTCGTACTGTTTCAAAGATGTAATGTTCATGATTTAATACTTTAATTAGAAATGTTTATTTAATTAATATTCATATATATACAAAATATTGCATGCGTAATTCATTTTAACCTTTTCTTAGATTGCCGGGAAAAATGCCATTGTCAAAATCTTCGATTATTATTCCATTCTATTCTTATTTTTGATGAAAAACGGAATAGAAATATTTATATTATACTTATTCATAGGCATGGTATGCAATCTATTATCGATATTCTATTAAATAAATTATTCAATTAGTATTCCTTTTAACCAGCTTTCTCAATAATTTCAATAAGCACGAGCATAAATATTAAAGGTCGTATTTACCTTTAATCCGACAATCACGGAAACTTAACAATTCTCTCACTTTTTAGGTCAGATGTAGATGTTTTGAATCTGTAGTAGAAGGCCCCTTTTTTGGATTCTGTTGTGTTTTTTGAATTTGACCTTTCCAGAATACCAACTGAAAGTACTTTTTTACGGAAATTCCCGGGGTCAAAGGACTTCTGAAAAATTGCTTCATAAAGATTTCTCAACTGCATAAGCGTAAACATTTCGGGTAGTAATTCTTTACCAATTAAATCAATAGAGGCTTTTTGCTGTAGGAGTGCGAGTGCGTTTTCGACAATGGCTTCATGGTCAAAAACCAGCGAAGGCAATTTGGTTATCGGCCACCAATGAGCGCCATTTTCCCGCACAAGTTCTTTATCATGAATATCGATGCGGATAAGAGCAACAAATGTCATGCTGATTACCCGCGCTCCAGGATCACGATTTGGTTTCGAAAAAGCATTGCCTTGTTCTAAAAAGATGTCCTTTAATCCTGTAGTTTGCAATAACACTCGTCGGGCAGCCTCGTCCATTGATTCATTCTCCTGTACAAAGCCTCCCATAAGCGACCATTTACCAAGGGAAGGTTCAAATCCACGTGGATAAAGCAGTAACTTGAGTTCACTTTCTTCGTACCCGAAAATAGAACAGTCAACCGCCACGTAATGTTTTGGATGTTGTTTGTACATTTCACTTAGCATCAGAATGGCGTTTTTTTTTGGCATCCGTATGAGGTTAATAAGTGCAAATTTATAAAAGTATTTATTACTTGTATTCTTTTTTTAATTAATTAATTCAAAACAGAATTAATTTTTATCCGCGAAATAAAATTTGAAGAGTTCAACCAGACTTTTCATGTCGAAGACACTCGCTTTATTGTACTAAAGTTGAATGACAAATATCTTATAAAGACCTTATTATATGTATGTTTTTCTAAAAAACACAAGTTTTGTTGAACTTTTTTGATGCATGATATAATCTTAAATATTCTGAACTTATCTGATTTCCTTTTGTTAATTTAGTAATTTTGAGGTATGCATTTTGAGCAATTATTAACAATTTAAAATTTTGCGCTATGAATACGGGAAAAGTTTTATTAGGTGTCTTGGCAGGTGTTGCTGCAGGAGCCTTAATTGGTATTCTTTTTGCCCCTGACAAAGGGTGTGAAACAAGGAAGAAAATTGCTAAAAAAGGAAAGGATTATGCTGATGGTCTGACCGAGAAACTGAACGATTTTTTGGAGGATGTGACTGAAAAATATGAAACAGTCGTAAAGAAGGCTAAAGAATCGGCTGAAAAGGAGACAGACAATGCCAATAGTGGTAGCTGATTTAAATTTGTAATCCGAATTTTGCAATTTTGTATTAATAGCCACTAGAAAATGGAAGACAAGACATCTCCAGTTGAGGTTTTGTTGGAGCGAGCTCAGGCATACACCAAAACAAGTATTCAGTTATTAAAATTAAAGGCAACGGATAAGCTTGCTGAGTTGATGTCCAACATCGTCTCAGGTTTTGCCATTTTGGCTATTCTTACTATGTTCTTCGTAAATCTTAATATTGGAATCGCTTTACTTTTTGGGGTTTTACTAGGCAAGGCATGGCTAGGGTTTTTTTTAGTTTCCGCAGTGTATGCCTGCATTGGATTTATTGTTTATCAATTTCGTAACAGATGGATCAAAAGACCTGTAAGTGATTCAATTATTGCTCAATTGCTTAAGGATGAGGATGTGAAAGATGATCAATAATCAGATTAATTTTCATGTTTGAAAGTCATTTGAATTTTTAGAGTATAATTTCAATGTTTTGCTGATTAACTGTTTGATTACTCTTTTATGCAGAAAATAACACGCGACGAAGCGCTTAAGAAACATATTTTGGTGCTGGAA
>JAPLDR010000019.1:138879-230604 GCA_026391655.1 Bacteroidia bacterium | reverse complement strand
GGAAGGCAGGAAATTTGATGAAGGAAAGTTGCTTAGGGGGCAGTTTTCAATTGCATATGAAAGCATAAAGCCATTCAACGTTTTGCAAAAGATGATCAATCAGATTGCATCTCCATCAAAATTTAAAGACGACCTGATTCAAACAAGTACCGGTCTAATAACCGGATATATATCGCGTAAAATGCTGGTTCGATCCTCGAAAAATCCCCTTCTTCGTCTCACCGGGATCTTTGTGCAGTCTGCTGTCACAAACTTTGTTGCAAATAATTCAGCGTCTATAATCGCCATAGGTTCTTACCTAATAAATAAGTTTACCGGCAAATTCCGGGAGTATAAACGTTAGATTAAACCAGGATGTAAAATTTACTAAAATAATTATGTAGGGCTCCACAAATCTTTGTAAAATAGATGAATGTGGTTTATATATTTATTGGATTATTTTTTTTAGGGATGAGTAGCAATGCTCATCCCTTTTTTATAGGCGTTCAACCACGTAATAATAGCTTCCTGGCTCCTTAGTGAATTGAATATCCTGTTTTTATTTCTGTCATGATGAGGTAAAGAGTTTAGATTAAACTTGAAAATTTGTGATTATGATCCTCTGCAAAACAAAAAGTGAAATTTTTTTTTCAAAAATGCAAACATAGTTTTTTCTTTAGCGTAGAACAATCCGGTTAATGCAAAGAAAAGATGAATAATTGGTCATTAAATTTGAAAACCGGAATATTCGCTATCTTGGTTACCTTATTGGTAATCAACACTCCGGCCTTTGTGACTGCGAGATCAGCTGATAAGAGTATCCGGAACTCTGATGTTAATATTTCAGACAGTGAGTCAGGTGTTTTGTCTAAACTTTCAGCTATTCAGTACGGATTACCAGAAGCACCACCAACCCCTGCGGGATCAATTGAAGTTAATCAAAATCCTGCCTTTATCAATTATACCCCCGAAGAACTCGTTCAAAATATATTTATTACAGGCTGTCTAAAAGCCAGTAATGTTCAATTTACAGGTAATCGTCAGCAAATCGGTTACTTTAACAGGGGAAGTTCAAATTTTCCGATAAAGGAAGGATTGATATTATCGACAGGGAATGTGGAAGATGCCGCCGGACCAAACGATGATACCAGAAAAACAACAGTTTACGCTGGGCAGCAAACAGAACCTGATTTGGCCAAACTGGGAGGAATGAATTCAATTTATGATAAGGCTATTCTGGAATTTGATTTTGTTCCTGCAGGCGACAAAGTGGAATTTCGTTATGTTTTTGCATCTGAAGAGTATATGGAGTATGCGTGCGATGCGTACAACGACATATTTGGATTTTTTCTGAGTGGACCTGGAATAAATGGCGCTTATTCAAACAATTCAGTCAACATAGCTACTCTCCCCAATGGAGATCCTGTGATTATCAATAAGGTTCATGGAGCGTCTGCGTCGTGCGCGGCTGTTAATTCACAGTACTATCTTGATAATCCACCCAACAATCCCGCTTCACCTTATTATCTGACTACTCAGTTTGATGGGATGACAGTTGTGCTTACTGCAACATTTCCTGTTGTAGCATGTCAAACCTACCATATCAAATTTGCAATTTCTGATGTATGGGATGGGAAGTTTGATTCAGGGGTATTTTTGCAGGCTCGTAGTTTTGTGTCCGAACAGCTAAATGGGGCAAATAAGAATACCTCTGTCCCTATACCTGATTTTGCGAACATCTTTGAAGGATGTTCACCCAACTATTTTATAATAAATCGACTGGCCGACGATATTTCTGAGCCACTTGATATTCCTTTGATTTATGGTGGTACCGCTACAAATGGAGTTGATATTGCATTATCTTCTCCCGATCTGCCACTCAGACCACTGCCGGCCATTTTCACTATTCCTGCCAACCAGCGTTCGGATACCATTAAATATTACGCAGTTGATGATGGGATAGCAAATAGTGGGAAATCGTTTACAATAAAGATGCTTCAGTCATGCCGATGTGATCCGAATCCTGTTTATGTCGAAAAAACAATTTTTATCTATGAAAAACAGCCATTCAATATAGCACTTACCCCACAAAATGTTAGATGCGAAGGAGAAAGCAATGGCTTAATAATTCCGGCCATATCAGGTGGATCGGGATTATACCAATACACCATTGATAATTTAAACTGGAAACCCGATTTAACTGATTTATCCGCAGGAAATTATACTGTAAAAGTGCGGGATTATGGTAGTTGTAAAAATACTGAGCAAACTGCTTCCGCAGTGATTGTTGGCCCAGGTACTCCAATACCCAATACAGGACCTATCTCTTCAGATTAAAATAAATAACAAATAAATAAAACAAATAACAAGTAGTAAAATGAAAAAAAGAACAATTATTCAGATGTTGGTTCCGATGTTGACATTGATCGGCTTTGGAGCTATGGGACAAGGAGGTTTGACTCCGCTTGTCAATTCTACCCACATTTACTCGGTTATTCCGGGCAATGTTGCAAACACACTGGCATGGACAGTTACTGGTGGCGTTCCTGCTGATTATACGATAAATTCAGGGGCGGCTACTGCTACAACAAATATTACCTGGAAAACGCCTGGAACATATTTCATTGAGTTTCGGGAGACCTCTCCTACGAGTTGTATTACGCTGGTAAAGAATACGGTTATAGTAAGTACCAATTCCTTTGATGTTTTAACTCCTTCAGTTTTGGCAGCAACTTGCAATGCAGCAAGTGGTGTACCTAATGCACCGGCGAATCCTAAAACTACGATCAGTTTCACCGTGAATATGGTCTCAGGAAATGTTGCATGGAACCCTAATTGGGAGTTTGCTTTCACACTTACTCCTTCTGTCGGAGCTACGATTAGCAATGTCATTTCATCTTCAGGAACAATTTCCGGAGCGGGACCGTATACTGTTACTGGTGTAACAAGTGCTACTGGATCAGGTTCTGTAACAATTACGCTTGACGTAACCGGCGATGCCACTACTGTACACACTGTTGCATTAGCAATTACTTCAGCAAAAGAACTTCAGTATCAAACAACAGAATCTAATGTCACGAATAATGGTGCAACTCAAACAATTAATGCCATTCCGGCGACTACAGGTTTTAATGCAAATTAATCCTAAAATTTTAAACAATAGATATTCAATATTATAAATTACAATACAATGAAAAAGCAAATATTTTATTCACTAATAATACTTATTGCACTTTTTAATGCAAAAGCTTATGGACAGAATACCGGAGATAAACCCGCAGTCGGTTCTACCCATGGATATTGGGTCAATGGCTCTGCACCCGGAACGCAAACATCAGGGGTAGGAAGTATTTACACCTGGTGGTTAAGTGATTCACCCACTAATCTTTTGACTCCGGTAGCAGCATCTCCTGATTTTACGCCTGGTACCGGTTACAATGTCCCGGCAGTTAACGCTCATAGTGTCTCACTAACATGGAATCCTACATCAGCCGGAAAAACCTATTACCTGGTTGTTAAGGAGGAGGGAGTGGCACCATTGTGTACGAATATCAAGGCCTATGCTATACAGCCAAGTAGCAATTTCTTGCTACAGTACACACTTTTAGCGGCTGACGGCACTACATCAGGCGACAATCTTGACAGATGTGCACCTGATATCGCAATCACTGCCGCCGGAACTGCAATTGCCTATAATTACGGAACTGATAGTTATCTCTTTAAATTAAGTGCTTCAGGGGTTTACACTTCCTGGTCATTCGATTATTCCTTTACCAAAACGATTGGCACAGGTACAACAGATACATATCAGTACAGCGTTGATGGTGGTGTAACTTATCTTCCGGTGACTCCAACAACTCTTAATATTCCTGCCAATGCAAGCGGTAATCAGGTTGTTTTGATAAAAGCCACACTGGCAAACGGAACAGCCAATGAAGGATTAACAGCAGAAACGCTTAAGTTGTCCTTGACAAATATTAAGGATGCCGGTGGAAATGCTGTGACAAAAATTACCAATAATGCCGGAACTGATATTACTGCTACTCCTGAACAGACTCAAACAGTAAAATCTCGTCCTGCAACTTCTGGAATTCAATCGAATTAGGAGGAAGTTAATTGAAAAGTAAGAGAGCAAAGTGCTCTCTTACTTGTAGATGCCTAAGGCCATACTTTTATAGGTCAAACCGGGATGCTGAATCAAATCAGCTCCCGGATGGCATTTATAATCTGTTTTGATGCAGAAAAATGTTATCAATATTTCAATTTGTAGTGAAAAGCCATTATTTATATCTCGTTGTATTGCTGATAGTTATGCTCAACTGCTGTATCGTGGCAATTGCCCCGGCACAGGGAAGCCTGAGTGTGAATGTCGGACAAACAACGGAATATAGTGTAACCGAGCAAATTGGAAACAGTTATTTATGGGCAATATACGATGGTCCTTCTCTAATAAACAAAGTCAATGCCAGTCAGGCAATATTCACCTCTGGCAATTCAGATCACACCGTTTTTGTCAAGTGGGGAAAACCGGGACTTTACTATGTTGTAGTACTCGAAACAAATGCGTCAGGTTGCGCTAACACGAAAGCATCAGCAGTCAATGTTAGTCAATTCGATTTGAGCGTTTATGCCGGAAAAGATACCACTATTGGGGCTTGTACTTCAATTGTCCTAAACGGAAGTTCTTCGATAAAAGCCGGTGTGATTTACCATTGGTTCATATTAGGAAAGAATGGTTCTATTAGTAATCCCGGGATTTTAAATCCCGTTTTTACTCCTGATGCAGCAGGAGATTACAAAATTGTTTTGACAAGTTCAACCCAGTCGGGTGTGGCAGCCCATGATACTGTCGTTATTGCAGTTGATAAAGCACCGGTGTCTTCTATTACGCAGACAAGCTCAAATGATCTTACCCGGGAAATTATTCTTGACGGATCAAGTTCAATAGGTAAAGAGTTAACTTATCAGTGGTTTACGACTGACGGTTTAATCGGTGGCTCCGATATATTGCCTCAATTGAAAGCAAAAAAGCCAGGCGTTTATACGCTCGTTACAAAGGATAGCTATGGTTGTGTTTCTACTAAAAGCTTTAAGGCTCAATTTGATCAGCAAGTACTTAATGCAAATAATGATTTCGCCCGAACTTCCTGGATTGAGCCAATCACAATCAATGTGCTTGAAAACGACTATCTTACTAATGGCAGCTTTGCCGGAGCATCATTTAATATCCTTGAACAGGCCAAACTTGGAATCGCGCAATTTAATGCAAATGGAACAGTTACCTATACTTCAACAGAAAAGAAACCGGGTCGTGATCGATTTATCTATCAGGTTTGTACTCCGAATAATTTGTGCGATTCGGCTGTGGTAACGATTGATATAACAGATCCGCCAATATTGATTCCAGAAGGAATTTCCCCAAATGGTGATGGTGTGAATGATCGTTTTGAGATAAAAGGACTCGAAAAGTATCCCAAATCAAAAGTTGCAATATATACCAGATCTGGTAACCTTGTTTACCAAAGCGATAATTACCAGTCAGACTGGGACGGGACTTCCAAAAATGGCGGAGTTAGTCAAAATCAATTTGTTCCAACTGGTGTGTATTATTATGTTTTAAAGTTAGGGGAAAACGATCGAACAATCAAGGGTAATGTTTACGTTGCTTATTAGCTTTTACAATTGCCGTTTAGTTGAAATAAAGGTTACATCCGGGTACATTGAATCTGCTTTCAATGTTAATCAGCATATTGGAATAGATAGAAAATTATTGAAATGACGGATTAAGCTGGAAAGAAAAATATCAGTAGGTTAACCAGCAAAAAAAAATTTCAACGTTCGGCAACTTTTCATTAAACGACTTGTTTCTTTTGTATAAGAATTTAATTTCGCATGAGTTGGATTAAGTTTTATGATGTTTTCATAAAAAACTTTAAAAGCAAAGGTTTTGCAATTCTTAAAGCTATCTTAGTAGAATTATAATTTAAAAGTCTTAGAAATGAAAGAGAGTTCAGTTAAAGTGACATTTGCAGGCAATCCCTTAACGTTGCTTGGTAATGAGATTAAAGTTGGTGATAAGGCTCCCGATTTCGTTGCTGTCGGAGCAGGTCTGGTTCCGGTTAAGCTTTCTGATTTTGCCGGAAAGACGGTTATTATCGCTGTTTACCCTTCGATTGATACAAATGTTTGTGCTGCCCAGAACCGAAGATTTAATACAGAAGTAAATCAGTTAAATGATGCGGTTGTTTTATCGGTATCCTGCGATCTTCCGTTCGCGCAAAGCCGTTTTTGTGCTGCTGAAGGACTTGTTAATATAAAGACAATTTCAGACCATAAAGACCTCGATTTCGGAGAGAAATATGGTTTTATCATCAAAGAATTGCGTTTGCTGACACGTGGAACGGTTGTTATCGACAAATCAGGTATCGTCAGGTATGTCGAATATGTTCCTGAAGTAACAAATGAGCCCAATTATGAAGCAGCCCTGGCCATTGTAAAAGGGCTTTGAACATTATCCGTTATACCCAAAATAAAGAGTAAAAAATCTGATCTAATGTGGGGGTAATTCTGTTAAAATGGTCATTTATTAATATTTGATCCCAATACAATTCACAATAAAAAGAGACATCGTTATGTTGTCTCTTTTTTATTCTCATTTTGGTTCTTCAGTGTATCCTATGAAATTCGCCTGCTTTGTGAGGCAGAAATCGCAACTTACCTTTACATCTGTAGGGTTATATGTATTTCCGCAGATGGGGCATACATACCAGGTATAAGAAAGACCAGTTTCATTCCCTTTTACAATTGTTGCTGCTGCCAGTCGGTAATAGTTTCGGGAGCTTTCTCATTTTCTGCAATTCGGATAAATCCGGGGTACATTGTCTGCATTTCATAAGTTTCGCTGTTGATTGCAGCTTGAAGGTTTTCGGCTGTAGTTTTGACCTCATAGCTACCTATTTCAGCAGTACCAATACGCTCTCCATATTTTTCAAGTACTTTACCATGATTGAAAGCGTGTATACTTTCCGATTTGGAAGCAGCATCAAATAATTGCGAAATCGTATCAAATCTTTCTGCCATAGCTGCTTGAGCAAATTTTGCGTATTTTTCGGAGGCTGTCGATTCGTTATTAAAAGCAGTCCTCAGGTTTTCGATTGATTTTTTAGGTTTGGAAGTGCCACAGTTCGTAAATATTCCGGCAATGATTAGAAGCAGGATAAAACTAAAGATTGTTCTCATTTGAATACAGATTAAAAATAAGAAATAGTTTATAATAGATTATAGACTCAATCAGAGGTTAAAGTTAAAATAATTCGGGCAAACGGAGAAACTTTCTTTGAAAACAGAAAAGATTATTTTGGCTCTATATTTATGAAATTCAATCATATAAATCAATAAAGTTATTGATAAAGCAACTTTAGATCAAGATCAAAAATGCTGACACGACGGTAATGACAATTACAAACCATTTGTAGGCTTTTTCAGGAATCCGTTTCACGATAAAAATTCCTAACCAGGCGCCAAAAGCAATGGCTGGAAATACAAGAATATCAACCATGAGCGTATTCATGTTGATGTTCTTCCATACAAACATCTGAAGCGGAAATTTCGATAAATTGATGATAAAGAAAAACCATGCATTGGTTCCGATAAAGCTCTTTTTATTTAAGTGCATGGCCAACAGATAGATTGCAAAAATGGGACCTGCAACATTCCCTATCATTGTGGCAAAACCACCAACAATTCCCATCAAAGCCGCAAACCACCATTTATCGGGCGTAAATTCTTTTTTGTAATAGTAGTCTTTCCATATCATTAAAGCGACACTGATGAAAACAGTAATAGCAATAATTCGCTTAAACTGCTCATCGTTAACAAGATTACCTATCCAAAGGGCCACCAACAAACCTGCAAAGGCCCAGGGGAGTGCCCGCAAGAGGTGTTTCCATTTTGCATCACGATGGTAATAGACTACCGCAAATACATCGGCCATTATTAAGATCGGGAGTAAAATGCCGGTGGATTGTTTACCCCCGAAAATCAATGCAAGCATCGGAACAACAATCATTGAAACACCAGGAACCCCGGTTTTAGACATTCCGATGAGCAGGGCACAGAGCACAATTAGCATCCAATTGACAGCGGATAATGAAAATGAAGAGAAGAATCCGGTCATGGAATATTGTGAAGATTAAACGTTGCCAAAAGTAGAATAGTTTTGATCGTTTTATCTAACTTTGCAAAAAATTTCCCGTTAGGGTTTTTTATTAGTTTATAAATATCACAAATACAAAAGACAATGGCAACTACGGCAGAAATTCGTAACGGGCTGTGTATTGAATTTAACGAACAATTGTTTCAGGTTGTGACGTTTCAACATGTAAAACCGGGTAAGGGTCCTGCCTTTGTCCGCACAAAATTGAAGAATCTGAAAACAGGAAAGGTGATTGATAATACCTTCTCTGTAGGGACTAAAATTAATACCGTCCGTATTGAGCGAAGACCTTACCAATATCTCTATAAAGATGAAATGGGATTCAATTTCATGAATTCAGAGACTTTCGAACAGGTTTCAATCGGAGCGGAACTTGTGGATAATGCGGATCTTATGAAGGAAGGGATGACACTTGAAATTATGTATCATGCTGACACCGAGACTCCTCTTACTGTTGAGTTTCCACCATTTATCGAAGTTGAAATAACTTACACTGAATCAGGTGATCGTGGCAATACAGCATCCTCGACAGCGTTAAAGCAGGCAACTGTTGAGACAGGAGCAATCATTATGGTTCCACTTTTTATCAATCAGGGCGATGTTATTCGTGTCGATACACGCGACAAGTCTTATTACGAGAGAGTTAAAAAGTAAACTGCTCAAATTCTAACACAACAAAGGCCGGAAAATTCCAGCCTTTGTTGTGTTAGAATTACGGATTAATGCTTAGATAATCAGCATCGCATCACCGTAGGTTCCAAAACGGTATTTCTCTTTAATCGCTACTCTATAGGCATTCATGAGCTTGTCGTATCCTGCAAATGCAGCTACCATCATGAGCAGTGTCGAAAGTGGCAAATGAAAGTTTGAGATCATGCTGTCGGCTACTGTAAAGTCGTAAGGAGGAAAAATAAATTTATTGGTCCAACCTTCGTAAGGTTTTAACATTCCGTTTGTTGAGACTGAACTTTCGAGTGTACGCATCACGGTGGTTCCAACAGCGCAAATCTGGTGTTTGTTCAGCTTTGCATTGTTAACGACTTCAACCGCATCATCTCTGATCCAAATCTGCTCGGAATCCATTTTGTGTTTGGTAAGGTCTTCAACATCGACACTTCGGAAGTTGCCTAAACCAACATGCAGCGTAATGTTTGCGAAATCGACACCATTGATTTCGAGTCTTTTTAACAGCTCGCGGCTAAAGTGTAATCCTGCAGTGGGTGCAGCAACAGCACCTTCATGTTCGGCATAAACCGTCTGATATCGCAATGCATCTTCTTCTTCAACAGGACGATTAATGAACTTTGGCAGCGGCGTTTCGCCAAGATTATAAAGGGTATCTTTAAATTCTTCGTACGATCCGTCGAAAAGGAAGCGTAAGGTTCGTCCGCGGGATGTTGTATTATCGATCACCTCGGCAACAAGCAGGTCATCTTCACCAAAATAGAGTTTATTACCAATCCTGATTTTACGTGCAGGATCAACCAATACATCCCAAAGTCGCTGTTCGCGATTTAATTCCCTGAGAAGAAAAACTTCAATCTGTGCCCCGGTTTTCTCTTTGTTACCATAAAGACGAGCCGGAAATACCTTTGTATTATTGAACACCATAACATCATCGTTTTTGAAGTAGTCAATGATGTCTTTAAATATTTTGTGTTCAATTTCTCCTGTGTTCCGGTTTAAAACCATTAATCGGGATTCATCTCTGTTTAAAGTCGGATGGAGCGCTATAAGTTCCTCCGGCAGATTGTACTTAAACTTTGAAAGCTTCATAGATGATGACATTTATGCAGATGTTAATATAATATATCATTGGAAATAATTTGTATACCAGTATTATTAGGATTTGACTTTAAAAAATCAACCAGATTAATAGCCTGATTTAGGTCATAATCTCCAACTCTTGTACGACGTAATCCTGTGAGATAGGCTCCACTCTGGAGTGCTTCTCCAATATCGCGAGCAAGTGCCCTGATATAAGTGCCTTTGCCGCAAACAATTCTGAGTTTTACTTCCGGAAGGGAGAAACTCAATACTTCTATCTCTTTAACCTCTAGTATTTTAGGCATTATTTCAATGGCAATGCCTTTTCTTGCATATTCGTAGGCCCGTTTACCATCAATTTTAATTGCCGAATACTCAGGAGGAACCTGTGCTATAATGCCAATGAACTGTTTTAGAACTTCAACTAAAACATCCTTTGAAATATGGGATGTGTCAAACTGTCTGTCTTCAGCACTTTCAAGATCATATGATGGTGTTGTTGCTCCGAGTTTCAAAGTGGCAACATACTCTTTTTCATCTGCTTGAAGGGTTTCAATTTTTGAGGTGGCTTTACCTGTGCAAAGAATTAAAATTCCTGTTGCTTTTGGATCGAGTGTTCCAGCATGGCCAACTTTCAACTTTTTAATCTTCAGATTTTTACAGATGATATATCTAACTTTATGAACCAGATCAAATGAGGTCCAGTCAAGTGGTTTATCAAATACCAGTATTTCTCCTTTTTGAAAATCGTACGCTTTTATTTCTGATTGCATCATTAATTATCCGGACTTTACTTATCTGAACCGGGTTTTTTCATGATTGCATAAATCTCAAAAATAAATCCAATAATGACTACGATCGGAGCAAGTGTAATTCGCTGAAAATTAAATATTTCCTTATTGAATATATTGAGATCGTTACTTTTTCCGCCGATCATTAAAACAAATCCGACAACTATGATCAGAAACCCAATCACTAAAAGTCGAAGGTTTTCTTTCCCGAGGGCAAAACCCTTGTCTTCCTTATTTTCGATGTTTATGGCCATTAAAACAGATATTAATTCTAATTTGCAAAGATAGTTCAATAAAAGAGCTGATCGAACTTCATTCGTAAAAATTTATTTACTGCGAAGTATGTAGAAATCAAAGTAATAAGAATTCCGATTAAGAAAATTCCTCCGACAAGGAGTACAAGGGCTGTCGGATTTTGAAAATCGACGAATGATTTTAGTTCTTTCTGATACGAAAAAAAGATGGCCAGAATCATAAAACAGGCTATAAGTGCGCCGTATACGCCATGAAGGGCACTTTTAGCCAGAAATGGCCGTCGGATAAACGATCTGGTGGCACCAACCAGCTGCATAGTATTAATCAAAAACCGTTTTGAATAGATCGACAAGCGAATCGTATTGTTAATCAATGCAGTGAAAATTACAAACATCAATAAGCTAAGTATTAATAATATAAAGCTTATTTTTTTCACATTTGAATTTAGCTGTTTCACAAGGTTTCGCTGGTAATAAACTTCCTGAATTTCGGGATTGCTGAGTAGTTTTTTCTCAAGCATTACAAGGCTATCGGGATTGGCATATCCTGCATAGACTGTTACATCAATTGATGAGAGTAACGGGTTAAATCCTAAGAAATCGACAAAATCTTCGCCTAATTCACTCTTCAATTCATTTGCAGCGCTCTCTTTATCAACAAATCTTGTTGACTTGATATAATCGGTCGCTTCAAGAGTTTTCTGGAGTTTCATCACATCCACCTCTTTGGCGTCATCTTTCAAAATCAATGTAACTCCAATGTTTTCCATCACATAATCGGAGAGTCGTTGGGCATTGATTAGTAATAATCCCATTAATCCAAAGAGGAAAAGAATCATAGAAATACTGAGAGTGGTTGTCAAGTAGGAACTAAACAAGCTTTTCTTCAGTTTTTGGGGTTTATTTTTTGCCATCGTAAAATATAATTCATCAAAACTCAAAACTATTTTTTCTCTGGAAGGAAAAACTTTTTTGTTAGAAGGCCCGCGATTAATAACAATAGAATCAGCGAGCTACAGAACGAGATTTTTTGTCCTGTTAAAAAAGATGTTGGTTCAAACCTGAATACTATGTCATAATTTCCTTTCTGTAGTAACATGCTCCTCAATACATAATTAGCCTGAAAGTGGGAGACAATTTTACCATCAATGTACGCATTCCAGCCTTTTGGATAATAAATGGCAGAAAATACAGCCAACTGATTCCCATTTCCCTGATAATGATAAGTCATTTTATTGGGAGAATATGCTGTTAATGAAATCCTTGCATTTGAGTCGTTTGTGAGCGTAACTCCTGAAAGCTGTTCCTGAAATTTCTTATCGACAACTACCTCTTTTGCAGGATCGATTAGCTTTACTGCGGCAATTTCCTGATCGGCATTTTCAACCAATTTGTATTTGTCGACTAACCAAACACTTCCAAGCGCATGTCTGTTTAAAACCGGAGCAGCTTGCGGATTGTAAATGAAATATTTGGTATTAAGCATATTGAGTGAGTTCAAGCCCAGGAACAATGAATCCATTCCTTCCTGAGATTTTATTTTCTGGAAACGCTGTGCAATCAAAGCCATTTCATTACTAATATGAAAATCAATTAGTTCCTGATAGCGACGCATTTTTGCTCCGTGGTAACCACCAATTGATTGATGAAAATAGGAAGTACTTGCATCCGCGAATGGATCAACCGCCATATTTAATACTCTGTAATCTATCGTTTTGTCTTTCAATATTTCTATATCAGCTACCGTTGCTTTGTAGGGATTCTTTGACTCACGATCCGAAACAAAACTGGCATCATTTAAATAGCGCTTGTCAACTTCCCACATATCGATAAGGATTAATGCTCCCAAAATCAGAATAGCAGTGTTTACTTTAAGTTTTTTCTCAACTAAAGCCCAAATCAAACCAGCTCCAAGCAAAATAAAAATAGCTGAACGGATGGCATCGGCTTGTAAGAGTGCTTCCCGGTCGGCAATTAAACTTTTTTGGAGCCAATCGGGAAACTGGCTGTCAGCAGGTGAGATAAAGGAACCGGCAACACTTGGTATCATTGCAATAATAAGGGCGATGCCGGCAGTTAATCCGACACTCCATGCCAATGGTTTAATCCATGTCTTGCGGTCAATCTCCCCGTTAACAATCTTTTGCAATGTGAGAATGGCGTAAAGTGGAAATGTAAATCCGGCAATTACCAGAATCATCGTTACTGTTCTGAATTTATTATATCCGGGGAAGTAGTCGAGAAAGAGGTTGGTGAAAGGCATGAAGTTATGTCCCCATGCAAGTGCAATCGAAAGCAGTGTGGCGACTACCACCCAGATTCTGACTGTTCCTTTTAATAGAAATAGTCCAAGAACAAAAAGGAAACAGATAATTGCGCCAAAATAGACTGGTCCTGAAGTTCCAGGTTGCGAACCCCAATATCCGGGAAGTTGTTTAACTAGCGTATTTGCATTCGGAATATTATTGCTTTTCAATACTTTGCCTGTTTCCGAGTCTTGGCTGAAACCAACAGCAGATGAGCCTCCATTGAAATTTGGAATCAGTAAAGTAAATGTCTCTCCAATTCCATAACTCCAGCCCGTAGCGTAATCGCGATCGAGCCCTGTTGTTTTATTTGCCTTATCGTTAGTTAGTTCGGATTTGCCACGTAACGAATACTTCCCATATTCCCAGGTTGTCCAAAGTCGGCTTGTATTTGCAGCAACAGCAAGTAATGCGAAGGCAAATATAATAACCGATTTTTTCAGAAATTCAGAAAGTTGTTTTTCTGTAATGGCATAAATCAATTCAGTGATTCCCATAATCAGCAAAATCAGGAAAGTATAATAGGCGATCTGGGGATGATTAGCGTATATCTCGAGAGCGAGAAAAATGGCAAATACTGAGCCGCCGATCCACTTATCTTTTTTGAAGGCATAGTAAAATCCGGCAATAACTGGTGCCATATAGCCAATAGCGACAGCCTTCGAAGCATGACCGGCAGCAATGATGATAAAATTATAGGAACCAAAACCGAAAGCGAGCGAGCCGACTATGGCCAGCCATGGACTTACTCCAAAAAGCAAAAGTGCAATATAAAATCCTATCAGATAAAGAAATATAAAACTTATCGGCCTCCAGTGAAACAGGTTGGTAATATTATAGACAGAAGTAATAGCGGTATAAGTTGGGAGTCCAATTAAATAGGATGGCATTCCACCAAACATCGAATTGGTCCATAATGCAAGATCATCACTCTTTTTGTTGTAATCAACAATCTCTTTCGACATTCCGATATAAGTCTTTGAGTCATGCTGACTAAGCTGTTGGTTTTCCAGAACTGGTGAGAAGTAGATGATTGGTAAAAGAAGAAAAAGGGGAATTGCTATCAGATGCGGTAAACTTTTCTTCCACGAGAACTTCGTCATGATTAAATTTTTTGAAGATTAATTGCAAATGTACATATTTTTTGAAATTTGGTTAATCCGGTTTTTGCTAAAGAACAATTATTTGCAGCTAAGCGACGCTAATTTTGTATTGTTATTAAAGTGTTGCATGAAAGTGACAAAACTATGATTTCCCGGCGCGAATCAGTACTTTACGGAAAGAGGGTTCTTCGCCTGGCTGGAAAAAAAGCATAAATGATTCTGATACATGCCATTTGAATCCATAATCACTGACTATTGCTTTAATTTCCTGTAAATCATTGGGATGATGGTAAGTGCAGATATCCATTTTAATATTGCTTCCGGATGCAACCAAATTTTCCATGCCTTTAAGCGCCTGTTTTTCGAATCCTTCTATATCCATTTTAATAAAATACTTTTCGTTCAAAACCGGCTTCAATAAAGAATCGATTGAAGTTGTAGTGTCACTTTCGACATCAGACATAAACTTTTCGACAAAAATCACCTTTTCATTCCATGGTGCAAAGGTAAGCCTAAGGGCTTCTATCCATTCTGCATCGCATTCGATCAGGTATAAAAGCTTTGCTTTCTCAACCACCGACAGAGCAAAATTACCTTCAGCAACACCGGCATCAACGATAATACTATTGATATCTACCTGAAAATCATGTGTCAGATACAAGTGTGGAGATTTGGGATCCTGCTCTTTATTAATACTCCTGAATACCCAAATCACCTGAGTTTCGGTAAAACGTCCTGGGAAATACATCTTTTTACCTTCGAATAGTACATAGAAGCATTTGTGTTGTTCATCGCGATATACCTCAGGGAGTATATTATCATACTTCAGAGCCCATCTGTAAGGATATGCAGAAAATTTGTGAAACTTCAAATATTTCAATCCTTCAAGTATTTCCGGACTAAGTGTTTTAGAATCAAACTTATCAAAAAATTCCAATACAGTCTTTCGGCGATCTTTATTATTTTGGGATGCAAACAAAAAACGGATACAAACGAGTAAGAAATTGGGGGCTGTTTTTTGCCAGATACGTTTTAATATGCTCATTTTAAATTATTTGTTGCATTTGTGAAATTTTTGGCCTTAAAAGATTAATGAAAAGTGCTTAGAATTTGCCCGTAGAAGGCGAGAGTTTTAGTGGTCATTGTTTCTTTTGAAAAGTAATGTTCTATTTTCTCCTTTCCCTTTTGCCCTATTTGAGTTGCTCTTTTTTGATCCTGAAGTAAATATTCTATAGACTGTGCTATAGATTCTTCTGAGGAAGGATTGATTAGCAAGCCATCAACTTTGTCGGTAATAAGTTCTTCGCCGCTACATTCTTTGGAAAAAATGGTTGGTATTCCTGATGCCATGGCCTCCATTGGAGCTAAGGCAAATGCCTCTGCAAATGAAGGATATATAGCTGCCTTAGCATATTTGTATTGACAAAAAAGATCGTGGCGAGCAACATGGCCGTTAAAGATGAAGTTTTTTATAAAGTCATGCGGAATCAGACCCATTAATTCACGCTTTACCGATTTCCCCGTTTTCATATTTACAGTATCCTTGCCATTAATTATTAAGGTGACTTCTACACCTTTACGCAATAAAATAAGCACGGCTTTTACCAGCTCGTAAATGCCTTTTTTAGGTGTTAGGGTTCCTGAGAAGATAATAGGATTGGCTAGCTTTAATATTTCATCGTATTTATCAGACAGGTTCAATTCCCCCTTTTGAATTTCAACTGCATTATAAATTACTGTAATTGAATCTTCAACATTAAAAAGCAATCTCATCTTGTTTGCCGTAAAAACAGAAACAGCGCAATAACCTGAGGCTTTTTTGTATAGATTGCGCTCATAAAAAGCCGTATTTTTCTTTAATGGAGTTTTTAAAATTGAACTGAAGTAAGTATTGTTGCCATTTGCCCTGATAACTAGTGGTTTTTTAAAGGGAGCAAAAAGCGATAACAAACCATATGAATCCGGACACTCAATTATATCGACAAGATCTTTTGTTATCCACTTCCTGATCTTTCTTGCCATTACCCAATTCCCCCAAATAACTGCAATTTTGTTTTTGAAGTTTACCTTAATTCTCGTTACTTCAACACCGTTTTTTACTTCGTATTTAGCCGAAGGATATCCTAAATCGTAAACGCCTATTATTTTCACTGAATTATTTCCGAAAACCAGCTCTTCTGCAAGAAGTTGTGTCATTGTTCCTACTCCCCCGTGCGACCCTTCAGGGTACTCATTACAAATATAACAGATATTCATCTCAATTAAAATTCAGTATTTGATTTTTCACAAATGTACTGCTTTGATCGCTTTTTTATTCATAACGAAAGTTCTTATTTAAGTTCGGTAAATGATTAGGTAAGTTATTCATTCTTCAGTATTTTTGCCAGACATTTTCCGCATTAAAACAGGCTCTATGATCTCGAAAAACCTGATAAAATCATCTTTGATTTATACAATTATCGGAGCCCTTCCGCTAAGTTCAGCGTTTTTCCTGCTTATTTTTTACTTAAAGTACTTGACTAAAGACGATTATGGCGCTTTTGTTCTTTACATTAGTTTTACCGGCTTTATACAGATCCTTTTAAATCTAGGCTTAGACACTTTTATTGGGGTAAGTTATTTCGAAAGCAAACACGACAAAGCTTTGCTCAGGTCTAAAATCGGGGCGATAACCGGGTATTTGCTGATTTGGGGCGCATTTATTGCACTTATATCCTGCCTGTTGGGAGAGAATTTGTTCAAATTAATTTTCAAGGGGAAAGAGCTGTTCTTCTACCCATACGGACTGATGGCCGTTCTTACCGGATTCTTTAACAGCTACTTCAAAACTTATACCAATCTTTTGATCAATCAGGAAAAGCCTGCCCGATTTGCCCTCGTGAATATAGCCAATTTTGTAATGACCATTTCTTTCTCACTTGGGGGTCTATTTCTGTTTCCATTTACACTGATCGGCCCAATGTGGGGAAGGTTACTATCTGGGGCAGGCATCTTCATTATTGCTTTCATTTCCTTAGCCAAAGAGTCGAAAATACGCATTATCCTTGGTGATGAATTGAAACAAACCCTTCATTTTTCGCTGCCACTCTTGATTTTTTTCCTGATTTCATGGAGTATATCTAATTTATCTACATTTATTATGGCGAATATCATGACATTACAGGATGTTGCCATTTTTGGGCTTGTAGTTCAATTCACGCTGTTGGTTGAATTTGTTTTAAATGGAATGGGTAGCTATGTTTGGCCAAAGGTTTACGGATTAATTAAAGATAATCAACTGACTGGCTCAACCCCCGAGTTGAACAAATATTTTAGCGGATTTAGTGCCTTCACCTTGTTAGTAATCCCCGCATCAACCTTTTTTATTCCACTTATTCTACCTTTATTGATAAGCAAGGATTATGAAACTGCCTTTATTTTTCTTTCAATCTTAAATATTGGTTTCGCTTCGCGAGGTTTGTATAACTATTTTCTTACTCCTATTTATTATTTCAGGAAGACCAGTGTTCTTCCCAAAATATATATTATAACTGCTATTATTCAGATTGTTATATCCATTGTTCTGATAAAACAATTCGGAATCTGGGGAGCTGTAGCGGCCAACCTGATTACCAAAGTGATTCAGAATTTCTTACTTTTCATTGTTTCCCGAAAGTTCTTCATTTACAAATTCAATTCACTAAAATTTATTTGGTTGCCCCTCATTGTAACTACTGTTGTTATCTTCAGCGAATATTTTGTTTCTACGCACAATCTTCATTTTATCAGACTATTGCAAATGGCATTCTCGTACCTTCTTGTATATACGTTCTACAGGAACGAGGTTTGGGCTTTACTGAAAGATTTGCACAGTAAGTTCATTATTCATCACAAAAAGGAAGATTATCACTCCTGATATAGATAGTAATTTTTTAAAATTACTATCTTATGCCCTGATATTCAATACTTAATTGGCTTTTATTTCCATAGTGACAGCGGGTAGTCCTTCAGAATTTGCGGTAAGTTTTATGATGCCTGGTTTTTGGCCGGATTGAATCACCACCAGACATTTTCCATGAAAGGCTTTACGCATAGGTGCCTTAAACGATTCGTGGCTGACCGGATCGCCATTATCAACGCCAACAATCGTTCCCGGTCCTTCAACCTGAAATTTAACGAGATTGTCGGCATTTGGAACAATTGTTCCATTTGCATCGACCACATCAATAGTAAGATAAGATAGGTCATTCCCATCGGCTTTGATAGCAGCGCGGTCTGCTGTGACAACCAATTTTGCTGGTAATCCGGCAGTTTTCACCTCTTTGACCAGTATTTCCTTACCAGCTGTGCGCGATATGGCTTTCAGCGTACCGGGAGCAAAAGGAACTTTCCACATCAGGTGTAAATCATCACCTTGTTTTTTCTTAACACCTAACGACTTTTCATTCAAAAATAGCTCAACTTCTTCAGCATTACTATATGCCCAAATATCTACCGTTTGGCCTTCAGTCCAGTTCCAGTGTGGAAAAATGTGCAACACATCTTTCTTCGTCCATTCGCTCTGGTACATGTAATACACATCTTTCGGGAAACCTGCTAAATCAATAATTCCGAAATAAGAACTTCTTGAAGGCCACCAATATGGAGTTGGTTCACCCAGGTAATCGAAACCGGTCCAGATAAACTGACCCGATAGAAAGTCATGCTTTTTAATCACCTTCCAGGTTTCTTCGTGTGTTGAACCCCACGGGGCTGAAACATTGTCATATGAAGAACAGGTATTATCAGCATTTGGCATCCGACCTTTCCAGTCGCCACGAACCGGCCAGCGGCGGATTTCATCAGAAGGCATGTCATATATACCACGTGTCATCAGAGCAGAAACGGTCTCGGTTCCAAGGAATTTTTGTCCCGTGAAAGTCTGTGGAAAAGTCTCAAAGTCATTCTGGTGGTAATTAAACCCAACCAGATCAAGAGTCCCGGAGCGAAGAATAAAATTAGTTGGTCTTGGATCATTACACGCAGAGGTAATCGGGCGTGTGGTGTCAAGTTCTCGAACGTAGCCAGCTAATTCTTTGGCTATTACAATTCCGGTACTGTCCCATTGTTCCAATATTTCGTTTCCGATGCTCCAAATCATCACACTTGGGTGATTCCGGTCGCGCAGAATTAAATCCTGAAGGTCCTTTTTATGCATCTCATCCCAGACAGTGCTGTAATCGAACTTATTTTTAGGTTTTTTCCACATATCGAAAGCCTCATCCATGATAAGAAAGCCCATTTTATCAGCTAAATCAAGCAATTC
This sequence comes from Bacteroidia bacterium, assembly GCA_026391655.1. Taxonomy (GTDB): domain Bacteria; phylum Bacteroidota; class Bacteroidia; order Bacteroidales; family Prolixibacteraceae; genus JAAFHB01. The sequence continues at coordinate 210,905 of JAPLDR010000019.1, read as the reverse complement.
CGGAGCAGGCGGATTGTGGGAAGTACGGATTGCGTTACAGCCCATTCCCCTCAGAATTTCCAGTTGACGTTCGATCGCCCGTTTGTTTATAGCAGTACCCAGACAACCCAAATCATGATGGTCGCAAACTCCGTTTATTTTAATATTCTTTCCATTCAGAAAAAATCCTTTGTCAACACTGAACTCAAAACTGCGAATTCCAAATGGAGTGGTATAATTATCGACCAGATCGCCATCAACAAAAACCTGTGAAATAGCCGAGTACATTTTAGGAGCATCCAGATTCCATAAAATGGGATTTTTCACTTCAAAATCGAAAGTAGTACTCATCACCGAATCTTTTACTCCATCGGTATCCATTTTACCATGCGCAATTTCTTTTCCTGAAGGGTCAACAATGATCGTTTTAAAGACCAGTTTTTGACCCATTTTCAGATTATTTTTTATTCTTGTGGTGGTTTTTACTTTTGCCATTGCCACAGTGATTTCAGGAGTTGTAACAACGGTTCCCCAATGCTCAATGTGTGTTTTTCCCGTAGTTACCAGCCAAACGTTCCGGTAAATACCCGAACCTGAATACCAGCGCGAATTGGGTTGTGCTGTGTTATCAACCTTGACGGCCAGCACATTTCCTTTATCACCTGCATTCAAATAAGGAGTTAGTTCGTATCTGAACGAACTGTAACCATAAAACCGTTTGCCGAGTGAATGACCGTTAATCCAGACCTCGCTATTTTGATAAACACCATCAAAATCAATGAATACAGAACGTTTCATATCTTCTTCCGAAACTTTGAAAGATTTACGATACCATCCTACACCTCCAGGCAAAGCACCACCGCCGGGTGATGCCGGATTTTTTTCGCTGAATTCACCTTCGATGCTCCAGTCATGTGGAACATTTAAAACCCGCCACGAAGCATCTTCGAAGCCAACAGCTTCAGTACCTGGAATATCACCGAGCTGAAATTTCCAACCTTTGCCAAAATTCACAATCGAACGGGCATTCTCATGTTTCGAAAAGCATTGATTTAAAAGCAGTAAGAGGAAAAAACCCAGGAATAAATTTCTAATCAGTGTTTTCATTTTTTTCAAAATTAGTTGATATGATAATTTATGTGAAAATTCAATCTATAATTTATTCAGGTACATGCTATTCGGGCATTATATCCATCAATTGTTTGAACCGACGTATACGCTTGTCAGGATTGTAATGTGTAATAATCCGATCTCTCGCACGATCGCGCAATTGGATATTATTGTGATTCAAACGAATATATTCAGCCAAAACTTCCGGTTTCCAATCCTCAATAGTCATACCAGCGTCGCCAATGGTGATCTGAATATCACCAACATTGGTTCCAACCGGAATACAGCCACACAACATCGCCTCGCAAAGGGCATTAGGGAGGCCCTCGGAACGCGACAACTGGGCATAAAAAGAGGCGCTTTGATAATATTGAATCAGCCTGACGAATCTTTGTGGCGGCAGTAAAATCAAATTTATTGGTACCGGTTCGAAGTATGTTTTTACTGTATCAGATGCGCCAATAATAACAAATTCAAATTCAGGCAAATATATAGCCAGTTCGCGAAATCTGTCAAGCCCTTTCACCATCAGACGCTGAAGATTTTCTGTGCTTGATATCGTGATAATGCGTTTTGGCCGCTCATAATCCGAAAAATTGAATTTCTCCGGATAAACACTTGTAGCGAGGGTTTCAGCCTTTGTTTTAGGATTGATTAGTAATAGCTTTTTTCGCAATGCTTCAGCTACCGGAAAACAAATGTCGACATACTTAAAGGTATTTCGAGTAAAGAAGGCACGGATTGGATTGCTAAACGCTCCGTATTTATATTCCGAAAGCGTCGAAACATCGTATCCGCCAATCACAACAAATGTTTTTTTATGGAATATTTTAGCGAAAAGAACTGGCAGCAATGAGTGATAATCGCCAAACCAAATAAACACTGAATCAAATTTATACCCATTGAAAATTAAAAACAGGAGCTCTTTCAGCAATTCAATTCCTGTGCTGAAAATCCCTTTTCCTGGTTTAAACTGATATTTTGTCACTTCTGCGAACGTTGACAGAATTTCGAAATCGGTTTTTACGAAGGAAGAGTAATTAACGTAAACAAAGAGAATCGATTGCTTTTGCATATTACTATGAATATTAATCGAGTCGCGAGAATGGGTGAGAGGATAGCGGTTTTCCGGCAAAGGGATGGTAATCACCTTTCAAGCCAACAGGTGTCTGATTCCGGATATCGTAAACGATCTCAATCGACTTTCGTGATTCGTCAATCTCAAAACCATTTCCCTTGAGAATTTCTTCGTAACTTCGGGTGTGAAGGTCGGTAAATCCTTCGCTGAATTCAATCTCTTCACCTTCAACAGTGATCGATCGGAAGGTGGTTTTCCCGCTCTCTTTCACCGCTGTCGGCAACATTTCGTTGTTGATACTCAAGAACCAGCGAACAGTCGCTTTTTCAAGAAGAAGAATTCCGGATGCCCTGTCATGAGTATGCAGATTTACAATGTTCTCTTTGACATCGCCGAAAACCCAGGTCAGTATATCGAAAAAATGGATACCGATGTTCGTAGCTATTCCTCCCGATTTGGAGATATCACCTTTCCAGGAAGTGTAATACCAGTTTCCGCGCGAAGTGATATACGTGAGGTCGATGTCATAAACTTTATCGGCAGGCCCGGCTTTGATTTTTTCCTTTAAAGCGATAATAACCGGGTGAAGACGAAGTTGCAAAATTGTATAAATTTTTTTGCCGGTGTCGGTTGCAACATGTTGCAAAGCTTCTATATTCCATGGATTTAGCACCAAAGGTTTTTCACAGATAGCATTTGCACCTCGTCGTAATGCCACCCTGATGTGTGCATCGTGGAGATAATTGGGCGATGTGATGCTCATATAATCAAGTGTCATCCCTTTATCGTATTTCTGTTTTTCGAGGTAACGATCGAATCGTTCAAACTCAACAAAAAACTTTGTGTCAGGCGAATAGCTATCGATAATTCCAACACCATCATACGGGTCGTAAGCTGCAACCAGTTTATTGCCAGTTTCTTTGATGGCTCTCATGTGCCGTGGAGCGATATATCCGGCTGCTCCGATCAATGCAAAATTCTTCATATCAAATATTTAATTTGGCTAAATAAGGTACTGCTAACTTCATCTTAATCTGTGGAATAAAGAAAAGATCACCATCAATTCCCTGAGAGTTTTCTTCAACAGGGAAAAGCAATTCATCTTTAAGATAAAAAGCTGAATAAGATAGCGATGAAAGAAAGTCGACAATCGATTTTCTGTTTACTGGCTCAATTTCAATCTGAATAATTGGCTGGAAAGGCTTTAACAGAAATTCGAGTTGCGGGATTATATGAATCTCATAACCCTCAACATCGCATTTGATGTAATCGCATCGTTCAAGCTTCCCGAAAAGGGTAACCGGAGTAAACATCTTCTCATTAAAAGTGAATTCAAACGGCTCATTTTCATTTGTATCTAAAACCCTGGTCAATCCATGACGAAGGTATTTATTACTTTTGGGAATCCCCATTACGATTGGCTTATTATCCTCTGTCCCTAATGCATAGGGAATTATGGTCGTGTTTCTGAATCCTGAGGTGTTGATTTTCAATATTTTTCTGAAAAGAGTTACCGGTTCTACGCTAAACACTTTTCCGTTGGGTCCGATTAATTGTGCAAATAATCGGGAATAGTATCCAAGATTGGCGCCAATATCGATTACATAATCGCCTTCATTAATTAGATTCTTTATAAAATAGTGACAATCAAAGGTTTTATTCTTTTTAAGAAACCTCAGGGAATAGGAAATAAAAAACAGTCTGCTAACGACAATCAGATAGTTTCTGACCCCCAGGATTTTGTATAGTGCTTGTTTGATAAACATTCTTTAATTAATTTGATTTTGTAATTTTAAGATTTAGCGTTACTGGGCGCAGATTTTCAAATTTTTGTTTTTAGATCATTATAAAATTTATCTAAAGATTTACGCAAACATATTCCCAAAGTTGTATTTGCAAAATTCTCAATTGTATCAGTTATTTTCCCTTCATATTCAGAATCTGTGCCAGAGGTGAAATAAGTTGCTTCATAGGTGTCATTAAGAATTTCATTTCCAGATTTACTAACAATAAATTTAATTCGAACTTTAGAATAGCATTTTAACCAAATAAATCCTCGTGGACAAGTGTACATTACTTCAATTATAGGTTGAATTTCAATACTATCTTTGCCGGAATTAATTAATCCTAATCTTTTAAAATCATTTGAAATTTTGCTATTCACGATATTTAATAACGGAAAACTCCAGAAATCATCATATCTCTCAACTTTGATTCTTTTTGTTACTAATTCACCAACAAAACTAAGACGATTATCAATCGGATTATGTAAATTAACAGAATATGCTTTAGTAAAAATTTTGTCAAATTGAGATGGACTTTCGTGGAAATCTGGTTTCAAATAAAACAATCTAGAAAAAAGTCTATTCGATGATTGTCCGTATGTATTTAGACCTATTAAAAGAAGAAAGGCAATTAGAGTATTTTTCATATAATGAATCTATTAATATTGTTATTTTATTTTTTCAATCTGCGCCCAATTACCGACAACTTGCAATTAGCAACTGGCGGCCAGCGGCCAGTCGCCAGCCGCTAAATTCATTTCAATGAAGTAACTAATCACCCGATTTTACTTACTTCATTATTCGACAAAGCATATTTCTCACCGCTTTCAGGGCAGGTTGCTAAACCATCTTCGTCGAAGTTGAGTTTATGCCCATATTCACTCACCCAACCATTTTGACGGGCCGGATTGCCATAAACCAAGGCATAGTTGGGAACCTCTTTTGTGATCACTGCACCGGCTCCGATCATAGCGTATTGCCCGATTTCGTTGCCGCAAACAACTGTGGCATTGGCTCCGATGGACGCCCCTTTATGCACAATGGTTTTCCTGTACTCATCTTTACGTGTAATGGCACTTCGCGGATTAATCACATTGGTGAATACCATGGAGGGTCCAAGAAATACATCGTCTTCGCAAATAACTCCGGTATAAATAGATACGTTATTTTGAACTTTCACATTGTCCCCCAGAATGACTTGTGGAGAAACCACGACATTCTGACCTATATTGCAGCGTTTACCAATTTTGGACCCCGACATAATGTGACTGAAATGCCAGATTTTTGTCCCTTCGCCGATTTCGCAATTTTCATCAATAACCGCTGAGGGATGTGCTGAATATTGTATCATAATGAGTTAATTGATTGGATTAAGGAGTTGATCACAAATTCTTGCTCGTGTGAAGTTATTTCGGTATGAATTGGTAAGGCGAGAACTTCGTGACACAATTTTTCTGCAACGGGAAAATCTCCGGTTTTATATCCCAAATAAGCATAAGCTTTCTGGAGATGAAGCGGCGACGGATAATAAATCATTGTGGGCACTTCGGCTGCTTTGAGTAAATCTTTGATTTTATCGCGCTTATTTAATCTTATAACATATTGGTTATAGGTGTGTTTTGACCAACTGTTGTCTGAAGGTCTTATAACTTGGAATAGGTTTTCCAAAAGTTGATTGTAGCAACGACCTGCTTCAATACGGCTTTGAAGATATTTGTTAAGATTTCGGAGTTTCACACTAAGAATGGCAGCCTGGATAGTATCGAGCCGTGAATTGCAGCCGACTATTTCGTAGGCATATTTTTGTCCCTGTCCGTGACGCGAGATCATTGTTGCCTTCTGTGCAAGATCCTGATTATTTGTGGATATTGCGCCACCATCGCCAAAACATCCTAGATTTTTTGTCGGAAAAAAAGAATATGTACCGATATCACCCATTGTTCCGGTCAATTGTTTATTACCATTTTTGAAGGTGTATTCCGACCCAAGCGATTGCGCGTTATCTTCGATCACCTTAAGTTTGAATTGACGGGCAATTTCAAGAATTGGTTCCATATTGGCTGACTGGCCGAACAAATGTACCACAACAATTGCTTTTGTGGCGGAGGTTATTCGCTCTTTTATAAGATTTTCGTTGATATTGAACGTGTCTTCATGAACATCAACAAATACGGGTTTTAATCCAAGCATCGCTGCTGCTTCGGCAGATGCGACATAGTTGAATGCAGGCATAATCACTTCATCGCCGGGTTTGAGATCGAGTGCCTGGTAAGCAATCTGAAGCGCATCAGTCCCGTTGGCGCACGGAATCACATATTTTGCTCCCGTATAATCAGCCAGTTCGCCGGCAAAAGCTTCAACAGGCTTACCATTTATAAAGGCTGAAGTGTTTATGACTTCCTGGATAGCCTGATCGATTTCGTCTTTAATTTTCAGATATTGACCGTGAAGGTCAACCATTTTTATTGAGTTCGCCATATTACTGTTTAAATCGCGTTTACAAAATTGCTAATAATTTCGCGATTGTACCCGATAGAAAGGCATTCTCCGGTAAATTCTGCAAAATTGCAATGTTTCGACTACATCACCGAATGGATGATACAAATTAATTTGATCTTTCTGATACATTTTCTACCTTCGCCGTGCTTTCAGATGAATTAGTTGGATCCTTAATTCAGACCGACTATTGGGGCACTTGCTTCTTTTACAATTATTTAAAAACTTTGATCCAACATCATATGAACATTAAAAAGTTCACATTTAACCCCGTTGAGGTGAATGCCATTTTGTTATGGGACGATACGCTCGAATGCGTGATTATCGATCCGGCTTGTTTTTACCCTCATGAGGAGCAAAAACTGAAATTATTTATCGAAACCCACCATCTTAAACCAGTAAGGTTGCTCAATACACACGGCCATTTTGACCATCTGATGGGTAACAGGTTTGTTGAGAATACCTGGGGTCTAAAGAGTGAAATTCACAAAGAAGACAACTTTCTTGTTGAACAGGCAGTCAATCAATCATCAATGTTTGGTATGTCGATGCTGAAGCCACCATTGCCAGGCCATTTTTTCGAAGAAGGCGAATTACTTTCATTCGGGAATTCAACGTTGAAAGTCATTTATGTTCCCGGACATTCGCCGGGTGGTGTGGCATTTTATTCGGAAGCAGATCAGTTACTTATTGCAGGTGATATCCTGTTTTACGGCTCAGTTGGCCGTACTGATCTTCCGAGAGGCAATCATGTGCAACTGATCACAGGTATCCTGGAAAAGTTAATGGTGCTCGATCCTCGGGTAAAAGTCTACTGCGGCCATGGACCTGAAACGACCATCGGAGCAGAAAAAAGCAATAATCCGTTTCTGAACTAAATTTTATCACAGGTAAAAATTATCATATTTTATTCTTCCGAAAGGAGTTAAAATTGTACCGGCAAATTATTAAAATACAGATACAATGGCGATAGATAAATTTGTGAGCCGACATATCGGTCCACGTGAAGAAGATATCAGTGAGATGCTTAAAGTGATTGGTGTTCAATCACTGGATGAGCTGATTGATCAGACTGTTCCGGCAAATATCCGGTTGAAAAAACCTTTAAACCTTTCCAACGGACTGACTGAAAGGGAGTATTATCGGAAAATACTGAACCTGGCCAAGAAGAACAAAGTTTTCAATACCTATATCGGGATGGGGTGGTACGACACAATTACTCCGGCAGTTATTCTCCGCAATATCCTTGAGAATCCGGTATGGTACACTTCATATACGCCGTATCAGGCTGAAATTTCACAGGGTCGGTTAGAGGCATTGCTGAACTTTCAGACGATGGTATGTGAAATGACTGCTATGCCATTGGCAAATTCTTCCTTATTGGATGAGGCCACTGCCGCTGCCGAAGCGATGCACATGATGTATAGTCTCCGTTCGAGGGCACAGGAAAAAGCTGGCGCCAATGTTTGTTTTGTTGATGAACTGATCTGGCCTCAAACGCTTGATGTTTTGATTACCAGAGCTGAACCGCTTGGAATTGAATTGAAAGTAGGCAACTTTAAGGATGTAGTAGCTGACGAAAGGTGGTTCGGCGCTATTTTGCAGTACCCTGACTCGAATGGCGAAATTGAAGACTATTCCGGTTTTACAAAAGCTGTTCAGGAGAAAGGGTGCAAAGTTGCTGTTGCTACTGATTTACTTGCACTTGCACTGTTGACACCTCCGGGGAAATGGGGTGCCGATATCGTTTTTGGCTCTTCACAACGTTTCGGTGTTTCAATGGGATATGGTGGACCGGTCGCGGCTTTCTTTGCTACTCGTGATGAATTTAAACGTGATATCCCTGGCAGGATTATCGGCGTTTCGAAAGATGTGAATGGTAAAAATGCTCTTCGTCTTGCGCTTCAAACACGCGAACAACATATCAAACGCGAAAAGGCAACCTCAAATATTTGTACGGCGCAAGCCCTTTTAGCGACAATGGCCGGGATGTATGCCATTTATCATGGTCCGGAAGGGATTAAAGCCATTGCAGAAAGGGTGCATAATATCGCAGGTATGCTATCCGACGAGATCACCAAGCTGGGTTATAGACAAGTCAATAAAAATTTCTTCGATACAATTAGAGTTGATCTTCCCCGGCATGTAAAGAGGGAAGATATCGAATGGCTGTCGCTCGATCTTGAAATGAATTTCCGCTACTTTTCTAACGGACAAGTCGGCCTAAGCATTGACGAAACAACAAATATAGAAGATATTAACTGGATAGTCGAAGTTTTTGCCAAAGCAGCAAACAAACCTGTTCCGGTTATTACATCCATCACTGAAAATATAACTATTGATTCCGCGTATCTCCGGAAATCGAAATTTATGAAGCAGAACGTTTTTAGTAAATATCGTTCAGAGACTGAGATGGCAAGGTATATCAAACGTCTCGAAAAGAAAGACATATCGCTGGTTCATTCGATGATTTCGTTGGGATCGTGTACGATGAAACTGAATGCTGCAACAGAAATGTTACCGCTCAGCTGGATCGAATTTAATGGAATACATCCCTATGTTCCTAAAAATCAGGCGATGGGTTACCATGAATTAATGGAGGAACTACGCCGTGATCTGGCTGAAATCACCGGATTTGCCGATATTTCGCTTCAGCCAAATTCGGGTGCTGCAGGCGAATATGCAGGATTGCTTGTGATCAGGGAATATCACAAAAGCCGGGGAGAAGGTCACCGGAATGTGGCTTTGATTCCCTCCTCTGCTCATGGAACAAACCCTGCTAGCGCCGTGATGGCGGGTATGAAAGTGGTGGTTGTCCCGTGCGATGAACGTGGTAATATTGATGTAGAGGCACTGAAGGTAAAAGCGGAGGAGTATAAAAATGACCTTTCATGCTTTATGGTGACCTATCCATCCACACACGGTGTCTTTGAATCGTCGATTACCGAAATGTGTAGCATTATCCACCAGTTTGGGGGTCAGGTTTATATGGATGGAGCAAATATGAATGCCCAGGTTGGTTTGACCAATCCAAGCCGGATCGGGGCTGATGTTTGCCACCTGAACCTTCATAAAACATTTGCTATTCCGCATGGTGGCGGTGGTCCAGGCGTTGGACCTATTTGTGTGGCTAAACACCTTGTTGAATTTCTGCCAGCTCATTCCGTGATGAACAATGGACATATTGGAATTCATGCAGTTGCTTCTGCTCCATGGGGAAGTGCTTCCGTCTTGACAATCACTTATGGCTATATCAAAATGCTTGGTGCTGATGGTCTTACAGAAGCAACTAAAATAGCAATTCTGAATGCCAATTACATTGCTGCACGATTGAAAGATAATTACGGAATTTTATATACGGGTGAAAATGGACGTGTTGGTCACGAGATGATTCTTGAATGTCGCCACCTCAAAACTGCTGCCGGTATTTCGGAAACCGATATTTCTAAACGATTGATGGATTATGGCTTCCATGCTCCTACCCTTTCGTTCCCGGTTCATGGAACATTGATGGTTGAACCTACCGAAAGTGAATCAAAAGAGGAGCTGGATCGTTTTGTAGATACGATGAATGCAATTTTCGATGAGATTAAAGAAGTTGAGAATGGAGTTGCTGATGCAACAGATAATGTGTTAATGAATGCACCACATACGGCGGAAATGCTTACTGCAAACGAATGGACTCATGCTTATTCACGTGAAAAGGCAGCGTATCCGCTCGAATGGCTTCGGGAGAATAAATTCTGGGTACCAGTCGGACGTGTCGATAATGCCTGGGGTGACCGTAACTTGTTCTGTACCTGCGAACCGCTGGAGAATTATGAACAGTAATGAATATGCCTGGTAATGAATATGATATGGAGTGAAGGTGAGAAGATAAGAAGATGAGAATTTGTATTAGGAAGAAATGTTTCCTTCCCAAATTTTCCCACCATCTCATTTTCCTCCGTTCTTCTCCGCAACGAATAATTTTTAATTCAGTCAGATGGTCTTATTCCCAAACGCAAAAATTAACCTTGGTCTGAATATTCTCCAAAAAAGGGAGGATGGTTATCACGAACTTGAAACGGTCTTCTATCCCATTGGATTGAAGGATGGTTTGGAATTTATTGAGAACAAGAATAATAAAATTACTTTTTCAAGTTCGGGTCTGCCGCTGAATATTGATTCAGAAGAGAATATTGTTGTGAAAGCTTACCGGTTACTGGCTGCTGACTTTTCTATTCCGGGACTTGATATCCATATGCATAAAGTAATTCCATTTGGAGCCGGTTTGGGAGGAGGATCGGCTGACGCAGCATTTTTATTGAAAGGTATAAATGATTATTTCGAATTGGGATTAACTATTGATCAATTAAAGGTTTATGCCGTAAAATTGGGAGCCGATTGCTCTTTCTTTCTGGAAAATAAACCCTCTTTTGCAAGCGGAATCGGTGAAAAGCTCCAAACGATAGACTTCACTTTAAATGGTTACTATCTTGTTTTGGTTAAACCAACATTTGGTGTCGGGACAAAAGAAGCATATGCGGGTATAATACCATCAATCCCGAAGTTCTCAATGCTTGATTCAATTCATTTATCCCCCGAAAAATGGCAGAGTTGTATTATGAATGATTTTGAAGCGTTTGTATTTCAGTTATATCCCGAAATTGCAAAAATTAAATCGAAATTACTTAATCTTGGTTCTGTTTATGCTTCAATGTCGGGCAGCGGCTCTTCAGTATTTGGATTATTTAAAAGTGAACCACAATTAACAAACGAGGATTTCAGTCACGATTGTTTTATTTGGAAAGAGTGGATTTAGTTAATTTGTTCAATAAATTCACCGAAAGAGAGAATCCGTTGGCTACTTACTTTGTTAAAAAGCAGGTGCTCAAAATCTTTTGTTTTATTCTTCAAATCAATTTTTGCTAAAATATCTGATACGGCAGTTTTCAATTCCGGTAAATTGTGAATACCACATTTTAATGAGAGGAACGAGTAATCGGGTGTGGTTTGACCCATCAGAAACATAACATCATAAAAATCCCTCCCTTTCTGTCTTGAAAGAAGAGCTGATATTTTCATGCCGCATAATACGCCATCAGTTGGTGCCGGAAAAGGGAAGAATAGTCCACATCCTTTTACATTGATCATTTCTCGTTTATAATCAATTTGTTGATCCTGACACTCGACCTTTATCAGGAATCGCTCCTCCTTATATCCTGACAAACCCAAATCAAAAAGTAATTCAGGGAAATAGAAATTTCTACGAAATGCCTTCAACTTATCGTTTGCTTTGTCCCGTGTTTCGGTCTTCAATCCAAATTTCAAGAGAAATTGAAGAATGGAATCTGTCATTTCTATAAATTCTTGTATCGACATCTGTTTACAATCGAAATCAAGGTCTTCAGAAAACCGGTCAATCCCTTTTATCAAATGCAAGTATGTTCCTCCAATGAATGTGATTTTTCGTATATATGGAGTAGTAGCTAAATAATCAAGAATCAGCAGCTGCAAATACTCTTTCAGCAGATACTTACTGTAGATAGGATTCTCCCGCAAGCTAAGTGGAAAGAAATTCTTTATTTGCTCTAAATTCAGCATATAATACTAGTTATTTGTCGTTAATCATTGAAAATCAATTTCAATCTTTTTTCGAGAGCTTTGCATTTAAACTGCCGGGAAAATTTGTTCAGTAACTCCGTATTCAAATCTTTCTGTATATAATCCTCATCCAGGCGTAACTCATTGATTTCAAAGACAGTATTATAAAAAGGATAGAGATATAGCAAATCCAGCAGCGCTTTTTCAGGCTTTGCAAGAAGCAATGAACGCCCATCCGACATGGTCTTAACATCGTAACCAAACATAAGATCAGGTCGAACAGACTTATAGGAGAATTCGCCAAAGACGTTTGTAAAAGCAAATGTTTTAAGTGATGTAACACTCGTAATCTGTACTATGGATTCCGGTATCATTCCATGAAAAGCCATTGCTGAATGAAGGCTAACGTAGGATGGCCGATATATCCGATTAGCAATATAATAGGCGAAATCTGACTTTGACTTATATTCAGGAAAGGTGTAATAGCCATTGCGTAGTTTTAGCAATAAACCCTTCTCTGTCCAGCGGCTCATGTTGTTTTTATCGAAGTTTGGTTGCCATGTGTAAACCTGATTGGAATTGATACATCCCAAATCAAACCACTTGTTCCTAAATTCCTGAAAATTCATTGTTTTATTCCAATAATTCCGCAAATATAAGGAATAATAGAAATATAATGAAGCAATCGTCAAGTTCTTAATATTAAGATTTCGGATAAATTTGGGTTCATTATCTGGTTAAAAAACCTCTAAAACGATGATTGAATAGCAGGAAAACCATAACTTATGAGTCAGATTAAAAAATGACAATAAATTCTTAATACTTTTGGCGATGTTCTATTCATCCTGCTTTAGTTTATGATACGATTTAACCTTCTTATCCTTTTTCCTATTGCGCTGATATTCTTTTTGCGTACAACTACCTGTAACAGTCAGAATATTACGGCCGACCACAATCCATTCCATTTAGCGCTAACCCAAACTTCGGAAGCGTACCGGCAACAGGTAGCCGAAAATCCCGGAATGCTGATGGTAGATTTGGTAAAAAAGATCAAGGGGGTTGTGCTTGATATCCGTTACGCTACAGCTAATAACTTTACACACGAAGTAATTTATGCTGCTCCGAGGGCGTTTCTACGCAAACCGGTGGCCGATGCCCTTCAAAAAGTACAGGATTCGTTGTTGCACTACCATCTCGGACTGAAAATCTACGATGCTTATCGCCCTTATGCTGCATCACTACTTTTTTATAAAGTGTACCACGATTCAAATTTTGTAGCTAATCCACGCAAGGGTTCGCGCCACAACAGGGGTTGCGCTGTTGATATAACCCTCGTGGAAAGAAAGACAGGAAAAGAGATCCCAATGCCTTCTGCATTCGATGAATTCAGTGCCAAAGCCAATCCCGGATATGCCAACTTACCCGACACGGTGCTAACCAACCGCAAGTTCTTGTTTAATATGATGGCTCACTTCGGATTTAAACCTATTTCAACCGAATGGTGGCATTTCGACTTTATCGGTTGGGAAAGCTATCCGCTAATGGATTTATCGTTCGAAGAGCTGGATAAGGCCATGAAATAAATAGAAATATATCTATTAATTCTATTGCAAACAGTAGAAATATATCTATCTTTGTGACATCCAACCTAAAAAAATGTTGGGATTGAAATAAACCCATTCATTACTCAAAAAATGAAGATGAGAAAAGTAGAAGCGATTATCGAAAGATCAACAGATGGTTCCTGTACAATTTGTTGCGAAAATGAAATGTTTTCGGGTGTGGGCAAGTCGCCAGAAGAAGCGAAAGCCGATATGTTGTTTCAAATGAAATTCTTCAAAGATACGGCTATTGAGAAAAACTTTTCCTATCCTGCTTTTTTGGATAAGGAATTTGAAGTGGTGTATAAGTTTGATACTGAGAGCTTGCTTCAATACTATGCGGGTGTGATTACACCTGCCGCTTTGGAGCGGTTATCGGGGATACACCAGAAGCAATTGTGGAATTATTTACACGGTCGCTCAAAGCCGCGAAAACAACAAATTGAAAAGATTGAAAAAGCATTGCACAGCTTAGGCTCCGAATTGATGTCGATAGCGTTATAATTGTTGTTCGGCAAAAAACTGTTTTTTTCTTTCGAATATTTGGAGCGGATTAAAAAAGGTCTATCTTTGCAACACTTTTGAATAAAGCAGTTAATGCGAAGTTAAAAGAGAAAGGGAGCTTAGCTCAGTTGGTTCAGAGCATCTGCCTTACAAGCAGAGGGTCGATGGTTCGAACCCATCAGTTCCCACAAAAAGTCATCTTAATACAGGTGACTTTTTTTTATTTCCAATATGGCTGTTACCTACATTCTTTTTTCTGCAGATTTAAACAAATATTATATTGGGTCAACTCGTAACTCGATGGACGAACGGTTAGAAAAACATCTGTCCAATCATGAAGGATTTACAGCAAAGGCAAAGGATTGGAAAGTTGTTTTCATCGAGCATTTTGATACTTATGAGAAGGCTGCTGAAAAAGAAAAAACTATCAAAGGTTGGAAGAGCAGAAAGATGATAGAAAAACTTATACATAGCTCCAATCAGGTTTAGTGCATCCCGACTTTACGTCGGGAGGGTCGATGGTTCGAACCCATCAGTTCCCACAGAAAGTCATCTTAATATAGGTGACTTTTTTTTATTCCCAAGATGGCTGGATTTAAAATTATACTCTGACAAAATCAGATTCAATACTATCAATTAACTGTTGATCGATTTTCAATTCTGTAGCATATCCCTTAAATTTATTTACGGCATGGCTTACCATATCAATTAGTGACTTATAATCCTGAATATCATTCCGCTGAGCTACTACTTCCAAATCTTTGCGCGTTATATTTTCATTTTTACCGTTTATGGTTATTAAATGCCTGTTTAAAAATGCAGGTGCTGAAAGATCAACGGCATAAGTCAAATCATAAGCCGGGGATAAATGCCATATACCATCGGATGCCATACAGAAGCTGAAGTTTTTTGAATGGTCATCCACATTACGGGCAAGTACATTAAACACCATCCGCAGGTATTATTGGCGGCTGTCCATGTAAGGCAAGTTAAGCCTGCGTATTACAGCAAATAAATCCTCATAGCTATCACCTCCCGGCGATATAGCAGCAAATGTTTGTATATGTATTCGGTCATTACCAACACGGTCAAACCGACGGGTAAGAAAATGGGTAACATTTCCATAATATCGTAATTCGGAAGGCATCATGTTTATTCCGGCATCCAAAGCCATCAGATAAAAAACATATTCCAACCTGGCAAAAGGATAGGATGAATTATCATCATATTTAAGAATATAATGTTCAAACCCTTCAGGAATATTTCCTTGCCCTGATATTACTTCTCCGGTAGCCCTGTTAACCGCCACAATTGCTTTCGGTTGTTTCTTGTTTAGCAAATTCATACAGATGCTCAACTTCTACCGAAAAAACTGAATCGTCACCTAATTTCTGAGCTGGTTCATATTCAAGTGCTCCCAATGCACGACTACCAATAAACGAAAGATGATCAACCGGACTTACATTCTTTGCAGAAATATGATTATCACGCAGCCAGGCTCTGTAAAGTGAATGCCCCCATTTGTCGTGTAGCGAATCTGCAATCATCGGCGGAAGTCCCATGTATAATTTATCTTTATCACCGGTCCAGGGTATAAGCTTCCTGCTACGGGGGGAATTGATGGACATCGTTAGAGGAGCAATATCCAGGCCTCTTTCCAAGAACTTCGATTCATATTCAAAAAAAGCCACCTCCGATTTTTTATCCCAAGAAAGATACCCAACCGGCATCCCCCATAACTTTACCATTACTACATTCGTTTCCATAATTACCGTTCTTGCATCTGTTTCTTAAATAATGCACGAGGACTTTCAGGTAGTTCAGGCAACAGTTTCTCAGTTTCGTCAAGGCTATCGATAGCTCGTAGCAATTTGATAAACGAAGTCAATGTAACCCCGGTAGAAGAACCATTCTCAAAAGAACTAATTGTAAATACACTCAATCCTGATTTCTCTGCTACTTCCTTTTGAGTATATCCCATCCTTTTACGATACTTACTGTATCTTTTCCCTAACTGTCGGATAATATCACTACCCGACTGTTCGTATAGTTCATTATACATTTTCAGAAATATTTTTACAAATATAGATATATCTGCAATATTATTCAAATATCGTGTATTATTTTAGATATATCTATAGTATAATCAAATATTTTTAACTGGTGAGGTTAGATGTATTCACTTTCAACCAAAATAAACTGACAAAATCAATAAGTGATGCCTATAAGCAGAAAATGAAAAAAACTCAAATACGTTGCAGTAATTTTATAAACACTTGTACTTAGCTCCAATCAGGTTTAGTACATCCCGACTTTACGTCAGGAGGGTCGATGGTTCGAACCCATCAGTTCCCACTTAACCCCGGAGAATATCCAGGTTTTTTTTGTGGGGTTAATTGTGGGCATTTCTGCATTAAGACTTAAATATTGTTAATGGCACACAATCTTCATAAGGAACTATTATTTTCCTCATCCTACCTTTATTGATTGGTCTAAAATGTCTAGATATTTCTTGTGTCTTCTCAAAAAAATCGTTTTCATCTTTTGTTTTCTGATAATAGAAGATTTTAATCTTTACGCAATTCTTATGCTCAAATATGCTATTGAGTAGTATTCTATCTGAAAGGCCACAAGAATGTCCCATTATGTAGACATCAAAAGGAGATGAGTCAATAAATCTTGAAAAATTTTGGTAGTTACTTGTTTTTAAATAGTCAAATGATTTTATGTTCTTAGTGTACTCGTTATTGTTTAACTGTTCAATCTTTTCATAGTATGTATCCATTTCATCTCCATATCCAAATATAATTGGATTACTTTCATCTTTAAGATTACCATGAATATAATTAACCTCTGAAAAATTACTATTTGGCAAAGAATCTTTATATAGCTCAATAGTATCTGTATAATTAAAATTTAAAAACAACGTATTGCAATCTATAACAGCCTTTTGGTCATTGATTAACTCTTGAACTAAATGTTGCTTTATTTCTTCATTTATCGTTGGTTTTATCTTAAAAGCTCCTAAGTATTCTTTAAGTTTAGACTTCATAAAAGTGAAAGATTCATTTAAATCAACTATTTCATTTGTCGTTAAAAATGTGCCACTAGTCTTCTGTTTTTTGTAAATTTTAATTAATGAAGAGTAGTACAGCGATTCTATATCAACCCACTTATTATTTGTTGTTTGATAAATTATGGCTTTTGCGAAGTCATTTTTTATTTTCAAAGTAATATGATTATTGTTAATAAATTTGTTAAAATCAGCTAAAGATTCCAATATAGAATATCCACTACTTCTAATAATAGGAGTGAGTAGGATCAATTTATCCTCATGTGTTGCAATGCTATTAGAGGATTTTATCCTATTTAATGATTTAAAAGCTTCATTTAAATACCATAATAAAAAATCAGAGTAAGAAGTTTTTAACCCATGAGCTAAATCAAAGCCATTTCCTATTAAGACTAATTTATTCATTATTATATTTCAATTTTATCAATCTCTTTCATAATCCTCCCCGTCTCTGTTAAAGCAACTACAATCTTCTGATAATGTAGTATATCATCAAATTCAAGCTTTCTATTCTTCCGGTCTTTGAGCCATTTCTGTGCTGGTTGGTATCCTCCTATGTAAAAGTTCCATGCTACTTCCGGTACATTGTCGAAGTATTGAGCATCGTTTATAAAAACCTTTCCATTCTGGTATTTTATTCTTCCTACCATATTATCTCCATCTACCGGATATTGTGTAATATACCGATTAACCACCAGGCTTTCCAATAAATGTATTTGCCTTAATTCTCCTCCCAACTTTACCAATTGCCAGAATGTATCCCGATCTTTTGGATAAGGCACTCTTGGAAAGTCAATCTTTAAGAACTCTTTGTATTTCTCGCGATATGTTGGCGAGTGCAGTACTGCGTAGATGTAATCCAACAGATCGATAGGGGCGAAGCTGGTTGCCAGACCTGACCGGTTTTCAAAACCTGTCAGGTCTTTCGTATCTTTCTCCGCCACAAATTCCAACCCCAAACCCTCTGCTATTTGTTTTACAATTTCTGCATTTAGATTGGGCGAACGTGTTGCGGCTGGCTCTATCGTTTGCTGGGCAGAGGGTTCGGGATAAAGGTAGAGGGGAAATCCTGTGGCTCTATCTAAAATTGAAATGACATCTTTACTATAAACATTATCAGCCAAAAAATAGCAAAAAGAATTGATTGCTCTAGATTGGCGCAGTGTGATTAATGCTATATTGTCTTGATGTAAATGCTGAAGTACTTCTATTTGAGGCCGCCTTAAAATATCTGAATGATAGGTGTATTTTATATCAAAAGGTGCATTTATACATTTCTTAATTCTTTTGTTTTGAAAGCCTGATAATGTTTCCTTTCGTCTTAGATTACCAAACTTCCAACCGCTAGTTGTTTTAATCTCATATTTGCTCTCAATCTCTTGATCAGTAACTAATGGATTAATTATTACCCCTTTAATGAAATCTATTATCTTACTTTTTGAATCATCTAAAAAGTATTCTTTTGATCCAAATTCTATTCCTAGAGATTGAATTACAAAAAGTTCGTCGAGTTTAAATCCTTTTAAATAATCATCTTTTGAGATGAAATTTTTATGAGTAAAAAAGTAATTAGGAATATTGTATTCCAATGTATTCCACTCAATATTCCTCAAAGAATTCTGATTCAAAAAATCATACTTGAATTCTCTCTTTCCAAACAAATCGAATTGAAATATCTGTCCTAATTCATTATTCATTTTCTTTCCGGTTTTCACAAAAAGATTGATGGAAACACCTTGCATAATATCAAATACATTTTGGTCTACTGTACCATCAGAACACACTTCTTTTTTCTTAGCACTACCATGCAAATCCAAAATATATATTTTATCGAAACTCTCTAAAAGATTTTTTCGCATTTGACGATGAATGATACCGTCAATAAAACTGTTATTAGAAATATAAGCCAATACACCACTTCCATTTTTATCAATAAAATGCTGTCCATAACGAATAAATTTGATGTAATCGTCAGAAAGTGGTTGGATATTTCTTTCGTTTAAATCCTTCTTATAGTCGGCTGTTAATTTTTCTATCCATTCACCTTTATTTGTGCTACTTACACTGTAAGGAGGATTACCTATAACGCACATTACGGGTGTATCTCTTTTTACTTGATTAGCCTCATTTGCTTCAGAACTTAACCATTTTGCAAAGTGTAAACTATTAGTGTCTGGGTGGTTCTCTTCTAGGCTATTCGTTAAATAAACTCTAAATCGTTGGTCAGAAGTTGGTTTATATCCTGTCTCGGTTAAAAGCAAATCAAGCTTCAAATGTGCCATAGCGTAACTTGCCATCAGTAGTTCAAAACCGTTCAGTCTTGGGAGTAAATGTGTCTCCACGTAATTGCTCCAGATTCCTTGCTGGTCTTTAAACTTATCATGTATTAGTTTTATCACTTCGGCGAGGAACGTTCCAGTACCGGTTGCCGGATCAAGAATTTGAACTTTATGTACTTCGACTTCCCTTTCAATCGGTTCCGTTTTTGATCGTAAATCTGCTGTCGCTTTACCAACATCCTGTACTTTTATCTTTGTTTTTGAAGTGTCGGCTAAGCCATTAGGCAAATCGAATTCTGTTTTTAAAATATCATCAACAGCACGTACTATGAAATTTACTACTGGTTGCGGCGTGTACCAAACACCTCTCGCTTTGCGCAAAGCAGGATCGTACTCACTTAAGAAGGTTTCATAAAAATGGATTATGGGGTCTTCCATCTTAGTAGCCTTTCCGTAATCCTTTAACAATTCCATCACGTTGCAAGCCAGAAATATCTCTGCCAGACTATCAACAATCCATTTGATTCGGTCGTCAATATCCGGTCCGGCTATATATCCAAACAAACGGCGTAAGAATGGATTTGATTTTGGTATCAGTTCGGCTGCTTCATTTCGACTAAAAGTATCAATTGTTTTATCGTGCGTACGAGCGGCAAACATTCCGTATGCAATTGTTTGAGCGTACACGTCGGCAAAACCTTTAGGAGTTATATCGTGAATGAGTATCTCTCTAAAAGCGATCATCTGGTCTTTTAGTGTACTGTCCTCATTATTGCTTTCGTCACTGGTTAGTGCCTTTTCGATAATGACAGAGAGTAACCTTGCTTTCCCGGCCATCATTTCAGCCAATTTTTTTGAACTTGTAATCGTTTGTCCGATATAAGAACAAAAATCTTTGATCATATCTGTGAAGGCACAAAAATTGGCATGGATTGGCTTAATTCCTTTGGGTGTAATCTCTCCAATAGCTATTTTTAAAACAAACTGTCCGGCACGATAAAGGTAAAAATCCAGATAATCCGTAAATATTAAGTTGTGTAACGAAGCTTTATAACGGTCGAACTGCTCTTTGTTACCAATTTTCTTTGCTCCTTCAAGGTCTTTATCACCAATATCTTTGGCCTCGATAAAACCGACAGGTATGTCTTTTTTGGTCAAGATATAGTCGGGAGCTCCGCAAGACTGCCTTGACGGTTCATTGGTTACAACAATGTCGACCACCAATGATTCGATTAATTGTTTTAGATCGCCACGATAAGTATGCTCTGTTGCGTTGCCCCTTTGGTAAGCCGCATTAATATTTTGAATATACTGATCAATAGTCATATTCTGGTTATTAGGATTAGCTCAAAGTTAGTTTTTTCTTTTAATCAATTTTATGGAAATCACAAATTATAAAAAAGACAAAAAAAGGAGGAAGGTTTTCGGGTTGTATACCTCTTTCGACCAGCATTTTTCTTACAGCAGCGCTATTGTCAACAATCTCTTTTTCATCACCTTTTGGCATAGGTATCATTTTCCTGATGGCAGGAAAATGTTTGGAAACAATTTTGTTTACACTCTTTAGGTAGGCACAAAAAAAGTAACCTGGTTTGGATTACTTTTTCTTTTTTAGCCTATTTTTTATTCCGGTTATTCCAAAGTGTGAATTACAATTTTACCGCTAAAAGATCTCTGCCGAGTTGGTGTAAGGCTGCTTCTATTTGTTTCTTATTTTTGATACCGGGTTTCTTTTCGTTGCACACGTAGCTTGCCAGCAGACTGCGATTAATTTTAACGCGTTCGGCAAACCGTGTAACGTTTATTGCCGGAAATTTGTCAAACACTCGTGATACCTCGTTTTTTTGATCTTCTATCTCATCCTTGTTAAAGGTGTAAAAACCTTCCAGACTTAAATCCTCATCCAATTCCGGCCAATGAATAGAATCACCCCAACTGCCTACCTCATATTGTTCGCGTTGTTCGGGGGTTGCATTCCATAGCCTATCGAACCAACGCAGAGGATGACTTTTTTGTGTTCCATCGTTAGTAAGGATGTAGATGTTTTCGTCATCAAACCATACTTTTTCTATTTTCAAATTACTCTGCCTTTCCATGAAATACCTCCCATGCTTTAATAATGGTTGTTTCGTTTTCTTCAATAACCGCTTCTGCCAGTTTTATATCAGAGGACTTTAATCCTTTGTTTGACAATAACTTTACTTTTGGTGAAACTTGAAATTTGGCTCTTCCGTCTGCATTCTGAACATGAATATGTATGGGCAAATGCTCATTGGCAAAAAAGAAAAAACGCATTCCAAACATTCTGAAAACTTCCGGCATAGTGTTTTCGATTTGTTATTGCAATACAAATATAGTAACAAATTTGTTA
The DNA here is from genome assembly GCA_026391655.1 of Bacteroidia bacterium. Classification (GTDB taxonomy): domain Bacteria; phylum Bacteroidota; class Bacteroidia; order Bacteroidales; family Prolixibacteraceae; genus JAAFHB01. The sequence goes on along the minus strand of JAPLDR010000019.1, from coordinate 189,044 downwards.
CTGTTGATCGTTTTCATTTTTATTTTTAAGACATCTTTTGCCTTTTGAATTACCTTTCCTAAATTTAACCTCTTCTTAACAGCAGTTCAGCTATTTTACGGCTTTTAGAGTCAGAAATGATTATCTTTGTTTTGTTGAAAGACTTAGAATAAAATTTTATATTACACTGTCAGTCTGACAGAAACATAAATGTTTAATCGTATTAATACCCAAAAACGATGTTAATTTACAAAGTAATCGGAAGAGAAATTCTTGATTCGCGCGGAAACCCAACGGTTGAAGTTGAGGTTACGCTTGAAAGTGGAATCATGGGTCGTGCTGCTGTACCATCAGGTGCATCGACGGGCGAAAACGAAGCTCTTGAACTTCGTGATGGAGATAAAAAACGTTACCTTGGAAAAGGTGTACTTAAGGCAGTTGAAAACATTAACAAAACCATTGCAGAAGAGATTGTTGGCATGAATGCGCTTAATCAGGTTGCATTGGATCACAAACTGATTGAACTTGATGGCACAAAAACCAAATCAAATCTTGGCGCCAATGCCATTTTAGGCGTATCGCTTGCAGTTGCCAAAGCTGCAGCTTCTTATCTTGATATGCCGCTTTATCGTTACATCGGTGGAACAAATGCCAAAACGCTTCCTGTTCCAATGATGAACATCATCAATGGTGGTTCTCATTCCGATGCGCCAATCGCATTTCAGGAATTTATGATTCGTCCGATCGGAGCAACTTCGTTCCGCGAAGGACTTCGCATGGGAGCCGAAGTATTCCATAGCCTTAAAAAAGTACTTCACGACCGTCACCTCAGCACCGCTGTTGGAGACGAAGGAGGATTTGCCCCGGCACTTTCCGGAACTGAAGATGCACTGAACAGCATTATCGAAGCAATAAGTAAAGCCGGCTACAAAGCGGGTCGGGCCGAAGATGGCGGTGATATTTCGATCGGATTGGATTGTGCTGCTTCGGAATTCTACGAAAATGGTATTTATAACTATGCCAAATTTGAAGGGAAAAATGGAGAAAAAAGAACCCGCGAACAGCAGGTTGATTATTTGGCCGACCTTGTTGTCAATTATCCGATTGACTCTATTGAAGATGGATTCGATCAGAACGACTGGGAAGGTTGGGTGCAGCTCACCAATAAAATCGGGCACAAATGCCAGCTCGTTGGTGATGACAATTTCGTGACTAACATTGAGTATTTGAAAAAAGGCATCGGATTGGGCGCTTGCAACTCTATTCTGATTAAAGTAAATCAGATTGGTACGCTAACTGAAACGCTCGATGCCATCGAAATGGCTCATCGTGCTGGTTATACGACCGTGACTTCACACCGTTCAGGCGAAACCGAAGATACTACCATCGCTGACATCGCAGTTGCAACCAACAGCGGACAGATCAAAACCGGATCTTTAAGCCGCACTGACCGGATCGCAAAATATAACCAGTTACTCCGCATCGAAGAGGAATTGGGCGAAAGCGCTGTATACGGATATAAAAAGGTTAAGAAGGCGTAATTACTTTTACGATTTATATTTATAACAGAAAAGGTGCTCCAAACGGACACCTTTTCTATATAAAATAAAATGATCTTTTATTGTGTTTGAATGTTAAACTTGCAAATCCCCCCTGCCCCCCTTTTGAGAAAGGGGGAGTTCGTTTAAGTGAATTTGCTTGCAAAAAATAAAATAATGAAGCATCTATGTCAGCCAGTTGCAAGTTGCAAACGGCCAGTAGCTCAATTATTTATAGCTAATATTAAGCTGAACCAATCTACCTGTTACCCACCTTTTCAGGATAAAGATCGTGGTTCATCGTCCTAAATTCTGCCATTGCCACAAACCTGGTCTCGGGTTTCCCATAATTGCAATAAGGATCGATGCTGATACCACCACGCGGCGTGAATTTTCCCCAAACCTCAATATACCGGGGTTCCATCAGTTTGATCAGATCTTTCATAATGATATTGACACAATCTTCGTGAAATCCACCGTGGTTGCGGAAGCTGAAAAGGTAAAGCTTAAGACTTTTGCTTTCAACCATCTTCAGATCCGGGATATAACTGATGTAGATAGCAGCAAAATCGGGTTGACCTGTTATCGGGCATAACGAAGTGAATTCCGGACAATTGAATTTGACCCAGTAATCGTTTCCAGGATGCCGGTTTTCAAATGTTTCCAGCATTTCGGGAGAATAATTGAATTCATATCCCGTAGGTTTTCCCAAACTTTTTAAATCATCCATTATCCTTTGATTTTAAATAATTTAACAACCCTTTGTTTCGTAATTTGCACGACGGGCATATTCCACAACCATTACCTGGAATCCCATGATAGCAAGTTATTGTTTGATTTCTTACAATTTCAAATACACCAAGTTCATCGGCTAATTGCCAGATTTCCGATTTGTCGAGCCACATTAATGGAGTATGAATGTGGTATTCATAATCCATCGAAAGATTAAGTGTTTGATTAAGAGACAAAATAAATTCATTCCGGCAATCGGGATAACCACTGTAATCGGCCTGACCGACTCCCGTGATAATGTCGCTGATTCCATTAGCTTTTGCATAAATAGCTGCATAAGTGAGAAACAACATATTTCTTCCCTCAACCAGCGTGTTTGGAGGACGGTGATCAGGCTGATTCGTTTCAACTTCGATCGCTTTATCCGTTAAAGAATTATGAGACACTTCGCTAAGAAGATTGATTTCAAAGATTTTCAGATTGACATTTGCTTCTCCGGCAATCCGGGTTGCGGCAGTGAGTTCCGAAATATGCCGCTGCCCATAATTAAAAGCAATAGCCAGAACCTCGTCAAAATGCTTTTTTGCCCAGAAAAGACAGGTTGTCGAGTCCTGTCCACCTGAATAAACAACCAATGCCTTAGACATAGAAATCAGATTTGATTAATTGAAAACGGGTTGTACGAAATTGCCTCGTCGTATGTGTCGGTGCCTTCAACTTTCTTAACCCATTTGACAACCAGAATTGTAAATGGCAATATCACAATCTCATAGACAGTTTTGATGCATGCCTGTGTGAAGATCATGCCTATTAACACGTTCAACGGCAGGTTTCCGGCGAACGCGATTACGATAAAGATAAAGGAGTCTGCGGTTTCACCAACTAAGGTTGAGAGAATGGCCCTGACCGAAAAGTCTCTCCCTTTCATTAACACCTTCACCTTGCTCATCACAAAAGCGTTTAAGAAAGACCCTGTAAGATAGGCCAATAAACTGGCAATAATAATTCGGGGAGTACTTCCTAAAATGGTCGAAAAGGCTACCTGATTTTGCCAGAAAGGAGCGGCAGGCACAATAATGGCCAGCGTAAAGAACAATGCAGCCAATAAATTTACTGCAAAACCTGACCAGATAATCAGCCGGGCTTTTTGATATCCCCAAACCTCAACAATCACATCATTTATGATATAGGCAATGGGGAAAATCAGCACACCAGCCGGGGCAGCCCATGAACCAATTAAAATAATTTTGGTGGCTAAAATATTGGAAATCAACAAACATATTGCAAACAGGATGCCTGCAAACATAAACAAAACAGAAACGGTCTTTTTCATCTTACTTGTTTTTTACGTGGTGTTCAAGCACACGGAGTTTAACCTCGGTTTAGGCCGCAAAGGTAATAACAAATAGTGTAAATCAATTATCAGAATTTATAACAGCCATCATCTTATTTTCATCTACTTTTGAATATTGAAAAACAGAATAAGGTAATAAGTAGAAATAAGTCAACAATGAATCAAAATCTTACAGAATTAATCGAAGCGTCACGGTTTTACGGAAAAGACAAAACTTTTGTAATTGCAGGAGGTGGAAATACATCATTTAAGGATGACGACCATATCTGGGTCAAAGCCAGCGGGGTCGCGCTTGAGACAATAGATGAGAGTGGTTTTGTTTCCCTTTCGCGCGCAAAACTAAAAGTTGTTTCATCCAAAATCTATAGTCAGGAATCGGTTCAGCGTGAGGCTGAAGTAAAAGCCGATCTCGCGAATGCAATCGTTTCTGAAGGGAATAATCGTCCCTCAGTTGAAACTTCGATGCACGAAATTATCGATTATCAATTTGTGATTCATACGCATCCGACAAAAGTCAATGCGCTAATGTGTTCGACCAATGCCGAAAGTGTATGTCGCGAACTATTTGGCGATCAGTCGCTATTTATTCCCTATACCGACCCTGGTTATATCCTTTTCAAAAAGGTGGAGACTGAAATTGGCCTGTTTACAGCAAAATTCAGGAAAGCGCCACAAATGATTTTCCTTGAAAACCATGGGGTATTTGTCGCAGCCAATTCTGTTTCAGAGATTAATGACTTGTATTCCGCGATCATTGAAAAGATTAATCAAAAAATCAAAGAAGCTCTTCCGGCGGATGATTCGAAATCTTTTAAGTCTCCAATAATCGACAAAATTCAGGATTTGCATCCGGGATTCAAAACTTTCGCAGCAATGGGAATTGAGAGCGGTTTAATCCACCATTTTGCAAAAGATCATATCACCTTTTCAAAAGCTGCTACCGCTTTCACCCCTGATGATATCGTCTATTGCAAAGCACATTATCTGTTTCTTCCGGCTTTTAAAGGCAAAAATGAACAACTTGAATCGGCCAAAAAACTAATCGATGGCTATTTCCGTTCTTATGGCTACCTTCCAAAAGTTTTAGTACTTGAAGGACATGGAGTGATTGCAGTTGAAGACAGTCTTAAATCGGTATTAAATGTTCTCGAAGTCTATTCGAACATTTTAAAGATCAGCTTTCTATCTGAAAACTTTGGTGGTCCAAAGTTTATGACCCGTTCTCAGATTGAGTTTATCGACAATTGGGAAGTCGAAAATTATCGTCGAAAAATGGCAAAATCCTAAAATTACATTTTATGAATTTACTTGACATCAACCTTATGCATCCCCGTAATCAGATAGTGCTGATTATTAGCAGAATCTATCGCAACGGGATGACAACCACCTCAGGTGGGAACGTTTCGATCATTGACGATCAGGGTGATATTTGGGTGACTCCGTCAGGAATTGACAAAGGTACCCTAGGTCCGGATGATATCAATTGTATCAAAGCCGACGGAACAGTCCTTGGAAAACACAAACCATCCTCAGAGTATCCTTTTCACTCTGCTATTTACAAGATCCGTCCCGATATCAGAGCGATTATTCATGCGCATCCACCGGCATTGGTGTCTTTCAGCATTGCACATGTTATACCCGACACCAATGTGATTCCTCAGGCTAAATATATTTGCGGACCAATCGGTTACGCCGGATATGCGATCCCTGGCAGTGAAGAGTTGGGCGAAAAAATTGCAGCTGTTTTTGCTGAAAAGTATGACGCAGTAATTATGGAAAACCATGGAACAGTTGTTGGCGGTACCGATATGAAAGATGCCTATCAGCGTTTCGAAACTTTGGAATTTTGTGCCAAAACCATCATCAATGCCAAAACCATCGGGAAAGTAAAATCGCTTACCGATGAGCAAATTGAAGCTTTCGAGGCACAGATTCCCGGACTTTTACCCGAAATGACAGAAGTAAGTCACCCTTCTGACGAACGCGAACGTCGTGAGGAGATTATGCGGATTGTCCGCCGGGCATGCGACCAGGGATTGATGATCAGCTCGTATGGAACGGTGTCGATCCGTTGGCGTAACAACGATTTTCTGATTACCCCGACCAATGTTCTCAGATGGAATATTACACTTGATGATATTGTTCAGATCAAAGACGGAAAACGGGAACCGGGAAAAATTCCAAGCCGGGCAACCTGGCTGCACCAGGAGATCTATCGGCGTAATCCGCATGTCAACTCAATAATTCTAACCCAATCACCTTATTTGATGGCATTTGGTGTTACGGGAAGCAAATTCGATGTCCGGACAATTCCCGAAAGTTGGATTTTCCTTCAGGATGTCTTTAATGTTCCGTTTGGAAGTCATTTTCAGGGAGAAGAGACGATTCTGAACCTTATTTCCAAAGATACGCCTGCTGTAATTATTGAAAATGACTCAATTCTGATCACAGGCGATAAACTGCTTCAGACATTCGACCGTCTGGAAGTTGCTGAATTCAGTGCAAAATCGCTAACTATGGGTGTCCCGATAGGAGAACTTAAACCGATTGGAGAACAGGAGATCGAGGATCTCAGAAAGAAATTCCTGAGCTAATGATTAAACGTCTGATCAATACGCTTTCAAAAGTAGGACTAAATGCTTTCTTTTTTCTGATGATCGGAGCTATTTTTTTAGCCTGGTTACATCCTTCGTTTGGGATTGCTGAAAGTCCGCTCCACCTGCCTGCGATAGCGGGATACGGCGTTTCGGTGATCTTTTTTTTCTACGGCGCAAAGTTAAGTCCTGAAAGCCTTCTTCGCGGATTAAGCCATTGGAGGCTTCATCTGGTGGTGCAATTATCGACGTTTCTGCTTTTCCCGTTGATAATCATTGGCTTGCGTCTGTTTTTCAAAGATTACTTTTCAACCAATATTGGATTGGGTATCTTTTACCTTGCAGCATTGCCATCGACAGTTTCGTCATCGGTGGTGATGATTTCAATTGCCCGAGGAAATATTGCTGCCGCAATCTTTAATGCCAGTATATCGAGTATCCTTGGAATATTTATTACTCCACTGTGGATGAGCAGCGTACTTGGCAAATCACAAGCTGGCTTTGATATGGGACATACTATTTTTCAACTCTGTTTACAGGTATTGTTACCGGTTATAATTGGTTTATTACTTCATCACAAACTTGGGGAATGGGTCACACGTTACAAAAAAACACTTGGAAAATTCGATCAGCTGATCATTTTACTAATTGTTTTTACCTCCTTCTGCGAATCTTTTTCGGGTAACATGTTCAATAACTTTGCAATTTCTGAAATATTTTTGCTTGGTGCAATGATGCTTACACTCTTTTTATTGGTTTTTTCCTTGATGTACCAGCTGTCGGTTTGGATGAAATTTAAACGTGAAGATCGAATCACCGTTATTTTCTGTGGCTCAAAAAAATCGCTGATGCAGGGAGCAGTGATGGGAAAAGTTTTATTTCCCGACCAGGCAATCCTTGGTGTAGTTTTACTCCCATTAATGCTTTATCACGCCCTTCAGCTAATGGTGGGAAGTACTATTGCAAATGTAATGGGAAAGGAAGGGAATGAAAATGAGAAGATGGGAAGGTGAGAGGATAGGAAATTGAGAAGTGAGAAATTGAGAGAGCGATGGGGCGAAAAATATGCTGATAAATTCTTCTGACACAGCCAATTGCTCCAGAGGAGCAATATATTTATAGAAAGAAAAAGTTGACGAAAAACAAAGGTGCAACCGGAAAGGTTCAACAGAAATGTAAGGTTGTATGCACCGCATAGCAAATGTTTCCTGGTTCTTAGTGACCGGGTGACTTATCAAAAGGATGGCCGGTTGCCCGATGATTTTCTTATCTTCAGAGCGCAGTCACCCGGTCACTATTATGAATAAGGTGAATAAGGTTAAGTACTGAAAATAAGATTTTTATATAATTTGGAAACGCCAAGTTCATCGGTTACAAGGGCAATGTTACTGCCTACAATGGCATTATCATTAATGAAATTTCGTATTACATGATCAAACGATCAGGAACTAAGCGCGGATACACTATTGTAAACGATGGACTTATTTTCTAATTTTACAAAAAAAAATGCCTGTCATATCTATGTTTTATGGAATCATCGTGCGGATGTTCCATTTTGATGATAAGAGACACAGTTTACCCCACATTCATGCGGAATATCAGGGAGATGTGGCCGTGATCGATATTGAAACTGCTGAAATTATAGCAGGAGAAATACCTCCTAAAAAATTACGGCTGGTACAAGCATGGATCGAAATTCATCGTGATGAATTGAAAGCTGACTGGAAATTGGCAACCGAAGGCAAGAGTACATTTAAAATTAAACCGCTAAAATAATGAACACAATTCGAAACATACAGGTTGCAAGCGAAAACACTCTTTTTATTGAGTTTTCAGATGGTATAACAAAATTGGTCAACCTTAAGTCGTATTTTACCAAGGGTATTTTCTCACAGCTTAAAGATCCAGGCTATTTTGAACTTGTGAAAAATAATGGATATTTTATTGCATGGCCAAACGATCAGGAATTAAGCGCGGATACACTCTATTACAGCCTTTAATGCTATTTCCGGATATGACATGGCTGATTCCCGGCAAGTGACGGGGTGACAGTCCGGGACATGAACAGTCACCATGTCACTATTATGAATAGGAGGAATACGGTTTTAAAAATGTTCCTATTTTTAGCTAGCCAACCAATAATCTTGGTACTTTCGGCAATCAAATTAACCAGCTAAAATCAATAATTTATGCGCTTCACCTATTTATTGCACTTAATTCTAATCGCGTTTGTATTTTGCTCATGTAAGACAGGACCTAAAAAGGGAGAAATCACAAAAATTGACACATCCAACGCCGGAAAATACCTGACTCAGAATGATGTAACCACTTCAAGTGAAGGATTTCTGCTAAAAAATCAGTCATCCGGATTTACTTCGAAATTTAAAGTGCGCAATTTTGAGTTTTCGGCGAAAGTTAAGACTACTGCTGGAGCTGAAGGTATTCTTGTTTTTGCAGCTCCCGAAGTTAGCTCACCGGATAAAGGATATATTGTAAAAATTAACAACAGCGACTACCGAGTTGGGAATCCGCAAAAGACCGGAAGTTTATCCAAAATCAGGAATAATTTCGTCCGAACGGCTATTGACAACGAATGGTTTAATCTTTCTGTCATTGTAAAGGGAAATTACATCAAAGTAAGTGTCAATAATAAAATTACAAGCGAATATACCGAGCCTGATAATCTTAAAAGACCCGCCGAACTTACGGATCATGTTTTAGCGAATGGCTTTCTGTCGATCATAAAATCAAATGCTGAAGGAGAACTAATAATTGGGGAGATAACCATACTTCCGCTGGAAGACGTTTTAAAAACTTCACTCGTCATATACAATGCTGGGGAAGTGGTTGATTCACTTAATCAACAAGAGTTTCCGCTAATCGATTTTCACGGACATCTCAAAGGTGGTCTCACAATGGATCAGGCTTGTCAGTATGCTCGTATCAATGGATATAATTACGGTATCGCAGCCAATTGCGGATTGAAATTTCCGGTTACGAACGATTCAACGCTGAATGCCTATCTTGATAAGATCATTAACGAACCTGTTTTTAAAGTGATGCAATGTGAAGGTCGTGAATGGGTAACGCTATTTTCGCCGGCAGCCGTTGCACGTTTCGATTATATTTTCACCGATGCGATGACATGGACCGATCACAAAGGTCGCCGCCTGAGATTGTGGATGCCGGCTGAGACATTTGTAGATGATGAACAACAGTTTATGGATATGCTTGTAGGTAAAATTGAGGCAATCATAGGAAATGAGCCTGTCGACATCTATGTTAATCCAACTTTTCTTCCCGCAAAGATTGCCGCCGATTACGATCGCTTATGGACACCCGAAAGAATGGACCGCGTCATCAAAGTTCTAAAAAACAATGATGTTGCTTTAGAAATAAATGCAAGATATAAAATACCCAGCATCGCCTTTCTGAAGCGGGCAAAGGAAGCAGGTCTGAAATTCACATTCGGAACCAATAATACTTCCAACAATGATCTTGGTCAACTTGAATATTGTCTGAAAGCAATTAAAGAACTAGGTTTAACCACCGATGATATCTTTCTTCCACGTTCTGCAAAGGATAAGAAGGTGATGAAATCGGGGTTGCCTTCAAAAATTACGGGCTGATCATATAAACAAATCATATAAATAAGAAGATATGTTCGATAAACAAGTATATACAGAACGAAGAAACCGACTTCGTGAAAAAATGGGGAGCGGAATTATTTTGATTCCCGGGAATACGGAATCTCCAATGAATTATCCTGAGAACACTTACCATTTCAGGCAGGACAGCACCTTTTTATACCTTTTCGGCCTCGATATGCCCGGGTTATTCGGAGTTATTGACGCAAATACAGGAAACGATATGCTGTTCGGCAACAATAATTCCATTGAAGATATCATCTGGTCGGGAATAAAACCCACTATTAAAGATTTGGCAGCGTCGGTCGGTGTTGTAAATACTTCTCCGTTTAAAGAAATTAGTATAAAGGTCCGTCAATCAGTAAGCAAAGCAAATCCTGTTCATTTTATCCCACCATATCGTGCTGAAATTAAGCTTTTGCTTGAGGAATTAACAGGAATACAAGCTTCGCATCTTGCAAATCACGCTTCGCTTGATTTAATTCATGCGCTTGTCGGAATGCGATCAATAAAAGACGAGTTTGAAATAGCCGAAATTGAAAAAGCTTGCGAAACTGGTTATCAAATGCACGTGACTGCCATGAAAATGGCAAAACCTGGCGTGATGGAGCAGGAAATTGCCGGTACGATTGAAGGAATCGCGCTGGCAACGGGCGGTGGCACTTCATTTCCAACTATTTTAACCCAAAACGGACAAACACTTCACAATCACGATCATTCTTTTAAACTTGAGAAAGGGAGATTGATGATTATAGATGCCGGTGCCGAATCGAATAGTCATTATGCTTCCGATTTTACGCGGACAGTTCCTGTGGGCGGAAAATTTTCGCAAAAACAACTCGATATTTACAATATTGTTTTGGAAGCAAACAATTCTGCGACTTCATTAATCAAACCCGGTGAAACCTATCTGAGTATCCATCTCAAAGTAGCGGAAGTAATTACTTCAGGATTGAAGGATCTTGGATTAATGAAAGGCGATATTCAAGAGGCAGTTGCCAATGGCGCTCATGCCCTTTTCTTTCCGCATGGATTGGGCCATATGATGGGGCTTGATGTACATGATATGGAAAATTACGGGCAGATATATGTCGGATACGACGATGAAATACGTCCCGTCAATCAGTTTGGAACCGCTTATTTAAGATTAGGGCGCCGTCTTCAGGAGGGTTTTGTGATTACGAATGAACCTGGTCTCTATTTTATTCCGGCTTTGATTGAGAAATGGTACAACGAGAAGATCAATCACGCGTTTATTAATTTCGATGAGGCCAAAAAATACCTCGATTTCGGTGGAATCCGTCTCGAAGACGATATTCTCGTCACTGCAACCGGATCAAGAATTCTGGGTAACCGGATTCCGATCAATCCGGATGAGGTTGAATCGTTACAATTGAAATAATAACTGATTACACCTGACGGTTTCGGAAAACTGTCAGGTGTTCAATCCCAAAACGTTTATTTCTTCGCCGCCTTAACCTGTTCAATGATGTGAATATCCTGTTGCGGAAATGGGATATGAATTCCTTCCTTATCGAACCGCTCTTTCACCCTTTCGAAACCGATGTATAAAACATCCCAGTAATCTTTCTGCTTTACTTCGGCACGTACCAGAATATTTACAGAACTTGAGGCTAAATCTGCAACACTTACAAACGGCTTCGCTTTGTTTATAACCCTGTCGTCGGTAAATATCTCTTCAATAATAAGTTTCCTGACCTGCTCGATGCTGTCATCATAACCAATACCGAAAGTCCACTCCACAAAACGGGTCTTTGCCCTGGAGTAATTGATAATAACATTGTTGGACAAAACGCCATTAGGCACCATGATGATTTTATTATCGTAACTCTGTAATGTGGTGTTGAAAAGATGAATATCATTGACCTTACCTGCTACACCATTTGATTCGATATACTCTCCTAACTTTATCGGTTTAAACATGAGAATCATTACGCCTCCGGCAAAATTACTGAAACTTCCCTGCAAGGCTAAACCAATGGCCAAACCTATAGCACCAAGAATGGCAACAAAAGAGGCTGTCTGGATTCCAATGATTGAGGCAACAGAAAGAATCAACAGAATGTACAATATAACGTTGGTCGCCGAAGCAAAAAAAGGAGCCCATGAAGAATCCATTTCCCCTTTCACTAAAACAGATCGTAATTTTCTGACGATTAGTTTTATAATCCAAAAACCCAATATTAAAATGACGATTGCCGACACGATCCTCGGCGCATAATTAATCAAAATGGAAACCAATTGATCGGTAGTGGTTTTAAAATCTTGCATAGAAACTATTTTAAGATTATCAATCCGGTTTATTTCGTTTTTTTACTTTTTCCCTCAATATAGGTCGAAAATTTCTCGCCATCCTGCGACATTTCAAATTTAGTATTCACCATTTCGTTATTGAGTAAGGTATAAGTCAGACGAAAAACGGGAACGTTTGGAGTTTTGTCGCTGGTTAATGAAATCGACTTGTCAGCGTAAGTAATTGAATAATTGATAGTATGTCCTTCGTTGTCAAAATAGATGGCTTTTGAAGGATTCCCTTTGTAATCGGGATAAATGATCATTAAATCTTTGTGAATAACCGCTGGTTTATCGCCTGTTGCCGGGAATTCGGTTTGGCCCTTCCTTACAAGAATCTTTTTGTTGAGATCGGTTTTAAAAGTGAAGGTTCCACCACCTACACCTGGTTGTCCGGTTCCCTCACCGGCCCATTCACCCATTAACCAGCTCCATTTGTCCCAGTTTGGACTCTGTTGCCCGAAGCTGGTCGTTAATATTCCGAATAATGCGATGGTTAAAATGATTTTTGTCTTCATTGCTTTTGAAAGATTTGATATTCCGATAAAAGTAGTTATTAATCTGCGGCTGGCAATTAGCAACTTGCTGCTGGCTTTTGTTTCAACTAAGCGCAAATATTCAATCCCTGGATGCAAATTGAATATTTATCTTCTTAATGTAGAATGATAATAATGAATAACCCTTTCGCGATTAACAACATAAAGGGAAGCAAGGTTGCAAACTGCCAATTGCAAGCGGCAAGTCGCTCAATTACTACATATCCACACAGAGCGTCACAGTGCCCTAATTTCTCTTTCTTCCTCTCGGAAAAATCATCGAAACGCTCTTTTTGTATTCGAGATACTCATCGCCAAAATCCTTATGCAATCTTTTTTCTTCGTAAAATCTCAGGTATTGAGCTACAATAAAAATGAAAGCCAATATCACGATCATATCGATGATTGAATTTAAAAATAAGGCAATTGAAAGATATAAGGTGAATACTCCAAATACCATCGGGTTCCTGCTATACCGGTATGGCCCGATCACAACAAGTTTTTTTGTCTGCGGGCTGATTGAAACATTAAACAGATCAGCCGGCCCACCTTTCCCAATCCGTAAGAGGAAAATATTCGACCAGATCATAAAGGAGATACCTAAAATAAACAGGAGCACTGACACAATCAAACGTATTTTTGACAGGTCAATAAGAGTAAACTTAAAGATCAGCTGATCTACTTTCGATAATTCAACCAATCCGAATGGAATCGCCAAAATAAAGATGGCAATCCCAAGAGCAAATCCGGCAAGATGTCTCAATGTATTCCACATGATATTTGGTTTTTATTGTTAAACCCCTGATTAAGGGCAAATCCAATTATTTATAGACGTCTGAGCGTCACAAATTTCGTGATTAATTTAGAGATTGTTTAAATTTTATTCGGAAATATTATTCCATTTTTAAACTATCGCTATTCCGTTAATTAAGATCGTTCCGGAGGCCCTCCGCCAACTAGCGGAAGCAGATATAGAATTTCCTGCAAAATATTAAAAATCTTCTGTTTTGAAAACCTTTTTAGTCATATTGTCGTTCAACAAAAAAAGATATTTTTGGAACTTTGTAAATCCTTTAAAATCATGAAAAATAAATCACTATTAATTTCACTATTCTTGTGCGGAATGACAACAGGAACATTTATCGCCTGTAACGGGAAAGAGCAGAAAAAACCTGCAGAACCGGCTATTAATGTAGCGGATATGGATACAAAAGTCGATCCGGGACAGGATTTCGATGCTTATGCCAATAATGGCTGGAAAAAATTGAATCCGTTGCCTGCCGACCGCGCGCGATATGGTTCATTCGACAAATTAGCCGAGGTTGCCGAAAAACAATTGAATGAATTGGTCAAGGAAACCGCTTCGACCAAGAATGAAAAGGGTTCTATTGCCGATAAAACAGCAACACTTTTCAATCTTGGGATGGATTCGGTAAAGATTGGACAACAAGGGATCAAGCCTTTGACTCCTTACTTCGAAGAGATTGGTAAACTGGCGACAATGGACGATGTTGAGATCGAAATTGCGAAGTTTCACACTTACGGATTCAATCCATTGTTCGGATTTTACGGTTCGTCGGATGCAAAAAACAGTTCGATGGTCATTGCACAGCTGACCCAGTCAGGAATTGGGATGCCCGACCGCGATTATTACGTGAATGATGATGACCGGTCGAAGGATTTAAGGACAAAGTATGTGATTTACGTCGAAAAGATGTTTAAACTGCTTGGTGATGATGAGGCAACAGCGAAGAAAAATGCCGAAATCATCATGAATCTCGAAACTCGTCTTGCAAAAGCTTCAATGACACGTCTCGAACAACGCGATCCAAACAAGACTTACAATAAAACCACAACAAAAGGGTTGATCGAACTCTCTCCGGCATTTAACTGGAACCGTTACTTCGTTTCGCAGGGTGTTGGCGATCCGGGTGAGATCAATTTGAACCAACCTTTATTCATCGTTGAGGTAAGTAAGATGCTCAAAGAAGTTCCCGTTGCTGACTGGAAAGTTTATTTGCGCTGGAACCTGATCAATGGCACTGCTTCATATCTTTCGGATGATTTTGTCAATACAAAATTTGATTTCTACGGCAGGGCAATGTCGGGAACAGAAAAAATGCGTCCCCGCTGGAAACGCGTTCTTGGTGTAACAAGTGACGCACTCAGCGAAGCCATCGGTCAACTGTATGTTGCGAAGTATTTTCCTGCTGAGGCAAAAGAACGAATGCTTAAACTGGTAGAAAATCTGCGTATTTCGCTTGGCGAAAGGATTAAAAACCTCGGGTGGATGGGTGCTGATACCAAAGTAAAAGCATTGGAAAAATTGAATGCCATCAATGTAAAGATTGGATATCCAGACAAATGGCGCGATTACTCGGGTCTTGAAATTTCGGATGATTCGTATGTTGAGAATGTGATTCGTTCGAATAAATTCGAAACTGCATTTAACTACGCGAAGATCAACAAACCTGTTGATAAAATGCAATGGTTTATGTCGCCTCAAACGGTGAATGCCTACTATGCACCAGATATGAATGAGATCGTATTTCCGGCTGCAATTTTGCAACCACCGTTCTTTTTTCTAAAAGGCGATGACGCGGTCAACTATGGTGCAATTGGTGTCGTAATCGGACATGAGATGACACACGGTTTTGACGATGAAGGTCGCAAATTTGATAAAGTTGGTAATCTTACCGACTGGTGGACAGCCGAAGATTCTAAACTTTTCGACGAACGGACAAAGGTATTGGTCGATCAGTTTAGTAGTTTCGTGGTGATTGATTCCATTCATGCCGATGGTAAACTAAGTTTGGGTGAAAATATTGCAGATTTTGGCGGTTTAAATATCTCTTATCAGGCATTTAAATTGGCAAATAAAGAAACAAAACCAATCGATGGATTTACACCTGATCAACGATTCTATCTGGCTTATGCACATGTATGGGCACAGAATATCCGCGACAAAGAGATTCTTCGCCGCACCAAAGAAGATCCGCATTCATTAGGAAATTTACGCGTGATTGGTCCTTTAAAGAATATTCCCGAGTTTTATATGGCTTTCAATGTAAAGCCAGGACAACCGATGTACCTCGACGAGTCGAAACGTGCTAAAATTTGGTAATTACCTGCAAACAATACAATCAGAGCCGAATTCTAAACAGATTCGGCTCTTTTTTGTTAATGGAAGATCATGGATTGTTGAATGTTTTGCCGTTAACGGGTTGCAGAGACAAGGCAATGCCTTGTCTCTACAGTGCATTCGTAACCATTTTCAGGGTATTGCCTACGATTATAAATAATCCTATTGGTTTTCTGAATAAAATGGAATATAATTACGATCTTTAAGTTCTGAATTAAATATCAACGAAAATACGATACCTATTATGCTCGAAAACCTCAAACATCAGGTCTACAAAGCAAGTTTAAAGCTTGTAGAGCAAGGTCTTGTCATCTATTCCTGGGGAAATGTCAGTACCATCGACAGGGTGAGTGGTCTGGTGGTGATTAAACCATCGGGTGTTTTATACGAAGAGATGATACCGGCCGATATGGTCGTGATGGATCTTGATGGAAATATTGTTGAAGGGAGCCTAAAGCCTTCAACAGATACCAATACACATCTCGTCTTGTACAAAAGCTTTCCACAGATAGGAGCAATCCTCCATTCTCATTCCGAATTTGCCACCTGCTGGGCGCAGGCCGGAAGGGGAATTCCGCCACTCGGTATTACTCATGCCAATTTTTTTAATGGAGAAATCCCTTGTACCTCTCCGATGAGCATTGAACAGGTAGAGAACAATCTCGAATACGAAACGGGAAAGATGATCGTAAATACTTTCCAGTCGCGTGGTATTGATCCGATGCGAATTCCCGGCGTACTTGTTTATGGACACGGCCCTTTCTGCTGGGGAAAGGATGTGAGCAGCGCTTTTGACCATACTGTCGTGATTGAGCAAGTTGCGCGAATGGCCTATCGTACATTGGTATTGAACAAGGTGAATCCTGTTGAGAAAGAATTTCTTGACCACCATTTCTTTAAATAAACATCTGGCAGTTTCTATATCTAATTACTTATGAGCAGATTAACCAAATACCTGTTTGCCCTTGCATTCATTCCCGGAATGCTTTTATCAATTTCATGTTCCAACATGAAAAATAACGATAAACAAAAAAAACTATTCGAAAAAGAAATTGGCGGAAAACAAGTGACGCTATTTACTTTGAAAAATAGCAATGGGGTGAAAGTTATGCTCACAAACTATGGTGGTAAAATTGTAAATATTTGGCTTCCTGACAAGAATGGCAAACTTGCAGATATAATCCTTGGATTCAATACAATTGATGAGTACGTGAAAGGTTCGAAGAGTTTTGGCGCAACTGTCGGACGTTATGCCAATCGCATTGCAAAAGCAACGTTTACGCTTGATAGTGTTGCCTATCATCTTCCTGTTAATAACGGTCCTAATTGCATTCATAGCGGCCCCGATGGATTTTATTCGAAAGTTTTCGATGCCAAAGCCATTGAAACCCCCGAGGGAAAAGCGGTAGAGATGCATTACATGAGTCCGGATGGTGAAAACGGATTTCCTGGAACGCTTGATTTCTATGTTACTTTTAAACTGACCGATAAAAACGAGCTTGTCATCAATTACAAAGCAACTACCGACAAACCGACCGTTCTGAATGTTACAAATCACTCCTATTTTAATCTGAAAGGGGAAGGAAAGGGAGCGATCACAGGAATTGAGGTTGTCGTTAATGCAGATAGTATTGCCGAAGTGGCAAATAATGAAATGATTCCGACAGGTATTTATCGCAATATTTTGGGTACGCCGATGGATTTTAAGGCGCCCCGACTTGTCAGCAAAGATATTGACGCCGATTACGACCAGTTAAAATACGGTGGCGGTTACGACCATGCCTGGATTCTGAATAAAAAAGAGAAAGGGGAATTATCGTTTGCAGCAAGCGCTTACGAACCCGAAAGTGGTAGATTTATGGAGGTATTTACGACTGAACCATCCGTACAATTCTTCACGGGCAATTCATTAAACGGCAGTCAGATCGGGAAGAGCGGAGTTGGTTATGCAAAAAGAACCGGCTTCTGCTTCGAAACACAACATGCGGCCGATTCACCCAACCATCCTAATTTTCCAACGACTGTTCTACGCCCGGGCGAGACTTTTAATTCAACGACAGTCTTTAAATTTTCGGTCAAATAACAAAAAGTAATTCGACAATGTGACAATTCGACGATTCGGCAATTACTTTTATTAGAAGTTCAAATTTGTAAAGTATCATACGAGTTGTGTCACTATTTGACTAATTGTCGAATTGGCTAATCGTCGAATTGACTAATTGCCAGCTGCTACCACCCAAGATATTTATCGTCACTCCATAAAGAGTCAGGATCGAGATGGTCTTTCTCGATATCCCTGAAATAGCGGTAAGTTCCCACTTTAAGATCAATTGTTGACGCTTCGTCACAAACTATCAAACCATTAGGGTGGAGTTGAAGAGCAGAGATGGTCCACATGTGATTTACTCCGCCTTCGATGGCCTTGTGCAATGCACGTGATTTATTATGACCGGTTACAAGAATAAGTACCTCACGCGAATCCATTACCGTTCCTACGCCAACAGTAAGGGCAAATTTGGGAACCTTATTTACATCATCATCAAAAAAACGACTGTTAACCAGTTTAGTATCCTGATTCAATGCTTTATCTCTTGTCCGTGACGAAAGGCTTGAACCGGGTTCATTAAAAGCAATGTGTCCATCAGCGCCAACACCACCCAAAAACAGATCGATACCGCCGACAGCCTTGATACGCGCTTCATAATCGGCACATTCGACCTTTAAATCTTTAGCATTTCCGTTAAGAATGTTGACATTTGAGGGCAGTATATCGATGTGGCCGAAGAAATTATTCCACATAAACGAGTGATAACTCTGCGGATGATCTTTGGGGATTCCTACATATTCATCCATATTAAAAGTGACCACATTTTTAAATGAAACCTTCCCCTCGCGGTAAATGCGGATCAACTCTTTGTACGTACCAAGGGGCGTACTCCCTGTAGGAAGTCCCAGCACAAAAGGTTTATCGGACGATTTAGTCAATTCATTAATCCTTCTGGCAATGTAGACCGCAGACCATTTTGCTACGTTAACTGCCTCTGACTGAATAATAAGTCTCATATTTTTATGATTGATTTTGAATTCTCAAAATTGGTTATTTTTTTCATATAATTCATTGATATTAATCATCTGACGCTATTGTACAGGAAAAGTCTCTTTTAAAGGAACAGAAATCAAGGGACCCGCGATTCTTTTTGCCCGGATTATTACTACTTTTAAAAAATCTTCAACCTTTAATTCAAAGTAATATGAATTTGCTCACGCGCATCATTATCAGCACCATATCGATCATGGTTGTAGGCTATATTCTGCCGGGAGTTGTGGTCTCCTCGGTATATACGGCATTTGTAGTTGCCATAGTTCTTGCTCTTCTTAATTCAATCGTTAAACCGATTCTGATTATTCTGACTTTGCCGGTTACAATAATCACATTAGGACTTTTTCTGCTCGTAATAAACGGCATAATTGTATTGATTGCTCACCATTTTATCAATGGTTTTTCTGTTTCAAGTCTATTTACAGCTATAATTTTCAGTTTATTGGTGTCGTTGATTAACGGATTGCTGGGCATCAATAGCTTTAATAAGAAAAACAACTGATTTCAGGCAATCGCAGAACCCGACAATTATTATTCTTTTCGATAATTTTTGGATTGGTATCGCTACTTTTGCCGCCAATTAATTAGATGCATGCAAATAGGTCATTTAGGGGAAATAACGGGAATATTAACCGCAATATGCTGGACCGCATCAGCTTTAACTTTTTCATTAGCAACACGTCGTGCAGGTTCGCTGGCAGTCAATATCACAAGACTAGTCCTCGCGATGGGAATGTTTATGATTTGGTCGAAGGTAATGCGCGGGTTATGGACACCCTCTGATGCATCACCCGAAGCATGGAAATGGTTGTCTGTTTCCGGTTTAATAGGTTTTGTTGCAGGCGATTATTGTCTTTTTAAGTCATATTCATATCAATCGGCCAAGTTGTCGATGCTAATCATGTCGCTTGCTCCACCCACAGCAGCACTGGCCGGTGCAATAATTCTTCACGAAAGACTCACCTGGTTAAATGGATTGGGTATGATATTGGTGCTTTTGGGGATTGCCATTGTTATCCTGAAACGACCCGAATCTGAAACCAATAAATCGCGTTTTAATTATCCTGTAAAAGGACTCTTACTGGCATTTGGGGGAGCGGTTGGCCAGGGAGTTGGTGCTGTCTTTTCAAAACTTGGAATGGGGAATTACGATCCGTTTGCTTCCTCGCAGATCAGGGTAATCACAGGAATTCTTGGCTTCGTTGTAATTATCTCTCTGGCAAAAGAATGGCGTTCAATTAGTTTTTCATTAAAAAACAACAAAGCGATGACACCACTTTTAATTGGTTCATTCTTTGGTCCATTTCTGGGTGTATCGCTCAGCCTTTTCGCTTTTCAACACACTTCGGTCGGAATTGCCTCAACACTAATCGCAACAGTTCCTGTGTTTATATTAATCCCATCTGTAATTATATTTCACGAAAAACTCAACTGGAAAGAGGTTGCCGGCGCATTTCTGGCGGTTGCCGGAATGGCCATCTTTTTTCTTTAAATTTATTCTCAAAATAAGTGTAATTTTACGGGTTTTAAAGAAACAGGAGAAAAGCAGTATTAGAAATAATATATAATCTCTTGTCGGGAATTTTTGCCATACTTTGGTATGATTTTCGTATTTTTATTAAATTGTTTGATTTTTAATAGATTAACAAATTTATTATGGCAGGTACTGAACTTTTCGGAAATGAAGAACGAAAAGAAGTAATGGACGTGCTCGAAACAGGAATACTGTTTCGATATAATCATGATGCACAACGTAATGGCGTTTGGAAAGCCAAAACATTCGAACAGGAATTCAGCGTTTATCTAGGTGCAAAGCACACCCATTTCTGCGCAAGCGGAACAGCAGCTGATTCATTGTCTCTTGCATGTTGTGGCATAGGTTATGGCGACGAAGTAATTGTTCCTCCTTATACATTTATCGCACCTATTGAAGCAGTACTGGTAGCGGGGGCGGTTCCCGTATTTGCAGAAATTGACGAAACATTGTGTTTGAGCCCTGAAGGGATTGAGAAAGCGATAACACCCCGAACAAAGGCGGTTTTGCTTATTCAGGTTTTCGGATCTATGGGCAGAATGGATGAAATACTTGCAGTTTGCAGGAAACACAATCTTATATTGATTGAAGATGCTGCGCCTGCACTTGGAGGAAGTTATAAAGGTAAAATGCTCGGTAATTTTGGTAAAATGTCAGCTTTCTCGTTCGACTTTTACAAAATTATTACCGCCGGCGAAGGTGGTGCTGTAGCGACAAATGACGACGAATTATACGAAAAGGCGCATAAATTTTCCGATCATGGTCACGACCACATTGGAAATGCCAGGGGAGCTGAACAGCATCCTATTCTCGGATACAATTTCCGCGGATCGGAACTTGGCGCTGCGGTCGTTTTGGCACAACTTCGCAAGTTGCCCTATATGATCGAAAAACAAAAGGCCCACCAGAAAGTTCTTAAACAGGTTTTGCAGGAGTTTCCCGAAATAAAATTGAGACATGTCCCCGACGAAGAAGGAGATTCAGCAACATTCCTTTCGTTCTTTCTTCCCGATCCTGACAAAGCAGTGAAAGCTTTTGACGAGTTTCAGAAAGAAGGACTTAGTGCCTCGTATTGGTACCGGAATAATTTCCATTTCCATCGCCAATGGGGACATTTGAAAGAGATGAAATCAATCTACAATCTTCCAATAATGAAGATGAACAATGCTCCTGACTATCGGAATATGCAGGTCCCTCAATCGGATGCAATTATGCAGAAA
This sequence comes from Bacteroidia bacterium, assembly GCA_026391655.1. Taxonomy (GTDB): domain Bacteria; phylum Bacteroidota; class Bacteroidia; order Bacteroidales; family Prolixibacteraceae; genus JAAFHB01. The sequence continues at coordinate 167,355 of JAPLDR010000019.1, read as the reverse complement.
TTGATGATGATTCAGATTATGGTAACATGGAGCGAAGAGGAATTAAACATGCTGGCAGTTAAAATGCGTTCGGCACTTAAAAAAGTACTTAAATAATTAGCGTATGTTCAGAAATTTAAAGGCAATCGGACGGATTCTTTATGGTCGAAACAGCTTTGACCAATTAGGGGATGTACTCGGCGAATTGCGCATTGAAAAGGATTCATATGTTCTTTTTCTTGTTGATGAATATTTTGAAGGCAAAGATTTTATGAAACGGATTCCGCTTCATTCACAGGATATTTTGAAAATTATTGATGTTACAGACGAGCCCAAAACCAAAACTGTTGATGCAATTGTTGCCGGGGTAAAAAGCCTTCGTTCAGGTTTGCCCGTTTCGGTTGTTGGAATCGGAGGTGGCACTGTGATGGATTACGCCAAGGCAATCCGACTCATGTTTACCAACGAGGGTTCATCCGCATTATATCAGGGACTTGATCTTATAAAAAACAAGGGAGTTCATTGCACAGTCGTCCCCACAATTTCGGGCACAGGTGCAGAAGTATCAATGACCACTGTTTTGACCGGGCCAGTGAAGAAGCTTGGAATTAAAGGTAATTTTACACCTGCCGATCAGCTGGTGATCGATCCGGAATTGATTACTTCAGTACCTGAACCACAAAGATTCTATACGGCAATGGATTGCTATATTCATAATATTGAAGCATCTACGGGTCACCGCAAAACTGTAATGGGAGATTCTTTAGGAGCTGAATCGCTTCGTCTTTGCAGGGATATCTATCTTAGTAACGACAGCCGCTCACCCGAAAACGAAGAGAAACTGATGATCGCCTCATATCTTGGCGGACTTTCGTTGACCTATTCGGAGGTCGGGGCTTGCCACGCGATTTCGTATGGATTGGCCACTGTTACAGGAATCCATCATGGCGTTGGCAATTGTGTGGTTTTCAATCAACTCGAAGAATTTTATCCTGAAGGAGTGAAAGAGTTCAAAGAGATGATGAGGGTCAATAATATAGAACTTCCCAAAGGCGTAACAGTTAAATGTACTCCTGAAGAGATTGATCGGATGATCGATGTAACGCTCACACTTGTATTCATGTGGGCACATGTTTGCGGCCCCGATTGGGAGAAAATTATCACGCGGGAAAAACTCCGTGGCCTGCTATTGAAAATGTAAAATACTTATAATGAAGAAAATAGTTAGAGTAGGAAATGTTGAATGTGGCGCTGACAAACTTTTTCTGATTGCCGGACCATGTGTAGTTGAAGATGAGAAAACGATGATGGATACTGCCGAATTTTTGGTGGAACTATCGCAAAAGCTTGATCTTCCGCTGATTTTCAAATCTTCATTTCAGAAAGATAATCGCAGTTCAGCCGATTTTTATTCCGGACCAGGGATAGAGAAAGGTCTTGCAATACTTCAAAAAATTAAAAAACAATTCAAAGTTCCGATACTTACCGATATTCATTATCCCGATCAGATTAAAGCCGCAGCAGCAGTTGTTGACGTGATACAGATACCGGCTTACCTTGTAATGCAAACCACACTCGTTGTTGAAGCAGCAAAAACGGGGAAGGTGATCAATCTTAAACACGGACAGTTTCTGGCTCCCGAGAACATGATTAAACCGGTACGTAAAGTAGAACAAGCCGGAAACACTAATATTTTGGTCACGGAAAGAGGTTATACTTTTGGATACAACGACCTGATTGTTGATCCGCGAAGTTTTTACCATTTGCGGACCACGGGTTATCCCGTCGTTTTCGATGTGACGCACTCCATTCGCAAATATGGGATTCCGAGTTCAGATCCAGCGGGTGGTTCACGGGAGTTTATTCCGACTTTGGCACGTGCCGGAGTAGCAGCCGGAATTGATGGACTGTTTATTGAGGTGCATCCCGATCCAACGCGGGCATTATGTGATGCCGCCAGTCAAAAAACTGGGGATCATTGATGGTGTTACCACTACACCTACATTTATGCACAAAAACGGTATTACTGATATCGATGGTGCGATCATTAAATTGTCAAAAATGGTCCCGGTGCTGATGATAGAAGCGTTGGGTGAAACTTCCGAACAAATTGTTACCGAAGCACATCGTCTGCTTGACCTTGGACTGGACAAGAAAAAAACAGTATTTAAAATCCCGGTCAATTTCGAAGGGGTAAAAGCATGTAAAAAGCTTCATAATGAAGGGTTTTTAGTCAATTTGCATCTTGTTTACAACATTCAGCAAGCATACATGGCATTAACAGCCGGAGCAAACTATGTTTGTGTCCTGGTAGGCCGGATGCAGGATCAGGGTCATGATGCACTTGGTTTGGTCAAACAAATTGTCGATGTCATTAAAGAATACAAATACGATTGCAAAGTGATGTTTTCGTCGGTACGGTATCCGGAACATGTGAAGGATGCGCTGATGCTGGGAGCACACAATATTACACTTCCATGGAGCATTATGAAAAAGCTGGCTGATAATCACCTGACAAAATTGGGGACCGATCAGTTCTTTCAACATACACGACTGATGACCATTCAGGTAAAAAGTGTTATTTCGGATGCCAACCCCGTAGTCGACATCGACTGCAAAGTGCTTGATGCGCTACTGAAAATGACCGACTCAGGAATGGGTGCTGTTTCTGTTGTGACCCCCAATGGTAAACTTACCGGCATATTCACCGATGGTGATCTGCGCCGTCAGATGCGTAAATTAGGGGAACATATCCATACCGCATCCGTAGGAGAATGTATGACAACCAATCCTATTTCGATTGAAGGTGACGCATTTCTTCAGAAAGCTGCCGAAATTTTTAATGCCAACCAGGTCGATAATATCATCGTAACTGAAAACGGACTTCCCATCGGAATGCTCGACGTTCAGGACATGATTAAGCTTGATTTAATAAATTAATTGTAAGCAATATACATACAAAGGCGGAGCAGTTATGTTCCGCCTTTGTAGTTTGATTAAGAAGAGGGAGAGATTTTGTGAGGGAGAGAAGATGAGAAAATATGAAGAGACTAAGTGTTAAAAGCATAATACATTGGATTGCAATCACAAAACGAAACGTCTGACAAATACGAATTGTCGAATTGCCGAATTGTCACATTGTTTAATTATCATTTATCATGGATTTCAAATCACTAGTATTAACCCGTCAAAGCGACCGGAGTTATCTTGACCGACCTGTTGAGAACGATAAACTCGCACGAATTCTGGAATGTGCCCGGTTGTCTCCTTCGGCATGCAATGCCCAACCGTGGCATATTATTGTCGTTGATGATCCTGAGATAAAAAACAAAATTGCTGATGCTACCTCAGAGAAAATACTTGGAATGAATCACTTCACTAAACAAGCGCCGATCCATTTGGTGATTGTTGAAGAGGCTGCAAATCTCACTTCTAACTTTGGGAGTTGGGTAAAGAGGAAGCACTTCCCATTAATTGATATCGGAATTATTGCTTCACATATTTGTCTGGCAGCAGCCAATGAAGGTCTTGGAAGTTGTATGATCGGCTGGTTCGATGAAACCAAGGTGAAGAAATTACTCAATGTTCCATCTTCAAAACGTGTCCAATTAATTATCACACTGGGATATTCTGATCAAAAGACGCGGACAAAAATTCGTAAGTCAATCGATAAGATTGTTTCGTACAATGGTTATGGCAATTCAAAAAGGGAAGAAATTGCTCTATAAAACCCTCAGCGTTTAATCACCTCATCAATCTCCATTCTTACTACGAGAAAATTGCTCCACAAAGCTGTAATATTTAAAATCTCCTGACTGCTCGAACAAAATGATTACTGGCCTTTGAGGTAGCGGCTGTGCCTCCATAAGGAAAGGTCTGAATCCACCCATTGTTAGCATCATATTCGCTTGAAGCCCAGTAGTAGGACGAGTGAAACCCGTTTGTATCTCCTAAAACTTCGTTCACAATAGTTGCCGCATAGTAACATAAATTTAATTCCCAACCGGCTGGTAAATACCAATCGCTGTAACCACCAGATGTATATGAGCTACACAATTGTGCTGCACTTGTGGTATGCCCTGTTTGAGCAATAATACTATTTGAATTGGCTTGTCCGTCTCTTGGGTTTTGTGCTGTCACACCTATAAGAGTTGTGGATACATTGCTCCATACAGAACTTGTACTTATGTCTGTTAATGAGGCAATTAATCCGTGTTCAACTCCATCTATTTTCCAAACTGATACAACAATTCCTCCACCATTAAGTTCACCTACATAGTGGGTGAATACAGGAGTTGGATTCTCTTTTTTGCAAGAAAATAAACTGAAAATTGTCAAGACTAAAATTAATTTTTTCACGCGGATTTAGTTTTATTGATTAATATATTTTGTTATGATTGTCAATTTATAAATGCAAAGTGCGATTCCTTAAACTTGCCCCCAACGTCCCGCAAATACAGAGCAGGAGTTTCCCGATAAACTTCCTACGAAGAGTTGCTTTAAATTTATTACTTTCCTATCAACGATGCAACCAAACCCAACTTGCCGGGTAGCTTGCTATTGTGCACAGTTTTTATTCGATAATCAAGTTTCTGTATTTAGGATATTTAACCGAATATTTTAAATCTAATTCCTTTTTGTCCACTGGATTTAATGAAAACTCCCACTTTATTTCGCCAGTTTCTAAATCATGTTTTGCCCCAGAAATATTTAACACATTTACTTCTATATCCTCTGCCGTTGAAACAGGAACCTGGTCAAGAACAATCATATTAATTTCCTGATTTTTATTGTTTTTCACCGTTGTTTTCCATGTTCGTGTTTCCTCTTTTTTATTGCCTATGAATTGTTTGGTAGTGAAGTCTTTGATCTTTTCTCTATTGACTGACACCTTTTTGTCTCTACCCAATGAAATCTCTAAAGTATCCGAAGCGTAACGAACATCTAAAAGAGTTTTGCCTACATAGGTTTCCTCAAAGAAAACATTGGCTTCACCCTCCAGAAGGCTATATTTCTCCCAATCAATGATCTTTGCAATTAAGAAAGCATCTTTATCAATCTTGGGAACACAATAGTATTGATAGATGGCAGGCAGATCATAAAACTCAATATCAACAGTATAGTTTTTGTTGTCAGATTTAATTGTATAGGGCGTTTTAATTTCAAAATTCACGGTAGTCTGTTTCTCAACCTGCGCTGTTGGTATGGCCAGACTACTTGTTCCGCGTATTTTAATATCAGATTTACCACCAACTGCTAGCCCTGCAACCCTTCCCTGAAAAACATTTGAAAGTGAAAGCTTTTTTTGTGAACCGTAACCAACGGTTACAACTTCTTCCAAAGCCATGGTATTTTCCTCCAAAGCAACATTCATTACGCTGCCATTTATAGGAATTGTTTGTGAATTAAACCCGACAAATGAAAAACTGATCTGAATTGCATTGTTTGGGATTGTAATTGAATAATTTCCCTCCATGTCGGTTACTGTTCCGATTGTAGTTCCCTGAACGACTACGTTTGTACCTGGCAATGGTACTCCTTTGGTATCGGTTACTTTTCCACTTACACCATTCGCCGTAAGTTTGTAAGTAGGAGGTAAAGTATTATAATTCAAAAAGTAAGTTTTTAATTCGGGTGCCACTCCTGAAACATTCGGATCGGAAGATGAAAATTTTAAATTTACATTGTTCCAGTCTTCTTTTGTGTCTTGTTTTACATTGGCCTTGTAAATCAACTGAACCGGTTCATTGATATTTTTTGCCCTGATATCATAAGAAGGAAACCATCCGGCATTGCCAACAACATACGAAATCTCAAACGAAAAATTACCGTTTTTCTTAGCATCAACTTTAACGAGTATTTCTCCGGTCGGAAATTCCTTTTTACTTGTCAATGTTTTAATCTGGTTTTGGATATCAGTTTTTTGTTTATTCAAATCTTCAAGGGTGTTGTTTCTTTCTATCTCCTTTAATTTTAAAGCGGTAAGCTTGTTACTGTAAAAATCCGACACTTGTTGAAGATTGGTAACGCTTATCTGCTCGTTTCTTCCGCCAATGGTTCTATTCTCCTGAAGAAATGCCAATTCTTCCTTGATAATCGACAGATAAGTGTTCTCTTGTTTGATTTTGGATTCAATGGCATCAATAGATTTTTCCAAATCCTGAAGTTCTTTGGGTTTTTCCATCTTGTCGAGATAATTCTGCTGATGATTAACCGATAATACTGTTAATTCTCCTTCGACTTTTACCTGAACACTCTTTGGATCAATGAATGGTGATAGGTTTACAAACTTTAGGATTGATTTTCCCTGAGTGATATCAACACTCTTCTTTCGAATAACCTGAGCTCCTGAAATAAACACAGTTACCTCATTTACATCGGTTTTAATTTCTACTACTTTAATCTCTTGTGAGAATAATAGGTTGCTGAAAATCAGACCTAGTATCAAGATGCCAATTGTTTTCATATCAATTATTTACTATTATGATGTAATCCATTATTAATTTCAAAATCACGTCTCCCTAAAATTGTGCACAATGTCTCGCAAATATACGGAGGGCAGGAGTTTCCCGATGAACTTCCTACGAAGTGCTGCTTTTAAATTTGTTACTTCCCTGTCAAGGAAGCTGGCTGCCCGACTTGTAGTTTGCTGTTGGGCATAGTATTATTTACTTTTAATCCACAGAAAATAGTCTCGTGTCCCCTTGGGTGTAAAAATTCGTATTGTAATTTCTTGGTCTTCGCTATATCTAATTTTTGGTCGTACCAACGGAGAATCCTCGTATTCTAATACTTTAGGTTGTAATGAAACGGTAAAACTATAGTATGAGTTTGGATATAAAATATCTTCAATAATTGGATGTACATGAATAAGACGTCCGTAGGGCCACTTAGTTGTTTTACAGTTTCTTGGATTTCCAATAAATGGGTAATTTGTATCAGTAATAATACCTACACTGTAATCTCCGGGACTAAACGTTTCAAAAGTCTTATTGTGTAGTGTAAAAGTTGGAGATGGGAACTTGTTTTTTTCGAAAAAGAATTCAACGTTTTTATTAGTTAAACTTTTATCACCTAAAAAGACATCAATATCAATATTCTGATTATTTTGGCTGGCAGTGTCATTCTCTACACACCATTTCACTCTAGTCGTTAATTCTTCTTTTAATTGAGTGATTTTGTTATTATAAATTATATGCGGATAATGTTTTAAGTCAAAAGGAATATCATCAGAATTCTTTGTCAAAAGTATGGTTGTCTTACCCAAAGCATGAGCATATCCAACCTCATAGAAAACATTTGAATTTCTACCAGTCATGTCAGCTATGACAATATCAGCCTTTGAAATCTGATTGTAAATTCTATCTAATATCGATTCATTATAAATTTGCTCATCTACTCTTTCGCAATATGCTCCAGCATCAATACAACTTTGTTTTATTCCAAGTTTATAGATATCGTCAAAATCATTATCAAATGGCATAAGTATGAAGCAAAATTTCTTTGGTGTCGTTGTCATATTTATTAATTTATTTTTTATGTGTCACAATATTAAGTTTCCAGAAGAAATCAATATTTCGCCCATCGTTTCGCAAATATATGCAGGGTGGAATTTAACCGATGACCTTCCTGCGAAGTACTGCTTTTAAATGTACTAATTTCATGTCAACGAAGCACCAAAACCCGATTTGTCGGGTATTTTGCTGTTAGCAGCGGCCATTCCTTTTAAGGGTTCAACCATTCTCTGTCTGGTCTTGCTAAAAGTCTTGCGTTATTGTATGCTTGGTCAAGACTTAAAATGGTATGCGCTTCGTGTATGTTTTCATTTTTATTTACTACTAATGCTGCAACAGCTTCAGCTTTATTTGACCTAAAACAGAGTGGTAATAAAAACTGAATTCTGTTATCATAGAAATGCGGTATTGCAGTCTTATAATTTCTCTTGATACGTTTCTTTGCAAGTTCAATTGCGTCCTTAATTTCTTCAATGAATGCCTCGTCGTCAAGATTTCTGATTCTTTCTGATTCAATTCGTGTTTTTCTTTTTAACAAATGCTCTTTGTCGGGAATAATAGGAACTCTTGTATCAAAAATCAAGTCCGCAACTTCTGCTTCTGAAAAGTATGTTGCTATATCTGGAACTACAATAAAATATCTTCTATAAACAGATTGCTCTGTATTAAATTCAATAAAATTCCATTCAGCAGATTGAACACCCCAACCTGTCAGTGCAGAATAGTTTGGGTTTTTAATAAAATAAGCAAATATTTCGTCTTGTTGAGGGGTCACAAGACCAGTATTAAAATACGCATATTCCATTTTATCCTTTGTAGATTTACCTCTTTCTACTTTACCTTGTTTAATTAAACGAATGCAAGTTTGGTTAAGATAACTAAATAAAACAGGAACGCCTCTTGTTGGCTTTTTTAAATAGTCCCAATTTTCAGTTTCCGCCAAACTTTTTAAATCTAAAAGACTTGTTCTTAGGTTCGTGAAGTTTGCAAATTCTTCAATGTGATAACGGTCGTCGATTTTCACAATGTCAATAGCATATTTGCCTTTGTCGTTGTTACCAATTGAAAATATAACAGGTTCACCCACTTCAACTCTCTCATATTTGTTTGCAAATGCTTTTCGTATGCCTGAAAAATGAAAAAATATCTTTTCTTTACTATTAAAGTCTTGAATGTTTCCAATACCTCTTTCTTGGTCAAATGAAAAAATGTGTCCTACTTGTCGTTTTGTGAGGTCAAGCCTTATATTGATAGCCTCTTTTTCTCCAGTTCTTTTTGACGATTCATTAATCTCAAATGTGATAGGTTCGTCTTTAAACTTGTCAAATTCAAATAATGTTTTTAACTCTCCTTGAACATTTTGATAATTGAAATACAAATCTTTTGTCTGTCCGTCAACATTGATTTTGCCCCAAAACTCAAGTGGCTTGTGAAATTTAATTTGTCCGTTCATCTTTTCTGTATTTAATGCTGTTAATGTCCTCTATTATGGTTGCCACTAATGACTGTGGATACGCCACTGTGGCGTATATTTCTGACTTAGCTGAAAGCGAAGATGTGTTAAACATTTCGGAATAATAGTTTCGGAACAGATTAATTACGTCTTCTTCCATTTGTCTTTAGTTCTTAAATCTTTTCTCTTTTAACAAAGGTATTCATAAAAAATTTAATTAAACCATTTTTCACTTTTTCTAAATCCGAAGCCCCGCTTTCACAGGGCCTCTTCTCTGAAATACTCGAAAACCAACCTAAACAAATCAAATTTTGCTCATTTCCACCTTAATATTACAAAGCTCTTCACTGGTAACCGTGATCGTAATCATCTGATCAACGTAACCAACTTTAGTCAGTTTAAGCTTGTAGATCCCTTCGGCAAGCGATTTCACATTAAAGCCACCTTTGTCGGCGGTTTTCTTCACAATCGGGGAGACTAAACTTGTACCATCAGCATTCAGAAAACCAATAATAACTCCTTTAACACCTTCTTTAGTTATGGCATCGATGATTTTACCACGAACCGCAATCGAACGTGTACCGTAATCAATCGTCTTACGCGCCAGTTTATAGGCCTTATAAGTGTTGGGATCAGAATTACGGAGGATTTCAATCAACGCGTCAATCTGCATAAGCGATTTATCGGCACCGACAAAATGGCCGGTCAGCTGACGTGTGATCTCTTTCGAATCGGCTTCACTTAAACGTGGCATAGACATCGAGGAAATACAATGAAATTGATGCGGACGATGAACTTCGCATACCACTAAAACCCTTTTGGGCTATATTGCATGTTGTGGGTATGTGCATTATTATAAATTGTTTATTATATCACCTAAAGTCATAACTTTAGCAAATCCTTTTCTCAATACTTTTAATTCTGGTTCTTGCATTTTTGGATCATCAGTTGAAGTTATATCACTTCCAAAAATAACTTTAAATCCTCTTTCATATCCCTGTCTTGCAGTTGTCCCACAGCAATAATTAGTTAGCGTGCCACATATTATTATTGTATCCTTTTCTAGGTTTTTAAGTATAGTTTCCAGAGGAGTATCATAGAAAGCGCCATAAGAAGGCTTGAAAATAACAATTTCATTTTCATTAGGTTTTAATTCGTGCCATATCTCCCCTTTTCTAAACCAAGTTGGTTCATTTCCTAACAGAGGATATCTATTTGGCATTAAATCTCCTGTCTTTGGTCTGTCTTTAAATAAATGTGTGTCTTTGAAAGCTGTATAAATCACCGGGATATTTTTACCTCTACAGACCTCTATCAGTTTTTTTATTTTAGGTACTTGTTTTGTAGCTTCAGGAATCCAAGATGAAGTCCACTCAGGTTTGCCAAATTCATCTTGCATGTCAATCACAATCAATGCACATTTATTAGCAATAATCTCAAATTTAACATCGCCATTTAAATATGCATCCGTCGCAGCTTTTTTTACTATGCCTTCTGAGTATTTCATTTAAATATTTGTTATTTCTGAGTCTTTTCTTGCATTACCCACAACGACTGTGGAAACGCCACTATACCGTATATTTCTGATTTACACGAAGGAGAAAATGCGTTAAACATTTCGGAATAATAGTTTCGGAACAGATTATCTGTGTCTTCATCCAATTATCTATAGTTCTTACATCTTTTCTCTTTTAACAAAGATATACATAAAAAATTTAATTAAACCATTTTTCCAACGGCATATTAGAAGTATCTCCCCCTCGTTTGCAACGAGGGGTTAGTTGAATTGAGTTTTTAACTCATATATGAATAGATTTCACTGTCCTACAAATTTTCAACATTTATCGTTTCAAACGACTAACCAATTACCCCTCGTTGCAAACGAGGGGGAGCAGGATGTGTTATCAGCAAGGAATTGTGTGTTGTCTGTTACTTCTATTACTGATTGCCACGATGCTCTAATCATGTTTCAGAGACCTCCAACCGGATGTCTGATATCTCTAACTGCATTTGTGATGTCTCCAACTACATTTATGATATCTATAACCGCGATTGTGATGACTCCAACCAGATGCATAATTATTTCAACAACGATTATGATTATTCCAACAGCGGTTGTGATGACTCCAACCATGTGCATGATTATTTCAACAGCGGTTGTGATGTCTTCAACTACAATTATGATATCTCTAACTACGGTTATGATGTCTCCAACCATGTGCATGATTATTCCAACAACAATTATGATGTCTCCAACAACGGTTGTGATTATTCCAACTACGGTTGTGATAGTTCCAACTACGGTTGTGATGTTTCTAACAGGTTGGCTGAAGCATCTAACCGACCTACAGTTTGTATTAATGCAAAGCAATCAATGCTTAATCAACTCATCAATCACCTTTCCCGTAACAGAGGAAGGTGGTGCAATCCCCAAAAAAGCGGCTATGGTAGGCACTATATCAGTTGCGTTTGTTCTGCGAAGGGTGGTTCCCTTGGTGATTCCGTTACCGAACCAGACCAAAGGAACCTGGGTATTATCGGTATAATCAACAGGACTGAACTTATCTTTTGGCTGCCATCCATCTTCATATTTGATCAGCACATCACCTGATCGTTTGATGTGATAATTGTTTTGAAATGGTTCGAGTAATCCGCCCGGAAAATTATCGGCTTCAATTTCTTTTGCCGCCTTCGCGTAGGCTATTCCCTCAAACTGATTTAAAAATGATGCAACAGTCACCTGTATCTCCAGAAGATTTACCTTCTGCTTTTCGATCAGTTCATGATCAAGATAAATCTGCTGATTCGTAAATAGTTCGATCCAGTTTCCATCGCCATATTTAATATTCAGGTACGATTTCAGCAAGGCAATTGAACTCTCCGGATTGAAGATCCCTGCGGTCATACGATATTTTTCTTTTAGGTATTCAGCAGGATATGAGATACTTGTCAAGCCAGTCAGGTAAACCAGAATATTGTCGGTTCCGTAGCCATCTTCAAGGTATTTCAGTAACTCTGCGATGTCCTTATCCAGACGTAAGTAGGTATCCTGCATCTCGGCTGAGAAAGGTCCAAATGAGTATCTTTCATAATCCATTGAGGAAAAGACCACTGTGAGCAGATCAGGAATAAGGTCATAGCCAAGTCGTTCCTTGGGTATCATCTGAATTGCAAAATCCTTTACAATGGTATTTCCCCAGGGAGTGGTTTTCAGTATTTTATAACTTCCGCCCGATTCCCTTTTCAGTTTGCTCATATCGAACGGAAACGTATTGTATTTCCCGAGGTATCCCGTTTCTTTGAGGTATAAATCCGAAATACTTTCCGTATAAGAAATTTGTTCTTTAAAGGGTGTCCAATTCAATCGAAAATAGGAATCGGCCATTTTTAAGCCGTTATAATCAAAAGCCCATTTGGGAAAGGTTCCGACAAAATAGGAGCTGGAAATCATTTTACCCGAACTTGAATCAAACCAATAAGCGCCATCTGCTGCATGACCGGCTGCAAAAACTGCAGAAATATCATTTAAAGCGATGCTGAAAACCCTTGATTTACCTTTTGTTATAAGTTTTAGCTGATCACCTAAGGTTGGTGACATGAGCTTCATTGCCGATCGCTCACCCTCTTTGGAATCAGATCCAACGGTAGTATAAGTATCGTCGTTGACAGCATTCACCTCTTTCTTCTTTAAACGATCAATCCAAAAGTCATTTACAATCCCATGTCGTGACGGAGTTGTTCCTGTTGAAAGTGTCGCCATATTCACCGATGGACGCTGCAATAAATTATCATAGTGATGATTTGCGCATATATATCCTTTCGAATATAATCGTTGAAACCCCCCGTCGCCAAATTTCTCCCAGTAGCGTTCAATATAATCGGGGTTAAAATCTTCGATAACAATTCCGATAACTATCCGTGGAGTGTTGGCTGATATGGTTGTATGTCCTTGTGCAAGAATAAAAAGGGGGATGCAGAATCCTGAAAGGAGCGTCAAAAACTTTTTAAACATTATCTGAATATTTTGGCTAAAAATAGAAATATTTTGTTGTTTTACTTTGCGAAAGTTAACTTTTTAAACTACCAGTTTTTATATGGATTTCGTGCGAGAGATGAGTTGTAATACCGAATATCACCTGTAACTTCCTGGCCGATCCAGTCAGGAACTGAGAAAGTTTCATCTTCCGATTTCAATTCAATTTCGGCCATGATTAAACCCTTATTCTCCCCTTCAAATTCATCGATTTCCCATATCTTTCCTTCATAGCGGACCTTAGTCCGGTACTTTTCTATTAACGGAATAGCACTGAGCTGAAGCATTTCGAGCGCTTCTTCCCGGGGAATCAGGTATTCAAATTCCAACCGGCTAATCCCCTGCGATTGTCCTTTGATGGTAATGAAACCATTCGCGCCAGCCACCCTGACCCGGACAGTCCTCTCACCGTCGGACACAAGATATCCCTGCACATAATGCATCGGTATTCCTAAAGCACGCCAATCGTCATTGTGGACTAAATATTTACGTTCAATCTCCATTCCCATAATATCTGAATCTAAATTGACTTAAAGTCGCTTTCTTCTTTCCATCAACAAGAATTTATGTGTTAAAACTATTCAAATTTTCAATACAAAAGATGAAAGGTTAAAAGGATTTCTATTTTCGGAACTTCAACAAACTGCGTACAGCGGTCTGCCAGATGCCAGCCGCCAGCATATTTTTCTTATTTTTACTTCAAAATTAGCAAAAGATGAATCTGGTAAGAGAGGTGTGTGTCGAATCATTTCAGGAAGCAGTATTGGCAGAAGCGGCTGGCGCTTCGCGTATTGAGCTTTGCGATAATTTGTCATACGGAGGAACGACGCCCTCGTATGGAACGATCAGGAAGACGATCGATAAATTGCATATCCCGGTGATGGTCATGATCCGGCCACGTGGAGGGGACTTTGTTTACACGAAAGATGAGTTTGAGATCATGCGCAATGATATTCAGATATGTCGCGAACTTGGAGTTACCGGAGTGGTTTTTGGAATGCTGAATCTCGATGACACAATCGATATTGAAAGAACCTCCGAATTGGTGAATATTGCTCATCCATTGCTGATAACATTTCACAAGGCAATAGATTTAACCGATGATATACTTCTGTCTGTAAATCAGTTAAAAACAATTGGTATTGATCGGATTCTCTCGTCGGGTGGACGGGAAACTGCAATTGAAGGATTCAAAACGCTCCGAAAGATGATTGAAATTGCCGGTGATCGCATAAAGATTATTGTGGCAGGAAAAGTTACCTGGGGAAATTTTGATGAAGTCACCCGACTTATTCCAGGTGGAGAATACCATGGTCGCAGATTGGTGAAATACTAATTACTAACTGGAATAAAAGTGAAGGCTTGAATGTTGAGTCTACTCCGAAAAGTCAAAAGAAACAAAAATGCCACGAAGACACCAAGACACCAAGTTGCACAAAGTTTTAAATATCAGCGCTATAATCTTAGTGAATCTTAGTGACTTTGTGACTTTGTGGCAGAAATAGACTTTTCGGAGTGGACTCAATGTTCATGTCATAAACATTCAAGCCTTCACTATTTCATGTCCTGAACTTCGGAGGAAGGTTTTCAACTAAATTTCTTCAATTTCATCAATCAAAATATCATTCAGAGTACTATCTTTAAGTGCGAGGTTTCGCAAAGCTGGTGACTTCAATGCCGCAACCGAAACGATAATTAAGGTCATCACACCGCCAAAAACAACCGAAGGTATCAGTCCCATAATACGGGCGGCAACTCCCGATTCGAAAGCACCCAGTTCGTTCGAAGATCCAATAAAGATGCTGTTTACAGCAGCTACCCTTCCTTTCATCTCATCAGAGGTATATAGCTGCAGTATGCTTGCCCGAATAATCACACTAACATTGTCGAAAACGCCACTCATGAAAAGACAAAACGATGAGAGAAGAAAACTTTTAGAAATGGCAAATACGATCATGCAAACTCCGAATCCAAACACGCTGTAAAGTAATTGAGGCCCCGAACGTGACACCGGTGGTTTGAAGGTGAGGATAACCGACATCAATATCGCTCCGATAGCCGGACAAGCCCTTAAAAAACCAAGGCCCTCAGGACCAACTTTTAAAATATCGGAAGCAAAAACCGGAAGCATCGCTACTGCACCACCAAACAGGACAGCAAACATATCGAGTGCAAAAGCGCTTAATAACACCTTATTACGAAAAACATAGGAAATACCCTCTTTAATCCTAACGAAAATTCCTTCAGCGGCTCCGGCAACAAGGGCGACTTTACCCGGACTTTTAATAAACAACAGGATTATCGAACAAAGCAGATAAAATATAAATACAAGCGAATAGGCAGGAACAATTCCAAAGAATCCATAAACCAATCCACCCATTGCCGGTCCTGTAACGGCGGCAATATGCCAGACCGTACTGCTCCAGGTTGCTGCTCCCGTAAGCAAATCGCGACGAACAAGCTGACCAAGCAAGGCCGTGTGAGCCGGCATTAAAATTCCCCGAACTAATCCAGTTATGAATATCGTTACAAAAATGGGTGCAACTCCCCATAATTGCTGCATGTTCAGGGATGGAACACTATAAAAGGTCAATAATGAAGAGCCCAATAAAAGGAGTGACGTCGTGTACAATATGATTTTTTTTCGATCCCAGATGTCAACAAAATGTCCTGCAAACAATGCAATGCTCACTTGAGGGATGACTTCGGTAAGGCCAATCATTCCAAGCGAAAGCACATCTTTAGTGATGTTGTACAACTGCCAGCCAACAATTACCGATTGCATTAATGAGGCCGAAGTCAATAGAAACCGATAGATCAGAAAGAGTCTGAAATTTCGGTTATGAACTACCTCAAATGCCTCGCCTGATAAAAATTTCATCATGATTAATTTGTTGGCTTTACCACATCCTGATTGAAAGAGAAAATTTCAAATAGTCGATTCAGTGTCATCTCTCTGAACGTTCGAATCTGATAATCAGCCTCGGATAGTGCCTGATTAAACTCGCCGTCAGGCTGAATAGCAACACAATACATTCCTGCACTTTTGGCAGCCAAAAGGCCGTTCGGTGAATCCTCAAAAACTATACAATTTGCTGGTGCCACACCTATTCTCTGTGCCGCGAGTAAATAAACATCAGGTGAGGGTTTACTTTTTCCGGCTTCACTTGTGGTGATGATTGTATCAAAATAGGATAAAATTTCACACCTGTTCAAAATAATCAAAGCGATTGCAGGAGATGAGGAGGTAGCCACAGCAAGTTTTAAGCCCGCAGTTTTAATCTCCCCGAGCAGGCTGATCACACCCTCGTTAATTTTTATTACAGTAGTATGCTTTAAATAATCACATCGGAATACTTCATCGTGTTCTATCAGTTCTCCAATCGATTCCTGCAGGTTAAACCTCGTTTTAAGATCAAGGTACATAAATTCATTTGAAGCACCCATATAACTCCGATGCACTACATCTGCCACATCAATTCCCAGATTGTCGAAAAGTTTTTTCTCAATTTCGACATGGATAGGCTCGCTGTCAACTAATACGCCATCCATGTCAAATATTACGGCTTCCGGTTTTCTCATGACTTCATTAAAATGCAATTTTATATCGGCCAAATTAGTGCATAAGTTTCGGATTTTTCCATTAAATTTTAACTTTGCCCGATAAAGTTAATAAATCGTTCATATTGAAATTTTACTCCTGATTGAAATCCTCGCTACTGATATATCCATTTTTAGCCTTGATCATAATTATGGTTTCCGGCCAATTAGTTTTTGCTTTAACCTCAGAAGCATTTGTAGCTGTACGTCCACATAAGTCTCTATATTGCAGTGACATGGATCACATTAACCCATATACTGGATCTGGTCCAAAAGATAGTTTACCTATTGATGCCAAACTTGATAACGATTATCTTGAAATGCACTATCCCAAATTGAAACCTATTATTACCGGCACTGATACTATCCATAAATCCTCAGACAAGAGCATTGATTTATCTAAAAGAACCACATTGTCCACGTTGAAAAGTAAAGCCGATAACAATTTTATAACCAGAAATTTATTTTCTCTGATCATCAAAGAAAACCAACCATACAAAGGACAATTGGGGGTAAACAGTTCGCTCTATTTTGCACACTTTGCCAACAAAAGAATCAGAAAAATACGCATTCAGCAGCTCGATGTTTTCGGACCGACCTTACTGGACACCTTAAGGCAAGCTTCGGGATGGATCGAAAAAACCGGAAATGCTATTCATCTGAAAACAACAGAACAAAAACTCAGAATGCAATTGCTTTTCAATTCCGGCGAAACCGTGAATCCTCAATTAATGGCAGAAAATGAGAAGGTTATTCGTGATCTCCCTTATATTCAGGATGTAGCTTTCAACCTTTCCAATTCAGAAAATGAAACTGATATGGTGGATGTACTGATAATTATTAAAGAACGATTTGAATATGCCATAAGTGGAAACCTGAGTTCAAACTCTTCCGAACTGGCGGTTATCGATCAAAATATGTTTGGCATCGGCCATCAGTTTTCGGCGAATATGGATTATTATCAGCCTGAAAAACCCAATTTTGGAGGTAGTTTAAATTACGAAATCAGTGATTTAGGCGGGAAATTCATAAGATCGGGTTTAGGTTATACAAATACCTATCGTAAAAAAGGATGGAATGCTTTTCTCGACAAAAAATTTATTGCTTCGACAATAGATTGGGCTGGTGGAATTTCACTCGAAAGGGTTTTTTCCGATCGTTATCTGACTCCTTATTCCTACACCAGGTTAGATACTGCAGCCGCCTACTTAAACTCGGATATCTGGTTTGGCCGGCAACTAAAGAACCAGAATTTCTATTCACCTATTGGAAATATAATTATCGCTGGCCGCTATTTTCATCAAAATTTCTACAATGAAGCATCCGACCATTTTGCAAACAGCTTATTCAGAAATCACGATTTTATTCTTGGTTCAATAGGAATTAGCAAACGCTATCTATTTAAAAATAACCAAATCTACGGTTATGGAATTACCGAGGATATTCCTTATGGCCGATTTGCTGAGCTGGCAATGGGATGCGATATTGAGGCCAACCGAAGCCGCCCCTACCTCCAATTCCGCTATTCGAAAGCCAATATTCTGAAAGGAGGATCATACTTTAAATGGCAGATCGGTATTGGTGGTTATTTCTGTGATTCGCAAGTGGAACAGGGAGCTATATTATTAAGTACCAACTATTTTACCAATTATATTTACCTAAATAGGCATCCATATCGATTTTTCGTCAATATGGAACTATTGAGCGGAATCAATCGCTTTAAAGAGGAGTACCTGGTGATTAATAGGAAGTTTGGCATTCGTGACTATTTCTCGCTTGATACTAAAGGTACTAATCGATTAAAAATCAATATAGAATCCGTTCGGTTCTGGGGATGGAACAACTCTGGCTTCAGGTTTGCGAACTATTTTTTTGCTGATGCAGCTTTCCTTTCGAACGAGTTGCGTAAAATATTCAATGACAATTTCTATGCAGGAATCGGACTTGGTATTCGGGTTCATAATGAATCGTTGGTATTCAATGTCCTTGAAGTCAGGTTGAGCTGGATTCCGATTGCCCCAAAAAACAACAATCCATTCATCTTTAATGCTTTTGGACAACCAAAAGCCCGATTTGATGATTTTTTAGGGGGTAAACCTCAGGAAATTCTTTATCAATGAGGTTGTTCTAACAAATTCATCCCATATAAAACAAAAAGGGATAAGACTTCCAAACCGATTTCTATCAATAAAGAAGGCAGCCTAAAAATATCGCTAACAACTTTAAACGAGTTGCTTTTTAATAATAACTGACTGTTTATGAGTGCCATGGAATAATTCGTAGCATCTGTAACTACATGCCAGCGCTCCATTGAAAAGATCAATTTTTTTAGCCGGTTTTAAACCGATACTCTTAAATCCATCCAAAGAGCTGGAGATAATCCATGCTTCAAAACCTGTATACTTGTTTTTCAGGGTATTACCAATCGACGTGTATAATTCATTGATTGATTGGGGTTTCATTCGTTCACCATATGGAGGATTTGTTACAATTATTCCATTTTGGAAAGGCGGCTCCAGCTTGATAATATCCTGAACCTGAAGCTCTATTACTTTAGTCAGGCTTGCATTTTTAATATTGGCCCTCGCAATTGTAATGTCCTTCATCGAAATATCCGAACCGAATATTTTGCCATTGAACTCCTT
This sequence comes from Bacteroidia bacterium, assembly GCA_026391655.1. Classification (GTDB taxonomy): domain Bacteria; phylum Bacteroidota; class Bacteroidia; order Bacteroidales; family Prolixibacteraceae; genus JAAFHB01. The sequence goes on along the minus strand of JAPLDR010000019.1, from coordinate 148,131 downwards.
TTCGTAGTCTCCATTGTAGATTTCGGCAAACATCTTTTCATTAAAATCAGGCCACAGTTCAAAGCCAAAAGACTTACGGTACATGCCAGGAGGTATTCCTTTGGCAATCATGGCAGCTTCGATTAGCAATGTACCCGATCCGCACATCGGATCCAGGAAGTCTTTTTCGCCATGCCAACCGGTTAAAAGAATCATCCCGGCAGCGAGAACCTCATTAATAGGAGCTTCGCCTTGTCCAATCCGATAACCGCGTTTGTGAAGTGATTCGCCTGAACTGTCGAGCGACAGAATACAGTGATTATTCATCAGGTACACATTGATCCGAACATCAGGATCTTCAGAATTAACTGAAGGACGCTTTCCCGTTGCTTCCCGGAACTGATCCGCAATTGCATCTTTCACTCTCAGTGAAGCAAACATCGAGTTAACAAACATTTCGGACTGTACTGTGCTATCGATCGCAAATGTTTTTCCAAGAGCAAGATAATTAGTCCAGGGAATTTTTTTTGCGTGATCGTAGAGCTCGTCGCGATTTGTAACTTCAAATTCGGCAATTGGCTTGAGAATTTTTATAGCTGTACGGAGATGAAAATTAGCCTTGTACATCATCTCCTGATCACCAACAAAGGATACTGCACGTCTTTCGGCTAAAACCGATTCTGCACCTAATACCCTGATTTCATCTGCCAAGACGTTTTCAAGCCCGGCTAATGTTTTGGCAACTATTTTGAACTTACTCACAGATACTCCTTTTAATTAATTATACCCTACTTTACATGTTGTCAGCTCACAAACAAATCCTTCAACCTGCCAAGGCAAAAGTAGTTTTTTCTGTGGATAAAATAAATATTACAATTTTTTTACACAAAGAGAGTAAAAAATTTTTATTTTTGAATATTTATTGTATCTTTGTTACCTTTTATATGATATCTGATGCAACAAGTATCCATCGTTGCATTGATGTGAAAGCCAAACTAAATTGCATTAACCTACTAGATTCATGGAAAAAATTTTAATCATTGATGACAACAAGCTTATTTGCAAGACATTAAGAGACATACTAAGCAAGGTTGGATACAAAACGATTGAGGCAGAAGATGGTGAGGCAGGATTACTTCTTGTTCGTTCAGAACACCCTGATCTTGTAATTACCGATTTTCAGATGCCTGGAATTGATGGACTTGAAGTCCTCGCTGAAATACGTAAATTAAATATTGCACTTCCTGTAATATTACTTACCGCTTTCGGGGATGTCGTATTAACGATCAAATCAATTCAGCTCGGAGCTTTTGACTTTCTTGAAAAACCAATTGATCCGATACAGCTCAAATCAACGGTTCAATTGGCGCTTAATTCTGTAAGAGTCAGCAATAGTCTGAACGAGGTAACACACCAGGATGTATCGAGCGAGAGTATGCTTGAGGACAATATTCTGGTGGGGAAGACTTCTCAGATGAAAGAAATTTTCAAAAATATTGGACGTATTTCCCTGAACAAGGTAAATATATTGATCCAAGGGGATACAGGTACAGGCAAAGAGCTTATTGCGCGATTGATACATTATTCAGGAATCACCAATAATCAACCATTGGTTATAGTCAATTGCAGCGCCCTGACTGAAACACTTCTCGAGAGCGAGCTTTTCGGACATGTAAAAGGATCTTTTACAGGTTCGGTTCGTGATAAAAAAGGTAAATTTGAATTGGCTGGTGAAGGTTCAGTCTTTCTCGACGAAGTTTCAGAAATATCTCTCAATACTCAGGTGAAGTTGTTACGGGTTATTCAAGAGTTGGAGTTCGAACGGGTTGGTGGTGAAGAAGTTATGCCCATGAATGCTCGCATCATAGCAGCTACTAACAAAAATCTGGAGGCTTTAATTAAAGAGGGAAAATTCCGTGAAGATCTGTATTACAGGTTAAAAGTTTTCACTATTGATCTTCCACCGCTTCGCGATAGAAAAGATGATATTCGCGATCTTGTGATCCATTTTCTGAATAAACTGAATAAAAGATTCAATAAAAATGTTGTAAAGATTGGGGATGGAGTGGTCGAGATGCTGAAGGCTCATGACTGGCTTGGAAATGTTCGTGAACTCGAGAATACGATTCTACAGGCAATAATCATGTCGAAAAGCGATGTTCTCGAAAAGGAGTATATCACACTGAATTCCAGGCAAAATAAGGTTGTAGAGACTAAACAGGAAATTCCTAATTACCGTTCCATGGCAGATATGGAGAAATATCATATCAAGCGAATACTTGATGAAGTGAACTGGAATAAGCTGGAAGCTTCACATATTCTGGACATTACTCGTCCGACTTTAAATGCGAAAATTGAAAAGTACAATCTTGTAAGAGGCTGACAAACGCAAAATTGATTTATACTGGTTCTATAATATAATTTGGCAAAACAAAAGCTGCTGGCTATTGGCAACTGGCTTCTGGTTAAACGCAATTAAGAACATTGAATACCTTTCCTATTTATCTTTAAAAGTAGGATTTTTGGATTTTTTAGGATAACTTTTTATTTTTGAAGCACAATCTGCCAGAAGCCAGCCGCTAAAAGCCCGAAGCCTGCTTTCCCTATTCCTTAAAATACACCCGTTTCACCCTTTGTCCGATCGAGGTAAGAATTTCGTAAGAAATTGTTCCCAAAGTTGTGGCAACTTCACTGACGGGCAAATCTTCGCCAAAAATAACAGCTCTGCCACCTTCATGGGCAGCAATCCCTGTAATATCAACCATGCACATATCCATGCAAATGGTTCCAATAATAGGAGCTTTCGATCCGCTAATCAATACCTTGCCGACACCATTACTGAGTCTTCTGTTTAGTCCGTCGGCATATCCGATTGGTAAAATGGCTATAGTCAGCGTTTTGTCGGCAACGCCCCTTCTACCATAACCGATTGTTTCACCTGAATCGACCGTTCTGATTTGAGATATAGTTGTTTTAAGCGTGGCGACATTACGTAATTCGTTCTGGCAGTTCGGACTTACGCCATACAGACCAATTCCAAGACGAACCATGTCCAATTCCATTTCGGGAAAGCGCTCAATCCCTGAGGAATTTAAAATATGCCTTAATATCTTGTAATCGAATAAGTTAGTTATAATATTGCAATAAGCGGTGAATCGCTTGAACTGCAAATACGTAAACATATCATTCCCGGGATCATCACTCACCGCGAGATGCGAAAACACCGAGCGAATATACATGGTGTCGTGTATTCTGATGTATTCTGCGATCTTGGTCATCTCAGCGGGATCATCGAAACCGAGACGTTTCATTCCGGTATCCACTTTCAGGTGAACCGGAAAATTGTTCACAGCATTTCGCCTTAAAGCCTGATCAAATTTCTGAAGCAGTTCAAAGCGGTAAATATTTGGTTCAAGCCGGTTTTCGATCATGGAATCAAAACCATGTTCTTCGGGATTCATCACCACGATGGGAACCTCAATTCCGTTATTTCGGAGTTCGACCCCTTCGTCGGCAATGGCAACTGCCAGATAATCTATTCTTCTGTATTGTAAAGCTTTCGCAACCTCAACTGATCCGGTGCCATACGAAAAAGCTTTTACCATGGCCATCACTTTGGTTGTCGGACTCAACTTTTTGCGATAAAAGTTAAGATTAAAAACCATTGCGTCAAGATCAATTTCCATCACGGTCTGGTGTGCTTTCTCCTGAAGTAAAGTTGATATTCTGTCGAAGCGGAATTGACGTGCACCCTTTAAAAGAATCACCTCATGATTGAAATCTCCCTCCTTGAAATGGAGTAAAAACTCATCGGAGGAAGGGAAAAAGAGTTTTTCACTCGTGGTGAACATCATGTTGAACCGACAAATTTCTGGTCCTATACCAATGAGCCGGTCAATATGGCGCATTTGAATGTAATCAGCAATTTCGCGGTACAGAATTTCTGGATTTTCACCCGATTGCAGAATATCGGAAATGATTACTGTGCAGCGCTTTTTCCGGCTATCCGACTGTTGATTAATGAAATCCAATGCATTAACAAGAGATGCAGTATCGGAGTTGTAGGAATCATTAATTACCGTGCAGCCATTAATCCCTTTCTTCATCTCAAGCCGCATGGCAATCGGCGTAATTTTTAAAAACTTATTCTTGCAGGCCTCTGTATTACAATTTGTTGCCAGCAGATAGGCCCAGCAATGGATGGCATTTTCGATACTTGCATCGTCAGTAAAAGGAATTGTAATGGAGATTTTTTCCAATAAATGAACACCTTCAATCTGTGTCGATTCTAAGCTTTTGGTTTTATTTTTGATCAGCAAATTAGACGAAGAATCGTTTGAAGACCAATTAAAAAGCCTGACTTCCTTTGTAAAAACAGTCTTGTCAATTGCCTGGCTTAGCGATTCAAAATCTTTGCAATATACAAGCAACGAGCAATTAACAAACAGTTTGATCTTTTCTTTGACAAGCTCTTCGATTGAACTAAAATTTTCGAGATGGGCCTTCCCCAGGTGTGTAAAAATTCCGTGATCGGGTTTCAGAATTGCTTCCAGTTTCTCCATCTCACCAGGTTTTGAGATTCCAGCTTCGAAAATTGCAAGATCGAACCGGTGATCCATTAACCAGACTGAAAGCGGATTTCCGATCTGAGAATTGTAGCTGCGCGGACTTCTGATAATCTTTAATTCGGGACTTAATAATTCACTAAGCCATTCTTTTACTATTGTTTTACCATTGCTTCCTGTAATTCCGACCACGGGATAAGTAAACCGGCGGCGATGGAAAGCGGCTAATTTTTGAAGCGCCTCGATCGAACTTTTTACGACAATAAAATGCACTGCACTATTCAGTTGTGTGTTTTCCGGTAATTCTTCAACTACAAATGCTGTAACCTCTTTGTTAATAGCATCCTCAATAAAATGGTGACCATTGTTACGATCGCTTTTAAGAGCAAAAAAGAGTGTCTCTTTGCCGGAAAGGATAGTGCGGCTGTCAAAGGATAAAAATCTGATTGGTTGATCAATTGCAATAATCGAACCTGTTAATTGACCATCAATAATTGCAATAATCTCATTAAGCGAATACGAAATCATATCTTGGGGTAAGCCGTTTATTTGTATTTCTGTTTCTCAATTACGATACTTCCATTTTTCAATATTTTGCCATTCCTTGATTCAGGATATCTTAATGGTTTTTTGTAAACGGAATCGTTACAGCTAAAACAAGTTGTCACATGTTCTATGTTTATTGTCAAGCTTTTAGTAATTCTTATGTGCCCATCACATTTGTAGATACAAGGACCACCATCCCAACATCCAAAATCTATTCCTTCATTACTAATCTCGTTTCCATGCTTGTCATAAGTAATTAGTACTGGTATGTATTTTTCAGCTTGTGCGTAAAAAATGAGAGTTATAAATTTTGATGTATCGGCTAACATTCCATAACAAAACATCTTTTCAGAAAGAGTTATTAAGGAATCAAGAGATGCTGGATCTGTTTTGATAAGACTTTTTAAATCAATGTTTTTAGCCTCACCAATTACGCAAGGAAGTTGAAGAATTTTAAACTTATTTAGAAATTCAGTTTCAAAATACTTGGATTTCAGCAAACCACAATTATCCTTATGCTTTGTATTATTGTAGCTACTGTAGTTTAAAAACAGCAAACAAAGAATATAAATTGCTTTCATAATATTCAGTTAAAAGTTTTTGCCAAGCATTATAAATCGATTAAATTTATGTTCAAATAAGTGTAAGACCTACAACTAATGGCTATCAACAAAAGGCGATTGTCTTCTGCCTTCTGTCTCATTCCTGAGTATGTCCCAAATCAAAGAAACATTCACGGCAAAGTGGTTCATAAGCCCCTTTTTCGCCCAGTAGAACCAGTTTTTCAGTATCACTGAGCCGGTGACTAAAATGGGCAAGGTTGCCGCATCGCATACAAATAGCATGTACTTTTGTAACATATTCGGCACTTGCCATTAATCCGGGCATTGGACCGAAGGGCTTTCCCCTGAAATCCATATCAAGACCAGCAACAATAACACGAATTCCCATGTCTGCCAATTTATTGCAAACATCAATCAAACCAAGATCAAAAAACTGTGCTTCATCTATTCCAATAACTTCAACATCTCCGGTTAAGAGCAATATAGTTGCCGAATTATCAATTGCTGTCGAACGAATGGTATTCTCGTCGTGCGAAACCACTTCTGTTGTTGAATACCGGGTATCGATGGTCGGTTTGAATATTTCAACCTTTTGCCGGGCGATTTCTGCACGGCGTAACCTTCGGATCAACTCTTCGGTTTTACCTGAGAACATTGATCCTGCGATCACTTCGATCCATCCGCGTTTGCGACTGTTTGGGAGATTACTTTCGATAAACATAGAACAAAAATAACTAAATTAATCAACTGGTTTTAGTATTTTTACTATCGAAATAATAAGCCGATGGAAGCAAAAACAATACTTAGGTTGATCAAAGACGATATTACACATCTTGAGGAGATTACAGGTGAATTTATTTTGGAATCACTGCCTTCATCTGATGAAGTTGAATTGTCCCTCGTTCGGGCAAAGGCGTTACTGAGGGAACTTGAATTACTCCACAAATTAGCGGTTCTGCACGAAAACAGTTCTAAAATGATTAGCACGGCTAAGGCTCCGACAGTGTACCATTCAGAACAAGAACCATTCGAATTATTTGATAGAGAGACTAGTGACAATGAACAGGAGGTGATGGTAATCCCGGGTCAGGAGGACTTTATTCCATTAGAGGAAGTTCAGGATACTGAATTGCACCTTAACGTTCAGCCCGGTATTGAAGAATCACCAGAAGTTTTAATCGATGCCTCTCCAACTGAAGAGCACTTCACAGCCGTAATTGAACCTGATGAATCTGGTGCATCCGGTGATGAAATTCAAAATGAATTAATTGAAAATAATGAAGAGGCTGCTGTTGAACCGGAAGTCCCGGTCGCAGAGGAGACCACTAAGGATGAAATCTTGATTGTTTCGGATATTCCGGATCACAAAGAGGAAATACTTGCTGAGGAGTTTAGTGAAGTAAAGAAAACGCTTAATGAGACTTTGGGCGACTCACATCAATTGGTTAATGACATTCTTTCGCCCGAAAAAAGCGAACCCGGATACCAGATTATCCCGATCAATAGTATCTGGGATGGTATCGGGATCAATGACAGGTTTCTTTTTATTCGTGAATTGTTTGCGAATAGCAGTGCAAAGTTCGAGACCACAATTTATGCACTTGATAAATTAGCCACCATTCAGGATGCGGTCAATTATTTAAAAATGAACTTTAAATGGAACAAGACCGAAGCCAGTCAGAAATTTCTGGTTTTAGTTAAACGCCGCTTTATAAAATAAGCGATGGGGAAATTGTATATTGTACCAACTCCGATTGGGAACCTCGAAGACATAACATTCAGGGCTATAAGAATCTTAAAAGAAGTGGATCTTATTTTGGCTGAGGATACACGTACTTCAGCTGTTTTATTGAAACACTACAGTATTGCAACACGCCTCTCGTCACACCACAAATTTAATGAACACCGCACTGTAGAACATATTGCGGAACAAATACTTGCCGGAGACAATATCGCGTTGATCTCCGATGCGGGCACTCCTTCAATATCTGATCCCGGATTCCTGCTTACCCGAACATGTCTGAGTATGGGCGTTGAGGTAGAGTGTCTTCCTGGCGCTACCGCTTTTGTTCCTGCTTTGGTCAATTCCGGATTTCCGAGTGACAGATTTTGTTTCGAGGGATTTTTACCGCAAAAGAAAGGGAGGCAAAAGAAGTTGAAGGAATTAGCCGGTGAAACCCGGACAATGATCTTTTACGAATCACCTTTTCGCCTGGTTAAAGCCCTTGAGCAGTTCGCCGAATATTTTGGTTCCGACAGAAATGTGTCAGTTTCACGTGAGTTATCAAAATTATTTGAAGAGAATTTTCGTGGTACAGTAGCCGAAGTATTGGCACACTTTCAATCTAAAACTGTAAAAGGGGAGATTGTTATTGTTCTGGAAGGTAAACCAGAACTGAAATCGAATGGACGTGAGGAAGAAGAAGAGTAATAATTATATTTGTTGAATTATAATCAATTACACCCCTTGGTGTCTAAAAAATCAAATCATGAGAAAGAACATTTTTTTGACTTTATTAGTAACAGCTTCGCTGTTGATCGCACTTCCCACGTTTGCACAGGAAGTGAACAAGGTCTCGCAAAAAGAGAAAAAAGAGGGTTGGGTTCTGCTGTTTAACGGCAAAAACTTTGACGGATGGCGGCAATGTAACGGTACCGCGATGCCTAAAAACTGGGTAGTCGACGAGAACGCAATGAAAGTATTCACGGGCGAAGGGAAGAATCCGGGTCAGGGTGCCAATGGCGATATTCTTTTCGCAACAAAGAAATTTAAAAACTTCGAACTTTCGGTTGATTGGAAGGCAAGCAAGATGGGTAATTCCGGTATATTCTTTAATGTGCGCGAAGTCCCCGGACAACCGATTTATTATGCTGCACCCGAAGTTCAGGTGCTTGACAATGTGGACGCTACTGACAATAAAATCGACAATCACCTTGCAGGTTCGCTCTACGATATGATTGCTGCCGATCCTAAGACAGTGCATCCGGCAGGTTCGTGGAATACTATTGTGATTAAAGTAAAAGATGGTCATGTAACTCATACACAAAACGGTGTAAAGGTACTCTCTTATACTATGTGGACTCCTGAGTGGGATGCCCTTGTTGCCAAAAGCAAATTTAAATCGTTTCCTGGGTTTACAGAAGGGATTGCCAAAGAAGGATATATTGGTCTTCAGGATCACGGATTCCCGATCTGGTTCCGCAATATCAAGATCCGCGAATTATAAGCCGATTTTCGAACCATCATTTTTAATCAATCCCCCGAAGAACCAGATTCTTCGGGGGATTGGTCATAATAGGAGTTGATTGTCGTTTCTACTTTGCAGGTGACTTTGAGTTACCTGCTGAGTTTTACACAAAATTAATACTTGGAGAACACCCATTCTTGTACCAAAATCAAAGCGCCGTAGGTGCGACATATTGGTAGAAAGAAGGATTTCCAACGAAAAGCGGCGCAACTTGAAAAATCATACAAAGAGGTTCGGTTCTATGCGCCGTATAGCAGAGGCAAATAAAAAATGAATTTGCTATTTGTCGGATTTTCATTTCGTGGTTTGAGATATTACGGCGCATAGAAGCTTTGTCCTATTGCGAACAAT
>JAPLDR010000019.1:49830-138861 GCA_026391655.1 Bacteroidia bacterium | reverse complement strand
TGCGAACAATGCAGATGCGCCGGTTTGGTTGCCAATCATTTACCCGGGGTTGCGATCCCTTCGGTCTCTTACCCCGGGCTACCAATATTTAGCCCCTACAGGGCTTAAATCTCATTCGCAGGAAATTTCTATACCCCGACGAGCAACTGAAAATGGATAAAAAACAAACATGTACCAAAATCAAAAGCGCCGTAGATGCAGCATATTTATAGAAAATCGACATTACAACAAATGATTTCCAATCATTGAGCCATTTTGTATATTTGTAAATAATAAAATCAGCCCATTATGAAGCAAAAAATTATTCTCCTTGCTTTTGTTATTTTTTCAGCTATTCCTGCTTTTAGTCAGGATTTGCAAGGGGTACTTAAGAACCTGGATGGATTACAAAAGAATGATGCCAACCTCGATCATCGGCTCGATCAACTTGCCAAACAAATCGATGACTTGATGTGGACTCAGAAAGTTGGTGATATTGCCCATGTTGATAAACTCTATATTTATGGTCCCCCAAAGTGGAAAGAGAAGAATCCTGCTGCAATGGGGGCCGGAAACCCGGTGAAATTCTGGATTTATACCTTTATCCCGCGTGGAATCGACGTCAATAAGAAATATCCGCTGATTGTTTTGCCTCATGGTGGGGTGCATGCCGATTTCACAACTTACTATGCTCACATTGTTCGGGAATTGGTGAGCCAGGGATACATAGTGGTAGCGGCTGATTATCGCGGAAGTACAGGCTACGGAAAAGCATTTTACGAATCCATAGATTACGGTGGTCTTGAAATCGAAGATGTATATGCCAGTCGCAACTATATGATCGAAAATTATGAGTTTGTGGATAAAGACAGGGTTGGAATCGTTGGCTGGAGTCACGGTGGACTGATTACCCTGATGAACATATTCGACCATCCCAACGATTTTCAATGTGCCTTTGCCGGAGTTCCCGTAAGCGATCTGATTGCACGTATGGGCTATTATGATCAGGGCTACCGCGATGAGTTTGAAGCCAGTTACAGCATTGGCCAGACAGCGAATCAGAATGTGGCAGAATACCGGCGCCGGTCGCCAGTCTGGAATGTACAGAAAATGAAATCGACACCACTCCTTATCCATACAAATACCAGCGATGATGATGTCAACGTGTTAGAGGTTGAATCATTGATTAAATCGTTGAAAGCTGAAGACAAAAAATTTGAATATGAAATATTCCAGAAGGCTCCAGGTGGTCATTCTTTCGACAGAATGGATTCCAAAACGGCGCAGGAAATTCGGGTTAAAATTCATGGTTTCCTTGCAAAATATCTTAAACCTGAAAAACCAATCAGGACAATTCAGGATTTGCGAAAGGCTGCCTATGGCTTTTAGTAATAATTATTTACACCCAATTGCAGCGTAGCCTACCCAGTGGTGCAGGGTAGCAATGGCTGTTTTACCCATTCCCAGATCTTCGACAGGCATAGGACTGCGGGCAATACTTGTGGAATATCGCATCTTTATTCCTTTAAGTCCCTCTTCTCCTCGGATTTGGCTCAGGTACAATCCAGTTAGTAAGCCGAATGGCACACTGTACCTCCCGCACCATGGCCACAGGTATTCGCGCCAGTTTCCGGACTGCACCGTATAATCGAAAAATTTGTGAATGCTCACAGTATCAAGCAGTGGAACTAATGAATTGCGGATAATTTCATTTTCATGATTCACCGCTTTATCATATCCTTCCTTGTCGCAACCATAAGTGGCATTATTCTTCCCGCCCCACTCTTCGTCGCCATAATGAACCGCATCGTTCGAAATCACCACAGCAATATCTTTGCCCCACTTCAATTTATTTTGATTCATCACCAGACTAACAGCTTTTGCCAGGTCTGATGAGATTTTTTTCATCAGATTAAAATTCATTGCTGGAACCAAAATTGGAATGAATTGAATGTCATGATTATAATACTGAAGAAAGGGTACTATGGCTTCGACAGAATGTTCGACCTGCTGTAAGCTGTCGTGAATCAGGTAGTCTTCTTGGGGCAGGTTTTTTAAAATAGCTGCGCGCAAAGATGAAATTTTAATATTTCCATAGGGTTCTTTCCATTCATCAAAACTATCGAATACCAGTCTTTGCTCAATATTGAATTTTTTCGCTTTATGGGCGACCCCGAAAATGATTACTGTTTTCGCCTTAATATAAGGCAGAACGCTCTCGTACAATGAGCCGGCATAGGTATAGTCATCATGCGGACAAATAGCCAGCCTGAATGAGGTGTTTTGCCCGAATAGATTCCGTCTTTTTACCGAATCGAGCGATGTCCTGTATATTTTGTCAATCCGGTTAACGATTGAATCCATCTGCCACGCGCTTGTGGCAAAGCCAACTGAATCAACAGGTTGCCTGATTTTTTTCTGCGCATTTAAATGAAGGCACAACAAAAGGATCAATGAAAATATTATTGGTTTCTTCATTATAATTGATGAATTGGTCACTCAAAGATAAAAAAAGGACTTTATCCAGAGCGTATTGCCCTGTATAAAGTCTTTTTATTATGAGGCTAATAATTTCAGCTTCAGAAAATGCCCGATTATTATCCGAACATTCCTGTATCTATCCATTCCTGTTTCAGAAGCGACCACCAGTCAGTGGCAAGTCCTTTCAATACATATTCGTAGGGTAGCCATCCGTAACCAGCGATTCCCCATCCTGGCCCCCACGAATTTCGGATTAAGAATGCGCCTTTAGTTTCTTTAGCTCCCGGATTGGCATTCATAATCTTCATGCTGTCATCATAGCCAACTGCTACAATGGCATGCCCGCCAACAATCTTTTCGCCGGTTGTTGGATAAGGTATCTTTCCGGAAGTTAAAGCCTGCGTGTACGAATTATAGACTGTAAATCCGAACATTAAAGGAAGGCCACCTGCAAGATTTGTCCTGATTTGATTTAATAAAGTAGTCGCTGAAGTCCCGGGAGGATCCAGACGGTAGTAGTTAATCGCCTGATAATTCTGAGCAAAGGCATAGCAGAAGGCAGAAGGTTCTTTTTCATAATCATCAACGATATAAGGCCAGTATTCTTCGGGCGGAACCCCAAAAAGCGCCATTGCACCCATTGTTGAGCGAAGAAATGCCCCTGTGTCTCCTGTCCAGTGCAACATGTTACGCGTAGCCTTGTAAAGAAAGAGCCGGGATGCATCAATATGTTTACCAAACGCTCTCCTCTCGAAATACTCCACCATCGCAACGCCGGCATTGGCCGTGCAGGACCCAAGTGAACCCTGATTTTCTATCGGAGGGCACCAAGCCCTTAAATCTACAGAAGCAGGAAGACCTGCCTTTAGCGGTTTTTTCGCCCCTACTGTTGCAAGCATGGCATTCACGGAAACTTGCTCAACGGTGTAATCACGAAAATCGGGATAGTCTGGCAACCATCCCATTCCTAATTTTCCAAACATTTCAATCATGCTATCTTAATTTTAAAGGTATAGCTGATGACTTTTTTTTAAAAGCAAGGCTTTCACCAGCTTTAAAAGCCTTTTTTCAAGCATAAGCATCTTCAATTTTATTACGAAATCACCTCCTTTCTTTTCTCCCAACTATTGTCTTGACTGAAGACTTACTGTCGATAATTAATTGACTTAATTAAACAAGTTTAGCTCTATGTAATTGCATATTAACCACGTAGGATAAGGATATTTGGTAAAAAATTATTTTAATGAAATATACAAAATAAAATTGAATAAAGCAAAAGCAAAAAAATTGTAAAAAAGATGAATAAAACATGACTAAATTTGTCGTTCAAACTGACAGAAGGGTGAGGTTGTTTTAGTGATTAACAAGCAAATAGAATTGAATAGAATACAAAAAATGGCAGATACAATTATTGAAAATAGGGTCTTCGAAAAAGATAACTTTTCAGAAAAAGTGATGGCTAAAGGAGAATATGAAAACTGCAGTTTCAAAAGTTGTGATTTTTCGAATTCTGACTTAGCAAATATCACGTTTATTGATTGTGAATTTGGTCATTGCAACCTGAGTATGGCAAAATTTAAAAACACGGCATTGAAAACGGTGAAATTCAACAATTGTAAGCTCTTAGGTATAAACTTTAGTGATTGCAATAATTTTCTATTGTCCGTTTATTTTGAAAATTGCCTTTTGAATCTGGCCTCTTTCTATAAACTTAAACTAAAGGGGACAAAATTTAAAAACTGTAACCTTCAGGAAGTTGACTTTACAGAAGCTGATCTGACAAATTCTGTTTTTGATAATTGCGACTTCGACAGAGCGATATTTGAGCGGACAATCCTGGAAAAAGCTGATTTCCGCACGGCCTGGCATTATTCTATTGATCCTACTGTCAACCGGATCAAAAAAGCCAGGTTTTCAATTGGTGGACTTGCCGGGTTGTTGGACAAATTCAATATCGAGATAGAATAAAGTACACTCATTTACTACTGGAATAATACTAAAAAGCTTTGTCAGAAAAAGAATTTTCGCTCCGTCATTTTACATATATTCCCAAAATAGTTATGTCTGTTGTTAAAACATATACGTTTGCCAAGACGTTGGAAAAAATTGATTAAATACCAAGTTACTAACTAATTTCATTCAAAACATGTTTTACAACATGCAAATGGAATCATCGTACATTTTACTTTTAAATTTAAAAAATGCTTAACTTAGGAGCGGTAAATAAATGTTGCCTAACATGAATAAACCCAAAAGCATTCTGAAGAAAAATGCAATGCACCACAGCAATCAGGTTGTGCAAATTGTCATAGCACACAGTGTGGAATTGGTCACGCTGATAAAAACTACCTCCCTTTTATTCCGAAGTCCGCCCATGCTGTGTTGATTCAACACACAAACATAGATATTTTAATAAGTGGAGTCCAGAAACCACTTTAAAAACGGGGCGATACTGAAAAGCCACACGAGTAAGAAGCTTAAATAATTAACTTAAAATTTTAAAAATGAAAACAAAAATTTTCAAATTGTTTGGTGGGGCATTATTGTGTTCTTGCTTATTAGCTTCATGTTACACTTATACGAGTGTCGTTGGCGAAGGCGCAAAAGGAAACCAACAGGTTAAAAAATGGAATCATTATTTAATTGAGGGATTAGTCCCGGTTGGTGTTTCTGATTCTAAAGCAATGGCTGGTGGAGCAAAGGACTACACAGTTACAACAACGCATTCTTTTGTTAATGGATTACTTGCTGGTTTGACTGGTGGAATTTATACACCAACAACAACAACCGTAACCAAGTAAGGTTTTGTAAAGTAAAGAGGGAGGTATGAAAAGATTCCTCTCTCTATGCTTTAAGTTTTAATAAAGCTTTTGAATACAAGTGTTTTTTTTTTTTTTACTCTTGCTCATTGGAGTATTTTTATTATTCAGTATTATTCAAATACTGTATGCTGATTTTTATCGACTTACAGAATATGGCTTTGGTTATTTAGTTGGCCTGACGATGATGTTTATTGTGGTTGCCGGTATTACAATTTTTTTATGGTTTAAATCATTCAGGAAGAATCGCCTGTCATAATATTACATCTTTATTTGACACAAGTGTCAAACATACAGGTTTTATACCATTTAATCTTGTATCCTGCTCTTCCCCCAATACAGTTATCAATTAGTTTTACCTTTTTACTAAAAGGGGCGTAACCATTAAATCACAGCAGTTTAGTTACGAACTCCTGAATTCTATGTTATTGTCTGAATACCAGCATTCGGCATCTTTGATCCGAAAATCAACTTGCCTGGGATTATCAGGTTTAATTCTGATCCCATTTAGTTAATTGCTTATATGCGTGATTATTCCGGTATCTACTGTTCGTTTGCATAAAAAAATGCGGGAACCTTTCAGTATCCCGCACTTCCCGGATTTATGGTTAGAGGATTTAATGTCTGACTTTTAAACCTTTATTCCATATTTTAGAAAGTTAGTCCAGCCCGAAGACCTAAAAATGCTGTATTCCAGCTGTTTTTTGTTGCTGATTGATATTTAAGCGACAGATCAAATTTTTCGCCAAGCTTATAGCCAATTGCCGGAGCAAATGTGAATGCGCTGCTTGAACCACTGGCAGTACCAAAGGAAAGACCAGCCTGAACGCTACCATATAATTTGTCAGAAAGATAGAGCTTAAAACCGCCTAAAACCGGTATCATACCAGCATTTCCAGTGACCCCGCTTTTTTTAGCAAAATCAACATAGCCAGCGCTTATAGTAATTGCAAATGAAGGAGCAACACTAATTTCGCCCAATAAATCGACTCCATAAGCTAAGCTATAAAAATCAGTAACATCACCCATAGGAAGACCAACCATAGCACCAGCTCCAATTGTAAATCCCTTCGTATCCTTGGCAGCAGCTTTAGTTTGAGCATTAACAGATGCTGCAAGAACAATTAACACGACTAACAAAATAAGTTTTGTTTTCATAACACTTTAAATTATTGGTTAAATTTATGCAACAGATTTTCTGCTGCTGATCATGCAAAGATGAACCATCTGTTTTGGGGAATAGTCAATATTTATAAAACTAAACACGATTGTTTAACACAAATTTTAACCGGGAAGAACCTCACTTTTCAATAAGCTAAAAATTTTTAAATCGAAAAAAAGATTGTTTTTACGCACTCTGCTCCTCTGATTTCTTCGAAAATACATCGTGCATAAATCATATTCGGCGTAAATACTGGAATACAATTCCTGTGTTCGGCGTATTTATTGGAATTTAAAAACAATATACGAAAGAATGTATTACTTTTACCCATGAATTAAAAACAAATTATCTACGAATGAAAAACAGGAGAATAGCCGATTTCGTTGTAAAATGCAGCACTTCGAAAACGGGCCGGATTATTGTTTTAACAGGAGCAAGACAGACCGGGAAAACCACACTAGCACGCAAATTATTTCCTGATTATGAATATCTATCGGTTGAGGATCCTGTGATGCGCAGCCAATATTTACAACTTGCTGCATCTCAATGGAAAACACTTTATCCTCGTGCTATTCTTGACGAAGTACAAAAGGGACCGACTTTAATTGAAAGCATTCAGTCAGTTTATGACCAATGGATTGAACCAAAATATATTCTGTTAGGTTCAAGTCAGTTATTATTGCTCGAAAAAGTAAAGGAAAGTTTAGCTGGAAGATGTATAATTATAGAGATATTCCCATTGACTCTGCCCGAATTGAGAACTCAGTCGTGGGATGAACAGATAGATGATTCGTTGTTTCAGAGAGAATTGAAAAATGTACCTGCTGAAATTTATCTGCCTTCGTTTTTAATGGACAAGAAAATGGTTGAAAAGCAAAATGCCTGGGAACATTATTTGAAAGTAGGTGCTTATCCTGCTGTATCAGATGAAACATTAAGCCTGGAAGAAAAATATTTATGGTTGCAGAATTATGTGCGTACTTATCTCGAACGAGACCTACGGGATCTTGCCTCTTTTCGCGATCTGGAACCATTCGTAAAACTGCAAAGATTTTTGGCAATTAATACCGGCACTTTGGTAAATGCTGCTGCCATAGCAAATCGAATGGGCTTGTCTTCCAAAACAATTCAGCGATATATCCGGTATTTCGAAATTAGTTATCAGGCAATTTTACTGCCTGCCTGGTCGCAAAACGCAAATAAAAGGTTGGCTAAAATGCCAAAAATTCATTATCTCGACAATGGAATAATTCAAGCTGTTCTGCAAAAACGGAATGGCTTAACCGGCAATGAGTTTGAAAGTCTGGTGATTGCTGAAATTTACAAGCAAATTCAAACAATTGGCATTCAGGCTCAATTGTACCATTTGAGAACACACGATGGAAAGGAAGTTGATTTGCTGATTGAAATGCCCGATTATTACTTCGCTGTTGAAATCAAAATGACCGATAAAGTGACAAAAGCAGATGCAAAACATCTGATTGGATTAGAAAATATACTCAATAAACCGATAAAAATGGCCTTTATATTATCAAATGACCGCGAAACAAAATTTTTTGACGAAAAGATAGTAGCAATGAATGTTACAATGTTTCTGGGATAGAAAATTCTGGTTGCTCATATTGCACTTTTAGGAGGCTAAAAACTTTGAGATCAAGAAAAAGATCATGATGCCGCTCTCCACTCCGCTCAATTCCTTCGAAGATGAAACCCAAACGGGAGGCAATTTTTTCGCTCGACAAGTTGCCTACTGCAGTCCGGATCGTTATTCTGTTCATCCCCATTTTCCCGAACGCGAGTCCGATAAGCATCTGGCAAGACCTGTGAATAATTCCCTTTCCCGTCATTTCGTTAATCAGCCAGTAACCAATCTCTGTCTTTTCGTTAACCTTGTCGGTATTATGGAAACCTAATAACCCGGAAAATTCCCCTTTAAACCAGATGGTATAAACCTCATTTCGGGTCTCTTCGCGCCGCGAAACTATAGTCTGGATAAAGGCCTCGCTATCTTTGATTTCTTTGGTAAAATCAACAAATGGCAACCAGGCCCGCAAATGGGAACGATTTTGATCAATTGCATGAAATATTGTTGCGGCATCACTGATTCGAACCCTCTCAAGCAATATTTCATTTGACACAACGATACTTTGCATTTCTATATTAGGTAAAAAAACCCGGACTTCAATTGCCCGGGTCTATATTTTATTTTCTGAGAATATCAATTATTTAGTAAAAACCAAGATCAGCTATTCCAATACTGCTGCAATCCCCGGGAGAACGCGTCCTTCGAGGTATTCGAGCATGGCACCACCTGCAGTGGAGATGTAGGAAACTTTGTCAGCAATACCAAACTTATTGACCGCTGCAACAGAGTCGCCGCCGCCAACCAGCGAGAAAGCGCCTTTGCTTGTAGCTTCAACAATTGCATCACCAATTGCCTTGGTTCCGGTAGCAAATTTCTCAATTTCAAAAACTCCTACAGGACCATTCCAAAGAATCGTTTTTGATTCGCTGATCACCTTCCTGAACATTTCAATCGTTTTAGGACCAATATCAAGACCTGACCAGCCATCATCTATTTTATTTGAAGGGACAACCCTGGTATTTGCAGTTTCGGCAAACGCATCTGCCTCAATTACATCAACTGCCAAAACTATTTTAACCCCTTTTTGTTCGGCTTTCTTCAAGATATCAAGCGCCATAGGCATAAAATCATCTTCACAAAGTGAGCCACCAATTTTTCCGCCTTGCGCTTTCATAAATGTATAGGTCATACCTCCACCAATAATCAAATTATCAACGCTATTGAGGAGGTTTTCGATAATCGTAATTTTTGACGATACTTTTGAACCACCCATAATTGCAGTGAAAGGACGCCTGGGCGCTTTAAGCACTTTGTCAAGACTTTTTACTTCACTATCAACAAGATATCCAAACAGCTTATCTTTTGGAAAGAATTGTGCGATTACTGCTGTAGAAGCATGTGCACGATGAGCGATTCCGAAAGCATCATTAATCCAGCAATCGCCAAGCTCGGCTATTTGTTTTGCAAATTCAACATCACCACCTTCTTCTTCTGGGTGGAAACGGAGGTTTTCAAGTACGAGTATTTCACCAGGTTTCAGTGCAGCAGCCATTTTTTTGGTGGCATCACCAATACAATCAGGAGCAATCTTAACTTTAATTCCTCCAAGTATTTCCGAAAGGTGAGGGACAAGATGCCGCATCGAAAACTTGTCTTCGGGTCCCTTTTTTGGCCGACCCAGATGCGACATGATAATTGCTGCGCCACCATTTTCAATCACCTTTTTGATCGTGGGAAGTGCTGCTGTCATACGTGTATCGTCGGTAATCACAAAATTTTCATCAAGCGGAACATTGAAGTCAACGCGGATCAGGGCCTTTTTGCCCGAAAAGTCATAATTTTCAATCGTCTGCATTTTTTGCTGAATTTAATCCCGCACATGCGGGATTGTTTCTCAAAGATAGATAAAAAGTGTTTTACAAAACCAGACCGAAAGTGTTTTTGAAATGATTTAATTCTTTCTTAACAAATCGCTACATTTTTTCCACGTCATTTCGGAATAGAACCCCTATTTTCCTACTTTTGAAGATTGAATGGTAAAACAGAATGGCGGATCACCGATCATCTTTTTCCAACAAATCTTAATTATATAGGATGCAATTTAAAGACGTAATTGGACAAAATAGTATTAAACAAAGACTGATTCAGGCGGTTGAAGAGGATCGGATACCTCATGCACAATTGCTTGCCGGGCCTCAGGGCAATGGAAAACTTGCACTGGCGCTGGCCTTTGCTCAATATATCAACTGCCCCAATAAACAGCATAACGATTCGTGCGGTGTATGCAGCTCGTGCCGGAAATACGCCAAATTGATTCATCCAGACCTCCATTTCACAATTCCTGTGATAAAAACAACTGCAATCGATAAGCCTACCAGCAGTGATTATATGACAAAATGGCGGCAGTATTTCCTGGAGAATCCCTATCCTCAATACGAAAAATGGATGCAAATCATTGCGGATGAGAATAAACAAGGGGCGATTTATGTTGAGGAGGCCAAAGATTTGATTCATAAGCTGAATCAAAAATCTTATGAGGCAGAATATAAGGTTTCTATCATTTGGCTGCCTGAAACGATGAACATTACATGCGCCAATAAGATTCTGAAAATCCTCGAAGAGCCACCAACAAAGACAATTTTCATCCTGATCTCCGAGGCCGAAGAGAAGCTCTTAAGCACTATACGATCCCGTTGTCAGTTTATTCGTGTTCCTAAAATTTCGGATCACGATTTGCAGATTGCCATAACCAATAATGCTGAATCGATAAACACTAATCCTGCAACAATAGCCAGACTTGCACGTGGAAACTATTTTATGGCGCTTGAGATTATGCAGAATGACGAATTGCGCAGTTACAACTTCCGTCAGTTCACATTGATCATGCGAAACGGCTATAGCCGAAAGTTACAGGAAATTCTTACGTGGTCCGAAGAAATTGCAGGCATCGGAAGGGTCAGGCAAATGGGCTTTCTCAAATATTGTGGCGAGTTCCTGCGTGAAAATTTCCTTTTCAATCTTAAAGAACCCGATTTGATCTACATGGATGATCAGGAAAATGAGTTTTCGCAAAAATGTTCTCCCTTTATCAATGAAAAAAATGTTCTCTCCCTATTTCGGGAATTTGAAAAAGCTTACACTGATATTTCAATGAATGGCAATGCCAAACTCATTTTCACTGACCTTGGATTAAAAGTGTCGAAGCTGATCCGTCTTTAAATAGAAATAGAATCGCTATTTTTGTGAAATTCAAATTTTCCCCTGTCGGAACCATTTTGGAACTGACAGTCTAAATATTTCTATATCAAATATATGAACTCTCTGGATAAAACAGCACGCGGCTGCCCTACCAACGATCGCGTTGGAAGTTGCGCTAAATTAAATGTCTACGACTGGCTTTATGATGTTAAAAGTACCATCAATACTGAAGAAATTGTTGAAGTTCGTTTTAAAAATACACGTAAAGATTATTTTCGAAATGTTAACGGCTTAACCCTTAATTCGGGAGATATGGTTGCCGTTGAAGCTGGTCCGGGTCATGATATCGGAATGGTTTCGCTTGTTGGTGATCTCGTGCTCAAACAAATGAAACGTCACAAAGCAACCATGGTTGACGGTGAATTGCGTAAGATTTACAGGTTAGCCAAACCTGTCGATCTCCAGAAATGGGAAGAAGCCATAGCCAGTGAGCATGCCACCATGCTAAAAGCACGAAAAATTGCTGAAGATCTGAAATTGAATATGAAGATCGGCGATGTCGAATTTCAGGGTGTTTTTTATTATATTGCAGATGAGCGAGTTGACTTTAGGCAATTAATTAAGCTTTATGCCGATACCTTTCGAATCCGAATTGAAATGCGCCAGATCGGAGCGAGACAGGAAGCTGCCCGGATCGGCGGAATTGGTCCTTGCGGAAGAGAACTTTGTTGCAGCTCATGGATTTCGAATTTTGTCTCTGTAACCACCAATGCCGCCCGGTATCAGGAGATATCACTTAACCCACAGAAACTTGCAGGACAATGCGGTAAACTAAAATGCTGTCTGAACTACGAGCTGGATTGTTACATAGATGCCCAGAAGAATTTTCCACCCACCAATATTCCAATCGAAACTGAAAAAGGGAATTACAATTATTTGAAGGCTGACATTTTTAAAGGAATCTTCTGGTATGTAAAAGAGAATAATCAACCCGGAGGAATGATGGCTGTATCTGTTGAAAAAGTAAGAGAGATTCAACTCCTCAACAGAAGTGGTAAGAAAATTGCGCAATTAACCAGCGAAACCGTTGTTGTAGCTGAAACAGAAGGGCATACCTATCACAATACGACTGGAGATGAAAGTATAGAAAGGTTTGATCAGACATCAAAAAATCGCCGGAAAAAAAGGCGTAAGCCAGTTTTAACACGTAAACCGAATTCAGGCAATGAAAGTCATGGAACTCAAGATACAACGGAAGAATAATTATCTGATTCTCCTCTTCTTTGTGGCTTTGATGACTGCTTTTTTAACTTCTTGTAATAAAAAAGCGATCGTTGAAGATTATCGCAGTTTAAAACACGCAGAGTGGAACCAGGATACCGTTTTGGTTTTTGATATCAATATTCCTGATCCGAAGAAGCTTTATGACCTTTCGTTTACTGTCAGGAACGAGGGACATTATGGATACAGTAATCTTTGGATTTTTGTTACAATAACTCCACCTTCTGGTAAAGAGTTGACAGACACCGTAGAACTAACACTTGCAAAGCCATCGGGCGAATGGTTAGGCAGCGGTTTGGGAGATCTTTACGATCGGAAATATCCTTACAAAAAAACGATTTTTTTCCCCGAAATCGGGAAATATACTATTTCAGTCAGGCAGGGAATGCGCACCAAAACCGGAATCCTTACCGGGATTCACGATTTTGGAATATCACTAGATAAAGCGCTTTAAATTATAAAAAAATAATTATTTCGAATGGGTAAAAACAAACTGGCCAAGTTTGCAGACTTAAATAGTTTTGGTCATGTTATTCAGCTGTCATACAGTGATTTATTTAAAGAAAAATTCATATTAAAAGGCAACTGGAACAAAGTTTTTTTTCAAAATGACCATCCCATAGTTCTTGAACTTGGATGCGGTAAAGGGGAATATACAGTCGGACTTGCTAAACTTTTCCCCAACAAAAATTTCATTGGAATAGATATTAAAGGTTCGCGCATGTGGTCCGGAGCAAAAGAGGTTTACCAAAATGAGCTCAGGAACAGCGGTTTTGTACGTACGAATATTGAACTCTTATCGCACTTTTTTGATCCTGACGAGGTTTCCGAAATATGGATCACGTTCCCCGATCCTCAGATGAGAAAAACGAAGAAAAGACTAACATCAGTCCGGTTTTTAAGTCAATATTGCGAAATACTCAAGCCAAATGGTGTTATCCATCTGAAAACAGACAGTGATTTTCTTTATCAATACACATTGGCGACCATTGAGCAGAATAAATTTCAGGTACTGGTAAATACCGATGATTTATATGCAGCAGGAATGGCAGATGAAATTTTGAGTATCAGAACTTACTACGAGCAGCAATGGCTGGATAGAGGAAAAAAAATCAAGTATTTAAGATATATTCCTCATGGTAAAGATCTTACTGAACCGGAAATTGAAATCGAGTTTGATGATTACAGAAGTTTTGGACGCGATAATACCAACAGGGACAATATCGAAACAAAAAAATAAAGCATGTCAGACTTTTACCAAAGTGTTTACGCGATCGTCAGGCAAATACCCATTGGCAGGGTGACCAGTTATGGTGCAATTGCAAAGTACCTGGGGACTGCCGGATCATCGAGGATGGTGGGTTGGGCGATGAACCTTTCGCACCATCAGGAAATGTATGTTCCTGCGCACCGTGTAGTCAACCGAAACGGCTTACTGACGGGGAAGATTCATTTTGGATCGCCCGACGAAATGCAGGAATTACTTGAAAACGAAGGAATAACTATTGAAAACGATTGTATAACCAATTTCAAAGACCTTTTCTGGGATCCAATAAAAGAATTAAAGTGAACAATTTGGATTTTACCGCGTTTTAAGATGACAGCGTATTATTTCATCAAAACAATCATAATTCATAATTCAATGTCGTTTAGTTAGCAAAATTCTTAGTGAAATCTTAGTGACTTCGTGACTTGGTGGCAGGGAAAAAATAGCCACAAAGGCACAAAAACACAAAGTTCCACAAAGAAAACAAACAGTCAAAAACCTTCACTAAACGGCATTGATTCGTAATTCATAATTCATAATTTACAACTTATAATAATGTTAGTCATACCAAAAACCATTACAGATATCCTGCGGAATGTGACTTTTCCGGGATCAAATGAAAATGTGATTGATCTTGAGATGGTTCAGGAAATCCGGACTGCTGGTAGCCGAATTACCTTTACGCTTGTTTTCCAACGCGACGACGATCCTAATATTCAGGCTACTTCAGAAGCTTGCGCAAATGAGATAGAAAAAATTCTCGGAAAGGAATACAATATTACGATCACTCCAAAAGGAATTCACCGGATGAAAGCTCCGGTATTGCCCGGAGTCAAAAATATCATTGCGATTGCCTCTGGTAAAGGTGGGGTCGGAAAATCAACTATTGCCGTAAATCTAGCAGTTGCGTTGGCAAAAACGGGAGCTAAGGTTGGATTAATTGATGCCGATATCTTCGGTCCATCTATCCCAAAGATGTTCGGTGAAGAAGCAGCACACCCATATATCGAAAAAGTTGAAGGTCGTGATATGATTGTTCCAGTCGAGAAATACGGAGTTAAAATCCTCTCAATCGGGTTCTTCAGCAATCAGGAAACCGCACTGATCTGGCGTGGACCGGTGGCTTCGAATGCGCTTAAACAATTGATAGTTCAGGGATTATGGGGCGAACTTGACTATATGTTGATTGACCTTCCTCCAGGCACCAGCGACATTCATCTTACCATTGTTCAAACACTTCCGGTAACGGGAAGTGTCATTGTGACTACACCGCAGGATGTCGCATTAGCCGATGTTATTAAGGGTGTTTCGATGTTTAAAAGCAAATCTATTGATGTTCCGGTTTTGGGAATCGTTGAAAATATGTCGTGGTTCACACCTGCAGAACTACCTGAAAATAAATATTATATATTTGGAAAGGACGGAGGGAAAAATCTGGCGAAAGAAATGGGCATTCCTTTTTTGGGTCAGATACCTATCGTGATGAGCATTCGCGAAGGAGGCGATAATGGAATTCCTATTGCGTGG
The DNA here is from genome assembly GCA_026391655.1 of Bacteroidia bacterium. GTDB lineage: Bacteria > Bacteroidota > Bacteroidia > Bacteroidales > Prolixibacteraceae > JAAFHB01. Next base: position 123,562 of record JAPLDR010000019.1, on the reverse strand, counting down.
AAAGAAGACACCGCCACTAAAAATTCATTTATGGAATTGGCGGCTAATGTTATGCAGCAATTGAATTACAGAAATGAGAATTTAAAACCGACAGAACGTGTTCGTGTCAAAAAAAGATGACATATTCATTTCTCTTTGTATCTTTACCGTAGAAGTTTTGTCGTTCGAAAAAATGGCGGAAATCTCATCAAAAGCAGTGAATTAAGTAAAGACTTTTGAAAAAGACACAAAGAAATATTCTGTTTCTCTTTTGGTTAACCGGAATCTTTGCAGGTTGTTCAACGAAGATGAACACACCTGCTGTTCGTACATATCACAATATAACTGCTCGTTATAATGTGTATTTTAATGCCAAAGAGAGTTTAAAAGCCGGACTTCAGCGTATTGATCAGTCAATTCCTGACGATTATACCCGTACGTTGCCCGTTTTCAAAAGCACATTGCCCGAAGCTGCCAAAGTTGCAACTTCCGAAATGGAACTCACAATCGCAAAATGTAATAAACTCATATCGCTACACTCTATTACAAAAAGTCCGCGACGAAAAACAAATAATTCAGATCGGTATAAAAAATTCGCATCTAAAGGGGAGTACAACGAATGGGTAGACGACAGCTATGTTTTGATGGGAATAGCCAGCTATTACCTGCACGATTTTCACCGTGCCATCGAAAACTTCAATTATGTAATCCGGAAATTTCCCGGAGAACCCACACATTACGATGCCTTTCTTTGGATGGCCCGGTCGTATATTGAAACAGGCGATTACCCGCAAGCACTCGAAATATTCACTTCGCTGTCCCGTGATGCAGGTTTTCCCAAGAGGCTCATTCAAGCGCTTAACCTGTCTCTGGCGCATTATTATATAAAAGACAATCAACCTGATTTAGCAATTTCTCATTTGAAAATTGCATTGGAAACATCACTTCCACGAACCGAAAAACTTAGGATCAATTACATTCTGGCACAGTTACTGGCTTTGACCAATAATCCGGAGGAAGCGTCGAAGCAGTATTTGCATGTCATAAAAATGCGGCCGAACTATCAAATGGCTTTCAATGCCAGGATATCCAGAATGGAAATTGAAGGAGGCGATAACAAAGAGATCGCACAGCAACTACAAAAAATGCTTGATGATAAGATCAACACCGAGTATCGCGATCGGATTTACTTTACAAAAGGGGAAATTGCCCTTAAAGAGGGTCGAAAGCATGATGCAATCGCTGATTTTAAAAACTCTGTACGTTATAGCGCATCTAACCCGAAACAGCGCGCTTTGTCAAGTCTCAGCGTTGCACGATTGTTTTTTGAAGAGAACAATTATCTGCAATCATCCTGCTATTACGACAGCGCTGTTTCAGTGATTGATGCCGGTTATCCCGGATATGCAGAAATCATTACACGATCGTCCGGTTTGAAAAGGTTAACGATGGATCTGAATACCATCAGCCGGGAAGATAGCTTGCAAAGGTTGGCTTTGTTACCAGAACAAGAACGTTTATCGCAGATCAATAATATAATAGCCGATTTGCAGAAAAAGGAATCAATTAAGGCAATTGCTGAAAATTCTGCAGTGACTGATCAGAATTATTTCAGGTCACAGCAAAACAGACAACAGATTGGGGTTAGCAGCAATCAGAATCTGTGGTATTTTTATAATCCTCCTACCGTTGGAATCGGGAAATCCGATTTTCAAAGAATTTGGGGAAAGAGAAAGTTAGAAGATAACTGGCGTCGCATAAATAAGCTTTCGACAGGAGAAGAAGATAAAGACCAAACAGCAGAATCTGTGTTAAAAACAAACCCTGCCATAGCTAAAAGAAAAGCAAGCGATCCAAAATCAGTTGCCTATTATTTGCAGGATATTCCGCTTAACGATTCATTGATGGAGGTTTCAAACGAATTAATTAAAGCTGCATTATTCGATGCCGGAAGAATTTACTGGGCCGATTTCAACGATTTTACCCGGTCGATCGAAACACTTGAAGAACTGAACCGAAGATACAGGGGAAGTATTTATGAGCTACCAGCCTTTTTCGAACTTTATCAGCTTTACAAACGGAACGGTAACGAACCAAAAATTGCCGAATACAAAGAGAAGATTATCTCGGGATACCAGGAATCGAAATACGCCAAATATCTTGTGAATCCGAATTATTTTACAGAAATTGAGGAGCGGAAAGGTATTATTGAAAAAAAATACGGCGAAGCCTTACGTCTGTTCAGGGCATACGATTATGCGAAAGCCAAAGAGGTAGCGCTGGCAACGCTGGCAATGAATCCGGATAGCAGTCTGCGTCCAAAAGTAAAATTTATTGAAGTAGTTGCAAACGGAGCCACTCAGGAGAGCGGCGCTTTTGCCGACTCACTGGATCTGTATATTAAAACATTTTCGCCTCAGCAAACAGCTGTTATAGCATTGCAAATTAAAGACTTAATCAGGACTAATTCTTTGGCAGATTACCAGCAGCTTTTGGCAAAAGGTTATATCGCTGAAGAGATTGTCAACGAAGAGATGAAGGGTGATAAAGAACATTCAAACGATGAATTCGGAGGGAAATTTTCGTATGATGAAAATATTTTCCATTATTATGTGATCGCTTTTTCAAAGGAGGCTAAAGTTGACGTGAGCAGATTAATTTATGACATAGCAAATTATAATTTAGACTATTACACCTCAACAGATTTTGATATTGAGCCGATCAGTCTTGATTCCAAAACGCAATTAATTGTTGTACGAAGTATCCCGAATAAGGAGGAAAGTCTGATTTATTTCAGGTCTGTTATGAGAAAGCGTGCAGTATTTCAGGCGTTGAAAGGAATTGAATATGTGAATTTTGTGGCTTCTTCATCCAATTACAGGACAATTATTGCTGAGAAAGATTATCTCGACTACCTGCGGTTTTTTATTAAAAACTACAATTCCTACATTAGCTCCAATATTCCAGTCGATGAACTGCCAAACCCACAGGAGTTGCTTTCAAAAGTGAGGAAAGAGGAGGAATCTGTTGAGAAGGGAAAATTTGTTTTACTTCAGCCGGTTGCAGGAAAGGATTCAACCGGTAACGCTAAAACTGTAGTAAAAGAAGATTATAAGGGACCTTATTCCCAAAAACAAAGTGCAGCTTATTGTTATGCCTTGATTTTCCTGAAAAAACAAACCGATGAAACAAAACTGGTCAAGGCTTTTGAAACATTTAGTCAGACAAATTATGGATCACCTGCGATTAAAACAACCGTCGAATCACTCGATGACAATAGAGGTATCTTAATTGTGAATGGTTTAGGCGTGAAAGGCTCAGCATCGGTTTATATGCAAAAATCGGCTTCCGATCCATCACTCACTGCGCTTTTTAAAGGTAGTAACTTCCGGACTTTTATCATTACCGACGAAAACCTGAAAATTTTCAAAATAGATAAGAACCTGTTAAAGTATATGGAGTTTTTCAATCAGGCGAAATAGTAGTTATTGCGATAATTTAAGAATTGAGGTCACTCCAAAAAATAGTAAATTTGGGCTAAAGCACTATGATTGCTTTATTATCACTTTTTTAAAACTTTAATCAAAAACAATCAACCTATTTTATGATTATAAATTAGATAATATCTTGTCTTTTTAAGCTTATGAAAATGTCATATAGACAATTTGGTTGTTCCCAGCAGAATTAATTTCTTGACAAATTTCACCAAATACTCTTATTTCTTCATCATGTTCTAGCTCCTCCTCGCTAACTAAATTATAGATGAAAGAAGGATTTTCTTGATGAAATTTTTCAATTTCTTTAAAAATAACTGAAAAATCTTTGTTGTATTCTTGTATAATTTGTTCCATTTTCCCAATTTATTAAATAATTACTTTAAGACCTGTCTGTGCTTCAATCTGTAATCTCAAAGAACTTAAATTTGTTTGTGTCCCACAATTTGGACAAATATAATTATCATCCTTTGGATATGGAAAAGAATCGGCTGCAAGTTTTACATTCTTATCCAAATTTAACTGTATCTTAAAATTTGATACACATTTAGGGCAAACAAAATTTGCATGTGCAATTTGTGGTTTGACGTTTTTAGGAATTGGAATTGCAGGTATAGTCGCTTGGTTCATTGATTGATAAATCTGTGAACAACAAGTTTCATATATCTTATAAATTCCAGTCAAGTCAAAAGTCATTCTCAATAACGTATAATACTTGTCAATTGCATCATTTAACTCCGTTTCTTTTGAATAATCACGTATTTCAAGCCTCATTTCTTGAAGATCTTTTATTCGAATAGATCTTCCATGAGTTAACCAGTCGGAATGCTTACACAGTTTATTTGCAATCTCGTCTGCACGAAATTCTTTTTCTTCTTGACTAACAATTTTCCCAGTGGTTCTATGGTTTTCCCAATATTTAAATTTATAATTTGAAAGCCATTTTTTCACAAGAGTTTTTGAAAAATTCTGAGCATTTTCAAAATGTTGAATTTCTCCTGGTGAAATGCTTTGAAGTATTGGTATATACGCAGGATTTAGTTTGCCAGTTTCAAATACTTCTTTTTTAATTTTTTCTAAGCCATCTAAAAAGGCATCAGCCGAGAATCGCTTTCCATTACTTACAACTTGTGCATCAATTGGTCCTAAAGCTGAAGCACTACCCATTAAAATTTCGTCACCAGCCATTGAAAAGATTGTACCTGCACTCTTCGCCATTCCAGGAATAATTATCCCAAGTCTTTCATGTGTCGAGCGAATCAATTCGACCATATCTTCAACCGTTTCAGCAATACCGCCAGGAGTTTCTAAAATAATGTCAACTTCGTTTGTTTTTAAATAACTAAGTTGATCCTTAAATGGCAGTAGGTCTGCAGGAAGAATTGACATTGGAGCATTCGCTTTATTAGAATCGCTTGCATAAACAAGAATATCTCTCCCCCGAATTTTCGAAATCCTTCTTAATTGGTTCTTCCTTTCCGCTGTTATTTGATCAAAAGAAAGTCGTTGATTAATATACTCTGAGTAAATCCCCATATAAGTATTATTTACGTGATTATTCACTAAATACAACTTTTGACTTAACAAAGTTATTCATAAAATTTTACTAAAGTTTAAATCTCGATTTTTTAAACCCATGTTATTAAACATGTTTTGGCGATTTTATCCTTGAAAAAACAGGAACCAAGTTTCCATTTTTCTAATGGCTGATTATTCAACCTCACATACTTTTTTATCCGCATCCGTTTAATCTCGTCGGTAACAGAAACGTTTATTCTCTTTTAAGAAGTGTTTTTTTAGCAAAGATTTAATTTTACCTTGTTCCCTATTACGATGTCATGAGATCCGGCTTTAGCCCAATATTTGTTTTTAAATGATTTATCGGATTGGTTTATAATTCGATAATGTACTGATATCGTAATAGATGTTAGAAATTTCTCTATTAAAAGTCAAAATATTTTTCAAAACAAATTGACAGATGAGCATTATAGCTCATTTTCATCTGCCTGATGGCTGACAAATTGCCGGATTGTCGAATTTCCAAATTGCCGAATTGCTTCCAATTAGCTCCCAAGCATCTTCTCAATGGCCACCTTCTCATTATTTGTAAGTGTGTCGATTGATTTTAATGCCGTTTGAATTTTCGTTTTGAAATTCCAGCAAGTCATTTGTCGTAATGTCAGACGACGGGCAAACTCATAGGTCGATACATCTTCTTTCCCTTTGCAAACATTGTATGCGATAAAGAATGCTTTGTGAATCGGAAATTTACAGTTATGAAAAATGGTCCCAGACGTTGCCGACTCTTCCGATTTACATTTCGTACATCGTCGTGAATGCGGCGATTTCCCTGTGCAAGAGTTGGTATTTCCACACTTCCGGCAGGTAAATCCATCGGTCCATTTAAGATCTGCCAGAAATTCCAAACATTTCTCATCACTGACAAAAAGCTCTTCAACCTCTGAATCCGAAATATCTTTACTGAAAATCAGTCCCATAAATTTCTTTTTACACGACAAAAGTATTAAAAATAGTGATACCAAAAAGATTTAAGTGATACTAATGCGATTTATATTAAAACTTTTTGTAATTTTACGCCGTTCTTAAAACATTAAATAATGAGCAGTTCGTGCGAAATTGAAAAAAAACCCAATGGTTGGCAAGCGTTGCTGAAATCGTGGTACTTCTGGAAACCGTTTGTCGGATTCTCGGCCGGAGCAGTGGCCGGAATACTGTATTACTATTACTTTGGCTCAACATCAGTGAGTTCCCCCGTAACAAGTGATTTATACTCCAACGCTTTATTTGGTGGAATGATCGGGTTTTTTATAGTGAAAAGGCCATGTAGTACATGTTAATCCTGAATACTATGCAAAAATTTATTACCTTTAAATTTTAATACTTCATAGAATGGATATCTCAGCCATAAATATCAGATATGGAGAACTGGCAGCAACTGAATGTTGTCTGTCGTGCGGTGGTGCGATCAACTATGCCAAACCAAAAACAGGTGAAGTTTGTGTCGATTTAGGTAGCGGTCGCGGAACTGACGTCCTGCGCATGGCAGATGAAGTCGGGGAAACAGGATTTATTTACGGAATCGATATTTCGGAAGGAATGCTCGAAAAAGCCAGGCAGAATGCTGAAAAATTTGATATTAAGAATGTCCGTTTTTTGCGCTCAGAACTTGAGAAGATTGACCTTGAAAACGGTATCGCCGATCTTGTGATCTCGAACTGCACAATTAATCATGCAGCAGATAAAGAGGCCGTCTGGAGCGAGGTCTACCGGATACTCAAAAAAGGTGGACGATTTGTAGTCAGTGACATCTATGCTACAAATCCAATTCCGGAAGCGTACCGCAACGATCCGGTTGCTGTTGCCGAGTGTTGGGCTGGCGCTGTTACACGCGAGGAGTACCTGAATACCCCCGGGAAAATGGGATTTACCGGAGTTGAAATAATCGAAGAATCGAAACCATATCAAAAAGGGAAAGCAGAAGTAGCAAGTATTACAATAGCAGGGAAGAAACCCTCGGGAGGATGCTGCTGCAAGAGATAAACTTTCCGAAAATTCAAAGAACGGAAGGCTATAACAACAACGCGTTTAATCAATTAATTTAGAATGAAAAGTCTTATTAAGAAAAAAGAGGAGCCCAAAATGGTGAAAATTGCACAATGTTGTGCAAAAACCTCACGGACTGTTGTTGGTTGTCATGACTAATTAATGACAATTGATGGGGAGTGACGGAATTCAAAAAGCCGGCACTCTCCTGATTCAAAGTGGTCTTAAAATGCAGGATCGATTGATATATCATTACTTGTTTCAACAATCGCAACTACAACTTGAATGAAATACTCCGAACAAAACATATTATCGAAAGTAAAAGACAGCGAAAATCATTTCATCGTTAATCTTTTAACCGGGAATGCAGATATTCTTGATCCACAGGAGGCTGAAAAGCTTAAGTTGATCCGAAACGGTGGAGAAGCGGATCCTGAGTTTATGTCAGAGATGGAAGAAAAGGGTTACATTGCAGATTCAACAACCGAAAAGCGGCTCTTTCGTGCAAAATATTACAATGCTTTGGATGACCGCGAACATGAAGAGGTTCAACTCTTTTTCATTCTGAATTACAGCTGCAATTTCGGTTGTACCTATTGTTATCAGGACGAATATACGAATTCAGGCTCAGTGCAAGGATTTGCATTGACCGATGCATTTTTCCAATATCTTCTCAAGGAGTTTGCCATACGTAAAAAATACATCACTGTTTTTGGCGGTGAGCCATTGCTCAACACCAGGCACCAGAAAGAGCAAATCGCTTATCTGCTTCAAAAGGCAAACGAAGCGCAACTCGAAGTTTGCTTTGTCACAAATGGTTATACACTCGAAGAGTACATTGACACTTTAAAGACAGGGAAAATTCGCGAAATTCAGATCACGATTGATGGAACAGCCTCAGTTCACGACAACCGTCGGACACTTAAAGGTGGTGGAAAAACTTTTGAAAAGATTGTCAAAGGGGTGGATGCATGTCTAGATAATGGGCTTGCGGTAAATCTCCGCATGGTGATCGACAAGGAGAATATCGATAATCTCCCCGAATTTACCCAATTCGCCATCGACAAAGGGTGGACTTCCCATCCGTTGTTTAAAACCCAGATCGGACGGAATTACGAACTTCATCATTGCCAGGCGGCGCCCGATAAACTCTTCAGTCGTATTTCACTTTACGAAAAGCTATTTGATTTGATCAGGCAATATCCTCATATCCAAGAATTCTACAAACCAGCTTATTCAATATCGAAATATCTGTCCGAAAATGGAAAACTTCCCGATCCGCTTTTCGATGCATGTCCTGCCTGTAAAACTGAATGGGCATTCGATTATACGGGCAAAATCTATTCCTGTACTGCAACAGTAGGCAAAGCCGATGAAGCGCTGGGAACATTTTATCCCGTAATTAGTCGCAACAATGAGTTAATTAATCAATGGGAAAAGCGGGATGTAACCACTATTTCTGAATGTAAAACCTGCTCAGTCCAACTCGCATGTGGAGGAGGATGCGGGTCTGTTGCTAAAAACAAAAACGGAACAATCTCTTCGCCCGATTGTCGTCCGGTGAAAGAGTTGCATGAACTGGGTTTTGCTTCTTACTTTAAGTAATAATTTATCTATAACACTGATATCGAAATATTAAAACATATAAAATGACTGAAATTACTTCTATTGAATTTGAAAAAGAGGTTTTACAATCAGGAAAAGTAGTTCTTGATTTTTACTCCTCTGAATGTCCTCCCTGCGAGGCATTGGCTCCAAAATTTGAATCACTGGCCAAATTATATGGCCATGACGTTAAATTTCTAAAGATTTTCCGGCAGAAAAACCGTGAACTGGCTGATCAGCTTGAAGTAAAATCTTCTCCGACCCTTTTGTTTTACGACAACGGGAAAGAGGTTGGTGAGCGGTTGACAGGAGGTATCAAAAGGAGCGATATCATTAAAAATCTTAATAAATTACTCCCTGACAGCAAGGTTGCATCCATCAGTGACAAGATTAAACCGATCGTATCGGAATACGATGTGATGATTTTAGGTGCCGGACCAGGTGGATTGACTGCAGGACTTTATCTTTGTCAGGCGAAGATTAATACGGTGTTAATCGATATCGCTTTACCGGGCGGCCATGTTGCGACAACGCACGAGGTGTCCAATTATCCCGGTTTTATTGAACCGCAGGCGGGTTATATGTTGTCGCATAATATGTCGGAGCAGACTAAATTATGTGGTACGGCTTATAAAGTTGCCGTCGATGTTACTAATGTTGATCTCGATAAAAGGGAGGTATTTCTTGATGAGTTTGAGACTGTAAAAGCGAAGAAGATTATTATTGCGACGGGCACATCCCCAAATTTAATGGGAATTCCAGGCGAAAAAGAGTTGAAAGGAAAGGGAATATCGTATTGCGCAACCTGTGATGCGAAGTATTACGGTGATAAAGAGGTCCTCGTTATCGGCGGAGGCAACTCGGCAGTTGAAGAGTCTGACTTTATCTCAAAGTTTGCCAGTAAAATAACTATTGTTCATCAGTTTGATGCACTTACTGCCAATAAAACAGCGATTGAAAAACTCATGGCTAACCCCAAAATCAGCACGTTGCTGGAACATGAGCCACGATCTTTCAAACGCGATGGTGACAAGATCATCACTGAAGTAGAAGATCTTAAAACAAAGAAGATTAAAACTTTGATAAGTGACGGTGTGTTTATCTTTATCGGCATGAAACCAAATATTCAGCTATTTAAAAATAAACTCACACTCGATCATTGGGGTTATATTAAAACCGATGAGGATATGCGAACAAGCCTTCCCGATGTATTTGCTGTAGGTGATGTGATCAGTAAGAAATACAGGCAAATCACTACGGCAGTTGCCGACGGAACAATTGCAGCAATTTCTATAGCCAAAGAATTAAATTAATTACAAGATGGAAACAAATCAGATGATTATCGAAAAAGTAAGTCCCTGGGACTTCGAAAAGACAGTCGAATTATTAAAAGGTGCAGCAGAACAGCGGGAATGGAACATTCCGGCTATACACGATTTACAGCAGTCTCTGGCCAAGTCAGGGAAAGAGGTGAAGCCGGCTAAAGTTATCGAGATTTGCAAACCTGAATATTCAGGTAAAATGCTTGAGAAGAACCACGAAAGAATTAGTTCCATTCTGATGCCCTGTCGCATTTCGGTGTACATGAAAGAGGACGGGAAAACATATATTGCTATGATCAATGGAACTGCTTTAGCTGCAGGTTTACCTGAAACGGTATGCGATGTAATGACAGCAGCTTCAAATGAAGTGAACGAAATTGTTGATTCAGTGATCAGTTAACTCCGATTAACCTATAATTACCAGTTTAGTGGCCGGGTGACTGTTTAGAACTTGAAAGTCACCCGGCCACTTTAATTTTGAACGTACTTTTTAAAGTGTAAAACAATTAGTTTAAAGTGTAACGCGTCTTTCTGAAAGCGTAACATGCTTTTCTGAAAGTGTAACCAACCTTTTTTAAAGTGTAACGGGGTTAGATGTTAAAGGCAAAATTATTTCACATCAAAACTTGCCTTTCCTGCCAATGGGATTCCTGACACACCAATGCCCTCAACATCTACTTTTATAATAGTTTTAGTATCTGTATTTAAAAATGAGACGGTTGCATTTCCATCTTTATCAGTTAAAATATTGGGTTCCCAATGAATGGTAGTTCTTAGATCGGGTTTTTCACCATCAGACTGATGCATTTCAAATTGAGGTGAATAAAAAATTCGTGCCTGATAATAGCCATTAACCTTTTGGGTTAAAGTGGATAGATCGGATTTAGGTGGCTCAATACCTCCCCGTTTTGTTAAAACACTAATTACCCCATTGCTTCCACGAAAGCCATAGAAAGCCAATTTCCCGCCAGTCTTTAAAACTTCAATTTTATCCACGTCAGATATCGGTAATGAGGAAATTGTATTAAAATCTACTTCCTTACCATCAATTAGATATAGAGGTCCATTTTCTGGTGTCCCCTCAGCCAGCACAAATAATGCATAGCTATCAAATGTAATATTAAATCTTGCTACTTTGCCTGCAAGTGCCCGAAAAACATTTTGAAGACCATACATCTTTTCTGTAACTTTCATTGAAAAATCGGGTTCTCCATACATACGATAGTGACCATCGGCATTTTCATTGAAAGGTTTATTTGCTTTAATCACAAATTCATGCAATGGAATTGTGTCAGTCAGATGATACTTCTTCAGAGGATTATCTTTCAACACGTCGTCCTCTTTATAAATGGAAGTCATTTCATTATTGGATTCCTCCGTTTCTAATATTTCTGGTTTATAAGCCGGGTTATAGTTTACAGGAGCAGTGTCCCGAATAATTGAATCGAGCGATATCGAGCCTCTGCTCAACCCTTTTTTGGTTGCAGCGCTTAACATTATCGTTTGAGGGCCGGAAATGTTGAGACCATCAAAATAGTATTTGCCAATACTATCTGTTAGCGTGAATTTATAAGAAGACTTATCATCGCCCGATAATGCCATCGAAATGGTGGCATTGGCAATTGGTTTTTCGGCCATGATGGTCGTGAGTCTTCCGGATACCGTAATTCCTTTCTCAACGGGATAATTAAATTTAAGGACTGATTCGGGAAGAGAATTCCAGACAAAATTACGCCAACCCTGTGTAAGTAATAAGTTGTCGAGTGCATCGAAACGATCGGCAATGGTGGTGTCGAAATAATAGAATGGTTGCTCAATATGACCCTTTATCTCTGATTCAAGCAAAAAATAGGAACATATATCAGGGTTTTTATCAAAGTCTTTCACCTTATTACCATTGACAATAGAAACTGAAAGATTTGCAGCAACAGGATTGTTTGAAGTGTCTTTTACAGAGATACGGAGCTTCGATCTTTGTTTTGGAGCATAAATGTTGCTATCGGGAACAATGCTGATCCGGTATTTCTCCATAGTTTGAACATAGCACACCCGTTCGCAATAAGCTTTCCCGACTGTATCCATTAGTGTTATCCGGGCAATTCCTTCAGGAAACTCTTTTTTAGGTAAATTAACCATACTCTCCAGCTTTTTTACTTTTAATCGGGCAGTTACACAAAGCGAATTATGAGATGTACCTACAATGACCAGTTCGTGATTTGGAAACTGATCAAGTGTTTCCTGATTTGTTTTAATTGTCGCGCGGAAATAGGTCTTATTGATATCAGATACTTGCAAAGAATAACCCGTTTCTAAAGCAGTCGGAAGTTCAGTTCTGAAAGACATTCCATTTCCTGCAGAACCTGTTGCAAAATATTTCAGACCTTTTTTAGGAAGAAACAAAAAACTCCCCATTCCGAGGTGTGTACTTGCGAAAATCGTCACAGTATCACCAAGCGATGAAATCACATGACCCATTATATCACAACCATAACCAGAAGAATTTACTGCTTTAAACCCCATAAGTGTATAAACATTTTCAATTAACGATCCTCCTTCCGGGGAAAATTGCACATCAACATTTTCATTACTGTTTTTCTGGTACGCCCGGTTTATAGCTTTTTTCTCTGACTGATTTTCAATAACAATTTCTTTAGTAAAAAAGAATACTTCGCCAAAATTTCGCATCCAGTTAGTATATGCACGGATCTGATAATTCCCCGATATAATAGAATCCCCAAGATGAATATCACCCGTACCAAGTCCATTATCCATCCTTAAGATCAACTGTTTAATTATTTTTGATTCGGGAGAAACCAGATCAACGTATAGATTATTGCTATTATCATACAATTCATTGGTTAAAGCATTAACCAGATATGCTTTAAACCAGATATCTTCACCGGAAGAATAATTGACCCTATCCAAATGCAAATACACCTTTTCGAAGGGAATTACCACGCCACTTTTAGGCTTATCAGGAATTGAACTTTGATTTACTGGCTGTGCTTGTACAAAAGAGAACACTAAAAGAACTAAAACCAAATTAAAGGTAAAAGCAATTTTCATCTGAATTTAGAAATAAAGGTTTGGATTTCACCTACAATAATCGCGCCTTTAATTTGTTATATTGCTTTCTAAGTCATAAGAGATTGTTTCGGGAAAATAATATTGTAAAAGTGCAGCTCCTACGCATGCTTATTAAGGATGACAATTCCAAACTTATTTTGATTGTCTTTCCGTTATTTAAGAAACTCCGCCGGAATCTCTTTAATCGGCTCCCATTCTAGACTTTTCACAAATAGCTCCCCGCCTTCCGATTGAATTTGAATTTTTCCTTTTGTTAGCGGTAGCACTTTCCCATTTTCGATCTTGCCCGAATTATAATTGACCATATTCACCTTCCCGTTTACGACATGAACTGAGGTCCTGCCAAAGCAATATAAATCAATCACATTCCATTCTCCTTTGGGCTTTTCATAATCGGCGCTTTTTGCTGCGATTGGGGCAGTTTTCCCCTGTCCGAATTGTGTTTTTACTCCTGAAGCTGAATAAGTAAACGTTTTACCATCATCGCTTTTTATCGCTGGAATTTCGAAGTAGCTTTTCCCCATACAATACGAATCACCCATCTTTCCTGTACATAGCTGAAATTCGTGAGAACTCATCCACACATCCAAACCGGCACCAAACGGGCCGTAACTGTGATACAATAATCCGGAATTAAGTTTACTGTAAACCTTATTCCCCCATTTAAAAACCATCCTTACATGGTAGTTTTCGTACTCTTTCGCAGTGGCAATGGAGGCATTCACCTCGCCGGAAATATGCAAAACCTTAACTCCGTCTAACTCCGCAATTGTAAAAATTTTCAATGGATCGGCGTTCAAGCCTATCGGCACACCACCTTTTTCTTTCGGGCCGATGTAGGTGTTCCAACCTTTAAGGTTTTTCCCGTTAAAGAGTGACTTCATTCCCTTTTGTGAAAAGCCGGTCACTGTGACGGATATTACAATGCAAAACAGAATCAGTTTCTTCATTGGATTATATATTGTTTTATATTACAAAAAGACTGCCCCAATTTAGGGGCAGTTCCAAAAAATATATTATAGTACGAAATTATTTTTCTTCGAGTATTGCCTGAGCTTTTTCCAGGATCGTTGTGTCGTCGAGCAGAATGATGCCGCCTTGCGGACCCTGTTCAATGTGCATTCCAACACAAGCCCCTTTTTCATAATGGGTACCTCCAAAATAATTCCTCACGGTTTCAACTTCAATTCCAAGCTCCTGAGCAATCCGTTGCATCGAACCGTGAGGTAAGTGGTCCTTGATGTCCCTGAGCGCGTTGAAGGTTATTTTTTTTGTCATAGTGAAAAGTTTTAAAAAGTAAAAAATTAATATACATTACTAAGCACCTAAATCAATTTGGATAGGCCGAAAATTACCATTAAATATTCAATATTGTAACTTAGTTTTAACAACTTTTCATCCAACACTCTAAAATTTAGAATTATTAACAATTCAAAAAACTTTGCAATAAAATAATTAATTGTATTTCAAATCATTGAACTTGCAACATGGTCTGATTAAAGCTTCTGAAAGAAAAGTGTTTTACAACAGTTATAACAATTAACCCTGAGTCAGAAGACAGAAGTCAGAAGACCGGAGACAAAAACCGGTCACTCCTGACTCCCGACTTCCGACTCCCGACTTCCCTATCTCCTTTTTTCAGTATTTCATACGCCATTTCCTGAATCGACTCACGAAGTTTTAAATGGTTGAGCATGTTATTTGCGCGTGTCGGATAAACCCGGTTCGAGAAAAATAAAAATAGTATCCCTGTTACAGGATCGGCCCACGCGAAAGTTCCCGTAAAACCACTGTGTCCAAAGCTGGCATCGCTACTCATCGGAGCAGGATAAGATTCTCCGGTTTTCCTAATGCTGTTTCGCGGATAAGGTTTATCGAAACCATAACCCCGCCGGTTATCCAATTTTTCAAAATGCCGGCTTGTCCACTCTTTCATAGTTGCTTCCGTCAAATACTGATCTCCACCATAATAACCGTAATTCAGGTACATCTGCATCAACTTTGCCGCATCATTAATTGTTCCGAATAAACCGGCATTGCCTGAAATTCCACCCAAAACTGCTGCACTTTCGTCGTGTACAAATCCTTGTAACTGCTCTTTACGGAATGCTGCGTCGAATTCGGTGGGATCCATCCTTTCGATGGGCTGATACAAATAAGGTCGATAAGTAAGTGAGTATGCCCCAAGCGGATGATAAAAATTATCTTTAAGATACGATTCATAATCTTTTTGGCTAAGTGATTCGATGATACGCGGAAAAATGATAAATCCGATGTCGGAGTAGACGTAACGTTTCTGTTTTAAAAGCTTTGATTTTCTGATAGATTCATAAACAGAATCGCGAAAACTATTCAAAATATAGAGATCTTTACTCACCCTTAGGGAGTATTTCTCGGTAGAATCTTTTGAATAATATCCGGGTTTAAAATTCCCTTTTGCATCGACAGTTTTCATCCAAAAGGGAATCCCTGTTTTGAGCCGCGCCTGGTGCGAAAGCACATCGGCAACAATAATTTCCTGCTTATTACTCCCTTTCCAGTTTGTCCAATAATCGCTCATTCTTTTATTGACAAAGAGTTTTTTTTGATCGGACAACCGCATCAAGGCAGGAACCGGACCTAATATTTTAGTCAGAGAAGCAAAGTCGAATATATCATCTTTAAGCAATGGTTGTTCACCACTGTATGTATGATAACCATAGGATTCAAGAAAAAAAACTTTCCCATTTTTCGCCAGGAAGATTTCACATCCAGGGAAGGCCTTTTCACTCAAACCTTTACTTACCAGTGAATCAATCTTATTTTTTAGATAAGTGGAGTCAACGCCCAGTTCTTCGGGGAGTGTATATTTAAACCGGTCGGCGTTTAAAGTGATCAGGCCATCACCTGAATGAAAATTTGCGTTCACGTTGACCGGCAATTTCCCTTGCGCAGCGAAAGCTCCAAATAAAAGTTGTCCCGCCAGATCCTGAGATTCGGGACTCTCCTGGTAAGCAATAACAAGACCATTTGCCTTATCGATATCTTCCAAATAATTAAGCACATAAGGATTTCCCAAAACGACAATGACAGATTTGCCATTTGTGGCAACTTGCTGTACTACTTTCTGCTGAGTATTCGTTATCCGATAATTCGATGAAATAAAATTGCCCAGGTTGTTCACGGCCGCTATCACAAGATTATATTTTTTCAATTGAATCATGAGCTTCTTAATCGCTCCGTCATCGGCATCTTTTGAAATGGAAAAATGATCCATTTTTGTATATCTCCCCAGAGATTGCTGAAATGGAGTAACTATATCACGTCCGATACTCAGCGATGCAATTTTCAGTGTATCAAGCCGTCGTAATGGCAAAAGCTGATCAGTATTCCGAAGAACAGTCAGCGATTGCTGAGCCACATTTCGCAACGTCATCCGATAGGCTGATTGGCTAAGATCGGTATATACATTTTCAGAGTTAACCGGAATATACTTATTCAATCCGGCCCACCGTTTTATCATTAAAATCTTCCTGCATTTCAGGTTGATGGTCTCTTCCGTGATCTGACCCGCTGCAATTGCTTTCTTCACCGCGCCAATAACTTTAGCCGGATTAATCACAAACTCGAGTAAATCGTTACCGGCCACCAAAGCTTTTACTTCGGCAAAATCATTATCATCCTGATCATTTGCACCTTCCATATTCATTGCATCGGTAACTACCAACCCTTCAAATCCATATTCACCCAACAATAAATCCTGGACCATTGATTTTGAAAATGTGGCAGCTACGCCGCTACTGTCCAGTGCCGGAACACTTAAATGCCCGGTCATGATACTACCAATGCCATATTTAACAGCATTTCGGAAGGGAACAAGTTCAATCGAATCGAGTTGAGCCCTGTTATGAGAAATCACTGGAAGGGTATAATGCGAATCTTTTTGTGCATCGCCATGGCCAGGGAAGTGCTTGAACGTCGCCAATACCTGCTGCGATTGCAATCCTAACCCAAACGCAACCGCTTTTTGAAAAACCAGCTTTGGATTATCGCCATACGACCTGAAACCAATAACCGGGTTGAGTGGATTACTATTCACATCGGCAACGGGGGCAAAATTTATGTGGATACCCATTCTTTTACACTGGCTGCCAAGATCGGCGCCCAAATCAAATATTAAAGAGTCGTTGTAGATTGCCCCGATAGTAAAACCATACGGGTATCTGATGCAACTGTCGAGACGCATTGACAATCCATATTCGGCATCAATAGCCACCAAAAGAGGAGTTTTCGAAACTTTCTGAAGCTGATTTACCATATTAATATGGCGCACCGGTCCTCCCTGCATTGCGATGATTCCGCCAATCTTGTTCTCTTTTACCATTCTGACTAACTGCATAATATAGCCCGGTCCTTTCGATGAGTATGCCGGAACCATTATTAGCTGACCGATTTTTTCGTCAATCGATAGAGAATTAAAAACAGAATCAACCCATTGATCGGTTTCGTACAAAAGAAATGGAGGACGAGTCTTTGTCTGAGCGAATAATAATGAACCAAATAATGATAATATGATGACAATAAATGATTTCCGCATATATTTTTGTACTTGTGGCATTCCGATTGAATGCGCCTAAAAATAGACAAAACAACAGAAATGTACCTCGAAAAACTCTTTTATTTATGATGCCTTTTTCAACACAAGCGTATTTAATCGTTTATTTCAAAATATATATATCTTTACATCTCTAAATACTTAACTCCTTCAAATATGCCACAACAGATTAAACGCCTGATCAGCGTGTTTGCTATATTCATTGCACTTTTTCTGATAATGCGACAAGTCTTAAAACCAGAATCCTTTGGTGAATTAGGCCATTATCGGGCAAAGGCAATTCAGGAGAATACAATGAAGGAATTGCATTATGCAGGTTCTGATAGTTGTGCAAAGTGTCATGAAGATATTCTCAAGGACAAATCCCTGGGATTTCATAAACAACTTAAGTGCGAAGTCTGTCATGGCCCAGGTTTAAAACATGCACTTTTTATTGATAAGGTTAATACCGCACAAATACCTGATTCATTAGTACTTTATAAACCAATTCAACGAAAAGATTGTGCCATATGCCATCAGATAAATGCAGCCCGTATTAAGATACAGTTCGATACGATAAATACTTCAATGATCCATCAAATAAATGTGTTAGATCACAATCTTATGGATTTGGATACTAAAGTTGAATACAAATGTATTGATTGTCATAATCCTCATCAACCATGACACAGGACAAATCTAAATTTTCAAGAAGAGATTTCTTCAAAGCAGGAACAATCATTGTTGGAGGAATTACTGTCACCTCTGCGCTGGCCCCGTTTGACGGTGTACTCTTCGCCACTGAACCACCTAAAGGAGAAGGGAAATGGTATGGAATCGGGATTGATATCAATAAGTGCATCGGTTGCGGAAAGTGTGCCAATGCGTGTAAACTTGAAAACAATGTTCCGAAAGCACCATTCTATTTCCGTTCGTGGGTTGAGCAGTATACCATTAAAAATGATGGCACCATCATCGTAGAATCACCTAATGGGGGAATAGACGGTTTTAAGCAATCAGTCCCTGATAATGAAATATTTAAATCCTTCTTTGTTCCCAAAATGTGTAATCACTGTGCCAAATCACCATGTGTACAGGTTTGTCCTGTCGGAGCAACATTTGAAACTCCTGAAGGTATTGTATTAGTTGATGAGAATTATTGCATTGGTTGCAGGTATTGCGTCCAGGCATGTCCTTACGGATGCCGGTATATTCACCCGGAAAAAGGTACTGTTGACAAATGCACGTTATGCATTCATCGCCTTAAAAAAGGTTTACAACCGGCATGCTTCGAAATATGCCCTACAGAAGCAAGAATTTTTGGCGATTTAAACGACCCCAAAAGTAAACTTAATTACTTTCTGAAAAATCATACTTGCATGGTTATTAAACCACATTTAAATACAGGTTCAAAATTATTCTATAACGCTTTAAGCCCGGAGGTAAGATAATATGGAAGATCATTTACAGAACCTATACGAAGTCCTTTCAAAAGTTGAAGGATATGTTTACCCCAATGAAATTGAACTAAACTGGAGTATACTCATCGTGCTTTATCCTTATATAACCGGTTTGGTAGCAGGCGCCTTTATCCTTGCCTCACTTGAGCGCATATTTAAATTGCGCATACTCAAACCCACCTACGGCCTTGCTTTACTAACAGCATTAGCATTCATGTTAGTTGCGACTATGCCACTTATCAGCCATTTGGGAAAACCATTCAGGGCTTATGAAATAATGATTACACCACATTTAAGCTCAGCCATGGCAATTTTTGGGTTTGTTTATTTATGGTACCTGATGGTTGTATTGTTACTGGAAATCTGGTTTGACTATCGTCGCGATATGGTAATATGGGCCAATGAAACAAAAGGATTTAAACGATTTCTATATAAGGTTCTCTCTTTATGGACAACAGACATTTCGCCCAAAGCAGTCGCGTTAGATAATAAGTTGGGATATATCGTTACTGTTATAGGTATACCATCGGCGTTTTTACTTCACGGTTATGTCGGGTTCATTTTTGGATCGATAAAAGCGAATCCCTGGTGGTCTACTGTTCTTATGCCGGTGATTTTTCTTTTTTCAGCTATGGTTTCCGGAATTGCATTAGTTATGCTTATCTATATTCTGCTTACAAAAATTCGCAAATTATCCATCGATATGGCCTGCCTGGATATGATTGCAAAATATCTGTTCTACTTTCTGATCATTGATTTTGCACTTGAAGGTTTGGATCAGATTCACCGGATTTACGAGGCTGAAGAATCGTTTGAAGCTCTCCATAAACTGGTGTTCGGAAAACTCTTCTTTACATTGTTCTTTATGCAGGGATTATTTGGAACCATTTTGCCATTGCTTACACTGGGGACATTCCAGTTTTACAAACCTAAAGAACAAATAAGAAAAAGAATCTATCTGGTTGTTGCTTCGCTGATTCTTGTCGGGATATTCTTCATGCGATGGAATGTCGTTATTGGCGGACAATTATTTTCGAAAAGTTTTTACGGATATACAAGCTTCAAAATCGGACTTATTGGCGCAGAAGGTTATTTAATGGCTTCGATCTGGTTAATTATTCCGTTTATTATTCTGGCATTCCTGTTATGGCTGTTGCCGCCCTGGAAAAAAATAGAAGTAGATCATGAAATTTAGGGAGTTTATGATGAATCCAGATGATTTGAAAACAGCAGACTTAAAAGAAATTCTAAACCGTTTAGATTCACTTGAAGAGCGGATTACACGATTGGAATCAAACAAAGAACAAATTAATCAGGTACAGGCTTTTCCGGGAAAAGAAACAGAAGAAGACTCCGATTCCGTCAACTTAAATTTCTCGCAAAGCTCACCATTTGAAACCAATCTTGGTGAATATGGTTTAGCCTGGCTGGGGAGTATCGTATTGTTTTTTGCTGTAACGTTTTTGTGGCAGTATTTTAACGATTCAGGTAAGCCATTGATATCCTTTATTGTTGGTATAATAAGTGTAGCCGGAGTTTTTACAATGTCACATTATTTCCGAAAGAATTTTTCCTACCTGTCGTTTGTGTTTAATCTTTTTGGATTTATCATTTTGTACTACATCATTCTGCGATTACATTATTATAACATCAAACCAATAGTAACAAATCAGTTGTTTGCAACAATTTTATTGCTGATGATGATTGGGGTTCAGTTATATTCTGCTGTAAAAAAGCAATCGCAGGCTTTGGCTGGTTTGGCTTTTACTTTCGCATTGATTACCGCTTTTGTTTGTAAGCAGTCACAACCGTTTTTTCTGATTTCAATCACAACTACAGGGTTGGTAATGTATTCATTCTGGAAATACAATTGGTGGAAAGCACTCATTTTTATCTTATGCATAAGCTTTTTAATAAATCTGATCTGGCTGTTCCAAAATTCTGTATCATCGGTTAAAATATCTGCTGATTTAACATATCACTTTGCATTCATTTATTTTTCAATAACAACGGCCATCTATTCTCTGGTCGCATTAAGGAAACCCAACAAATCGTATCCCGGAAATTTGATTCTATTAACAATTCTGCTTGCTGGATCCGCTTATTCGATTTTGATGTTTGCACTGGTAATGAGATATTTTCCGAATGCCTATGTACCATTCTTCACGGCAATTTCAATTTACTGTATTGCTTATTCTGTCCTGCTCAAGTTTTATTCACAATGGAAATTCGCTCCGGCGTTTTATGCATTGTTTGGATTTATTGCAATTAGTGTAACTATTTATGGTAACTATCATTTCCCGGATTCATTTTTATTGCTTATCTGCCAAAGTTTTCTGGTTCTGGCATTAGCACTTTGGTACAGATCGCAGATAATAACGCTAATGAATACATTTCTTCTGTTAATACTGGTAATTGCGTATTATAATATTTCGGGAACATTACAAGCAGTAAATTTTTCAATCCCCGCTGTTGCATTGTTTTCAGCCAGGATTATCAATTGGCAGAAAGAACGATTGAATATAAAAACCGACTTTATCCGGAACATATACTTGTTTACACTGTTTTTCTCGATACTATATGCAACTTACAAAGGATTACCAGGGCAATATATCATAGTTTCGTGGCTTTTTATTGCAGGAATCTATGTTGTACTTAGTATTATTGTAAAAAGCTTCAAGTATCGATGGATGGCAATGGCCAATTTAATTGTTGCTGCATTTTATTTATTTCTGATAGATCTGGCAAGTATTGATCTTATCTACAGAATAATAATATTCCTCTTTTTTGCCATTACCTCTATAGTTATCTCAGTCTATTATGTGAATAAACTGAAGAAAAAGAATGTTGACATTAAAATTGAACAGACTTATACCATCGAAGAAATCCTTTGATATTTCCAATTCTGATACAATTTTTAACCCACGCCGATTAAAAAGTTTTTTTTGTAAAAAACAACTGCAAAGTTTCTTTTTTATTAAATCATATCAATACTTTCGCAGGAAATCAAAACTACGGTCAGCTTTATCTGGCATGAACAGGGAAATTCAAAAGAAATTAACGATTAAACGAATTTTTAAATGAATCCAATTTTGGTGGCGATATTGCTGGGAAGTTATTTTCTCATGCTTATAATTATTGCTCAAATCACCGGCAAGTCGGCCACGACCGATTCTTTTTTCACCGCAAACCGAAAATCTCCCTGGTTTGTCGTAGCCTTCGGAATGATCGGGACAACAATATCAGGCGTTACTTTCATTTCGGTTCCCGGCGAAGTTGGAAACTCGGCAAGTACTTATTTCGAGTTTATCATGGGTAATCTGGTCGGTTTCTGGATTGTTGCGCTTGTTCTTTTACCTGTATATTATAAACTTAATCTTATTTCGATTTACGCCTATCTCGAACAGCGGTTTGGCTTTTACTCCTACAAATCGGGATCTTTCTTTTTCCTCCTTTCAAGAACCATAGGTGCTGCCTTTCGAATGTATTTAGTGGCCGAAGTACTGCAATTGGCACTTTTCGATGCACTTGGAGTTCCTTTTGGCGCTACTGTTCTGATCAGTATTTTTCTGATCTGGGTTTATACTTATAGAGGAGGCGTTAAAACTATCATCTGGACCGACTCTTTACAGACCATCTTCCTGCTCACTGCTGTGGTAATGACCATCTATTTTATATTTTCAAGTTTTGGCTGGTCGGTTGGAGAAACATTTCAAAAAATAAACGAACATCCATATTCAAAAATCTTTGACTGGGATATGAAATCGGGGAAATACTTTTTTAAACAATTCATTGCTGGAATCTTTGTTACCATCGTGATGGTGGGTCTCGATCAGGATATGATGCAAAAGAACCTTACCTGCAAAAGTTTGAAGGAATCTCAAAAAAACATGCTAACCTTCAGTGCGATTTTTGTTTTTGTCGTCGGGCTGTTCCTGTTGCTTGGCGTTTTACTCTACATTTTTGCCGATGTGAATGGAATTAAGCTGCCTCCAAAGTCGGATTACCTTTTTCCGATGCTTGCGCTCAACCATATGAACGTTATGATTGGAATCTTCTTTTTGCTTGGAATTACAGCGGCCAATTATGCAAGTGCAGATTCAGCCCTCACTTCATTGACTACGGCCTTTTGCGTTGATTTTTTGGATATTAAGAATCGTCCTCAGGAACTGAAGCAAAGGCTGCTGCGACGTACACATATTGGGTTTTCGCTATTGCTGTTTATGGTGATCATGATCTTTAGAATCATCAATGATCAAAGTGTTGTTGTCGCTGTTTTTAAAGCAGCCGGCTATACTTATGGGCCATTACTTGGGCTTTTTGCATTCGGACTTCTTACCAAAAAACACGTCAAAGACCGTTGGGTGCCACTTGTAACTATCTGCTCACCATTCATTGCATGGATGATTGATGCTTTTTCGGAGCAATTGTTAAATGGCTATCAAATTGGTTTTGAACTAATTATAATTAACGGAGGAATTACTTTTCTTGGATTGTTTTTAATTCAAAAAAAATCACTGCTTTCGTTAAAAAACGTTAAAGACATCTAATAATTATTTCTATCTTTGATGTGCTATATTAGGGTAGTCATCTCTAACATAAATTGTCTGGCAATTAATAAAATGAAGCGCTTATTTTACATATTGATATTCCTTGGTGTGATCATTCTTTTTCATGCCTGTGAAAAAGAGAAAATGAACTCATCGTCCGACTCAGTTCTTCATTTTTCGTCAGATACTGTAACTTTTGACACCCTTTTTACCTCAATTGGTTCACCAACCAAAAATCTCAGAGTAATTAACCAGACAAACGAAAACATTGTTATTTCCTCGGTTAGGCTGGCTGGTGGAAAGCAAAGTGGTTTTCGTCTTAATGTGAACGGCGAAGCATCCAACGAAACTTATAACGTTCAGATTCCGGCGCGGGACAGCATCTTTATTTTTGTTGAGGCAATACTGGAAAAAACGGGAAAGAATATCCCGCTGGTTACTGAAGATTCAATTATTTTCAGAATTAATAATGTCGAGCAAAAAGTGCGATTAATGGCTTGGGGACAAGATTTTGTGTTGATAAAATCCGACAAAATAAAAACTTCGGTTTGGAATAAAGAGCGCCCTTATCTGGTTTACAATGAAGCGTTAGTAGACTCAGGTCAAATGCTGACCATTGAGTCAGGCACCACTGTTTATTTTCATAAAAACGCAGGATTGAAGGTCAAAGGGACATTAAAAATATCAGGGACATTCGAGGAGCCAGTAGTATTTAAGGGCGATCGTCTTGAACCGGCATTCAACGATATACCTGATCAATGGAACGGAATTATACTCTACTCGGGAAGTCATAACAACAGAATCAATTATGCCATAATTAAAAATGCCAATATTGGTTTGCAAGTAGGGACAATCGAACACAGCGGATATGCATCCGTAGAGCTGTCAAATACACGCATTGAGAATATGAGCTGGTCAGGAATCTGGGCAATGAAATCTAAAATCCTGGCTTACAACTGTGTTATTTCAAATGTAAGATATTACAATACAGCACTTCTGCTTGGCGGTGATTACCAATTCTACCACACCACTTTTGCCAACTATTACAATAAATTATCCTCTGGGATGCGAACAACCGAGACGCTGATTGTATCAAATTATCTGGTTGATATCAAAAGCGGTGTAAGGTATGTCGGTGATTTAAAAGAGGCCACTTTTGGTAATTGTATCATTACAGGCAACCGTGTAAACGAATTACTAATTTCTATGGACAAACAAGGCGGATCGAACTATCTGTTCGACAGAAGTCTTATCCAGATATCCGATACTTTTAAACTAGCTGAATCCAGCCGCTTTGTTGATATCATTCGGAATGTAAATCCACGTTTTAAGAATCCTTATAAAGGGAATTTCGAATTAGACACTCTATCGATTGTTAAGGATTATGGCAAAACCACTTATGGCAAGCTGTATCCTCTTGATTTAAAATATGATAGCAGGATAAGTGATGAAGGTCCCGATCTTGGGGCATTTGAACGAATCGAAAAAAAGAACGGAACAAAGAAATAGTTAATGCCGGGAATTCTGAAATGGTTCCTTATTCTTGTTGCAGTTTATCCGGTAGCCAATTTGCCGGTCAAAGCACAAACCAAATACAATATTGTTTTCTACAATGTTGAAAATCTTTTCGATACATGGGATGATCCCTTAACATCAGATGAGGAATTTACACCTCTTAACCAAAGACATTGGACAAAAGAACGTTTTGAGGATAAGATCAAAATGATTTATAAATCACTGATTACAGCCGGTAATGGTCAATTCCCTGATATTATTGGCCTTGCCGAGGTTGAAAATCTTTGGGTGATTGAACAACTGATCAGTAAAACCCCATTAAACAAAGTTCCATATGGAATTATTCATAAAGAGTCGCCCGATCCGCGAGGAATTGATGTGGCCTTACTTTATCGGAAAGATAGAATAATACCTATTGATTATGAGCATATATCGGTTTCAAACGAAGGGAAATACGACTTCAAATCGCGTGATATTCTTCATTTTAAGGCTGAACTGGGAAAGGAACAAGTCCATTTCTTTGTTAACCATTGGCCCTCGAGAAGCGGCGGATATATTGAAACCAAAGAGAAACGGGATATTACTGCCCGGATTTTAAGAAAATGCCTTGATTCACTGTTGATTAAAAATCCGAATGCCAATGTTTTACTGATGGGTGATTTTAATGCTACACCGAAAGAAAAATGTTTTACCTCAATACTGAAAGCGCTACCCTATCCCGGAAACAATAACCCTTCCTGGTTAATTAACCTATCAACACTTTGGACAAAGCGTGCAGAAGGAACAATCCGGAACGGTGGGCAATGGGAACTATTTGACCAGATGATATGTTCTGTTAATTTACTGTCAAAAAGTAGTTTAAAATTAGAAACCGAACAAAGCGGAATTTGCAATTTTGATTTTTTACTCGAACCCGACCCAACTTATCTGGGAGAAAAACCTTTCAGAACCTATCTGGGTCCGAAGTACCACGGCGGAACAAGCGATCATCTGCCAATAAGAGTCATTTTGTTAGAAAAATAGCTGATGGATTTGAATCTTCAAAATTTAGACAAACCTCTAAAAAGATTTTACCAATCCGGCAATTAAAAAGAATCAATTGTTCATTTGAAATCAATTCGGACAATTATCAATGATACAATTAATTAAAAGTGCAATATCGTGAGAGATATTTTTGTATCGGGGAAAGCGAAACAAAAAGAGTGGAAAATTTGCTGGTATCGTTAAGAACCAATATCTTTAGCTGTCAATTACAAACCATCAAACTTTATGGATTAATTCATTACCATAAAACGAGCATGTTCGCTAAACACAAACACGGATGAAAATTTCACATGCGAGTTCCATCCGGCCATTAAAACAAATTATTCACGGATGAAAGAAAACAACAAAGTTTCAAGAAGGGGGTTTTTAGGAACGAGTGCAGCAGCTGCAGCAGCAATCACTATTCTACCCTCGAACACAATTGCAGGCCTTGGTCATCGGGCTCCCAGCGACAAGTTAAATATCGCTGCTGTTGGGATTGGCGGTATGGGACATGGAAATTTGAAAAACCTTAAATCGGAAAACATCATTGGATTATGCGATGTTGACTGGAAGTACGCTGACAACTGTTTTAAAGAATTTCCCGAAGCTAAAAAGTACAAAGACTGGAGAGTTATGTACGATGAACTTGGAAAATCAATCGATGGAGTTTTAGTTGCTACAGCTGATCATACACATGCAATTATTGCTTCCCACGCCATCACCATGGGCAAACACGTTTATGTACAAAAACCGCTTACTCACTCTGTATACGAATCACGATTATTGACCAAACTGGCTGATAAATACAAAGTTGCTACTCAGATGGGTAATCAGGGCTCATCAGCTGAAGGTGTAAATCTCACGTGCGAATGGATTGCTAACGGCGAAATTGGAGAAATCACTAAAGTTGAGGCGTTTACAGATCGTCCTATCTGGCCGCAAGGTTTAACTACTCCTAAACAGGGGCAGTGGGTTCCGGAAACGCTGGATTGGGATTTGTTTACAGGACCTGCCAAGATGCGTCCTTATAATGAAGTCTATCATCCATGGAATTGGCGCGGCTGGTGGGCTTACGGAACCGGAGCTTTAGGAGATATGGCTTGTCATATCTTACATCCGGTGTTCGTTGGCCTCAAATTGGGTTATCCAACCAAAGCACAAGGAAACTCAACGCTACTTCTGACCGATTGTGCTCCAACAGCACAGTCAGTACGTCTTACTTTTCCAGAAAGAGTTAAGCCTAAGGATTTTAAAGTTAAGCTTCCGGCAGTTGAAGTATTCTGGTATGACGGTGGAATCAAAATGATGCTTCCCGAAGGATGGCCGGCAGGTAAAAATCCTAATGATCAGGGTGGTGGTGTTATTTTCCATGGAACTAAAGATAAATTAATCTGTGGCTGTTATGGCGTTAATCCCTGGTTATTATCGGGTCGCAAACCAGAAGCTCCCAAATTCCGTCGTCGCGTTGCAACTTCACACGAAATGGACTGGGTTCGCGCTGCGAAAGAGGCACCTGAATCTCGTCAAAAATCAGCTTCCGATTTCAGCGAAGCCGGACCATTCAACGAAATGGTAGTGATGGGCGTTTTGGCAGTTCGTCTTCAAACCTTGAACAAAGAGTTAAGCTGGGACGGCCCAAAAATGCAGTTCACCAACCTCAATGATGACGAGCAGATTAAAACTGTTATTGAAGATGGGTTTAGCATCCATGATGGTCACCCGACATTCAATAAAACATTTACAGATCCGGTTAGTGCTAAGGCATATGCAGCTGAATTGATTAAACACACTTACCGTGCTCCGTGGTCTTTACCGGAAATGCCGGTATAAATGTCGATATTTATTTAATTAAAAAAGGCGGAACTTCTTCCGCCTTTTTTAATTAAATAAATGTAAATCAAATAATTAGTCGAATTATTTCTTTGATTCATCAGTAATTTCAGTTTTAACATTAATCTCTTCCATCTTTTCGTTTTCAACTTTCTTCTTTCTGATAATGGTAATTTTTTCAAGTCCTTTACCGATATCCTTCTTGTCGTAAGATATAATCGACTCATCTTTAGGGTCGAGTGCAAAAGGATCTCCGCCAAACCGCTTAAACCTTACGATTGAGTGAGAAGGAGGCATTGGAGGGAGTGGAGGAAGCATTTCGTCACCTTCTGATCTCCCAAAAGAGTAAATACTGCCATCATCAATCATATGAATGATTTTTCTCACGTGTTTTCTCATTCCTGAATCACCGCTTTGAATAAGGATATCAAATTGTTCATTTCCGGGAAACTTGTCACCATCCTTGCTACTCCAATTCATATGATTTCCTCCACGATGAATAACGATGTTCTTCATACCCGGTTCAATTCCCTCAATTTCAATTTTATTAAGCATTGAATCAACTTTTACCTGAATCATTTTCTCATCCGGGAGGTTAAAAGTAGTATCAATTTTTGTTTCCTTCCCATTCTTGTTAACTGTTACCTTTACCCTTTGCTCCTTTTTCTGCGGGGCATTATCAACCAATAAAGTGCTTTCGACCGGACCAAAGGTAAATGAGGAGGCTGTAAACAATAATCCCGCTAATACCGAGATAACCACTGCCCGATTTTTTAGACTTAATACTCGTTTCATTTCGATTAATTTTTTAGGTGAACTACTTTTCAATTAAAATAATGAATCAAAAGTAGATAGTTTATTATTCGAAACCGGTTAAGGTTTAGTAAAAAAGTGTTAAGGGAAAGTTAAAGTTGAAAATAAGGTTAAATTATTGTCTATTTTTGGGTTATGAATAAGCGCATCATCATCGGTTTAGTGTTTCTAATGGGGATTTCTCTGCTCGGAATAGTAGCGGTACAATTCTATTGGTTTAACAATTCGGTGGCCGTGAGAAATGAGCTTTTTGACCGGTCGGTTAACGAGGCTATGAACAAAGCAGTCCGTCGCCTTGAAACTGGACATGATCTTAGAATTATACGAAATTTTGCCGCCGGTGATTCCTTAAAATGGGATGAAAGAGTTCCTTTTCCGCCGCCTCCAACGCTGGGTTTCGAAAATATCGATGTAATGATAAAAAAAGACAGCATTAAAGGAAATATCACTGTAATCACCTCGAAATCAAGAGGAACAAAATCAAGGAGCCGTTCCATAAAATTACAATCTATCTTCGGAAAATCGGGCAATACATTCCAGCATTCTAAAGATACATTAGTAACTTTTCACGATTCTATGGTTTTATCGGAATTTCCTGAAATCCCATATAATACGGGAAAAAAAATTGAACAACTCGAGAAACTGTCGAAACAGATTGCAATCGAGTATAACGGTTGGGAAACGGGCCGCCATATTGATGAAAAACAATTGAAAAAACTACTCAAAGAGGAGTTGATGGATCGGGCAATCCCTATTGATTTCAATTTTACTATTAATCCGGTTGATAGTATTTTAAAAACAACTACTAAAATCTCTGACCATCCCAAATGGTATAAAGTCAATCTGTTTCCAAACGATGTTTTCCGGAAAAATCTTGAGTTAGCTGTTTATTTTCCCGATAGGAATCTTTTTATCGGGCGTACCACCACCCTTTTACTCGGGCTTTCAGTAGCGTTTACTATGATTATTTTTCTCACCTTTTCGTTAAGTATATTCCTGATAATCAGACAGAAAAAAATATCTGAAATGAAGTCAGATTTTATTAATAATATGACTCATGAATTTAAAACCCCGATTGCAACCATCTCAATTGCAGCCGACTCAATATCAAACGATAAAGTAATCAAAGATGAGGAAAAGGTTCGGTTTTTTACAGGAATGATCAAAAAAGAGAACCTGAGAATGAACGAACAGGTGGAACGAATCCTGCAAATTGCCAGGCTGGACAGGAAGGAATTCGAATTCAATTTTCATGCAGTTAATGTCCATGAGCTGATCGAAGAGGCGAGAAATGGGATCTTGTTGCAAGTTGAGAAAAAGGGAGGCAAAATTAACACAAAACTTGAAGCAGTTAATCCCGTTGTAACAACCGACCCGATCCATTTTACAAACCTCGTTTACAACCTTTTAGATAATGCCAATAAATATTCGCCCGACGAACCATTAATAACTGTTACAACAACTAACTGTCCTAAAGGAATATATTTAACGGTTGAAGACAAGGGCATTGGAATGAGCAAGGCCGTTCAGACCAGGATTTTTGACAAATTCTACCGTCTTACATCCGGAAATATTCATAATATTAAAGGGTTTGGTCTTGGTTTAAGCTATGTCAAAGCGATTTTGGAAGCCAACGACGGAAGTATTAAGGTACATAGTGAACCTGGTAAAGGAAGCCGGTTTGTTGTTTTCATTCCATTTTTAATTAACAGACGATGATAACAAAAAAGTCTCTTTTTTTTGTTGAAGACGATCTTAGTTTTGGAGCCGTCTTGAAATCGTATCTTGAAATCTGCAATTTTTCTATTACCTGGCTCGATGATGGGAAGCATGCCTTTAGTACATTTAAAGAAGGAACTTATGATCTGTGTCTGCTTGATGTTATGCTTCCCCACGTTGATGGATTTTCGATTGGACGCGAGATCAGGTCCGTAGATCCCAATATTCCCATTATTTATCTGACAGCTAAATCCTTAAAAGAAGACATAATAACCGGATATCGTTTAGGTGCTGATGACTACATCATCAAACCCTTTGATGCTGATGTCTTAATTTATAAAATTGCGGTAGCACTCAAAAGATCAGATGGTGCAAAAAGCGCTGATAATCAATTATTCCAAATCGGAAAATATTCTTTTGATCCTCAATTACGCGAAATAAAACTTGATGGTGTAAAGCAATTGCTCAGTCCAAAAGAGTCCGCACTACTAAAATTACTCTGTGAGCATAAAAACGAATTGCTGTCGCGCGAAGTCGCGTTAAAGAGAATATGGGGTGACGATGGCTATTTCACTACGCGCAGTATGGATGTGTTCATCACCAAATTAAGGAAATACCTCAAAGATGATCCTTCTGTCGAAATCCGGAATATTCACGGAAGTGGATTTATAATGACATATATTGATTATCTTTAGAAGTTTTTAGCTTATATCCATATTGCTTTCAATCAGTCGATAAACATCTGGTATGTATTATTCTTTCAGAAAAAGTTATTTAATTTGCGCCAAACTATGAAAAGAAGTTTAATCAATATTTTCATGTTTGGATTTATCATTCTTCCACTGATCTTATAGTTGATATGGACCATCAAACCGTCGAATAAAGTAAATGTTCTGTTTATGGATAAGACGGTATTAACAACATATGGACTTGAACATCGTGCTTTTGACTGGGTGCTTTCTCATGAGAAATATCGCAAACCCGATGGCGATAATTACTCTCCCCAGCGTGATTACTTTGGATTTTTCCCGCTGAATAATGATAGTTTTTTAATTAAAGATCTCTCCAAATTCACAGATAGTCAAATAGACAGCCTAAGTAATTCTTTTGATATGACCTATTTTACAGATACTTACGGAATATATTACAACGAGTGGTATCGAAAAATAAATGTGGCTGAACATTCATCAAAAGTGTATGGCGGTTTAGATAAAAATGATGTACGCTTTTTAAAGAAGATGAAGGAAAAAAAGAAACTGATACTTGCCGAGTTTAATTTTTTTGCTTCTCCGACCAGTAGCCGGGAAAGAGCTGAAATAGAGCATCTTTTAGGTCTCAAGTGGAGTGGGTGGACTGGTCGCTATTTCGAACAACTCGACACTGTAAAAAACCCTGAATTACCTAAATGGGTAGTGCGGCTTTACAAGGAACAGCACCAGAATAAATGGCCTTTTACTAAACCCGGTATCGTATTCGTTCATTCAAATGAAACGATAGCAATTTTAGAAAAAGAAACAGATCTTTACCATGAAGTCCCTCGTGTTAAAAGTTTTGCTTATGGAGTTAAAAAATTCAGTATTCCGAAAATGATCAGATATCCCTATTGGTTCGATATCACTTTGAGCACCGACACGAACAACCGGGTTATATCCTATTATGAGTTATCTCCCAATGGAAGAGGGGATTCAATACTCCATCATCACAACATTCCCAAAATTTTCCCGGCGGCTTTTGAAAATATTAAAGACTCGCCTTATTACTATTTTTGCGGTGACTTTACCGATACGCCGATCCATAAAACCTTCGATCAAATTGTGGGGATTGAATTCTTCAAAATGTTTGTCCTAAACGAATATGATTTAAATGACAGAACGCCCTTCTTCTGGAGGTATTACTTACCGATGACATCAAAAATACTTGACGACTATTTCAGAAGATAACTTGTCGGCAATTGTCAGGGGTTGATCTTAAATTTTAAACTATCCGGAATCAGTGCGTTATTAAAGCAAGCCCTAAGATTATCTGTTTTAAATTTTTCAAACTTTCGCTGAATTTCGGTTAGTTTCTGTTCATCAATTACCTGGTCAATTCCCATATCTTCTGATATCTTAAAAAGCTGATCATTTACAATAAAGTAATCACGGTCAATGTAGTCAATTATCTCATTTTTAGTCCTGATAAAAGGTACTGACATGGTATTTCTAAATGTTTTCTCGCTGTCTAATCCATGTCCAAGCCAGGGAACAAGCGAAGGGAATTTCATTCCGTAATTATTTTTCAGGAAGGCTACTACAGAAGGGGTGAAATCAAGATGCGAAACAACTGACGAAAATTTGTCTGACGATTTCAACATGGGCGAGAAAACAATCAACGGAACATGAAAACGATCAATTTGAGTAGAAATAGGAGGTGACGACATCCGGTGATCGCCCGTAATGAAAAAAATCGTATTCTTGAAATCTGCACGCTTCTGATACACTGCAAAGAAATTGCGAAGCGCATCATTAAAATAAAGCATTGACGCATAATTAAGAAAATACTTTTGATATTCAGCTCTCTGATCGTTATCAAGATTAAAGGTATTTAATCTTTCCTCCACTTTTTTATTGTAATAGTCCTGGTCGGAAACAAAATATGGATCATGCATAGCAAGAGTAAGGTAAATATCTAGCCTGGGTTTCGATCCGGCGCCAGCCAAAACTTCAAACCCCTTTTGAAAAATATCTTTCTCGCCATAGCCCCAGGTAAAACCGCCTGTTCTGACAGGTGGCAATTTTTTATAGGAAGGACCAAAATCATTCTCATCTATCACATGATCAATATGTTGTTTCGTCAGGAAGAGTTTCATATTATCGAATGTCGCATCGCCGCCATAGAAGAAACGAGATTCGTATCCGCGTTCTTTTAAGAGGCTTATCAACGACATACCGTCGGGCATATTCACGCCAAGTTCCGCAAATCCACTTTTCCCATAAGGCATCGATCCAAAAACAGATGGAAGAACTTCGAAAGTACGACCAGCTGTACTTAGAACATTTTCCCAGTAAAGACTATGGTTTTCAAGCGAGTCAAGAAATGGTGTAAAGCTATGCAAGTAGGCACCTTCTCCACTGTAGGCGCGCCCCAGGCTTTCGACGATGATAAAAACAAGATTAGGTTTTTCCGGCCCAACATTAAAATACTTTCCTAGCACATCGGGACTGTCATTCCTTCGCAGAAACGGATATTCGCTGCTGTTAAATTCGGATAATTGCTTCGGAGCTGGAGATAAAATAGCGGACGATTTCTCCGGAACTACGATATCGGATGATTGTTTTGGAGGTACTATATCAGGTAATTTCTCCTGAGCTACCTGACCTGTATAAAAATAGGAGTAAAGCGCTGTCTCGCTTAGATCACCAGGATTAAAAAACAAATACGTAGCCGAAAAGATGTGATATGCTTTGTTAGAAACCAGATTATAAGCCAACTCGGAATTAAACTTACCGGCCCTTGGATAGGTGTACTTTTGAAAAGCTAAAGAGACAAAACTTAATACCACAAATAACAAGGAAAAAAGAACTGGCAATTTCAAGCGTTTAGACCATATAAGGAATGTAATCATCAGCAAAACACTAATTACCAATGGTAGCATTGTTGTGATGGAAAAACCACCTCCCGCTGAAACGATGCTGATGATCTCATCAAATGAATAACCGAACAAATCGGCACCAAGCAACAGAGATGTAGAGCCAAGAAATTGTATCAGAGCTATTTCAGTAAGAATAAATATAGTGACCAGGGCCACAAACACAAAACCAGTCAAGCGACGCGACAAAAGATGAATTACCATAAACAGCAGGAAAAATATGCCTGCAATATTCAAAAGCATTAAAATATCGTGTCCGAAACCCAATAATTCGAGCTTTAAACTGCCTTCAGGCATTGTGATCTTATGTTTCAGGTAAAAATACTCATAACACCGAACAATAGCCAGCAGTATAAAAAACGCGAGGTTTAAGGTCAGATATCGTTTGATCCCCAATATCAGATTGTCCTTCAGTCTTTTTCTTCGGCTAATGATTTTCATTTTATTTAATCAGCTATGTTTAATTTTTGATCTTCTTTTTACCTGCAAATCCTTTTCTTTCCATTTTCCCCCACGAAGTAACCCCGGTCAGATATTGGAAATTACCTCTGATTGCATACCAGACATTTAAAGGATGAAAGAATATAGGTTCAACAAGGGAAATTAGGATAAGCCTGAACACATCCCGCTTTCGTCTGTAACGGGCAAAAGTAAATTCCTCAAAAACAACTGCCCAGGCAGAATAACACACAGCAAAAAGATAAGTAAATCCCAGCAAAAGTAAAAAGAATGGCCAGTTGGGATCACCCATAATACAAATTAGTATAACATAAAAAAATCCTAAAAATTCGATAATTGGAGCCAGCCATTCAAAAAAGAACCAGAAAGGGTGACTAAGCATGCCTAAAACCCCATATTTAGGATTAAAAAACAATGTCATATGTTTAAATAACGTCTCCATGTTACCCCGCGTCCAACGACTGCGTTGACGCGATAATATGTTCAAACTCTCAGGAACTTCAGTCCAGCATAGTGGGTCAGGGATATAAACAATTTTGTACTTGAGATCGTTTTCGATCATATATCGTCTCATTCGCACAACAAGCTCCATATCTTCACCTACCGTTTTGATATCGTAACCACCCGATTTGATGACGATTTCACGATCAAATATCCCGAAGGCTCCCGAAATTATCAGTAATCCGTTGAGACGGCTCCATGCCATCCGTCCCATTAAAAAAGCCCTTGTGTATTCAAGTACCTGAAAACGCGCAATCCAATTTGTAGGAAAATTGATCTCCACAATTTTCCCATCCCTTATTTTACAGGAATTGGCAATTCTTATAACTCCTCCTGTAGCAATTACCCGACTGTTACTATATTCAAGAAAGGGCTTAATCATTCTTAGAATGGCATCTTCTTCGAGAATACAGTCGACATCTATAGCTGCAAAGTATTTTTTATTACAAATGTTAATCCCCGCATTCAACGAATCGGCTTTCCCTCCGTTCTCTTTGTCGATCACAATCAGCTTTTTGTAAGCTTTATTTATCGATTTATAAACTCCTCGAACGGGCTTTGAGGGAAGAATATAATTCACAAAATAATCAACTTTTTCAAGTTGATAATGAGCAATTATCTTTTCGAGGGAGTCATCTTTACTCCCGTCATTGATAATAACAACCTCAAAATCAATATAATGTATTGACAATAATGACCTTATGTTTTCGATAATTGTTTTCCCTTCATTATATGCCGGGGCAATAATGGTGATAGAGGGTGCATAAGGAGACGGAATAATCGATAGATAGTCAACAAAACTATTTTTTCGCATATACCTGAATATTTCTATTCCGGAGATGACTGCCATTACAATATATGAAGAGAATATCGCAATGGAAAAAATGAATATTCCATTTCTGATTAAAAAATTAAGTATTCTAATGACATCGTACATCAGATTCTATTGTCTTTTGCATGAATAATAATCTTTTTTAATATCGGATCAGCCTCCAAAAATATTGAATCAAGTTTTTCCTTACCGGTGTCACCAAGAGAAACTAATCCTTTGGCAGAAAGAATGCGGAGATTGATGTCTGTTTCCTTAAGTAGCACTTCTTCGAAAAAAGGAATACTTGAAAATTCTGACATCATTATAAGCGAACGTATTATCTCAATTTTATTTTCAAGCTCTTCTTTAGGAAATAATTGCTGAAGCACAGTAGTATGTGATGGTAGAGCCATTTTACCAAGCGCACAAATTGCTTCACGCCTGATATCCCGATCACTGTCATCAAGTCTTTGCGTGACCAAATCAACATTATCAAACTGTTTGTAAATTCCAGCCATCTTGAGTGCAAAAAGTGAAACACTTTTGCTCATACTTTTTAGCCATCGGCCGAAATCAGGAATTCTTCCACTCTTCTTCAGTGCAAGAAGCAAATTGAGTTGCCCCCATTCAGTTAGCTTTACGTTTGGATCGTCGTAGAAACTGAGCGGATCATCAGGGTTCAGCTGAATCCATGCCAATTGTGCCTCAATACTAAGTGTGACATTCCCGGAATTAAGGTACTTAAATATCATAAAATTTTCTTTAATCTTCATTTGCGCCAGCTCCCTAAATCCTTTTGCCTTTAAATGCCAGAAAGGGCGATGGACTTTTTGTATTGAAAATTTTTTAAATCCGGCCAAATGAAATAATTCGACAAGTTTTTCTGCACTTTCGCCGGTTAGGTTGTTGTGAAGCGACAGTAATTCTGTGGTAAAGACATCGCGAAAAACTTTGTCTTTTAACTCTTTGATTAAGGATACAGGAACACTCGGTATATGTTCTTCGTAGAGCCAGTCGGTAATAAAATCGCGGTATCGGTCCTGACATTTTGTTTTCTTAAATTCGATATATTCAGTTTTTAATCGCCTGGACAACAGCCATATAGCCAATATAATAGAAGATATCAGAAACAGTAAATTCAGGAAAATAATAAACTTTATCAGGTAATTCGATTTGAAATAGTAGTACAGTACTTTCTCGAAAAAGGTAGACCGGCTTTCATTCTTGATAGGATCGGAATATATGGGTAAAAATACCGGTTGATCAGTTGTCAGCAATGAATCTGTCAGAGCGTCTTTTACAGATTTTTTCGAATTATCAAGTACCTGAGCCAAACCCTTTTCAGTAGTTAGTTTCTCTTTAGAAGAAATTGTATCAGAGGGTGTTTGTTTAACTAATAGCGTTGATTTATTCGTAACTGGTTGTTCAATTATTGGCGTTAATTTATCCGTAGTTGTTTGTTTATTATCTGTAGCTGTTTGTTTAACGGTAAGCGAAAATTTAATTGGAGGATTTACTTTAACTGTTGTTGTTTTTGGCTCTTGCCTGGAATCAATTAATCGCGATTTGCCAGTTACAGTATTGTTTTGATATTTACTGTTTCTGCCTTTGATTATTAATTTCATGCCTTCAATCACCCTGTAATTCCGGTCGAGATAATTCCATTTCCTAATCGAATCCACAGGTACATTATAAAACTGCGAAATCTGGAGGGCACTTTCGTTATTCTTAACGATATGATAGATGAAATCGGGGGTTTCCTGCCCGTAAGTGCAAAAACTTTGCACAAAAAGCATAATAATAAAAAGTAATATACTTGCGGGACCCCTCATATTTTATCAGTCAATGTCTATAGATTCAACAATTTGATAAGCAATTTACAGTTTAGTTATAAAAGCAGCAATACGCTCCTCAAATATCTGAACAGCAATTAAAACAAAAAGCTAACTCCGAGATCTAAAGAGTATCGGTCACGTTTCGTACCGGCTCTGATTTCTTCACGTGCAAATCCGGTACCTAAGTTTAAAAAAAACCGGTATGCAATTTTTTGTTGATACTCGAGTGCTATTTTATTAGATTTCAAATAGTAGCCCGGATTAAAAGCATACTGCTGTATGTCAGGTGAAATCCCTGTACCAACAATTAGTGATAAATAGCTATCAGCATCAGCCAGATAACGTCTTATCGTTAAGTTCGCTGATCCAGACCACCCCTCTTTCCCTGGTGTAAGGTATGGTCTTAATGAAAACCAGTAATTCCCGTAATATTTACCAATAGTTCCGGTGTAAATCATCACCATATTCGAATCAACTACAGCAATCCTTTTATCATCGAAATTCATATACCTGAACCCAATTGACATTTCGAAACTTGCTGGTAATTTGAAATATGGCTCTATCGTAAGACGGGAATACGGAAAATTTTTTTTGTTGGAGATCCCTGTATTGAAATACAAATAAATACCTTTCACAATTGCAGGATAGGCATCTAGTTCAATTTGATGTCCGTCATTTCCAAAACGTTGGGCATAATTATAACGTAAAGTAACTGTTCCGAACTTCGAAGTTTTTCGCCCGATTGCGGCTGAGGCAAAGCTCCAGGGACTATCATCTTTAAATAGATAAGTCCAATAATTGAGGGTGAGCTTGTTGACCATCTTGTCCCTCCGGATACTCAACAACAGAACAGCTGCATCTTTATTGGAAGGATCAGTTGCAGGTATCTGACTAAGAAGAGTTGATGCTTTTTGCGAGTTCCCCGAATTATTAAGTGCACGGGCTTTTTTGTAAAGAAATGAACCGTCATTCGGATGGAAGGACAATCCTATATCGGCATATTTAATGGCTCTTAGATAATTTTCACTCAAAAGCTCAGCATCAATCAGGGCATCGACGGCATCATAATAACCGGCTCGCTGCTCAATAACTTTGTTAAGAACAATACGGGCTGAATCATATTTTTGATCCCAGGCATAAGTTCTTCCCATCAAAACAGCGGCATCCCAGTAAGTGCTGTCACGTGATATAATCTGCCGGCAAATCTTTCGCGCTTGCGCCTTACCGTTGTTGTATGCAAATTCCCGGGCTTTGACAAGTAGTGATTCTAATGAGGTAGTATCAACAGATACAGCTGTTTGCGCATCAACTGTTAATTGTGAAAAGGAAAAAAGAAAAATAAAAAAGACCCCGACAACTTTGCCTAAAACCTTTATTACCTGCATACTATCTTTTAATTAACAACCTTTTTACACGGATAGAAACTTCATTTGGACTAAAAGGTTTTGTAATGTAATCATCAGCGCCAAGTTTGAATGCCTCGATAATCGAATCCTCATTGCTTAGACTCGAGAGTACGATGATTGGCATTTTCAAATGAAGTTCGTTCCTTATTTTATTGATCAATTCAAATCCACCGACAAACGGCATTAAAATATCCGTTATTAAAATATCATAATCGGTTTGATTGATCATTTCAATGGCTTTATTCCCATCTGCAACTGCATCTACCTCATAACCGTCACTCTTAAGTTTATGTTGGATTGCTTTAATCATCATATAGTCATCCTCTACGACCAGTATTTTCATGATATTATCTTTATTTTAGGTTTGAATACAACGAATAAAGTCCCTCAAATCATTTTTTTCAAATCTTCGATACCAATATTTATTGTTTTGATTACTCTTTCAATAACAACAGATAGATCCTCTTTAAGTTCATTCTCGTTCTCAAGGTTTTCAACATCTGGAATAGCCGCCAGTATACCGACAAACGTAAGCTGAGGGAGAAGTTTATGTACTACAAAGTGCAGTTTTTCTTTGTCTCCAGACAAAGCACTTTCTCTCATTAAATTCAATAACCGGGGACCGTTTTCTAAAAAATGAGTGATAATCTCTTTGACAAAAACTTCATCGCCTCCGGCCATCTCATTTAAATAGGTAAGATCAGGAAGCGGATAATTAATGATATCCGTTAATTCATTGGTTTTATCGGAATTATTATCTTTAGTATTTTCAGACATGAATAAGGTATTAAAAAGACGTCATTTCTGTAATAATTACTGCTATCAAAGCACAAAATTACAACAAAGAATGGTTAAAAATAATACAATTTTCCGTCATGTAGTGAAACCCTCTTTATTTCTCATTTTTAATGGCAGAACATTCCAGGAAATACAGCTGTTTGAACAGAATAAAAAAAATTGTATCTTAGCAAAAGGTTTTAGCTATATTCATTTGTAATTATTGTCTGTTTTACGGGGCTTAATATCAAACAATATGGAAACAACTGACAGAGAGGTTTTAATAGAAGCAATAGCAGATTGTGCTAAAGCAGATGGATGGTCAAATCTTGCTGAAGTGGGGGTTATCCTTCGCGAAAAAGGGATCAAATACGGTAAATTGTCGAAGTTTATTCTGAGTTTTTCTGAAATCGTCGAAACCAAAGTAGATGAAACGAGGCAACCACCCGTCGTCTATGCCCGATTAAAACAGGATCATTTACAATAATTCCACCTAATATTTTCGTATATTTCTCCCTTAATCTGATTTACAATATCTTCGGCGTAGAGTTAGGTATGGTGATTGCTTAAGTAAGTTTTCGTACTCAGGTACACTACCCTGAATCGTGGTGAAACGTTAACTTATTATAATAACCCCAATTAATAAAATCACAACCTGCCATTTTCTGGAGCAGAAATATTACTTTTGTCGCTCATTTATCAGGAGGGAGCTTGTCGTTAATGAAAACCCTTACATTTGATTTTATTGTAGTTGGAAGTGGTCTTGCCGGTTTGCTGGCTGCTTTTCACGCAGCTGATTATTG
The DNA here is from genome assembly GCA_026391655.1 of Bacteroidia bacterium. Lineage (GTDB taxonomy): Bacteria > Bacteroidota > Bacteroidia > Bacteroidales > Prolixibacteraceae > JAAFHB01. The sequence continues at coordinate 82,805 of JAPLDR010000019.1, read as the reverse complement.
CTCCGTCGCCCTCATATCCAAATCTGAACTAGATATCAGTAACTCATATCATGCTCAGGGAGGTATTGCTGCCGCAATAGGCGAGGATGATCATCCACGTTATCACTTCGAGGATACCTTGATTGCAGGTCGCAATTTATGTGATCGTGATGCTGTTTCGCTTCTTGTCAACGAAGGCCTTGAACGTGTGAATGAACTCATTGAACGAGGAATGGAGTTCGACAAAGATGATGAAGGAAATCTCAAATTAGGTCTCGAAGGAGGTCATTCCCGGTGCAGAATTCTGCATGCCGATGGTGATGCTACCGGAAAAATGATGACCAGTTTTATGTTGAAAAAAGTACTTGAAAAACCCGGTATAACACCATTTGAATACTGTGCTGCTGTAAAAATCATTGTTGAAGAGAACGTTTGCAAAGGAGTTCAGACACTGCAATATACTGATGGTGATAATATTATATTTCTTGGTAAAGCGACAATACTGGCTACAGGAGGTCTTTCGCGTCTTTATTCACGCTCAACAAATCCATATACAGCAACCGGTGACGGTATCGCTCTTGCCTGGCAGGCTGGTGCACGTCTGGCTGATATGGAATTCATTCAGTTTCATCCAACTGCACTTTCAATTCCGGGTGAAGAAGCCTACCTGATTAGTGAAGCGGTAAGAGGTGAAGGTGCACATTTACTTGATGTGAATGGCGTCCGCTTTATGCCCAACATTCATCCATTGGCAGAACTTGCTCCACGTGATGTGGTATCTTCCGCAATATTCAAAAGAATGCAGGAGACAGGTTCGAACGTTTTTCTCAGCCTGCTGCATCTCCATAACGAAGATCTGCTCGAACGATTTCACTCAATCGATTCTCATCTTAGACCTTTGGGAATAAATTTATTAACCGACTTAATACCAGTAGCTCCAGCAGCCCATTATATGGTAGGTGGTATCAGAACAGATATTTGGGGGCAAACCAATATTTCAGGATTTTTCGCGTGCGGTGAAGTGGCTGCTACGGGTGTAATGGGAGCAAACCGACTTGCAAGCAACTCTCTGCTCGAATGTCTCGTCTATGGTAAAAGAGTTATTGAAAAAGCAAAACAATTAAACATCAATAAGCCATTAACTTTTAAACAAGAATCAATTTTGCTTTGTCAGAAAACAGATAACGAGTTTCTGAAAGTGAAAAATGAATTGGCCAATGTCATGAGCGATCAGGTGGGAATTGTTCGCAATGCAGCAGGCCTGGAATTGGCGCTTACACGAATTGAGTCGATTGCAGAACATTATAAAGATTCGGGAATTGATTATAATTATCATAAAATAATCAACCTCACTGATATTTGCCGGTTAATTACTCTATCGGCAATCGAGCGAAAAGAGAGCCGGGGCGGACATGTAAGAATCGATTTTCCTTTCGAGATCGATGAAGAGTTGCATCATATCATTCAGGAAAAAGGTAAAAAAATTGAATATGAAGCGGTCAGAACATAATGAATAAAAGCGGATTAAACTTAGAAGCGATAAAGTCTGTCATCGATTATGCATTGAAAGAAGATATTGGGATCGGTGATATCACAACCAATTTGCTGATTCCTTTAGATTTACAGACAAAAGCAACCATGGTGGCCAAGTCAACAGGTGTAATTGCCGGAATTGCAGTGGCGGAATATGTTTTCCGAACGCTCAGTCCCGATATTACCTGGAAAACCTTTGTAAATGACGGGGACAAAGTATCCAAAGGTGATCTTATTCTGGAAATTTCAGGATCGTACCGCGCTTTATTGACAGGCGAGCGGCTGGCCTTAAATATTTTACAGCGAATGAGTGGAATAGCCACTATGACAGCTAATTACGTAAATGTATTGGCAAATTGTAAAACCAAAATTCTCGACACACGTAAGACAGTTCCAGGTTTGCGTCTTCTTGATAAATACGCAGTAATGATGGGTGGCGGAACAAATCACAGGATTGGACTTTACGACATGGTACTTATTAAAGACAACCACATTAAAGTTGCCGGAGGAATAACCCAGGCTGTGGCTCAAATTAAGAGGAATGTGCCAAAAGGAATTAAAATAGAAGTCGAGACAACAACGATTGAAGAGGTTAAGGAAGCCCTGGCTTCCGGGGTAGATATTATTATGCTCGACAACATGACCAACAATACCATGGCAAAATGCGTAAAACTCATCAGTGGCCGTGCCAAAGTTGAGGCGTCGGGAAATATGACATTAGAAAGAGTTAAAGAGGTGGCTGCCACCGGAGTTGACTTTATTTCCATCGGAGCGCTTACGCATTCAGTAGTAGCTTTTGATATTAGTATGAACATTGAATTGTAATAAAATTGAATCTTGTTATTGACATAGGAAATAGCTTGACTAAAGTCGCAATATTTGATGCAGGTGAAATTGTGCAGACATTTTGCGTGGAAGAGCTCATTATCAAACGGCTGAGCGATTTAAAGCGGATATATCCCGGTTTAAATAAAGCAATCCTTTCGTCAGTTGCCAATATAAATACAGAATTGTTGAAGGAGTTAAAGGAGAAATACGATTTTTTCATCCAATTCAATCATCAGACAGCTGTCCCAATCGAGAACCTTTACGAATCGAAAGAGACCTTAGGACTCGACAGGCTGGCCGCTGCGATAGGAGGTGTTTCCCTCTTTCCGGGGAAAGAGCTTTTAGTGATCGACGCGGGTACTGCGATAACTTTTGATTTAATTGACAAAAACAACCGTTTTTTAGGGGGAAATATCTCTCCTGGATTAAAAACGAGGTTCAGGGCTCTTCATAAATTTACGAGGAAACTCCCTGAAATTGAGTGTGCCGACCAATGGCCGGATATTGGAAAAACGACAGAAGAGGCTATAAGAGCCGGAGTTCAAAACGGGATGATTTTCGAAATTGATGGTATGATCGACCATGTTCGAAAAAACTGGCCGGAGTGTCAGGTTATTTTAACCGGAGGGGATTTATTCTTTTTTGATAAAAAGTTAAAAAACACCATCTTTGTAAAATTTGAAATTACCCTCATAGGGTTAAACAGAATTCTTGAATATAATGCTGAAAAAAATTAGTGGTACATTCGCAATTGTGACAGCTTTTTTACTGCTGTCTTCCGTATTGGAGGCTCAGGATCAAAGTAGTTCCGGCACCAGTTCTCCATATTCCCGTTACGGGATAGGAACGCTCAACGGATATTCTCTCGGGCGCAGCGCAGCAATGGGAGGTATCGGGATTGGAACCCGGTATGGTTTTCAGATCAATAGTGGAAATCCTGCTTCCTATACAGCAATCGACACCATGACCTTTCTGATGGAATTCGGGGTCAAATCAAAACATACGATTTATGAGGCTGGAGATAAGAAAAATGGAAGTAATGATGTAAACTTCAATTATCTGGCATTTTCGTTTCCTCTAAAAAAATGGTGGGCTACAGCATTCGGGATCATACCATTATCGGATAAAGGTTACAACATTACAGCAGCTGCAGATTCTACCAATGGATTCTCTTCAACATCTATCTATGGTACGGGTACCCTCTCAAAGGCTTTTATCGGAAATGCTTTTAAAATTGGCAAAAACCTCTCGGTGGGAGTAAATGCGTGGTATCTGTTTGGTACACTATCCGATACCTACTATTTGTACTTCCCCTACGATGCTGCAGCTTATGATTATCTGTTGGAAAAGAAATTTACGGTACACAATTTTGGTGTGACTGCAGGAATGCAATACACATGGAAAACCAAAAATAAGAACTCATGGACACTGGGAGCAGTTTTTGAACCAAAACAAAACATGTCGTCGAAGTATGTAATTCTCGAAGAGAGAGCTCTTTTCCGAAACTCAACATCAGTCGCCTCGATTATTGACACAATTTCCAATATTCAAAGCACGAACAATGGGCTTAGGCTTCCATTAAGTTTCGGAGCCGGATTCTCCTATTCATTCAAGAATAAAATTATTTTTGGTGCAGATGTCTATCACCAAAAATGGAGTGAAGCATCATTTTTGGGGGGTACTCAGTATCTGACCAATAGTACCCGCTACTCCTCAGGACTTGAAATCACTCCGGATGAGTTTTCGATCAGAAACTACTGGTCCAGAGCGCAATACAGGGTTGGTTGTTTTTATGATAATTCCTATTTAACCATTAATGGAGAACAAATTAAAGGGTATGGAGTTACATTTGGATTGGGATTGCCTTTTAGCCGGGCGCTTTCGTCTCTAAATTTATCAGCAGAGCTTGGACGTATGGGTTCCACTCAAAACAATCTTATAAGAGAGTCGTATGCAAAGTTTACGCTTCACCTGCTCTTGCATGACAGGTGGTTTATTAAAAGAAAATTCGACTAAAGAGTAATATTATTTGAGATGAAGGCTAAGTACAAATCCTCGTTGATAGTAATTCTGATTTTTATTCTCGGAATTACCGGAGGTATGGCTCAGTCAAGGATAATCAGGGGTACTGTTTACAATGCAGATGGGAAACCGGCTTCAGGTGTAAATGTTTCCGCTCATCGCATGTCTGGCACTCCTTATTTCACAAGTTTTGATGGAAAATTTGAGCTAAAAATAGATGCAAAATCCAGGTATATTAAATTCACCTTTAATGATCGGGAAGAAACACTCAAGATCGAAGGGAACACCAGCGATGTAATTGATTTTGGCAAGAAAGCCGAAGCTGCTGCTCCGATAGCTACTACTACCGGGGATGTTGATCTTCGCACGCGGGCACAGTTGGTACAAGCTGGTGTAAAGGAATATATCGAAACTGCTTCAATATTTGAGCAATTTTACAAGGTGGGCGATTACAAATCGGCTTTGGCGCCCTGGACAGTCGAATATACGAAATATCCGAAATCGTCGGATAACATTTATATCCAAGGCATTAAAATCTACGAAGACATGATTAGTAAGGCTTCTGATGCAGAAAAAGAGCCTTTATTAAATAAAATTATGGAAATTTACGATAAAAGAATTCAGTATTTCGGAAACGAAGGATACAACCTGGGTCGTAAAGCCACCCTCTTTTTGAAATACAAGCTTGCGTCTGCGGATCAGATGACTGATGAGCAGAAAAAAGAGGTTTACAAAACTGGCTATAAATGGCTTGAATCATCAGTGGACAAACTGGGAAACGGGGCGGAAGCTGCTGTGCTATTGCTTTTGAACCGCGCTACTGCATTGTTATTCAAAACTGGTGAATTAAAAGCGGACAAGGTGATGGCCGTTTATGATAAAACCATCGTCATTGTAGATGCCAATCTCGCGAAGACCCCGGATGATGACAACTACGAAAAGGCAAAAGCAGGGATCAACAGAGCATTTGTTGAATCAGGAGCAGTTACGTGTGAGGTTTTGGTCCCTATGTACCAGGCTGAGTTTGCAAAAAATGCGGATGATCTTACAACATTGAAGAAAATCAACTACATGTTGAACCATGAGGACTGCTCAGATAGCAAACTTTACGCCGATGTGGCAGAGAAACTTTATAAATTGGAGCCTACTTCACAATCGGCATTTTCAATGGCACGTCTTTTCCTGAAAAGGAAAAATACGGCTAAGGCAATTAATTACTACGAAGAAGCAATTAACACAGAGAAAAATAAATACGAAAAAGCGAACTATTGCTACGAATTAGCTCAGGTTATCTACGGACAAAAAGATTTTTCCAGGGTGCGAAACTACGCACGTCAGGCAATCAGTCTGAACACAGAATGGGGCAAACCGTACATCCTGATCGGAAAGATCTATGCTGCATCGGCTAAAACGATTGGAGAGTCTGACTTGCAACAACGGATTGTTTACTGTCTGGCCGTCGATCAGTTCATCAAGGCAAAAGCAGTTGATCCAGACGTTACCGCTGAAGCGAACAAGGAAATTGCACAATATTCACAATTTTTCCCCGGTAAAGAAGATGCATTTTTTGAAAATATTAAAGCCGGAAGCATTTTTAAAGTAGGAGGTTGGATTAATGAAAGTACGACTGTACGACTTCGTTAGATTTTTCGAAAAGAAACAACGCTGTAAAAATTTAGGCATTGTCGTCCTCTCTTTAGGGACTACAATACTTATTTTATCATGCAGCACAAAAGTTGCTTCAGATATACCGCCAGACCTGATTAGCAACAAAAAGACTCCTTCAATAGAAGCAACTGATCTTCAGACATTCTATACCGATTCAGGAATCGTAAGATACTTCCTTACGACCCCTAAATTACTGAGCTTTGATCAGGAAAAAGAGCCTTACAAAGAATTTCCGGAAGGATTCCATATTCAGGAATTTGACGAAAACAAAAAAATCATTTCGGAATTGTCGGCCAATTATGGAAAAAATTTTGTTAAAGAGAAGAAATGGCTGGCTACGGGAAAAGTTGTGATGGTAAATGATAAAGGCGATACGCTACGTACTGAGGAGCTGATCTATCTCACTCAGGAAAATCGGATCTTTTCCGATAAATTTGTCAACATCAAAAAAGGCGACATGGACTTTAACGGAACAGGGGGATTTGAGTCGGATACACAAATGAAGAAGTGGTCCTTTAAAAAAACCAAAGGACATATTTTTGTCGATGAAAAATAATGTTGGGTAAAAATCAATGAGCGAACTAATAATCATAACGATAACATTAATAGCTTCTGCCTTTTTCTCGGGCATGGAGATTGCATTTGTTTCGTCTGATAAGCTGAGATTAGAACTTGATAAAAGTAAAAACCTAATCAACGCTCAAATAATCAATAAGTTTCTTAAATCTCCGGGGCAATTTATTGCTACCATGCTCGTAGGCAATAATATTGCTCTGGTCGTTTACAGTTTGTCATTTGCCGGAGTGCTCGACAGACAGATGTCCGGTTATCCCATGAGCGAATCGTTACGCCTGTTCATCCAGACAATCATCTCAACCCTGATTATTCTTACTGTTGCCGAGTTTCTACCAAAAACGGTGTTCAAGTTTAAAAATAATCAGGCGTTAAACCTGTTATCAGTTCCGGCAGCATTTTTCTATTATTTGTTCTATCCTATTACCCGTCTTTCCATCCGGATTTCCAAATTTCTTCTTAAACAGTTTTTTAATGCCGAAATAGGGCCAAAACAGGAGCAACGCGTATTTGGGAAAACCGATTTAGATCATTTTCTGGGTGAAATGGAAATTTTTCAGGGAACGAATCAGCATGATATTGATAATGAGATAAAACTTTTCAGAAACGCACTTGATTTTTCTAAAATCAAAATCCGCGACTGTATGGTTCCACGTCCGGAGATTGAACTAATTGAAATAAATGCCGGAATCGACCAGTTAAAGCAAAAATTCATTGATACAGGTTATTCGAAAATCTTAGTTTTTAAAGAGAAAAGCGATAACATCGTCGGGTATGCTCACTCCTCAGATCTTTTCAATGATCCGCAAAACATTGAGGCCTGCCTCCGAAAAGTATCCTTTGTACCTGAAACCATGGAAGCAAACAAACTGCTGTCCAAACTTCTTCGTGAGCATAAAAGCACTGCTCTTGTCGTCGACGAATTTGGTGGAATTGCTGGAATGATCACTACCGAAGATATTCTGGAGGAGATATTCGGTGAAATTGAAGATGAACACGATACACCTAATATCATTTCAAAAAAGGTAAAAGAGAATCATTTTATCCTTTCAGGAAGATTAGGTGTTGACGAGATCAACGAAATTTACAATGCTAATTTACAGAAAGATAACAGTTACGAAACTTTGGCTGGATACCTGCTTTATCATCACCCCAGCTTCCCGAAAGTCAACACAATTCTGTTAATCGGGAAATACGAATTTAAAATATTGCGTTGTTCAAAAACGAGAATCGAACTCGTAGAAATGAAATTAGCAGGAAGTATTTAAAATTCATGAATGGTCACAATTAAAAGTCGAATTTTACTATATTCGTACCCTCAAAACAAAAAGAAAAAAGTAGTATTTAAGTAACTAAATATCGATGGCAACATTACAAAAAATCAGGAACCGCGCCGGAATTGCGATTGCAATATTTATTGGATTGGCGCTCGCAGCATTCATTCTTGGCGACCTATTTAAATCAACAAGTTCGATTACGCGCGGCAAGCAAATGGAATTGGCAGTAGTTGATGGCAATACTATTACCCAACCCGAATTTCAGGCGAAAGTGAGTGAACTGGAAGAAATTTACAAAATGAACTCAGGTAAAACCTCACTCGATGCGGCGACTACTGAGCAGATCAGAGAACAGACCTGGCAAAACATGGTGAGAAATCTCACGATGAAAGATATCTACGAAGAACTGGGAATCGGAGTCAGCTCGTCCGAGCTATTTGATATGGTGCAGGGAAAGAACCCGCATGCGATTATTCAGAGTATTTTCCGTGATCCAAACACGGGGACACTTAATCGTGGCGCACTGATTCAGTTTTTAAAATACCAACAGTCAAACAGCACCGGCAAAGAACGTAGTTATTGGCTATTTATTGAAAACCAAATTATTGAAGAACGATCTTTCTCAAAATACAACAATCTTCTTGCAAAAGGGATTTACGTTACTGGTGACGAAGCAAAAAGTGACCTTAAGGGACGTAACCATCAGGCTAATATTCAATTTGTTGCAAAATTGCTTTCCTCAGTCTCTGATAGTACGGTAAAAGTATCGGACGAAGAACTTAAAACCTGGTACGAGAAAAACAAAGAAAATTACAAACAGGAAAATAACAGAAACATCGAGTACGTTTCGTTTCCTGTAATTGCTTCAAAAACAGATGAAGATAAACTGATTAAATGGACAAACGATATCAAAGCTGAATTCGCGACAGTAGAAGATCCCGCTGCCTTTGTGAATATTAATTCTGATGTTCCCTTCGATCCTTCTTTTTTCAAAAAAGATGATCTGTCACCTGAATTAGGTGCTTTCGCTTTTGCAGGTAAAGTTGGAGACATTTACGGACCCTATAAGGATGGTAAAAGCTGGAAGCTGGCTAAAATTCAACGATTTGAAGAGCTGCCCGACTCTGTCGAGGCACGTCATATTTTAATCAGGGTAAATTCACAGCCGGAGCTGGCCAAAGCAACTGCAACAATCGACAGTTTGAAAAACCTCATTTTGGTTAAAGGTCAGAAATTTGAGGACGTTGCCCGTACAAAGTCTGAAGATACCGGATCGGCCAATAATGGAGGGAGTCTTGGGTGGATGCGTCGCGGAATGATGGTAAAACCATTTGAAGATGCTGCCTTTTTCGGAAAAGTTAATGAACTTCAGGTTGTTAAGACACAATTTGGACTTCATCTTCTTCAGGTAACCAACCGAGGTAAAACATCTCCAAATGTGCAGTTGGCAGTTATTAATCGTGTTGTTGAGCCAAGCAGCCAAACTTATCAGGCTACTTATACGACAGCATCGAAGTTTGCAAGCGAAAATCAGGACCTAAAAAAATTCAATGACGCTATTGTGGCTCAGGGTTTGAACAAACGTATGGCCAATATTCGTGAAAACGACAAAGACATTCCAGGATTGGATAATTCGCGTTTATTGATTCGTGCCGCTTATAAAGCTAATACAGGCTCACTTATTCTTAGCACAGAAGGAACACCGATATTCGAACTTGGGAGTCAATTTATTGTTGCCACCATGACTGGTGAACAAGAAAAAGGGATTGCCTCTTTTGCCTCTGTAAAACCCCGAATTGTACTTGAAGTAAAAAAGGAGAAAAAAGCACAGCAACTGATTGAAAAAATGTCAGGAAAAACAGATCTGAACCAGTTGGCGTCCGACCTTAAAGTTAGTGTTGGCGAAGCTCAGAATATTACTTTTGAATCTTATTCAATTCCGGGTGTCGGATTCGAGCCTGCCATTGCTGGTGCGGCAACAGCACTGGAAGCAAATCAGGTTTCCAAACCAGTGGTTGGGACCAGCGGAGTATATGTTGTGAAAGTAACAAGCGTTAATCCGGGAACAGATCAGGATGTGACTGCCAATAAACAAAAGTTGGCTGCATCTAATAACTATCGTACCAATATGCTTGCATTCGAAGCATTACGCGAAAATGCAAAAGTAATCGACAAACGTTCAAAATTCTATTAATCAATATTTCCCATAAAAAAAGCCGCTGAAAATGCGGCTTTTTTTATGGGAAATATTTTAACATTGACTCGTTTCCAATCTCCAATTCTACTTTTCTCACGCTCGTCAATTCTCTCGCTCTTATTGTCTGACTGACGACTCCCTGATTACCAGTTTTGTTTTTAGCTCGACAGATTTCGGAGGTAAATCCATGTTTTCAGTTAGTTCAAAAAAAAGTCCGGCTGTGACTCTACCCATTTCATACGTGGGGTGCATTACTGAAGTCAGCATTGGATGAACAACCGTAGCATGGAACTCATCAGTAAAACCAACCAGCAAAATATCTTTAGGTACATTCAACCCTGATTTTCTGATCTCTTTCATTGCGGAAAAAACAACGGTGTCGTTTATCCCAAAGATGGCATCGGGCTTTAAAGGCAGAGACAGGAGTCGTTGAGTTGCCTCTGCCGCTGAAGTTGTACTCAGGTCACACTTTTCAAGGTATTCGGGACGGAATTCAAGATCGCAATCAGTCAAACCCTGTAAATATCCCATCCTTCTTTCGTCTGAGATATTGAGATGATCAGGACCAGAAATATAAGCAATACGATGGGCATTATTTTCATAGAAATGTCGTGTTATCCCTCGTGCCGCTTCAAAGCTGTCGGCAGTTACTGTCGGAACTTTATCCTTAAGACACACTCGATCGAAAAAGACCAATGGAATCTCCGCTTCTATAATTTGTTCAAAATGAGAATAATCAGTTGTTTGCTGTGAAAGACAAACAATAAAACCCTCTACTCTTGCCCTCATTAAGTTCTGGATATTCTCCTTTTCTTTGCTGTATGATTCGTTTGAAGGTGAGATAATTACAAAATATCCTTTCTCTTTCGCAACCGCTTCGATGCCCGAAATTACAGACGAGAAGAAATGGGTAACCAGATCAGGAACAATTACACCAATCATTTTGGTTCGTTGTTTTAACAAACCCATTGCCATTGGATTAGGAGAATAATTTCGCAATCCGGCACACTCTTTTATCCTGACGATCAGCTCGTCACTGATGTCGGGATGATCCCTGAGTCCCCTGGAAACTGTCGAGATTGAGACCCCCAGCTCCCTGGCAATATCTTTAAGAGATATTCTATGTTTGACCATATATTTGAATAATTGTTGAAAGACGGTTCGAATGTAACAAATTATATTGCTTAAAATCCAGAAAACAACTAAGAAATAAAACCAGTAATCTACGATAATTGCACCTTCAATTGATGATTATACCAACATCTCAATCGATCAGACATCCTATTTAATAAGGGCTCTATTAAAGTCACAAAATGTTATGCAACATCTTTTTTACACTGCAAAGCTTTGCGGCCTTGTTGAATTTGAAATTGAGTTTTGTAATATGGATTTATTTATTGATGTTTGAACTCTATTGGAAAAATAAAACACTACATTTTACTTATGTTTAGAGATTAACACTAAAACAATTCTATGAAACACGCAAAATTAACGACTAAAGAGAATCTGATACCGTTCATTCTCATTACTGCCCTGTTTTTCCTTTGGGGAATGGCGCACGGAATGCTGGATGTTCTGAACAAACATTTTCAGGATGTGCTACAAATTTCAAAAGCAAGGTCTGGACTTATTCAGTTTTCGGTATATATGGCATACTTTTCAATGGCTCTTCCTGCCGGTTATTTTATGCGTAGGTTTGGTTACAAAAAAGGCATTATTCTTGGCTTACTTTTATTTGCAACAGGGGCTTATCTAATTGTACCAGCATCATTGTTGCAATCGTTCTGGCTATTCTTAATAGGGCTTTTCATTTTGGGTTGTGGGTTAACCACACTCGAAACTGCAGCAAACCCATATACAACTAAACTTGGACCAAAGGAATCTGCTGAACGACGCATTAATTTTTCGCAATCATTTAACGGTCTGGCATGGATAATCGGACCTATCATTGGTGGACTTTTTATTCTTGGTAATGATGGTGGAGTATCTGGAAACAAATTAGAGTCACTTATGACTCCATACATTGTTATTGGAACAGTCGTATTAATTATTGCAGGCATCTATGTAAAAACACCACTTCCTGAAATTGAAGAAGAGGTTGAACACCATGGAACAAGTAAAGACTCATCAAGTATTTTACACAAACCACTTATCAAACAACGTCATTTTGTATTAGGTGTAGTAGCTCAATTTTGCTATGTTGCTGCTCAAACCGGCGTATTCAGTTTTTTTGTAAATTTTGTAACAGATAAATCGTTAACCCCTCATTTCGAAAACAAAACAGCTGCTTTAATGCTGGGGATGGGTGGAATGTCTTTATTTATGATTGGTCGGGTCTTGGGTAGTTGGATGATGGGGTATCTGAAACCCACCAAAATATTGGCCTTTTATTCGATAATGTGCTGTTTACTTTTACCTGTAGTAAGTTTAAGTTTAGGTTGGAGTTCAATTATTGCATTATTCCTGATCTTCTTTTTCATGTCAATCATGTTCCCTACAATTTTTGCCCTAGGCATTAAAGACCTTGGCGAAAAAACAAAACAAGGTGCATCATTTATTGTTATGGCAATAGTTGGTGGTGCAATTTTCCCCATGTTTATGGGTTGGATTGCTGATATCTCATCGATGTCAATTGGCTTCTTAGCGCCAATCCCACTATTTGCTTTCATCTTATATTATGCTGTTGAAGGGCATAAAGTCGTCAGATCCTAAGATATAGGTAACATCAATGATAAACGACATATGCTATGAACATTAAAAGATATTGCAAAACTCTATTATTAAAAGACGATCTGCAATTAATCGAAGATTATAAAAAAGTTCATGCTCCCGGTGCTGCCTGGTCCGAAATTACCCAGGGAATGCGCGATGTCGGCATCATTGACATGGAAATTTACATTTTGGGTAATCGCCTCTTTATGATTATGGACACGATTGAGGAGTTTGACCATGACAAAGCCATGACTGAACTTGCCCAAAAACCACGACAAAGCGAATGGGAAGCCTATGTTTCAAAGTTTCAGCAAACTTCTGCCAAAGCTACTGCCGATGAAAAATGGCAATTAATGGAGCGTATCTATAAATTGGATAAATAATAAGACTGATTTCAAGGTTAAAGTTAAAAGGATAAAGGTTAAAGTGTTAAGGACGTTGATTTATGTTCTTAACACTTTTTTTTAAGGACAAACTGTAATTGCAGGGTACTTCTCTATAACCATTTTTCTCCTTCATTCTTTCTCCTTTGTCTTTTCCCTGTCCATTTTTCAATTTTCTCTCCCTGTCAAAAACATGTTTTACAACATTTATTTCCCCCGCAATGCTTTGCGCAAACCTTTGCGCTATTTTACTGAATATGAATGGTTGTACAAGGCTTAATTTATCCCGATATTTGCATCAGAATAGATAAATTCATTGTTTAAGAATTAAAATCATACAAAATGAAACGAATTATTGTGGCCGGAGCCGGTGGTTTTATCGGGGGTCATTTGACCAGAAAGTTAAAAGACATGGGTAATGACGTAAGAGCAGTTGATAAAAAACCACTAAATCAATGGTATCAGGTTCATACCGATGTTGATAATCTGGTTCTTGATCTAACCATCAAAGAAAATTGCTATACCGCATTAAACGGATATAATGAAGTATTTAATCTTGCTGCCGATATGGGTGGGATGGGCTTTATCGAAAATCACAAGGCTGAATGTATGCTAAGTGTATTAATCAATACCCATTTGTTGATGGCTGCCAAAGATCTGGGCATCGACCGTTTCTTTTATGCTTCATCGGCATGTGTTTACAATGGCGACAAACAGCAGGATGTACACAATCCCGGGCTGAAAGAATCAGACGCTTATCCTGCTCAGGCAGAAGACGGATACGGATGGGAAAAACTATTCTCTGAAAGAATGTGTCGTCATTTCCGCGAAGATTACGGAATTAACACACGTGTGGCTCGTTTCCATAACGTGTATGGACCTCACGGAACGTGGGATGGTGGTCGTGAAAAAGCACCTGCTGCCATGTGTCGTAAGGTTTTGGAAGCCGAATTGTACGGAAAAGACGAAATCAACATCTGGGGCGATGGCGAACAAACCCGTAGCTTCATGTATATTACCGAATGTGTTGAAGGAATTCTCAAAATCATGTATAGTGATATTCTTGAGCCGCTTAATCTGGGTAGCAGCGAAATGGTATCAATTAATCAACTGGTTGATATTGTAGAAAAGATTGCTGGTCGCAAACTAAAAAGAACCTATGATCTTGATGCTCCAAAAGGTGTACGCGGACGTAACAGCGAAAATACACTGATTCTTAAATTGCTTGGATGGGAACCAACCCTGCCATTGGCAAAAGGGATGAAAGAAACTTACGACTGGATCAAAACCCAGATGGTAAGTGGCGGAATTAAATAATCTGGTGCCGGATTGTGAAAGCAGCTAGCAGCTAGTTGCTAGTCGCTGGCTGCTTTATCTGTTATAATTTCAATAGCTTATGAAATTTTTATGAGTGATAAAAAAGTATTGGTTAGCGGATGTTACGACCTGCTGCACGCCGGGCATGTTGCATTCTTAAAAACGGCTTCGCTATATGGTAAGCTTTTTGTAAGCGTTGGCCAGGACGAAAACCTCTTCAAATTAAAAGGTAAAAAGCCATATTTTTCTCAGGAGGAACGGGTTTACATGGTGGGTGCTGTAAGATATGTAACCGAAGCATTTGTTGCGTCGGGTGATGGTATGCTCGATTTTGAAGAAGACATGAAACGCATTAAGCCTGACTATTTTGTGGTGAATTCTGATGGATATACTGAAGGAAAAAAGCGCCTCTGCGAGGAAAACAATGTTGAATTGATTGTTCTGGAACGTATACCTGAAGAAGGACTTCCCGCAAGATCAAGTTCACAGTCGAAAAAAGATTTGAAATTTCCTTACCGTTTGTGCCTTGCAGGCGGATGGATGGATCAGCCTTGGGTATCGGAAGTTCACAGTGGATCGTGTGTTGTTGTGCAAATATGGCCAGACTTTGATTTCAACGATCGCTCAGGGATGGCAACCAGCTCCCGCAAAATTGCAGCAGAATTGTGGGGAGGCAAAATGCCGGAAGGTGATATGGTTTGTAATGCCCAATTGCTTTTTGGGGCCGAGAATCCACCGGGATGCGAGTATGTTTCGGGGTCTCAGGATCAGCTTGGTATTTTATTACCGGGAGCCAACCGATTGGACTACAATGGAAAATACTGGCCCAATCACATTGAATCAATAATCGATGCTGAAACTTGCGATTGGTTATCCTGCGTTCTGCACCTTATTCCGCTGGCACCACGACCAGATGGCTACAATCCATTGATCGAAAAACACCTGACTGTCGAAAATGTAAAAGAACTTGGAGATTCCGGCAACTTGTGCTGGGAAGGAATCGTTGAACGTGACGTGAAAAAACTGGGAGAGGGAATGAAACAAACTTTCCTTTCCTGGAAAAAACTGTTACCTTTAACTGTTCCTGATTGGGTTTCAGAAGAAATGGAAAACAACTGGTTTCCCAATTATCCGGGGGCAATTACTTCGGGAAGCGGAGGCGGTTACGTGATTGTTGCTTCTAAAGAAGAGATTCCAGGAGCACTGAAGATCAAAGTAAAATATTAGGGAAGTTACAAGTGAATAATGATGGGTGAATCCATATTTTTCAGATCATACAACAATGAAACTTGAGCCAACAAAAGTCAAAAAATAAAAAATGCCACTAAATCACCAAAACACAAAGTTGCACTAAGTGTTAGAGGTAAGTGGCATGAATTTAGTGAAACTTGGTGTCTTTGAGTCTTGGTGGCTAAAAAAAGAGTTTTTCAGAGTAGCCTCAGCATCGAACAAAAAATAGACCAGTTATATAATAACATTCTAATATGGGTAACAACTATTGTCTGATTATGGCAGGCGGTTCCGGAACCCGCTTCTGGCCACGAAGCCGCGTAAAAAAGCCCAAACAGTATCTCAGTTTATTCGGAGATCAGTCGCTTATACAGGAATCAGTTCAGCGGTTTGCAAATTTCATTCCTGAAGAGAGTATTTATATCGTTTCGGCCAAAAGTCAAAAGGAGGTACTCGAAGAACAAACATCCAATCTTCCCAAAGAAAACCTGATTTATGAACCTGTCGGGAAAAACACACTTCCGGCAATTGGTCTGGCGGCTTTGTTTATTGCTAAAAAGGATCCGGAGGGAATTCTGATAGTTTCGCCTTCAGATCATTTAATTCAGAATGACAAGCTTTTCAAACAAACCATAGAATCGGCAGTTCAAATTGCCAACGAAAAAGATGGCATTGTCACAATCGGAATCACTCCCAAATTTCCCGCTAC
Organism: Bacteroidia bacterium; assembly: GCA_026391655.1. GTDB lineage: Bacteria > Bacteroidota > Bacteroidia > Bacteroidales > Prolixibacteraceae > JAAFHB01. The sequence goes on along the minus strand of JAPLDR010000019.1, from coordinate 66,377 downwards.
GGGTTATGGTTATGTACAGACTGCCGAAGAAGTTAAGATTGGTCAGGCTATTAAATCGTATTCCGTTAATAAATTTGTCGAAAAACCAAATCTGGAAGTTGCGACGGGCTACATTAAAAGTGGCGGATTCTACTGGAACAGTGGGATCTTTGTTTTTAAAGTATCTGTTTTTCTTGAATCGGTTCAAAAGTATGCCCCGGCATTGTATGCTGATTTGATGCGAATTAATGAACACATTAGTACCTGTGGATACGAGGAAGCACTCGATAGAATCTATAATGAAGTGAAATCTATTTCCATTGATTACGGAATTCTGGAAAAGGCGAAAAATGTATTTCTGGTTCAGGGTGACTTTGTCTGGAACGACCTGGGAAGCTGGGAAGAAGTTTATAAATACAACAAAAAGGGCGAAAATCAGAATGCGAAGGTGGGCGAAGTTATCTTTCTCGACACCAGGAACTCTTATGTCTATGCTCCCGATAGTCTTGTAGCTGTTGTTGGTCTCGAAGATGTGATCGTAGTTCAGGAAGGCGATTCCATCCTTGTTTGCAAACGCGATCGTGCCGAAGATATCAAGCAGGTGGTCAGCGAAATCAACAAACGAAAACTCAACCAATATCTTTAATACCGATATAATTCTATAAAACCCAATAAAACATCCATTAACATGAAAAAAAACACGTGTAAATTAATTTGTCTTGCGCTTATTGCATTTGCATTAAGCATTGTTCCGGTAAGTCAGTTGTTTGCCCAAACATTCAAACCGACCGAAGAGTCATTTCAACAGTACAAGTATCCCGAATGGTTCCGCGATGCCAAGTTCGGGATCTGGGCGCACTGGGGACCACAGGCTGTTCCACGTCAGGGTGACTGGTATGCCAAAAAAATGTATCAGGAAGGTGATGCTGACTACAAATACCATGTAGCAAATTATGGCCATCCTTCGAAATTTGGTTATAAAGACATTATTCCATTGTGGAAAGCCGAACGGTGGGATCCCGAGCAATTGATGGCACTCTATAAAAAGGTTGGAGCCAAATACTTTGTAAGTATGGCCACGCATCACGACAATTTTTTCCTTTGGAACTCCAAAATTCATAAATGGAATGCCGTGAATATGGGTCCGAAGAAAGATGTGGTTGGTCTTTGGCAGAAGGCAGCTAAAAAAGAAGGATTAAAATTTGGAGTTTCTGAACATTTAGGTGCAAGTTACACATGGTTTCAGGCAAGCCGTGGTGCCGATAAAACCGGACCTTTGGCAGGAGTTCCCTATGATGGAACAAATGAAGAATTTGCAGATTTATATCACCCGAAAACATCACCTGACGATAAGGCATGGCTGACAAATAATCCTGAAAATCAAAAGAACTGGTTAGCCTGTATTACTGAACTCATAGATATGTATAAACCAGATCTTCTTTATTCGGATAGCGAACTTCCTTTTGGAGAGGTTGGAAGAACCATGCTGGCTCATTACTACAATCAGGATATTGCAAACAATGGTGGTAAAAACGAAGCTGTTTATACCTGCAAAATGCGTGCGTCAAATGGTCGTTGGGTTCAGGATGTGGAGCGCGGTGCGCTGGATTCGATCAGTCCTTTCCCCTGGCAGACCGATACTTCGATTGGCGACTGGTATTACCGGACCGGACAAAAATATATGACCGGAACACAGGTAATTCAGATGTTGATTGACATTGTAAGTAAAAACGGAAACCTGCTGCTTAACGTAGTTCAAACTCCTGAAGGAGACCTTGAACCCGATGTTTTGGCAATTTTGGATGTCATTGGCAAATGGACACCTGCGAACGGTGAAGGAATCTATGGTACACGCCCCTGGAAAATATATGGAGAAGGACCTTCATCTGCTAAAAAACAGGAGAAGGGAAGATTCGGAGGTGTGAAAGATGTCAGGCCTTATGAGGCAACTGATATTCGTTTTACATCCAAAGGCCAGACACTTTATGCCTTTTGTATGGGGACACCAACGGGAGATGTTAAGATTACCTCGCTCGGTAAAACATCCAAACTAAACGACAAAAAGATCGCTTCAGTAAAAATGCTGGGCAGTACAGAGAAGTTAGTCTGGAAACAGGAAGCTGATGCGCTTTTAATTACAAAACCAGCTAAATTACCCGAATGGGAGGTGATTACATTTAAAGTTGAGTTCAAAAAATAAATTAAGGAAAATTCCTTTCAAAAATCTTTCTAACATGAAAAATATTCCGGTCATCGCCATTACTAAAAAAACCCTGGCTGAAGCTTACGAAGCCGCCCTCATTGCTGTTTACGAAAAAGGGACCCGATTTAAAACTCAGTACGATAAGCCTGAGGATCCCGAAAGCATGGATTGCACTATTAACATCACCATTGAGGAGCCCGAAACCGACCCGATGATCCACATGGCTTTCCCGGGAGGAATTGATGAACTGAAGGAATATGTATTGGAATTAAAAGGATATAAAGACCACTGGACCAAAAATATGAATGTTGAAAGCGATACCCGGTGGGAGTATACCTATCATGGCAGATTGCAGAATTATGGCGTGTGGAAGGCTTTAGTCGATGGCGAATCAAAAGAGGTTGGTCCTTTCAAAGTTGATCAGGTACAATCGGTTATTAATAAGTTGTCGAAGCAGCCATTTACCCGTCAGGCACAAATGATTACCTGGATGCCGAACATCGACAATGATTGTTACGATCCGCCTTGCCTTCAATCGTTATGGTATCGCATTCTGGAAGATGAAGAAGGTGTTTACTGGCTTAATTGCAACATCCGCTTCCGAAGTAACGATGCCTGGGGAGCCAACTTTATGAATATGTTTGGATTTACTCAATTCAACAAAGAAGTGATCGCCGCCGGTGTTTCAGAAAAGACAGGGAAAACAGTAAAACTGGGTCGTTTAAACTGGCAAGCCGATTCGTTCCACATTTATGGAAAGGATCTCAAGGTGGCCAAAGAAAGGCTTTTCGACAGACTTGAGGATATGAGCTTCGAAGAACGAACCATGAGTTTTAATGATGAATTTATCCGTGAGATGTATGATCAGTCGGAAGAACAGGTAATTAATAAGATCAGGATTTACGACCAGAACCATTAAAACATATTGTTTCTATTACGAATTGAATCAAAAATGAAAAAACCGATACTATTACTCATATTCTGTTGTGTTTTTATCCTTTTCGCCAATGCACAGAATGAAAAAAACAGTTTACAAAAACTTAATATTCTGACTATTGGTGATTCTAACGGGACTTTTGAATATAGCTGGCCACAACAACTGAAACCGTTACTTCCGAACTCTACCATAATAAATAAATCAATTTCAGGGAATACCATCGGATTTGACAACCTGGACAAGATTGAATTAAATACATTAAAAAATATTAATCATTATTTGGAAGAAGCATTTATTAAGATTGGGCCTCAGAATAGTTTCGATTTTATTTTTATTAATCTGGGCACAAACGACACGAAACGGATATTTATAAACCGGCAAAAAGAAGTTTCCAAAAACTTGTCTCTTCTTATTCAGTTGATTAAACGATTCTTTAAAGACCATCAAAAGCAAAATCCTGAAATTTGCATCATCACCCCTTCTCCGATGGATGAACTTAAAGTAAACGTCGAAAAATATGGTGGAGGTGATTTACGAATCCAAAAGAACAACGAGCAATTTAAAAAAGTAGCTGCCACCAACAAGGTTGGTTTTCTCGATACTTATACTCCATTAAAAAATGGATTTTCTGAAAAAACGACGGATGGTATCCATTTAAACGAAAAGGCTCAAATTGAGTTGGCAACAGAAATTGTAAATTATCTCAATAAAAAATAGCCCAAACTTCTTATAATGGAAAGGAATTACGTGTTACTCAGCAGGTGACTTGAAGTGCTACTCAGTGTGTTACTCAGCAGGTGACTTGGAGTCACCTGCTGAGTAATTCCAAATGAAGTTGAGTGAGCGGGTGAGTGTTCAAGTCATGTACACTCACCCGTTCACTTTTTATCAAATATTCGACTAAATTACAAAACCAATTGTTATAGAATTTGCTCCAGTTTTTGTTTTTCAATAATCTGATCCAATAATCCGATAATGTTCTCACGCTTAATAATTGTCATCCCGATTCTTTCTTTCGATACACCGTCCTTTAATTTAAAATCATAAACTGGAGTTTGATCAACCAGTTCCGATTCAAAGCATTTAAACTGGATGGAATTTTCATGCTCAAGATTTTCTGCCACTTCCAAAAGATGGGTAGAGATAAAGAAGAAATTGTTCCTGATTTTGGCCAATGCCGAAATAATCATAAGCGAAGCATCATAAGCATCTTTTACATTTGTCCCTCTGAACAACTCATCGAATATCACTATCAGATTACGTTCTGTATTTATTTTCACAACAATATCCTTCACCCTTTGTACCTCGGAATAGAAGTGACTGTATCCTAAATTCAGGTTATCGGCCAGGTTAATAGTGGTGAATAAACCTTCAAATACAGTGGTCTTCATTTTCCTTGCCGGCACAGGGAATCCAAGATGGGCAAGATAAATCATTAAACCCATTGTTTTAAGGAAGGTTGATTTACCGGCCATATTTGGACCCGTAATAAAACACAGGCTTGAGTTCCGATTAAACGTGAAACTATTCGGAACGGGAGCGATAAGGATCGGATAAAAAGCATCAGTTACCTCAAACAGGGGTTGCGATTTCCGAACATATTTCGGTAAAGTAAATCCATCACTCTTCATGATGTGACCTAATGTCTGAAGGACATCAATTTTATAAACGATATTTAATATCTCCCTGAAATCATCCTTCTTAGTTACGCGGATAAAATGATCAATATTATTGATTTGCGAGAAAGTCAGATCTTTGATATCTTCAGGAGGATCGCTTAAGCTATTCTTTAAAGTTTTTGATGCGGTGAAACTCTTTATCCGGTCAAGGTCTTCTGCGAGTGTTGCAGGTAGTTTGAATGTTTTGGTCTCCTTTATAAACAATTCCAGATCGAAGAGTAACCGTATTGTATGCAGTATTCCGTTCGAAATAATCCAGTAGTCGCCATCTGCCGAGATCTTGTTGATTAATCCATCGTAAGTCGCATCGATGATGTTAGCCCTAAGCGGAAACCGGTCATTAGTCAGGTAATGCTCTATATAATCAATATGCCGCGCACGGAGTTTCAGTACACAATCATGTTTAAAGAAGAATTTAATCTCCTTTTTACGACACTGCAGAGATTCCAGATCCGAAACAGGCGTCCGGAATAGCTTATGCATCTTCTCTTGACCTCCTTTTGTCGCCGTACGGTTGTAAACCGAAAAGATCGATTTCTCTTTTGTCCTCTCCTCGAAGAGACCCAGGTCTTTAATGGTCTGTTTGTCGATGTCAAATAGCATGATGGTTTGGTTTTATCGAAATAATCGGGCAAAAGATTGACTGGGTTTTCTTAGCAATTTCTTGTCTATTCCTTATGCTCTTAAATATGTACTTACTAATAATGTTCGTATATAACTGGCTCGTTTTTATACCCAGTTACCAATTGTTTTGTTTACGAGCTTTTATAAAGTCATTGATTATCTGTCTTATTTCATCTTTCTGAATCAGTAATAACACAAATTTTTTCTCAATCAGAATTAATAATTTCTGAATTACTACTATGAAGTTTCTCCCATTAACTAAGGCATTAAGAGTAGGGATTATTAAATTTAAACGAACCTGTGGTAATATTCCATTCAAATAAAGTTTATAAAAGAAGTCTGTTGCGACATAAATAGATGAATCTTCAGAGCTTATAGAAAAATCTAATGTTTTTAGGGCAAGATCAAATGGAAATGCATACATATATCGTGACATATCTGCACATTCAAATAATATTTGGGAATCTACTGGCAAATATTTGTAATTCAATAATATTAACTTAGAAACCACTTTATCGAAAATCTCATAGTCAATATGTTTTACTTTCAAACAATAGCTTAGTAAAGCATAACTCGGGAAACCAATTACTTGGAAATCATTAAGTGCTATTTTTCGCAAAATCTCTTCATCTGCTAATAGCAAAAAATCATATTCTTTTGCGATTAAAATGGCATCAACGAAAGGTCTTCCAAAAGTTGAATCCATTCTTTCTTTTTCCAAGGCATTCATTGTCAAAGCAATATTACATGGCAATATATCGCAATATTGCTCGATCCATTTTAATACCTTTTCATAATATGCTATACTACTCTCTATTTGCTCATTTGTAATACAATCTCTGACATATTCGCCTTTCACCTTTCCAAGAGACATATAACCGTCCGAACCTATACCCTTGAATTCTCGTAACAATTCATCTATCGTCTCAATAGTTGACCTTGAAATGACTTTTTTATTAGGTAGCACTTCAAGTAATTCCAGTTTGCTGATTGATAATAAAGTTAATAGACTTACTAGTTCCAGAACTATACCCTTACCATTATCCAAATAAAAATGGGCTGTTTCAATTTCTTTTTGCAGCCCACTCATAGAATTAATACCTGAATTATTACTGCCTACTACATTTGACCATACTTTTATTGGATTCTGTTGCCGAAGTTGAGCAAGAATACCTATTGTAAGTGGTTTTTTATTAAAAACTTCTTGAATTTGTTTTTCAAATTTTTCAGCTTCATCCAATAAATCAAATATTGGTCGAAGATCTTCCTTTATATTGCCTGAATCTTTTGTTTTTAAAACCGTAAACCCTTTAATATCAATAAATTTCCTATTAATAAGCTCAATACTTTCTTGAAATGCATAAATATATTTGCTAAGAATAGATACTATTTCAAATCTTCGTGGTTCTCCGAAGTCCCTATTAATGATCACAGTATCTCCAACTTCCTTGCCCAAAAGAGCAATGACTAATGTATCATTTAATAATAGTTCGTCATTAAGTAATTTTTTAGTGTTTTGAAGAATATAATACCACTGAGTTTCTCCGCTCTCGTCTTTTAGCTTTACAGCTGTATCTTCACCAACTTGATGTATATCCCGAACATGATCTGTTAGTGTCCTAAATTCCGAAAAGAGTTGAACATACTTTGAATGCGCATTTCCAGAATCGCTAAACTTTCTTCGGAATTCAAAAGCTACTTTTAACCCATTCTTGAATTCCCCTACCAAAATATTGAGCCGCGCAAGTTTGTATAAAATATCTATTGGTAATTCTCCCAATACTTTCAACCTACTAAGTATCTCTTTTACTTTGTCTTTATCTTTTAGCCTATAATAGATATTTGCTAATCTAATTTGGATGAGCTGATCATCCGGGTAAATATTTAAATACTCTTCGCAAATATCAATTGCTTTTGGAAGATCATCAATAGATTCATAAATGTTACTTTGTATTTCAGTTACAATGTCTATTGGTCCATAGTTTGATCTAATTGATTGAATTAACTCCAAAGCCTTTGCATTCTCGCCAGCTTTATAATATGCTCGTAATAAATTACTGCTTAATTCAGAATAAATTCCAGGTTTAGTGATGCGTTCTAATAATTCAATTGATTTTCGAAAGTCTTCAAATTTGTAAAATTCATATGCTAATTCTTGTATATCAGCATGATTGGTGTCGTGGTTCAATTGCTCAAACGCAGTATTGAGTAAGCTCAATGCTTGGTCGTTGTTATCCATTATCGAGAAAACTTTCGAAGCATCAATATAGCCTCTTAAATAATTTGACCTATTTTCGATAATTGATAAACTAAATTCTTTAGCATTTTTAAAATCATGAATTGCAACATAGGTAGAAATTAATTTGCTTTGCGCTATATCTTTATTTTCCTGGCTGGTTGTTTCTTTTATTAAGGTCTTAAGTATCTCAATAACTTGGGAAAATTCTTGCTTTTTAAATAATACTTCTGCTTTAAAAAAATCTATCGCGACTTCGCTCTGATTCTCCTTAGACTCAATTGATTGTAATTGATCTAATATTTCAAGCGCATAATCTAACTTTCCTGTTTCAAAAGCTACAATTGACAAATGTCTAAGCGTATAGTAATCACCTTCATTTATACTTGCAGCCATCTTGATATCATCAAATGATCCCTCAAAATCCTTAAGAAATTTCTTTGCAATTCCTCTGTTAACCAACAACCAAGCTCTTGAATTTCGTAAATCAGTGTCTTTTACTTTATTCCACGAAGTTGTAAGTAGTTCAATGCTATATTTAATTTTATTCCTTATTTCATTATCAATTTGCCCCGTTATAATTTGAAACGGGTTACTTACTGATTCGAGTAAAGTTGAACCTAATGTTGCATGAAAATCTGAATTGTTTTTATATGACGATTCAATTGCCTTTTGTAGCCAATAAATTGATGTGTCAAAGTCATTTTTGTGACGTGCCAGTCCTCCCAAGGCATATGATATTTCCGGGGTATCACGTAATTCAATAGGAATTTTTTCCAGTATCTCAGAAAAATCCATATTATCCCTATTCAAAGTAATAAATGCCTGATATGCATTTGAGTTCTTCGAATTTATTGCAATTATTTTTTCAATAATTAAGGTTGCTTTAATTTTTTTATTTAAAACTGCATATCCTATTGCAGCGAACCCCATTGCTTTTTCATCATCCGGGTTATACCTATATGATTCTATAAAATATTCTGCAGCTTTCTTTTGATCATTTAGTTCCAAATGGATAATTCCAATATTGGCAAGTACTTTATATTTCTCCAGTCCATTGAGATTATCCCATTTTTCACTTTTGAAATTTTCAAACAACTTAAGGGCGGCTTTATGATTATTTGAATCCCTTAGTTTCATAATAGATTCTATTTCCCTAACATAATCAGATTTATTATATTCGTGAGTCTCATTACTTTTGAAAATAAAAGCCTTTATATCTTCAAGTTGTTGATTGTGGCCTATAACAGTTTTTAAAATTTCAGTTGTATCTTCCTTTATACTTTTAAGATCGTTAAATAAAGTGATAAGTGTTATATCACTAACTTGAAAAGGAGTTTGAAACTTAATTTCATTTTGAAATTTTATTTCTTTAAGTTTTTCAACTGGATATTTTGAAACATCATTTGTTTTAATATGATGGCGATAGCAAAATAAAATAAGATTATCATAACCTCTTCGTTCTTCATTAGACATTTTTTCATTAAATCGTGCGCCATACATTGCATCTTCAATATGGCAGACCTGTCCGATGAATTCATTGTCATCATCAACTAAGGAATGTGTGCAATCTGGAAAAGCACATTGATTACCTGACTTTGCAAAGAGTGCTCGTAAAGTTTCAATTGTTGGGGCTAATCGTTTAGGTGCTTCTTCTGACATTTTTTTAACATCTCAATAATTGTGATCGGTTGCGATTCCTATCATATTTGAACTTTAAGCACAACTAGTTGCGATTATACGAACCTATGGACATAGTCATCTTATCAAACAGAAACGCAATATTCAATATTTACTTTTCCTACTGAAGTGATTAATCAAGTTGATTCAAATATTCTTTCTACTATCAAAGTAAACCAATAAAAAACATAATTACAAACTTATGAACCATCAATTTGAATTTTTATTGAGTTTATCGCTAAATACTTACTAAGAATGTCGAATCAACTATCAACAGGATAAGTAAACCGTAAAAAGGCAATCCGAAGATTTTTATCAATGAAATGAGCATGACTCCGCAATCACAAATCGAAATGACAATAAAATTCATGCGAATTCCATCTGGCCATTAAAAAACAAATTATTAGCAGATGAAAGATTTAAAGATTAATGCAGAGACGCATGGCATGCGTCTGGAAAATTAAGGAATAAATGAATGTGGTGACTATGGAAAATAGTCAAAACCCTGAATAGGGTCATAGTTATGTCATGCCTTCAGCATTCCCTTTAATTTAGCACTTCCAGCTGTTTCTGTAATAGCTCTCTTTTCAATTGAAATTCACGTTCGATGATTAGACTGATAATTAAATCGATTGCCTCAGTGAATAACTTAAGTTCATCAGTATTAAATTCTTTACCATTAAAATAGGCCCGATTCTCAGATAAATAATGATCAATTTTTTCAAACTGTGATTGAGCAAGATACTTATGAGCTTTCGCGTCGGGAATTAAATCTACAATACGCAGAATAATTTGTCGTTCAATCGATTTTACTTCATTAATAATCCGGCGAGCCTCTTCAAGAGGAATATTATTATAAATCGGTCGAATTGTGGATGAAAGGGTTGAATACTCATTTACGATTACTTCCGCATCTTTCGATGCTGTAAAATAGCGATTGTACAACTCAATAATTTCTTTCCGGATTAATTGCGGAGCTTTGCTTATAAAGAATTTAAAAACCTCTTTATCCAGATCAATAATCTGTTCTTTTAAAATTGCTTCTTCCGTTTCGAGCTGCTTTAATATTTCGGGGATATCTCTCTTTGAACATTTATTTCCATTAAAATCAAATGTCTTGATGTCGTATTGTTTTGAATGAATTGCCTTCAACAGATTAATATCTGCTGTAACTACCTCTAATTCTTTTGGCAGTTTGCAATTCTCATTCGAATACAAATCAACAAATTGAGTGTATTTCAAATTCAAATCTGCTTTTATTTTATCCGGATTAAAAGCTTCGATTCGTCGGTTATTATAAAATCCTTTGAATTCCTTATTATAGGCGTTACGATTGAACTCGCCGTAATACCTTTCTTTAAAAGATGATAAATCGAGCAGGCTGATTTTTTCTTTATAATGTACAACCGAAAACAAAAGATCGGTTATCTTTTTTTGTATTGTTACGGGATCGGTAAAAAGGGTCCAGGGTGAATCATATACTGTATCTGTATTTTCGAGATTTAATGATTGCAGATAAGTTTCACGCTCAGAAGTACCTGGATGTGATGCCCATTGATCTTTGACAATAATCCGACTCTGAATATTTGTATTTGCTGATGCAGGATTGTTCACAACTGGTAATCCATTTTCCAATTCAAACCCATTCTCAACAGCAAAATGGAGGATCACTTCCCGATGTTGTTCGAGTAAATTATCGGGTTTAATATTCTCTGCTATCCATTTATTATAGTTGCTCAAAAGAATATTGTAACAGGTATCGGCTATTTCCAATCTTTTCAGCGCAAGTATTAAATGATTGGGACCTGTAGCATATGCCGAAACAGCATCAGCATGATGTTCCATTTGTCGTGAGAGACTAAGATTCGATTTGTTGATTATGATATAAACCTTTTTTAAAATCCATTGAATACCCTGAACTATTTTAATGGTCAGGTTTGCAAAGAGGGCAAAATATCCGCTGGCCGAAGCCCATTTATCGATTGTTGCCGCATAACCTTCATTGTCGTAAAGCATATTGTAAATAATCTTGTTCAGATTAAAGACGTATGATCCGAGTTTCATGCTGTGTTGAGAGAAATGGCCAAATTCATGTGCAATAACGGCTTTAAATTCACTCATATTTACTGAATTAACAAGGCCTAATCCAATTAACAGGTTTTTCTTAACCGGGAAAAACATACTGAAAAAATTCGAATCATAGAAAACACTTGCATTTACATCGGGCGACAGGTAGATTCTCTTTGGCATCGGTGTTTCCGTCTCTTTCGTAAGTTTCTTTATAAACGAATAAAGATTTGGAAAATCGTGTTCTTTAATCTCATAAAATCCACTTCTGTCTATTTTTTTAATTGTGAAAATAAATTTTACGAGGAAGTATATTACCATCAGGCCCAGACCAATCATTCCGGCACCAAGCATTAGTGTAATAAACATTGGTTTAAAAATAAGAAGCATAAGTCCAAAATAGGAAACAATTCCGGCCAGACCTACTGCCAATAATACAAGAAGGACATAAACTATTGCAAACAAAATGATCGATGCCGTAACTTTGAATACTTCAAACTGATATTCCCTGGTGGGCTTTAAAACTTTTTTATTTGTGCTTTGACGCGTGGCAGGATAGATAAAATCGCTCATACTTTTTCTATTAGAAGAGTGTGTTCTTATTTCTGCATCCATTCATTAAATAGTTTCATCTTATCCTGATTATTAGCGATCCAATTATTCACTTCTACTGAATTTGAAGATTGTGAAATGTAATAACTAAACGCTTCAATATTGTCGGTCTGTACCAGATCGTAAAATTTTGTAACATATAAATCCCACCAAAGATCCTTATGATTCTTTTTTAGTTCTCCTAACATTGAAAAGATGCTCTTGTTCGTTTCGACAAAAAACTCAGCATCTGTTTTTCCTTTATTCTTATCGATAAATCTGTTTGCGCATTTTAAACTTACCATCATTTCGGCCGGCCCAAAAACAGTGTCTTTTGAAGCTGCCGATGGAATCGTGATATTGATTTTTTTCTCCGATTGTTTTTCAACGCCCTGATTTAACATGCCTTGAAGCATATTTAAATTAATCAATGAGCGTTTTGAATTTGGCTCTAAAAGGAGAAAATAATAGAGTGGCAGCAATGCTTTTACGCGTTCGCCTTTGCTTTTCATTGCTCTTGAAAGTATAATATGACTGCTTCCATGGGTAGGTTTTGCCAATATTGCATTGATTGCTGCCAATGCCGCATTGTCATAATCACCTGTATTATTTAAAGTTAAAGCCAGGTTATAATTGAGTAAATTATCATTCGGGAATAATATCAAACCTTCGCGGTATGCTTTAATCGCATCATTGGGCTGGCCTTTCATATCAAGTGACGTTCCAAGAACAGTATAAGCTGCTTGTTGATTATACCCGTTTAGTTCAATTACTCTTTTGCTGTATTTTATGGCATCGTCATACTTTTCAATCGTCATATATGTATATGATAATTCATAGTTTGCCAGCGAGGAGTTTTTATCAATATCCAATGCTGCGTTGTATTTTTTAATGGCCTTATCATATTTTCCCTCATCGTGCAATTGTGTTCCCTGCGAGACAAGTTCTTTTATCTTTTCATCCTGACCAAATAGATTTACAGCAAAGAATAACACTAAAGTTAATGTAATCAGCAGTCTCATGTTTGTTAGTTTTATTGTTTCAGTTCGTTCTTATGTGATCAAAGGAAACAATAAAAAACATAATTACAAACTTATGAACCATCAATTTGAATTTTTATTGAGTTTATCGCTAAATACTTACTAAGAATGGCGAATCAACTATCAACAGGAGAAGTGAACCGTAAAAAGGCAATTCGATGGTTTTTATCAATGACATTACAGAGGACAAACTTTTTAGTATAGATGTTGGGGTTGGTGGAACAGGAGCAAAGGAATGAAAGAATGAAAAATGAAAGAATTAAGGAATGATATGGCCTGATAACCTGCATAAGGTTATTCCAGACAATAACTTGTATTATTTCGGACTTTAAAAAAATAACCAGTCAAAAAAATCTTATTTTTGTAATAATTCTTTGAACTTAATGACTAATCAAAAACTAATTAAAGTAAATGTCAGAAAACAATAAAGGGTTTAGTTTCAGACAACTGTTTTTCAGAGATTCTGAAGCTGGCACACAGGAAAAGCAAATTCAGAATGCGGAACCGGCAAGCAATATAATAACACAGGCATCTCTTGGAGTTCAGGATCAATCGCTTGTTGAGAACTTCGTTCAGCGTCTTCAGAATTTAATCAATCAAAACAACCAGCCAGGGTTTGATTTTCTTGAATTCACTGAAACGCTTTTTGAAGAAAAACAAAATCCAAATCCGGAAGTTTATAAAACTGTTTTCAGGATTGCTCAAAAAATAGATAAAACGCTAACTCCTTCGCGGTTACTCGATAGCGCCATGTATTATAAAAATTTGGTGCAACAGACTGCCGAAGCTGAAGTAGTCAAGGGAGAGTCTAAAAAACAGGGATTACGAGCTGACAAAGACACAGAAAGAAACAATCTTGACAATGGACTCAAGGATACAAGGACAAAAATACAACAGCTTACCCAACAAATTCAAGCGCTCCAAAATGAGGAAGTGACCTTGAATAACCAACTGATGGCTATCGATCAGAAATACGATAGTCAGTTTAACGATATCGACAAAAAGATAGGTGCCATTCGTAGTGCTAAAGAACAGGTAATTGTCAGTATTGTTGATATTGAAGCCGGAATAAAATCCAATCTATCTTAAACAAAAAAAAACTAAGGTTATGCAAACAGAAACAAAAACAGTTACCCAGCTGCCTATTATGAAGTATTTCGATGATGCGCAGCTGATGGAAAAAGGGAAAGAGACGCTAGGAAAATGGCGTACAGGTGAAAAGCCAATAGGTGCCGTTGTTGGTTTAGTTATAATTGGAGTTATAGGTTACGGAATCATCAGATGGGTAATTCCTGCAGTTTTTATTGCACTAAGTCAGGTTCTTGCTGTAATTGTCACAATTCTTGCAGCTATTCTCTTTATTTTATTGATGCCTGTTATTTTTAAGCTTTTCCGCAAAATAGTCCGTTCGTTTCACAAAGCCATCATCCGCTGGAACCCTTTCGATGAACTTGATGAACAAAAACAAAAAATGTGGGAGACACATGATTTGTTTTTAAAGCATAAAGCGAAAATAAAACAACTTCGCACCGATTTCGAGCAAATGTCAAATGGAACCCGGACTGTTGCTGAAAACTCGAAAACCGAAGTTCAGCGGCAAACCAAAAAGGCAGGCGAAATTAAAGTACAGATGGACAAAATGATTGCCGAAAAAGGAGAAGGAATAAAAGAAACAGATGAATTTGTAGAACTTCAGCAACAGTTTATCAATGCAACATCTGCAGGTACCCGAACGAATACCATCCTCGAAAAAAATATTGAATGGACAACCAAGTATGCAGCCCGTTCAAACATCTTTGCAAATCTTGACCGTAAATTAGCCATTGGGGCAACACTCCTCGAAAACAAAATTAAGGATTTTGAGGAAAGTGTCAGCATTATGAAAAAAGACTGGGAAATGGCAGCTGCATCTCGCGGAGCAACGGCAATCCTGCAAGAAATTCTCGGCCCCGGCGGACAGAACTGGAAACTTGAATATGCCCTTGAATTTGTTGCCGGACGAATTTCAGAGGACCTTGCAATGACAGCTGAGAACCTTGAAGATTTGGAAAGGAATACTACTGCTTTTAATTTCGACAGCGATGAGGCTTACGAAAAGCTACTAACTATTGGCAACAAATTGGATACAGGACAGATAGACATTCCGAATCCTTCAATAATTTCAAATCCTAACCACAAACTGACCCGTGGAGAAAAAAATTCAGCGGGTCCGCTTGGTGATATTTTTTAGGTATTTTTTAAAATGTCAAATAAATAAACCTTAAATAAAGAAAATGGTAACTGATTATCAAAACAATCCAGGAACATCAATTCCCGGATTCCCAAAAAAATGGACGTTGGGATTTCAACTGATCGTCCTCATACTTATCCTTGGTTTGGTAGGAGCCGGTGTTTATTTCGGATATCCATATATGAATAAAGCATCCAAGGGTAATAAGCCCGATCTGCGTGCAGGATTTAACAACTTTGTTGGTTTTGCACCTGGTATCGACATGAATGGTGGCGCTGCTCCAAATAAAAACTCAAGAATGTACAAAGAGTTTGGTATCACTTTCGAGGCTGTCAGAATGGATGATATGCAAAAACTCAATGATGCTTTGAAAAACGGAGATCTTGATTTTATTTTTACTACTACTGATATTTCGCCTATTGGAATGGACCGTAGCAGCGACCTTGCTAAAATGTCGGTTGTCCAGTTTTTGAAAATTGATGATTCGCGTGGGGCTGATGTTTTTATCGTTGATAAATCAATAAATACTGTCGCCGACCTTAAAGGTAAAAAGATTGCCTGCGCTCTTGGCTGGCCCAGCAACACTTTACTACATGCTACCCTTGAAGCCGGAGGGCTTACCGAACAGGATGTGAAGATTTTACCTATGGGTGATCCTTTTGCTGCCAAAACTGCTTTTACTACCGGAAATGCCGACGCAACAGTAGTTTGGTCGCCTGACGATGAAGAATGTCTGAAATCAAGAGATGCTAAAGTTTTGACAAGTACCGATTTACTTCCGAATATAATCATGGACGGATTTATAGCCCGGAAAGAGGTTCTGGAAAAGAAAAAAGACCTTTTTGTTAAACTTTCAAAGGCATGGCTTGTAGCCAATTCAGAAATGAAAGACCCAGCAAAAATGGCCAAAGCAGCACAGACCTACAAAACAGCATTTGAAGTTCCGGACGATGTAAGTATTATCCTTGGAGGAATGAAGAAGATCCATTTTGCAACTTATGGAGACAATATTAACTTTTTTGGATTAAGTACTGATTACACAGGCATTACGGGACAACAGCTTTATACAAAAATGGCTCGCGTTTACAAAACCGGTTATGGAAACAAATTAACCAATATTGTTCCCTGGGCTGAAGCCTCATTTCCGGGTATTATACAGGTCATTAACGATTTAAAAGGAGATGCTCATTCAGCAGAAGGTCAGATTCAGTTCAAAGCATCAACAGCTGCTGATGCAACAGCTCCTGCAGTTGCTATCAAGCCTATTATAATCAACTTTGC
>JAPLDR010000019.1:5398-49817 GCA_026391655.1 Bacteroidia bacterium | reverse complement strand
TGAAGGAGAAAATTGAAAATCAGCTTGGACAATTGTCTGTTGAGTTTGCCGGAATGAAAGTACGCATTGAAGGGAATACCGACAATGTTGGCAGTGCTGTAATGAACAAGGAACTTTCCCGCAAACGTGCGAAATCGGTTGCCGACTATTTGGTTAAAACCTACAATTTCGATCCGAACAGGTTTATCATTGTTGGTAACGGTCCCGATAAACCGGTTGCAGACAACAATTCGGAAGAAGGCAGGGCTGCAAATCGCCGGACAGAGTTTCAACTATTAGGAAAATAAGATATTTAAAAAGTTCTTTATAATAAAGGAGGATACAAATTATCCTCCTTTATTATAAAGAGGAAAAAATCAGTAATTATGGAAATAATTAAAAATCTTTTTAGGTTCGCCGGTGATGTTGATAAAAAAACCTCATTGGCAGTGAATATATTGGGATGGATCTTACTTGTCTTTTTCTGGTGGCTGATTCCAACGCTTGGCTGGATTAAACCCACTATCCTTCCCTCTCCCGTTGATGTGATTATGTGCTACAAAACGCTTTTTGTGGAACGAAGCCTATTGTTCAATACAGGTTACTCTATTTTTATTAATCTGAGCGGCTATCTGCAGGCGCTGGCTCTGGCAGTTCCCCTCGGTTTTATAATTGGGCTAATCCCTTTTTTCAGGCATCTGGTCAGCAAACAAATTGAAGCTATCCGTTTTACACCACTTCCTGCAACAACAGGTATTTTTATGGCACTTTTTGGTCTTGGTCTGGGAGTCAAGGTCGAATTCCTTGCATTCGGTATTTTTGTTTACCTGCTTCCGGCAATTGCCCAAAGGATAAAGGATATTGAAACCGACGATCATCTTAAGGCGCTGCAACAGACTATGTGGACACTGAATGCGAGTCCCTGGATGACGCTTAAACATTTCTATATTCCATCGGTACTGAGCCGTTTCTCAATGGATGTAATCAACCTGGTAGCTGTGAGCTGGACTTACATCGTAATTGCCGAAATGGTAAATGCCCAGGGGGGCCTAGGTTCAATGATTTATATGGCAACTTCGCGTGGTTCACATGTCGATCAGCTTTATGCAGTTTTGCTTCTTATCATTTTTATAGGATTTGTACAGGATAAACTACTGAAAATGCTCGATAAAAAACTCTTTAAATTTAAATACGCCTGATAATGAAGCGAAATATATTCCAAAAGCAGGATGATAGCGAAATAACTGTACCTGTAGAAAATACACCGCTACCGGAAACCAAAGTTAATATCGATGCTTCTACAGATCAGTTACCTGTCGGCCACTCAACAGATATAATAAACCTTGTTAATATCACGCAGGTTTATTCTGACCACACTCCACCCAATGTTGTGTTTAAGGATTTTAATCTTGACATCAAAGACATAAAAGACAGTGGACAGTTTATTACCATAATGGGTAAATCGGGTTGTGGAAAATCTACTTTACTCAGATATATTTCCGGTTTACAGGTACCAACATCGGGAGAGGTTTATATCTATGGAAAGAAACGTACGGATAAAGACCGAATCCCCATGGTTTTTCAGCAATATACTTCATTTGAATGGAAAACTGTTTTGCAAAACGTTGCACTCCCCTTGATATTAAAAGGGGTTCCTAAAGATGAAGCCAACGATAAAGCCATGGATATGATAAAAATTGTTGGGTTGGCCGGACATGAAAACAAATGGGCCAAATACCCGATCTTGTCAGGTGGACAATTGCAAAGGGTTGCCATTGCGCGTAATCTTGTTGTGAATCCACAGATTCTATTAATGGACGAACCTTTTGGAGCTTTGGATACGATTACCCGGAAACAAATCCAGGTTTTTCTTCGCTCTATTTTCGAGAATGCCAAAATTGACCCAACAGTTGTTTTTGTCACACACTCCGAAAGCGAAGCTGTTTTTCTATCTTCAGATATTTATATTCTGGATTCAGGGCCAGCAACCATAAGGAACCACTTTAAAATTGATTTGCCGGAGAATCGCACAGATTCGGTTCGGTATTCGACTGACTTTTCCGACTATGTAAATAAACTGGGTTCGCTTCTGGAAGATTTAAAAAAGGAATGACAATTGTCTGAGAATTGAGCAAATGTTCTTAGACAACCCTGAAAGGGCTGAATATGAATAACCCCGGGGGAGCGAATAAAGTGAGCATAACCCGGGGTTATTTATGTGGAATGGAATCGGCGCAACCACAAAGGAGAATTGAAATAACAACCTTCTATACGCCGAAATACCATAACCCCGAAATAATCATTCGGTAATCTGTCAATGTTACAATTTCAACTTATACGCACAAACCTTATTGTCATTAAATGTCGGAACTAACAGCAGATTTTGTGAAGGAATAAACCCAAGATCGGCAGCATTGATATTCAGATCAGTGGTATTCATCAACATTTCGATGCCCTTCCCGGGTTCTATGAGCTGAACTTTTCCCTTAAAATCGGAGGTGACAAATTTGTTTTTGCCAACCGAAACAATACCATCCAGATAGCCAACATTCTCAGCTAAAATAGTGATTGCTTTTGTTTGCTGATCGACAGAAATAAAATTGCCTTTCGAGCCCAGATACAACAAGTTGTCAATCGCCAATATACCATTCATCGCGCCAAGCTGATCACTTTCAAGAAACACTTCCAGTGAGTCTTTACCAACGTAAAAAATGCAGTTTCCGCCCGAATCTGAAACATAAACACGCCCCAGAGACGATACTGTAATATCGTTCAAAGATTTCGATTTGCGGTTACTATACAATTTCTCAATCTTTCCCGTTTTCAGATCAACCTCAACAACCCGGTCAATATCCGTAACAAACAATTTCTTTTGGGTACAGACAACTCCTTTTGGTGCATTTAAACCTTTCACCCATTCTTTTTCAATAAACTCACCCTTCCCGCTAAGCTTTGATATATAACCAATGCCATCCTTAATATTGTGCATACCAACAACATTCGACACATAAATAATTTTGTCGGCCTCGTTAAAGCAAGCTGATTCGGGAACATTTAATCCTTCAGGAGTGGTCCAGACTTTTTCCAGTTTCGGACTAATAAATGCAACCTGTGCCGAAATATTAGTACTGATCAAAAAGGTTGCGAAAATCAGCACCGAAGTTGTGAACATTTTCATATTAAGCTGTTTTAATGATAATCAAATAATTTATTCCTTGCTTTTCTCTCCGGTAAACTGATCTTCCTTATTCTTAAACAATACATTAAACGTAGTAAGACTGCCATATATCCTTGTGATGTATTGTTCGAGATCTACTTTTTCCTCATCAGTAAGGTTACTCGCATTGATGCGTTGTTCCATCACGCGCACCCTGTCGCGAACCATCACAATTTTATGGAAAAATGTTTCAACCGGAACCTCTTTTTCTTTTAAGGATTTATCACCCGGGTAAAGAATCATCCGCCCACCTGTCCATTTCTGTCCGAGTGGAACAGTTTCCTGTACATCGCTGAAACGACGCAAGACCCTGATCAGACTTTTCTCCATCTTCTCGTAGGTAATCAGATCTGAAGGGGTTTCTACAGCCTCTATTACTTCAAGGCCTTCGTAATCGCGCATGATCTGCTTCACGCCATACTCAATAAAACCAATTTCATAAGCATCGGAACGCACCTGAACGATAACTCCTTTACCCATTTGCGGGTGTTTTACACGCGAACCGACTCCTAATATACTTACTGACATATTACTGATTTTTATTAGTTAGTGATGCAAATGTAGGATTTTATTTTCTTCCCGGTATGGCTATTTTTTGCTCATGTAAATAGGTTTTACCTTCAAATGATATTCCTTCGATACGGAAGCTGAGGGTTTTAATCTCCCGGGGAACAAAAAACCTGAAGGAGGCTATGTTGGTAGAATCGATCATCAAATCGGGTTTCCAAAAGATGGTGGCATATTTATCATATTGGGTAGTTCCGGGCTGAACGGCATACCTGGGCTCAAAATATTGCTTTGGGGCAGCATATCCTTTTACTATTATCCGTTTTAAATTGGTCGCTTCAACGTCATCTTCGACAAGAGGCGTCGTTCGCATTTTAATGATTATGCTTCCTGCCAAACCATCCAATCCGCCACCCAGTCCACTTTTATTGACAGCAACAGCTTCCACTAATTCTATAGGAAGATTAAGGATATCCTCCGGATTGAAAACTCTCATTCCATCAATCATCATCATGGGTTCACTTGCTTTTAAAGACATGGAGGTCATACCTCTGCCCAAATTAAAATGATATTTGCCTTCATCCGTCATTTCGGTTCTGACATTAAAATTGATCTGTAGAAGCATCTCCAAATTACTAAACCGCAAGTAATTTTCTTTGGTCAGCTCAAATGTACGATCCATAATCCCAACATAGAGGTTATCTTTAAAAGGGCTCTTTTTTTGTGCCGTAACTACGAATTCTTTCAGTTGAATAACCCCTTTGGTCAATTTGGGGACATCATCAATGATCTCTTTATTAGGTTTAATGATTGAAGTAAGCTTTTTTTGAATATCCGGGCCATCCATATAGTATTCAGGAATAGACATCTGCAGAACACGGTTCCAGTCTTTGCCTTTATCGCTTGAGGCAGCACCAACAACCCATGTTGAATCGCTAAGGTATAGACGGTCGAAACTAAATGTTCCGAGACTATCCACGGGCACCATTAAGAACAATTTGTTCTGGGGAGAGATAAAGGTAATTTTGCTTTTTAGTTCCGGTTTGTTTTTAATCCAATTCTTAACTTTTCCTTCAACAGAAAATGCCTCTTCGAAAGGATAGATGAATCTGTGAATCGTGTCTTCTAAAATAGTTGGCCAGTCATATTTACGCCAGCCCTGGGTTAAAAGCAGATTGTCGATGGCAATTGAATGATAAATATCTTTTTTCTCGAAATAGCTGTTTGGATTTTCAATGGTCCCGCGAAGTGCAGGACGCAGAATAGATTCTGATTGTAGGCTATTGTTGAAATGGTTTAAGATCGTCTCTCCGGGAAGAACAGATATACTTAGTTTTGCAAATCCCGGACTAGTATGCAAGTCTTTAATTGCCACATTTACCTTCACGGAATCATTGGTTAGTGGTTCTGCATTAAGGGTTAGCTCTCCTCTGGGAATAGTGTCCTGATTGTAAAAAATACGCTCAGCCACAGGTGTCTGATTTTGGTCAAAGATGGTTGCATATACGATGCCTCTTCCCATCTCCTTTTTTGGGACTTTGAACAGGATGGCATTGTTTTTAGGAAACCGGACGAGATAATTGTTGAATATTACTCCATTGGCATGTATCATTAACATGTAGGTACTGTCAAGCTGACGCGTCGCATCGTTGGTTAGTATTCTGAACCATACAACATCAGACTTGTAGGGATTTATTTGAATGATCACGCCTTTGGGTTCTGTCTTAGGAAGCTGCTGATCTAGTATAGTACTATCGGGAAGGAAAGCTTTTGCAAAATATTGTTGATTTGTGGTTTCAGGAATAGTTAAATTTCCCATTCCTGATTCATTGGTTGAAAAGGCAGAAACTTCCTTATGATCGGCATTATATACCTGTCCCGTTATTTTTACACCTTTCCCATAAAAGTCGGTCGCTTTTACACCCAAAACATTGTTAACTCCTTCGAGAAAAGTTCCACTCTCGGGCAGAAACTGAATATCGTAATCGGGTCCGGAAGCGGAGGATATATTCTTATCTTGTTGTGCTGATTGGTCGGGGGAATTATCATAACGTTTTACGATAAGTTCGTTTTCAGACTCCTGATCGTGACCAAGGATGGTTATAAAGGTATTTAGGTCGTTTTCAGGATAGAAATTCCGCATCCAGTTTGTATAGGCTCTGAAGCAGTAAGAGCCGGGAGCCAGGGAGTCGTCAAGATGGAAATAATGATTAGTGGTACCTGCTTTTACATAGAGGATCTTACGAATGATCAGTTTCTTCTCAGGCGACCAAAGCTCGACATAAAGCTTCGAGGTGACGAGGCTCAAACGTTTATTTAACGGATTTAAAACATACGACGTAAACCAGATATCGTCGCCCTGAATATATGCGGACTTATTCAGGTGAGTATACAACCATTCGTGGTCATTAGCGAAGTAGCTGATGTATGGCTTGAAGAGTTTATTCTCCAGCAGAGAATCATTTATGGTCTTCTGTGCAAAAGTTACGATGTTAACTAAGGTCAATAGCGCCAACAAGAGTGCATTTCTCATCAATAGGGAGGTATTTTAAAAGAAAATCATAACCAAAATGAAAAAGAAACAGCTTTCACAATTTAGTTTATGATCGTTTGTCTCAATTATATTCAAAGGTAAAACTTCATTTTTAAGTTCAGCAGTTTTGCGGGAAATTATTTCTGTGTTGCGAGTTGCTAATAGCCAGCTGCAATTGTTTCTTGCCAATACATTTCGTTATAGATCCATTATTTTCTTCCCTGGAGGGTTATTTTTTGCTCCTGATTAAAGATCTTGCCTTCAAATGAGATTCCTTCAACACGGAAGCTGAGGGTTTTAATCTCATTAGGTACAAAAAAACTGAAGGAGGCTTTGTTGCTTGAATCGATAACCAGATCGGGTTTCCAGTAGATGGTCGCATATTTGCCATAATCGATTGTACCGGGCTGAATGGCATACCTTGGCTCAAAATATTTCTTAGGGGGGGCATACCCTTTTACCATTATTCGCCTGACATTGCTCCCATCAACTTCTTTTATGAAAAGAGGTATTCTTCACGACTTAATGGCAATGGTTCCTCCGGCACCATCCATGCCGCCACCAAGTCCACTTTTATTGACGGCAACCGCTTCCACCAATTCCATGGGAAAATTAAGTATATCCTGAGGATCCTGAACTTTCATCCCATCAATCATCATAACAGGATCTCTTGATTGTCCTCTGCCCATATTAAAATGATATCCGTCGGGTGTTACTTCGGTTCTGATATTAAATATGGTCTCGAGAAGCATCTCCATGTTATAAAAGTCTCTATAGTTGTCTTCCGTGAGTTCCTGGATTTTATCCATGATCCCTATATTCATGATATCTGCAAATAAGTTCTTTTTCTGTGCCGTAATCACGATCTCTTTGAGCTGGATAACCCCTTTGGTAAGCCTGGGAATATCCCCGGCGACCTCTTTTACATTTTCATGAGGAGCAATTGTTTGCTGAAAATCGGGGACACCCATAAAAAATTCGGGAATAGACATCTGAAGTACACGGTTCCAGTTTTTACCCTTATCACTCGAGGCTGATGCAATAACCCATGTTGAATCGGTAAGATATGCCCGATCTAATTTAAATGTACCGGCACTATCGACGGGCGCCATTAAAAATATCTTGTTTGAGGGAGAGATAAAAGAGATTTTGCTTTTAAGTTCAGGTTTATTTTTCAACCAGTTCTTCACAGAGCCTTCGACAGTAAAAGCCTCTTCGAAAGGATAGGTGAAATTGTGTATCGTGTCTTTTAGTATTGTTGGCCAGTCATATTTACGCCAACCCTGGGTCAGGAGCAGATGGTCGATGGCAACAAGATGATCGATATCGTTTTTCTCAAAATAGCCGTTTGGGTTTTCGATGTTGCCGCGAAGAGCAGGACGAAGGATGGATTCTGATTGAAGACTATTGTCGAAATGGCTCAAGACAGTTTCTCCGGGAAGAACAGATATACTTAGTTTGGCAAATCCGGGTCTGGTGAGTGAGTCGGTAATTTGGACATTTACTTTCACCGTATCATTAATTATTGGTTCGGCTTTGAGGGTCAGGTTTCCTTTGGCCGTGGTACCCTGATTGTAAAAGATACGCTCAGCTACCGGTGTCAGATTTTCGTCAAAGACGGTTGCATAAATAATACCCCTTCCAATCTGCTCTTTTTTGATCCTGAATTGGATGGCATTCTCCGCAGAGAACCGGATTCGATAATTGTTGAATAATACACCATTGGCATGTATCATTAACATATATGTGCCATTAAGTTTACGTGTTGTTTCGTTGGTGAAAATTTTGAACCATACGACATCTGATCTGTAAGGATTTATTTGAATGATTACACCTCTTGGTTCTGCCTTGGGAAGCATCAGTTCGCGATTCGTTCCATCGGGAAGCGTTATTTTTGCAAAATATTGTTGATTCTTTACTTCAGGAATAATTATTCTATTCATTCCTAATTCAGTAGTTGAAAAAGAGGTAATTTCATTATTGCCGGCAGTGAATACCTTTCCGGTTATTTTTACACCTTTACCATAAGGATCGGTCGCTTTAATACCCAGTACATTCTCAGCGCCCTCAAGAAAAGTTCCACTCTCGGGCAGAAACTGAATATCGTAATCGGGCCTTGTATCAGGTGCTGTACTCTTCTCTTTTTGTGACACCTGGTCGGCGGATTCATTAAAGTGTTTTGCGATAATTTCGTTTTCAAATTCTTTATCCTTGCCAAGGACAGTTATCAATTTGTTTAAGTCGTTTTCCGGGTAGAAATTCCGCATCCAGTTTGTATAGGCTCTGAAACAGTAAGTGCCATGAGTCAATGAGTCGGCAATATGGATATAATGGTTTGTTGTACCTGCCTTTACATAGAGAATCTTTCGGCTAACCAACTTCTTTTCAGGTGACCAAAGCTCAATATAAAGCTTCGATGTGGCGGGGTTCAATCGCTTATTTACCGGATTTAAAACATACGATGTAAACCAGATATCGTCGCCTGGAATATAGGCAGATTTATTCATATGCGTATACACCCATTCGTGGTCATTTTCGAAATAGCTGATGTATGGTTTGAATAGTTTATTCTCAAGTTTAGGATCGTTTATGGTCTTCTGTGCAAAAGTTACGATGTTAACTAAAGTCAAGAGTGCTAACAAGAGTGTATTTCTCATCTAAACGGGTGGTGTTTTATTAAAGAAAATCATAACCAAAATGGGAAAGTGTCAGGTTTCACAAGTCAGTTTATGATAATTTGTCCCAATAATTTTCAAAGGTAAAACTTCATTTTTAAGTTCATCAGTTTTGTATAAAAATATTTCTTGATTGAAAACTCTATGCAGACCAATCCTTCAATTAACACAAAACCTTCTTAAAGCAAAAGACTCCTCGTTTGAAGCGAAGAGTCTTTAAATATGCCAAAAAAAAGGTTTTATGTTTGCTTCGTCTGAACTTTTATAGCAAAAGCTGCAAAGAACAGATAAAGAGCACTAATCAGGATTACAATAACAGCTCCTACCTGCGAACCAATGGCATCTGACATCAGTCCCATTAGAAATGGAATCACTGCTCCACCAAATACCCCGGTAATCATTAACCCTGAGATTTCGTTGGCTTTATCGGGACGCGACTGTATGGCCCTTCCAAAGATGATCGGAAAAACATTGGCAATCGTAAATCCGACGATTCCGAAAATTGCAAATACAGCCATTTTATCACTGACAAAAATCAGGGCGACCAAAGCCGCAACAGCCACCACAATATTAATTTTGAAAAATTTGACCGAAGAGAACTTCGCAAGGAAAAATGCACCAAGGAAAGCACCCAACGTACGGAAAGCAAAATATACACTCGGGCCATAACCGGCATCCAGCGAACTAAGTCCACAGCGTTCCATTAAAATCTTCGATGAAGCTGTATTTACACCAACATCGACTCCTACTACGAATAAAATCCCGAGAAAAAGAAGAAAAATGGTTTTGTCTTTTAAAATCCCTAATACACTTCCAAACGAGCTTGCTTTTCCTTCAACCGATTCTTCGGGAATAGATGTTGCCATCAGCCAAATTGTTGACAAAAGGGTGATTACGGCATAAATCGGGAAAATATATTGCCAGCTTCCCAATTGTGAAGCAGCAAATGCCGCTATAAACGGTGCGCTAAATGAAGAAATGGCTTTTACAAACTGGCCTGCAGTCAGGCTACTGGTCAATCTATCGCCTTTCACTACATTGGTTAAAAGCGGATTAAGCGATACCTGCAAAATGGTGTTTGCAATTCCCAACAATGCAAATGCAATCAACGACATGAAAAAAGTGTAGCCGATCAGTGGAATAAACATGGCCACAATCGTGATCACATTGCTTAAGAGTACAGTTTTCTTGCGCCCAATGCGATTCATTAAAATTCCCGTTGGTACTGAGAAAATCAGGAACATTGAGAACAAGGCCACCGGTATCAGGTTAGATAAAGTATCCCTGAACTCCGGACTGTAAGCGCCCAATAAATCCTCCTTAACATGTGCTGAAGTGATTCCCACTACATCGCAAAAACCCATTACAAAGAACCCAAACAATACCGGAAGGGCATTTGCATACGTCGTTTTCTTTTCCATTTGATTAATTTATTAGTTTATTGAATAATTTTTCTCTATCCAAAGTATCAGTTCACCCGATTCGGAATTTATTGATGGACAACAAATTTTGCCAGGTTCGAAGCTGAATCGTAAGTGATATGTTGTTTTTCTCCATTTACAGAAATCGTTCCGAAATTCTTGTCCGAATATATAGAAACTTTTGTATCCGCTTGTCCCTGAAATTTAAGATACCGGTTATCACCATCGAAGTCAACAACGGTGAAGAATTTGGAAAGCGAATGGATCAATGGTTTGCTATCGCGACGCAAATAACTTCCGTCGGCGATGAAGAGTTGTTTTATATTTTTGGGACTACCGAAATCTGCCCCTTCCGGAAAAGTTAAAGCCATCAGGTAGGCATCGGTATCCCAGCCGTTCATCACATTGAGGCTGTTACGGTGTTTGATTCGTCCGTCGGCCAACAGGTTCAGGTAAATTTCGGCGGTTTTACCGTTTTGAGTGATGCGGACACCCAGAAAATCTTTCCCGTCGAACCGTCCGATCTTTGGCAATTGATCTTTGTTCTGATCGTTCTTTAAAATAATGGCGGTAACGAACTTGGTACGGTCGGTGTCCTGAAAATGGCTGACAGACCAGAAAGGTTGTTTCACATCAGGTTGGTGATCTTTCAAACCGGATTTTTCTTCCAGTCGCATTTTTTCCGGAAAGTCGTGAGGCAGACCGCCATCGGGAAACGTCTCGGGATAAAGCAGATGAACAAGCACTTCGGCATCATTATCTTTGATTGACAGGTCTAAACCACGCCGTTTCGACTCTCCGTTGTAATGCAGCAGCCATTCAAACTTACCTGGTTCGTACGATTCCAGATCGTCGATCACTAGAATAACATCGCCGATCCAAAGAAAGTGGCGATAGTTGCGCGTAAACCATTGAGAAGTTGGACCAGTGGCATCTGCAAAGATGTATTTAAGATTGCCTGCATCGAGCAAATTATAAAGATGACCTTCATTCTTGACACCAAAATACGGGTCTTTGCGACTTTGCGCTTTCCCGTTGAAAAGTACCACATTGTGTGCCTCGCTCTGACAGTAAAATTGCGAGTATTCAGGTCGTCCGTAAGAAGAGTTTCCCGAGTCGATGATCAGGTTCTTGCCTTTGTGAAACAGGATGAATGAACCGGCATCGGCATGAGCATGGTTCCAGGTCGTACCGCATTTAATTCCCAGCATTGTTGCATCATCTTTCCACGAATCGCGTAACGTAGCCCAACCCATGTCGGAAAAGAGTTTCGATTCAGGCAGATCAGGCAATTTAAAGTCCTTTGGTTGTGGTAAATAGGGATGTAAAATCAGGCCCTGAGGACTGTCCATTTCCAAACCCTCTTTATCCGTTCCCCTTTCGGTTTTTTGCAGGTACCAGGCGTAGCGGTCTTTGTGAAAACCCAGGTTCCAGAGCAGAACCACACACGCATTGCCATTCCGTCTCACATTGCTGTCGCCAAAATTGACCGACATCGGCCCCTCTTTAGAATAATAGGTGGTTTGAATAAAGAAATCGGCCATCTTTTCCATTGCCGGAACTTCGGGTAATTTCACTTCGGGAAGCACATTTTGGAAGGCATACCGGAAAAGCAAATATTGTGAAAAGCCAAAGCTGGCGTAGTTGATGCTTTCGTAAAAACCACCGTCGCGATCGAAACTCACAGGTTTGTTGTCCATCACATTTCCGGAGAAATTGAACCACTCTACAGATATTTCCGAAATCTCTTCGGCCCATTTTTGTGCTTCAGGGATTTCATCTTTCACAGCTAAGGCAGCAAATCCGGCCATATCGACACAGGCGCTCCACCAGTTGTGTCCCATCGTATCGAAAGTGTGAATATTCGTTTCGGGTTTTAGCCAATCGTTCATGGCAGATTTAATCCCGACTTTGACAATACCCTCAGCAATCTGTTTACGCTCGGCAGATGTCAGATAGTTATAGGCACAATCGTACCCGATAGCCACAAAAAAGCTTGTGTGAGCAGTTCCCAAACCACCTTTCCACGGCGGAGTTCGCTGCAGCAAATCCTGCCCTTCCCAGCTTTCCTGACTGATGGCATTAACCAATACCTGTTTGATCCTTTCAGCAAAACGGTTATCGCCGGTCATACGGTAAACGAGCCCCAATTCCTGAAGGTCGGGAGCGCCTGAGCGTTCGCGCTTCAGCATCTCTTCTGCTTTCTGCAACTGGTTTTCCCAGGACTGCCTGATCTCCGGATCATTTTTGACCTGTTCTTTCAAACGGGCAATGTTGGCATCGGTATGCAGTAAATATTTTCGTCCCTTTGCAGTGACGGTAATACTTAATGCACAAACAATTAACAACAATAAATACTTTTTCATATTTCAGATCTTATTCGTTACAGATTTAACATTTTATCTTGAAAGATAAAAACTTTGTACTACAGGTTCTGCTGTTTTTATTTTGGGTTCAGTCGATCGTCCGTATTGCCAGGCCACTACAGTTACTTTTACCGGAAATTTGCTACGAGGTGGAATTTGTGTAAAAATCAATTCCCCATTTTTCAATTCGGCAGGCCCCTCCTGAACGTAGAAATAAACCGGCATACCACTATCCGATTTTGCCAATAAATCAACCTTTTTTGTTCCTTGTTTCACATTAGGCATTGCTGCAAAGGAAATATGCTGATCTGCACCTTCGTTGTTTCGTAGAGGAATCCGCGCATTGAACTGTTGAACGGTACTTTTGTAATTTTCATCTCCCGGATGACTGGCCAATAACCAAATATCACCCGTGCGCTTTTCGCTGTTGAATCCCATCCGGTAAAAACGAACCGTAAAGGTGGTATCATTGACTTTTTCAACGGGGCCACAAATCCGGCTGACGATTGGCTTTCCTTTAGCATGATCTTTAGATAGTTCACTTCTTAAAGTATCTGTAAACTCAGGGCAGACATGAAAAGTCAGTCCATCGGCTTCCGGCTCAAATTTTCCGGCAATCCGGGCATGTAGCTTTGGGTTAAATGACAACAACTTACCATTTTGACTAAAGCCAAGGTATTGCTCCTTTTTACCACGAACCCGCGCATAATATTTTTCTGTTGCTTCAGCGGTTTCCTGATCGAAATACCAGAACGCATCCTTTCGGTCACCTTTGTACTGATTGTATGGAGCCGACTGAAATTTTGGCAGTTGGTCACGTTTCCAACGCTCGCCAAGCCATCCCAACTTAGGATTTGAGGGCAATAAAGGCACCTCAATATTTACAGGTATTTTTTCAGGCAACCGATATTGAACGGCTTTTCTGATGAATAGTGCCAGGTAATCAATCAGTTCATCTGAAATATCAAAATGTCCGTGTCCTGCATCGCATAAAAACGAAATCGTAGCTTCGGGAAATCGTTGCTGAAAGTTGAGTGCCGGTTGTACGCGGTCTTCCCACCATTCGTATTCACCTTCAACCATCAAACCAGGAACACCATCAATGCTGCGGTTTCCCCAGCCGGGGTTTGGACGACCACTCCCGGTCAGATTTGTTAATGGGGCATCACCATGAATGGAAAGAACAGCTAAAGTACGACCGGGATTCCATGCTGCAAAATTCCACGGATAACTGGCACAAGCAGAATGGCCAATGGGAATAGCCGGGGCAAATTCGAGTTCTCTGTATCCCGATTCCTTTGCCAGCGCTTTCATGATCTCTTCAAACTGTTCGCCGGCACCTTGATTAAAATCGAACAAAAAATTGAATCCTGGTGTCACCCAAACTTCGGCAATGCCCAGTTTGGCCATCTGTTCACGAAATTTCGGATGTTCAAAAATATCTTCCTCTGTCATATTGTGCTGACCAACCAGAACTGCCCGAACCTGTTTGCAATTTTCGGGTATCCACAAAAAAGCAAGTGGATGGTCATTGGTTTCGTTGGAAACAACACTTGATACCGCAACTGACCATTGGTATACAGCTGCCTGGGTAAAAGTTGACAACATCAGACAGACCATAAATACCATCCAGGTCATCAATCTACAATGAGCAATTTTCACTCTTAAAATCATCTATTTAAATTTTATTTCATTGGCAAATTCGCCAATCCAGATATCTCCATCTTTAGCATTAAGTACTGCTTTCCCATTTATTTTTAGACCCTCGATCCGAACTCCATCCACCGAACGATCTTTATTATATCCACTAATCACAGAAGAATTGGCCGAATTTCCGTTGTACTGAATATTTTTCAGCTGAATGTTGTGAACACTCCTGCCCGGAGCACCGCTGTATTTTTCGTTGAAATAAACCCTGAAATTGAACAGTTGACCTTCCTGAAAATCTTCAACGCGGATGTTTTCGTAAGTGATGTTCCGTACCAAATTATTGTCGCTGGCACTGATGGCCATACATCCCTGGTAATTGCGGTCGTCTTCGTCGTGTTCCAGAATGTCGATATTGCTGAAGGTGACGTTTTCAATTGTATCGCCACCTGCCTCGGCGTTACCGTGTAGTCCGATGTTTGTCGGATGGGCAATGTCGGCCCAGAGGGTTGAATTTTTGATCTGATAGTTCCTGGAACTGCCGTAAAAGTCCCAGCGATGGCCGTAAATGGCGATGCAATCGTCGGAATTGCGCATAAAAACATCATCGATCAGCACATCGGAACACGACATCAGGTCGATGCCATCGCTCCACCCTTTGCAGCTAAAAGATTTGATGTTGCGAACGGTTAACCCAGTCGTTTGTCCGCCATAAACCGTGTAATGACTGGGATTGATAAAAATCGGTCCATCAATCGTCACATTTTGTGAATGTCGGATTTCAACACCTCGCTGAGACTGAAAAACTATTCCATGACCGATTATTTTTACATCATGAGCACGGTCAACCACCAATTTAGCTTTTATAACTGCCGCACCATCAATGTACACTGTTTTCCCGGATGGAATAAGAAAGGTATCGCCAGGCAGATCGCCTGGCTGATGAATTCCCGGACCGAAGTAAATTACGTTTGGATCTTTCGGATCGGGTTTGTCGCTAAGAATCGGATTGGCAAACAAATGCAGATTGTGAAGTTTGTCACCATTTACTTCGAGAGAGATTTTGCGTGGCTGATTGAGCGAAAACGTGATCACATTTTCACTTATTTCCGAAGGAATTTGATATGACAAAGGTCGGATTTTTACATCGTTCACAGTTCCATTGTTTTTCCTGACCGAAACTTCAACCTTTCCGGAGAAATCGAACGAAACCATCGAGGCATTTTGCACATTATCCATATCGACCTGAACATTGTACTCGAACAAATCCATCCACTCGCCACCCGGTTGCCGCACTTTTACCGTAAAGTCATCGTTATGAGCCGTGTATTTCATGCCTCCGGGAGCATCATAAGTAACAAGTTCCTGTGCCTGGAGCACCGGGGAAATAAAGATCAGGATTAACCAAATTAGCTGCTTCATGTTAATTATTTTTTGATGACTACTCATCCGATGACTTGGAATTATCAGATGAGTAAATCGTTTATTTCAATTTCCAGTAAACAATATACCGTTCGCGGTGCAGGTCGAACAATGGCACGAAAGTAAATTCTATACCTTCAGCAATATTAAATGTTTTGAAGGTCAGCGGATATCTCTCAACCGGTTTTAACCATTCGGTTACAGGTTTTCCCTTCACATTCAGCACATTTGAAAGGGTTGCCGGAACATGATAATCGTAGGTATAATAGTCGTTGTGAAGCTTTGGATTGGAATAGGGAGCCGGCTTTTGCATCCCGGCAGTTCCCATTTTGGCAGCAAGTACAATCGGTCCATACGAAACCGAGACTACATCCGGATTATCGGGAGTTGTGCTTAATTGAAGTTTCATTGGAAATGTTACCTCCAGTTTATCACCGTTTTTCCATATACGATCAATTGTAATGTAGCTGCCCGGATTTTGTTTCACCTTCAATGTTTTGCCATTGATTTTTACGATTGAGCCCGAAGTTGCCCAGGAAGGGTAACGAAAATAGAGTGGCATACCAACCGGATTTTGGATCTCAAAAGTCAGTCGCGTAGTTTCCTCTGCGGGGAATTTGGTTTCCTGGCGGACTTTTAAACCTTTAGATTTCCATGTGAGTTCCGAAGCAATAAACAAATTGACAAACAATCCTTTATCGTTATGGTAGTAAATAGCTTCCCCATATTTGGCCTGATTCTCGAAACCGGTTCCCACACAGCACCAGAATGAACTGTCGCGTGTGCTGTAAACTTTGTGTCCTCCCGGAAGCATTGGAAGAAAATAGGCAATCATGCCAGTGGCCGGATCTTGTTGTCCCAAAATATGGTTGTAAAGCGCTTTCTCGTAATAATCTGCATATTTTTCATCGCCTTTAAGACAAAAGAGATGACGGGTAAGTTTCAGCATATTATAAACATTACACGATTCACCGGTCAGTCCGGTCAGGTGAGCCGACTGATGGTCAGGCTCGAAAAACGATTCTCTGTCACTGTTGCTTCCGGTGCAAAATGAATGGTGGTCAATGACCGTATTCCAGAAAAAATCGGCTATTGTTTTATTCTTTTCAGGCTCACCAATCTCATAAGCCCTGGCAAGACCGATCAATTTAGGAATGTAGGTATTTGCATGTTTACCTTTAAGGTTGTCCTCCTGCTTCATCAGTGGATCGAGTGTTTCCTCGTGGTAGAAGAATTCAGCCAGCGATTTGTATTCAGGTTTACCAGTGATTTCGTACAAAGTGTAAAACGAATCATTTACTCCGCCAAACTCATTACGGATCATCACCTTCCGTTGTTCAGGAGTGACTGTAGCCAGTTTTTGATGGGCCCACATCGCCATTTTTTCGACGACTTCCAGCGCCTGTCGGTTGTTGCAATACAGGTATTGATCTATCAGACCGGAATAAATTTTATGCAATGTGTACCAGGGAGCCCAGACTGGCTTACCAGCAATGTTCCGGTCGATCAGATTTTGAGGGAAAGCGCTTAAGTAACTATTTTGATTAAGTGACTTCTGAACCTCGGCCAATCCTTTCACGATGCTGTCGGACTTCACTTTATAGGTTTCATTTCCGGTGGATGCATACAAGAGTGCCAGTCCCGAAAGAATATGGCCGGTAGTATGTCCGCGTAATTCGCAATCGAGTGATTCCCAGCCTGCCAGTTTTTTAATCGTGTCGTAACCGCCTTCTAATCCGGAAGAAAGGCCGACATTTGTACGAAAACTATGCAACAAACTGTTGACATCGATGGAAAGAATCCAGGCACTTTCACGTTCCATATTTTCTTTGAACCGGGAATCGAGTAGCTTCACATCCTGCAAATCAAAAGCATACGCTTTCATTGGAGCGGTTTCTTTGATCTTTAATTTATCCGAATGCTGCCCTGGGTAATGCGATTGAGCAAAGGCTGATGCTGATAATATAATTCCGAAGAATATCAGACTTGACAATTTGGTCTTTAGTTTCATTTTATTTTATCTTTAAGACCCTCAGGGTTTTAAAAACCTTGAGGGTCTAAGTCCCTACAATGTTCTTTCTTCCCCTAAAATCAATTTCACTGGTCCCAATAAACCGGATTCCAACAGTGGATCGGTCTTTTCGAGGTTGTGCCACACGGCAAACGAAATCCGCTTACCCGTTTTGGGTTGATTGTTCACATACCATTCTGGCAGTTTCAAGATAAACCGGTCTTTGCTGTATTCATTCTCAACCGGCAGATGTTCATCACCAATCAGGCGGTTTGGCCATAAATTGGTCACTTCTACCTGAATATCATTTTCGCCTTGTCTGACCAGTTTCGTGACATCGGCAACAAATGGTTCTTTCCAGAAAAATCCTGCACTTTTGCCATTAACAATCACTTTTGCAATCACTTCCACACGTCCTAAATCGAGCAGAAATTTTCTCCCTTTCGTGAAGTCGGCTGCTGCCAGCGTTATCTTTTTCTGATAGTTGCAGGTTCCAGAAAAGTGCCGGACATCAAAGTTATCATGTTTAATCAAGGAAACCAATTTAGGCAATTCAATTTGTTCTGGTGCAGCGCTTCCTTTTGGGAATCTTACCTTCCACATACTATCCTGAATTTTTTCTGCACAGTTTTGAATCTGAATTTTCTGTTTTTCTCTGGAAGTCTTCAGGAATTCGTAGATGCCATTTTGAAGGAAACAAGCCGTTAACTTTCGGCCTTTATTGATATTGAGTTTAACCGGGGACAACAGATTAAGTGGCGGCAGGCCTTTTTGATACAAATCTATCACTTCTTCCGCCGTTAGAACTTGCCTGTGCAATTCGGGTTTAGAAAAATTTCCTTCGAAATAGCTGTTAAACTGATCATTCGACACGAGTGTTTCCAAACCGGGATGAACAATATTTGCTGAAGTTTTGCCCTCAGTTACTTTTTTACCGTTGGCAAACAATACAGGAGCACCCTGTTGATAAACCAGAGCCAGGTGTGTCCAACCCTGGATCGGACCGTCAAAAGTCAGCACATTCCGCGACCGCCCACGGCTATTTTCATATACGAAAACTCCATTTTGTCCGGCACCAAGACCACAAACAGCATGTCCTGAACCATAAACAGACTCGCCTTCCGATGTATGGAACAACATGCTCCGTCCGCCATGTGCGAAGGTGTCGGGTTTGGCCCAGAGCGAAATACTGAAGTTATTTTGAACGTCGGCAAATTTGGCTGCTACAGGTTTATTAAAAATCTGATTGTCAAATAGTATTATGCCATCTTTCGAAACTTGCTGCAAAAATCCATTTTCTGCTTTGTTCCTGAAGATGACAAAAGCTGAACCGGCAGGAGACAATTCCAGCGGTATTTGGATACGACCATCAATTCAGCAGAAAACAAAAAGTCAGGTGTAACCGATATTTGCTTTAAAACTTCTCCCAGCGGAGTTCCCCAGAAAACTTTTCCTTTGCCAATCTGAACCTGCCTGGTGTTTGTTCCGTTAAGGTTACCATAAAGCTGATCAGTTAGTTTTTTGACTTTAGCATCGCTTTCTGAAAGTCCAAATGACTTTTCCGGCTTGTTGCTGACAACCAGAGTCATGCCCTGATCCACCAGTTCTTTCAGTCGTTTCAATGTTACAGGCAAAATAGCCTGAACATTTGCAAGTACACACAAACGATAGCTCATGCCATCAGGCAAAATAATTTTCCCGTCCTGAATTGAAAAGCGGTTAAAAAGCGCATCGGGACCAATCACATCGCCCACAATCCCATCGGGCATCATCGGGTAAATATCCGGCACCCCTGATTCAGGTTCATCCCCTTTGAAGTAACAGACATCTGCAACAGACAATCCTTGCTGCAACAGGTATTGAGCGCGTCTCAGGTAATCCATCCAACCGGATGCCTGTTCGGTCCAGGTATTATTCCGGTCAAAATGGGTTCCGAACGGCCCCATGGTCATTCCTGGAAAACCTGTTGTATAGGGTTGATGTACAAATGTATGAAACACCAACCGGTTAATTCCAAGTGTATAAAACCAATCGCCTTCGGCCTTAAGTGAATACGGATAATCGGTCCACTTTGAAGTGGCAGGCATTCCGGTAAAAGCTTCGGCAGCAACAACAGGTTTTCCGTAAACATGTGCCTGCGAAACGGCTTGCTTTGAATAAGTATCACTGCCATAAATGTATCGGGTCCAGAATTCAGCCATCGGAACATCAAGATACTGTCCGATTTCAAGACTATCCAGATTGCCGTCGCCGTAAGGTTCTGCATGGTATTGTAATCCTTGCTGATGGCACCATTCTTTCCAATGTCCGTAATAGTTTCCCGATAACAATTCGGCCTGAGTTTTCCGGGCATCCCAGAGGAAACGTTCTGTTTCATCGACGCTTCCAATAATTCTTCCGGTCATGGCCAGTAGCCACGGCGTCAGTTTATAGTTTCTCCTTTGTTCAAATTCCTGAGGAAAATTGATCGTCCAGTTTTGCTTTCCGGCCTCCCAGCTGTCAGTAGTAAAACCAACAAAACTTTTGCCTTTGTATTTCTGCAACCGATTGACAACCGGCATCGAGAACTTCCCGAAGTAAAAATCCAGAGTTTCTTTCCTGAACTTGTCTATTTCCAGACCTTTTCCGGCATCGGGATGAGCAGCAGGTTCTTCGCCCGTTGTGGTGTGACCAATGCGGATAATTGTCCAGTTGCCTGCTGATGGTGCTTCACATTTTAGCATTCCATTTTTGTCCATGAAAGAAGTCAAATCAACCACGGAATCCAGTTTGATCAGCAGTTCATCATTCAGATCGGATTCGTTGCCGCCATAATTGCCTTTTGTGCAGCTCGTTTTGCCCGGCCATCCTGCCAAACGGGGGGCAGAATGCAGCTCAACACCCGAGATCCAGGTTGGATCAGCAGTCACCAAACGATAATACTTAGATTTTACTGCCTTAAAATTTTGCATGGCCGGTGTGGCCATCTGACGCAACTCAGGACAATTAAATGAAGCAATTTTCACAAAGTCTATCCCGTTTTCCGAAATTTCCAGATCGAAACGCGGCGGGTGGTCGCGGGGGCCATCGAACAAATCGCGCGGTATTTCTGGCTTTCTGGTGATAGCAATGGATCGGGCTTCGAATGGCTCTGTAAATTCCATCAGTAAGGTGGATGATTGACCCGGTGAAGACTCCAGCCTGATTTTAGTTTCTGAATTTCCGTCAA
Organism: Bacteroidia bacterium; assembly: GCA_026391655.1. Classification (GTDB taxonomy): domain Bacteria; phylum Bacteroidota; class Bacteroidia; order Bacteroidales; family Prolixibacteraceae; genus JAAFHB01. The sequence goes on along the minus strand of JAPLDR010000019.1, from coordinate 28,831 downwards.
ACAAGATATCATTTTCAATCTCCTTTTCATTTGCGACAAAACGTGTCAATTTTTCGTGCATCAGCCCATTTTCAACCGAAAGCGAAGGATAGGCCAACACAAAAGCATCGCGGTAATAACCCATTCGTGCAAAAGGTTGAGGAAGTTGGATTGCAATATTTAGTTGATTTTTTACTTGTGTTTCGGTCCAAACTAATTGCTGCATACTCATTTCAGGAGTAACCCATGGTCCACCTGATCCGGAATAACCCGGCGAATTGTGCAGGCTGATTTGTAGTCCGAGATGTGCAGCTTCCTTTACAGCATGTTCGGTTGAATTCATCCATGCTTCACCGGCATAATCGACCGGCCCACGAGGAATTCCTACCGCACTGTTGAAACAAATTGCCCCTCCGATCCCCATGCGTTTCATCGCTTCCAGATCAAGCGTGATCCCTTCTTTGGTAATATTGCCGTTCATCCACATCCAAAACACCCATGGTTTTGATGAATCGGGTGGATTCACGAACGAACTTTTTATCTGATCCCAAAATTCATCCGATGACTTCAAGTCATCGGATGAATCGGCCTGACACACACCGCTTACAAAGGAAGGAACCAGCATAATTCCGGCTGCTCCAATGGTGATATTTTTAAAAAAGGTGCGTCGTTTCATGGGGTAGTTTATTGTCTTCTATCGAAAACTCATCCGATGACTTTGAGTCATCGGATGAGTAAGTTGCATTAATTTATCTATTTTATCAGCACCAAACTCCAGGGAGTCAATTCGCGATCCACGTGAAGGATTCCGTCCTTCCCAACTGTGATAATTTCCGTTTTCAGGTCGTTGGCAACTTTTTTTAGTAAGGCTGTCTGTTCGCGCGTCGGCGGTTCGGGACTTCCTATTGATTGCCAGTAATTGTGAACGTTTCCATTATCTTTATCAAGGATTTCGAGCTTAAATTGTGTTCCGGGTTTGAGGTTTGAAACGTTCAGATCGATTTTTTTGGACGAGCCGTTTTCCCTTTTACTGCTACCCGAAGGAACGGCATTTTTATATTCTTCAGGATAATTGTAAGCGAGAATTACTATTTTTCCTGAACCTGAATTACGGCTAACAAAAACCGACTCGCAGGCAAATAGTTTTTCATCACCCAATTCATTCAGCATCCGGTAAGCATGGTAAGTTGGTTTTACGATTCCCTGATAATTGATCATCCCAAATCCGCCATGAAAGATGCTTTCTGCACCTCCCTTTTCTTCAAAAATATCAGTAAATGTCCAGTATGAAAGAGAATTGGCTAATCCGATACAATCAAGATTAACTTTAACAATGTATGCTGCGGGTGGTAAAAAATCATGTTGAGGATCTCGAGAATTTGGACTGGTGCTCCATTCGGTATAGTGGATTTCAGCATTCGGAAAAGCACTTTTGGCCAGCACTTTTTTCATCCAGTTCATATCGTCGAAAGTTGATTGCACGTAGCGGGTTAATCCTTCGTAACGACTGGTTTCCGGATTCAATGCATAATCAGTTGGATATGGGTGACATGAAATAAAGTCAACCGGTAGTTTTTCCTTTTCACAATAAGCCAGAAAATCTTTGATCCAAACTCCCTGCCATTCAATATTATTGACATTTTCTTTTGTCCACATTGACTTACTCGGAGCAGTTTGTATATCCGCATCAAAACGGTTATCAGCAGTAAAATTACTTGTTGACGGGCCACCAACTTTCAGTCGTTTATCTACCGATTTTACGGCTTCAACAGAAATTTTATAGAGTCTAAAATAATCGGAGCGTCCCGAATCCCAGAACCCGGGATTCAGGTCTGGCTCATTCCAAACTTCAAAATACCAGGTCAGTACCTCATCAATTCCATAGCGATCAACGCAATGCTGCGCAAATGCTTTTACAAGATTCTGCCATTTGCCAAAGCTGTTTTCATCAGGTGTGATGCTGGCCTTCCACCAGAACTGGGTTTTCGAATTTTGAGATGCAATAACCTTCGGAAAAAACCCAAGTTCAACAAATGGTTTGGTTTTCAGGTCAAGCATCCGGTCAAACAGTTCGTCGATGTACTGCCAGTTACAGGTGATTTTTTCGTTTTTCTCAAACACCGGGAACATATCGTCGTGAAAAAGTCCATGAAAGCGAACATACTGAAAACCACAATTTTGCTGAATCTGTTTCAATTGTTCAAGCCAACCGGCACGTAATCCCTCATTCGCGCGACCTGCACCCACACATTTGCTCCAGAAGTGCTCAAATTTCTGGCCTTTGGCGTTAGCGTCAACAGTTACTTTTTGCTGAGCATTCGTGATATTCAGGAAAAAGATTCCAAATACCAGAATCGCTAATTTCTTTATCATTTGGTTCAATTGAAACATGTGGGTTTAATTTTAATTTGACCAATGTATTTCCTTATCTGAATTGGTAAATCCGGTTTTAAGACTGCCCGGAAATGCTGCTTTTTTGCAAACATCACGCACCATCATTGGCAAAACCGGACTACTATAAAATGATAAAAAACCATCCTTATTCGCTTTCGATACATTCACGTGTGTAATGAAAAACCCGTAGGTATTGGTTGTGTTGTCGATCCATGGATAGGCACCTGCCCAACCCGGACTACTGATCAAAACCGCTTTCCCGGCTGAATCCAGTTCTTCGCGCCATTCGCCGAGACCATAAATGCCGTGGTGTTTGGCTGCTCTGGCATGTTCAACAAATTCATTTTTAGCCACTTTTGCGATGCCAACCTGATCGGTCTGCATTTCAATAATGGCTTTTTCAGATAGAATTTGCTTGCCTTTGAAGAGGCCGTTGTTGCTGATCATGTTCAGAAAGGCAGCATAGTCATGCAAAACGGTTCTTGCACCGCCTCCGAGCATGGGGCTGTGCCCTCCGCCCTGATGAACCGGGGTAAAATGGGTGTTTTTCATACCAAGTGGTTGAGCTATTTTTTCCTGAAACAGGGTCTCCCAATCTTTATCGGTGGCCAGTTCTGTTATTCGTCCGGCGACCTGCATGGCCAAGCCGCCGTAGTGAAATACCGCACCAGGAATTGTGTCAGCGGGAAGTCTGACAATATGCGCAACTGATTCTTTCAATGTTTGGTAATCGTCGCGATGCGCTTCCTTTGGCTGGTAATCGGGGTAGCCCGAGATATGCGAAAGCAACTGCCGTAAAGTCGCTTTGCCTTTCACATCTGTAAATTCGGGCAACCATTTATTTACAGGATCATCCCAGGAGAGTTTCCCTTCATCAACAACTGCAGCAATGGTAGCTGCCGCCAGCCATTTTCCGGCTGAAGCAATGTAAACCACTGTATCTTGTGTATAGTTGCCGAAGATTTTTTCAAAGACGATCTCATTGTTTTTCACTACAATCAATCCTGCTCCGCTGTAAAAACCAGCATCTACCCAGTCCTGAACTTTCTTGTCCACTTCAGAAAAGTCGTAGCTGACCTTTGCCGGTTTTTTCGGCGATTGATGGCAGGCTGTCCACAAAAGGATGGACATCAGTAAGGAACTTATTATTCTCAGTGTTTTCATAAATTCCTGACAGATTGTAGTTTAATTCCCCATTTTTTTTAATCGTAATAAGGCCTCAAGATAGTAATAATCGGCATAATTGATAGAGGCGTCGATTTCAGTTCCATTGGGTTTATGACCAGTCGAGTGTAATAGAAATGCCTGATTTGTGTCACCGCTTAAATATTCAGGAGTTGAAAGTTTCGACAGCAAAGCGATGGCCGCATTTTTATATTTTGCTTTGGCAGCCTCATCTTTTACCATTCCTGAAAGTTCCAATAATCCTGAAGCTGCGACTGCAGCGGCTGAAGCATCTTTGGGGGCATCCGGTATGGCCGGGTCATCAAAATCCCAGTACGGCATACCGTCTTCGGGCAAACGTTCGAGAAATACATTGGCCAGTTTTTGTGCCGTTTCCAGAAATTCGGGTTTGCCGGTTTCGCGGAAACATAATGAGTATCCGTAAATTCCCCACGCTTGTCCACGTGCCCACATCGAACTGTCGGAATATCCCTGATGGGTTACCCCTTTGATAAAATGACCGTCAATGGTGTCGAAAACAGCCACGTGAAAAGTGGTATAATCTGGACGAATGAGTGTGTGCAAACAGGTTTCGGCATGTTTGACAGCCATATCGTAAAAACGTTGATCTCCTCCGTTTTTCGATGCCCAAAACAGCAGTTCGAGGTTGATCAGGTTGTCTATTATCGTGTTGTGAGGCCAATTCATTTTTTTGCGCATTGCCGGCCACGAAAGCATTGTTCCAACTTTTGGATTGTACAAGGTAGCCAGCGAATCGGCGGCTATTAGCAGAAATTTGTGATATGCAGTATCATGAGTCAGGCGAAAACCATTTCCAAAACTGCAATTAAGCATAAAACCCAGATCGTGGTTATCAACAGGTACAGAAAGAACTCCATGCAATGGTTCCGTAAATTTTCTGGCATTAGTCAAAATTGAGGAATCTTCTGAAGCTTCGTAAGCATACCAAGACAAATATTGCGCGGCAAGCTGTCGGCTTCTGACAAGCTATTCATGGATTTCTTTGTTTTCGCCACACAATATTCCAGCATCTTTTTTGTATTAAATGCTTCAACTGTTTTTTTCTCCGATTTGCACGAAACAACTAAGATCAGCATCATCAAACCAATTGCCGATAAATTCAAAAACTTCATGTGTTTATTCTTTAAAATCAATATTTTTTACTTTTTCAACTTTCTGATGAAGGATTCCGTCCATTACAGACGGAATCCATTCAAACCCTACTTAACTACTCTACTTACTAACTAATCACCTAATCGCTAAATCCATATATTATACTAGTCTGCTGATTCTAACCAGATTGCCATACCACCAGATGGTGACAATTCGGTTGGTAAAACCGACTTGCTGGTAATTGTTTTAACTTCAATACTTACTTGTGTAGGAGTCGGCATTTTCGGGTCATCGGAATAGAAATGCGCCCGGTATTTTTTTCCTTCCGGAAGAAAATCAAACGATAATGGTATTTTTCGGGCATTGTTGTTAGTGATCACCCCTACAAACCATTGTTTTCCATTGCGACGGGCAATTGCGACATATTTTCCGATTTCTCCGGAAAGAACTTTTGTTTCGTCCCAGACGGTAGGCAAGTTTTTAAAGAATTCGGTTTCAGAAATACCTGCCAGCATCTCTGGCTTATCGTACCAGTACAGGGTTTGCAGCGGACTGAAATAAACTACTCCAAGAGCCAGCTGATGGGCATGTGTGGTTTTCAGTCGTTTATCCATGTAACAAATGGTGTAATCGCCTGGTCCGGAAATATATCGAGTGAATGGTAAAATCGTATTGTGTATTGCAGATGGAAATTCTTCGTTACCCCGGATACCTTCGACGGTGAGAATATTGGGCCACGTACGGTTTTCACCCGTAGTACGGAATTCATCGTGAATATTCACCATAAGTCCATTATCGGCTGCCAATTGAATGGCTTCGTGTAACCATGTAGTCCAACGTTGCGAACCGACCTCAACAAAACCGAATTTTACACCGGCAATTCCCCATTTTTTATAGATCGGGAAAATTTCGCGCATTTGTTTCAGCAGAGCTTGCTGATTCACATAGAGCCAAATACCTACGCCATGTTCCTTGCCGTAAGCTATCCACTTTTGCAGGTCGAGGTTGATGGCTACTTTTGATGCGTCAGAATTAAAATCGAACGCCGGACCATACCATTTCCAATCGTATAGGATGTATTGTAAGCCATTTTCGGCAGCAAAGTCGATGCAGGCTTTTGAGTTTTCGTTGGTCTGCGCAATTTCGCGCATGATTTTTCCTGGTTTAATCCAACTGGTATTGGAAATATCGCCGGGTTTGTTGAGGTTCAGCAAAATGTCGTTGTGCTCAAGAAGTTGTCCGGGATTTTCGGCGGCCATTATTACGCGCCATGGCGTATCGAAAGGGGTAATCGCATCAACGGGAGTCCAGAGCGAAGTAACCAAAGTTCCGGGTTGATCTGGTTTTACCTTGAATTTTGTTCGGGCATAATCCACCATTTGCGCTTCGGCCAATGTAACAAACAATCCATTGGACAACTCGCAGGTGAGCGGGCGTTCCGACTCATCGGTCCAGTTTTCGGGCGGAAGCAATTCATAAGGCGCCTGTGCCCATCTGTGGTACCATGCTTTGGTTCCTGAAGGCAGTACAAACTCGCTGTTTTCTTTGACAATCTGGTAATACAATCCTTTGGGATTCAATGGAAAATGATACCGAAAAGCTACACCTTCATTGTAAGCTCTTATCTCAATCTGCAGCTGATACCCTTTCTTGTCCCGTTTTTCGAACAATAACGACGATTGGTTGTAATGATCTGTCACAGTGCTACGTTCACCAAATGTGTTGTTCCATGAAGTATTAACCGAAGTATCTTTGCGGGAAATAAAATCCATGTTTCCGACAAAGTGGTAATCCGCATCTGGTTTGATTGCCATGGCCAGCTCCGAAATATGGTTATCGAGCACAATGTCCAACTCCGATTTTTCCACAACCGCTTTGCCCAGGTAACTGACATGATAGAACAATTGTAATGAATTGTTCTCATCTGGTATGGTCGATAATGTCACCACATAATTCCCGTCAGGGGATTTTATCTCATAGTTGACTGTCGGGGCAGAATTCTCTTTTGCATTGCTTTGAAAAAAAATCATCCCAAAAACGATCATTAAAAAGGCAGTGTAGATAAATCGGTTCATTGTGGGTAAATTTGGTGCAACTATTATTATACCAGCGAGATTAGAGGCCTTTTCTCAGTGTCATCTTCGAAAAGTCAGCGGAAAAAAGCAGCCTACAGCAACCAATTGAGATTGGCTGTAGGCTGCATAGAACAATATTATTCAATTAAAATCAGAACAAACAAATATTACCAGCTTGGATTCTGTTTCAACTTTGGATTCAAATCAATCTGAGCTGTGGGAATTGGTTGCAAATAATTCTTAAGCGCATAATTCCGGTTGGTTGCTATTTCTGAAATAGTAGCCCCAGCCTTTGTGGGTGCGATACCCGCGTACGTAGATACCTGAATATCAGACTGAGTAATTTTAGTCGTACCATAAGTCCCTGGTAATACAACTGGTTTAGTAGTATTTGGGTTTAAAGCTGTTGAAAATTCTGTATTAACCCCGTTATAGGTAAGGTATACACCACAGATAGGCTTCCCTTTCATTTCGGCTTCAGCTATACCCCATCGACAAAGGTCAGAAAGACGATGGCCTTCACCATGTAACTCTAAAGCACGTTCACGACGGATTTCTCCCAACAAAGTTAAAGCTGGAAATGGTGCAATCAGCGCATGGGTTAAAGGTGCAACTCCTGCACGAGCGCGAACTTTATTTAGGGATAAATTCAGATCGGCATCAGAGATATCACCACCTCCTAATTCGCAGGTTGCTTCGGCATAAATCAGGTAAATTTCGGCTAAACGTATTTGCAAATAATCGGCTGATTCTTCATATTCGGTTCGTAAACTACTTTCTGTAATAAACTTTCTGCTACCATAACCACCTTGGCCTGTCAGATTGGGAATAGACTGGTAAGTTGCAGAAGCTAGTGTAGTAATATCAATGCCATATTGGGAGCCTGTTTTGTATTTGTTATATCCCCAGTACCATGCCATCGGTTTATAAACAAGTCCTGTTAAGCGGTAATCACGATTATCAAATTCTGAAGTCATTGTACCATATCCTTTGAATAATGGCGAATACTGAACGGGAAGTCCATCAGTACAAAGGTACATATCCATCAATTTACGTGTCACACCTGCCGGAACTGTTTGCGTAAGGTTCATTCCCCCTTTACGGTTAGTAAAATCAAAGACGCTGCGGAAAATCGCCTCATTGTTTGATGACTTATTCAGACCATTCGGATTGGATTGCGCATCTTCGAGGTTGAACAGATAAAAATAACTCGTATGCGCATACATCGCTTTATTTGCCACAGCAGTTGAAGTAACCGCATCAACGCCATTCCACAGTGAAAATTGTGCACCATCAATAATCTCTTTTGACAACGATTTTGCCATCGTCAGGTAATCAGTAAATTTAGTAGCACTATAACCGGCTACTCCTGCACCTGTTGATGTTCCGTCGCCATCCGTGGTATTCTTCACATATTTTTCCCATGTGCCTTCATACAGGCAGACACGAGCTTTGAACGCCTTAGCTGCTTCAAGCGTTACTGAACCATTATTTGCGGTTGAAACTTTAGTAACACCAGCCTTATTGAGCAGAAGAACGGCACTGTCAAGATCATTGACAATCTGAGCCATTACCTGATAGCGCGAAGCTCTCGGACCCCATACTATATCTGAGGTTGTCTGAGTCACGTTATTCGCGATTGGTACGCCTCCAAATCGTTTGAGCAGGAAAAAGTGGTGCCATGCCCTGAAGAAATACGCCTGACCAGTTGGACCGGCAATTTCATCTTTATTAGCGTAGGTTTTGACTTTTGAGAGTAAAACATTGACTTTCCGGAGCCATGAATAGGCCTGATCCCAATAGACATCTGAAGTACCTGTAACATTATTACCGCTACCTTCAGCATTTGACAGAGAATTAATATCTGAACCGTAATCAAACAGAATTTGGTAAGTATTGTTTCCGCTTGCCCCACCTGAATTTACCTGCCACCCGTAAACGTTTGTGTGAAGGTCGTTGGCTCCTGCCTGAAATTGGCTGAGATTACTGTAATAAATTGCTTCACTCAGAACAGCCTGTGGCTGCTGGTCAAGGAAAGCTTTCTCACAACTGGTCAGTACACTGCCCAAAGCTGCAATTCCTAATATTAAATTTTTAAATTTCATTTTTTTAGAGTTTCGAATTAATAAAATTAAAAGGTCAAATCAATACCAAGTGATACCGTGCGAGCATAAACATCTACCTGACCCTGACCAGCTGCAATCTGACTTTCCGGATCGAAGCCGTCTTTCACGTTATCAAATTCGAATAGGTTATCCCCGGATACCCAGAAACGGACATTTCCTAAACCGGCCTTCGAAACAAGCAACTTTGGCAAGGTATAACCCAGTACAAGTGATTTACATCTCATATAGGAAACACTCGTCACATTTATGTCGTTGGTCCATGCGTAGTTCCAGTTGACACGTGGAGTGTTACGTGATATTACAGGATATTTTGCATTGGTGTTTTGAGGATTCCAGGTATTACCCAGGAATACACTGTTTTGGTTTTGGTAACCTACACGGAAGGGACCCGACAATGTGCCTGTTCGAACAACGTACTGCTGACCTACACCCTGGAAGAAAGCGCTGAAATCGAAGCTTTTAAAGGAAGCGCCCAGATTGATCCCAAAGTTGTAGTGTTGATTGGCATCACCATAATAATCTAAGTCAGCCGTAGTAATAGCACCGTCGGCAGCCGTATAATTACCGTTCGCATCTTTAGGACCGCGCAGATCAAGCTTCTTTACACAACCCGGAGTGAGGCGGTCGATACTGGTCTTTAAAGGAATCAGAGATCCTGTTCCACTGACTTTTGAGTAATAATCATTTACATCAGCTTCAGTCTGAAGATATCCGTCAGTTCTGTACACATAAAGTGCATTGATTGGTTTGCCTTCAACGATACTGTTTGTACCAACGCCAATTGAAACTTTACCCGGGTAATGGGTAACTTCTGTACGGGAATCATACAAAATCAGGCCAACATTATAGTTAAAATCTTTCCCAATTTTATCTTTCCACTGTAAGGTAAGATCAAAACCTTTTGCCGTAAAGTTTCCATCATTGGTTTGTGGTGCCGTAGCTCCCAGAACAGAAGGATAAGTGACATTAATTAACATCCCTTTATTTTGGCGGACATAGTATTCGAATGTGCCGCTCAAACGGTTCTTCAAAACTGTAAAATCAACTCCAAAGTTGGTCGATGCAACGCGTTCCCAGGTCCGGTTGCGGCTGGTCATAGCCGAAACATAAGCCGTCGAAACCTGTGCAGGAGTTGTTCCAAAAACAGTGGTTCCCAATGTAATGCCCGAAATGTAATCATAGTTGCCAATACCTGAAAGAGAACCCATTTCACCATAAGAAGCGCGGACTTTCAAATTGTTGAAAATATTGAGGTTCTTAATGATATCAAATTCCGAAAGGCGAATACCGGCTGATGCACCTATGAAATCTGCCCAGCGATTCTCAGGAGCCAGTTTAGATGAACCATCGCGACGGTAAGTTGCTTTCAATAAGTATGTTTTCTTGAAATCGTAGTTTAAACTGCCAATATACGACACAAGCCCCCAAGTATAAGCATTACCAGAGTTGTCGTCGTAGGTGGCATCACCTGTATTGATGGCATTTAATTTGTCATCAAGCATATAGGTGCGTTTCCCGTATAAATCATTGAATACTTCCTTTTCAGCGGTCATACCGGCCATTAATGCAAGGTGGTGGTTTTGAATCGTTTTATCATAATTTGCAAAGGTACCGTAAGTCGTGTAAAGGTTATTTGAATAAGTATCGGCCACACCGCGATTGCTTAAAGCAGTTTGAAAGAAAATATTGTTGACCTTTCCTGTTTCACCGGCCCAATCGTACATGGTTTCAGTACCGTTGCGTACGACTTTCCAACCTTTACGCTCCTTTACATTGGCATTGGCACTGAAGGTCAAACCTTGCAACGGTTTAAAAAATCCCATGTCAAATGTCACCTTGCCTCCCAGACGGAAGATACTCTCTGTATTATTCGTTCGACCCCCTTCGATTAATTTGGAAAGGATGTTGTTCGTTCCAAACGCATCGTAGAATTGCCCCTTCGGATTATACATTGGAAAAATAAACATATCCTGGACACCGTAACCAACACCATCAGTTGGTGTGCTTACAAGACGTTTGTCGTAGGATACATTGACTTCTGCTTTTACCCATGGATTCACAGTATAATCTACATTGGTACGAAAAGTATATTTTTCAGTACCATCCAGCGCGACTTTAATCAACGAACGATCTTTTGCATAACCCAAAGAGGTCATCACTTTTATTTTGTCGCTACCACCCGAAACAGAGAAATTATGATCCTGTCCCCACGTACTTCCATAAACAGCATCAAATTGATTAACTGTAGGATCCATATATAGCTTTAAATCTTCTCTCCATACTGCTTCGTTATTTGCGAGTTTCTTATAAACAGCTTCAGTAAACAGCCAGTAATTATTAGTTGAACCCGTAGCAACTGCGTCATTTGTATTAGCTTCAATGCTCATTTGTGCCCATTGTTGTCCTGAAGCTACGGGGAAACGATTCCCAATATAGTTAAGGTGAGAACTACCTGAATATTTAACCTGGACTTTTCCATCTTTACCGCGTTTGGTCGTAATGAGGATAACACCACCGGCGGCACGTGTACCATAAATTGATGCTTCTGCATCTTTCAAAACTGAGACCGATTCAATATCGCTTGGATTGATCTGAGAAAGTTCCCAGGTATAAGCTGCAATACCATCAATCACTATCATCGGATCTACAGCGTTTACAGAGATGCCACCACGTAATGAGATATTTGTCCCTTCGTTACCGGGACGTGAAGAAGTACGCGTAATGGTTAAACCGGGAAGTGTACCTTGCAAAGCCGACGCAATATTAGTCGTCGCCTTCCCTTTTAGAACCTGTTCTCCTGTCACCTGAGCCACTGCCCCGGACAACATCGCTTTCGATTGTTTACCATAACCAACCACGACTACATCTTCAAGACCAATAGCCTCCTCTACGAGTTTCACATTGATTTTAGTCTGATTGCCAATGGTCACCTCGATAGTTTTCATTCCTATAAATGAAAAAACCAGCACTGTTCCTGAAGTCGGTACCGTAACAGTATAGGAACCGTCTGTATCGGCAATTGTACCCGTGGTTGTACCTTTTACAATGACGGTTGCACCCGGTATCGGTGTCCCGCTGTTGTCGGTAACAACACCTTTAATCGTTTTGCCTTGTTGTGCAAAGCCTTGTAAAAATGTTAGCATGATGATTAACACAAGCATGCCCATCATTGAAAACAGCTTTTTCAGTTTTTGGCTGTTCCCGTCAGAGAATTCATTAGGACTTTTTTTCATAAATGTTAATTGTAAATGTTAAACATGTAATTCAGTAATTTTAAGCTTGAGTATTTTCAAAGTGAATTTGACTTTTGGTTTTAATTTTTTCTCATAGTGATTTAACTCGTTCGGCTCAATGTAAAATTAAAGTTAAAATAGTGTGTCCTGTTTGTTATTAAATGCAAAAAAAGTCCCAAATCATAAATTGGGACTGTGGATAAATTTATTATATAGTAATGAAATTTAACACTTTAGCACTCTTTTGACCGAAGTGTTAAAAAATGTTAGTTCCAATTTTATTTTGGCACCTGAAAATCCTGAAAATTGAAGGATTTTTCCTTCCCGTGATAAGAAGAAAAGTAATTTTTTAGAATTATCGGAAAGTAAAAAGGAAAATTCTCTCTTTTAGGTGTGTTTGATCTCTTTCAGATAATCGGCAGGGGTTTTGCCGGTCTCATTTTTAAAGATGCGGTAGAAAGAGGTTTTCGAATTAAAACCACATTGTTGTGCGATTGCAAAAAAGGTGAATTTAGCATACGCCTACGCCTTATCCTCCATCCGTTTTTTCACCTCTTCAACGCGGTATTTATTGACAAAGTCTGAAAAGCTTTGGTCGAGATCCTGGTTGAGCACCTGAGATATTTCGTGCAGGGGATAGTTAATCTCCGAAGCAAGATCGGCCAATTTCAATTCGGCATTCCGGTACGGTTTCTTTTCCTCCATATAACGTTTCAGTTCATTAATGATTAATGTACTGTGGTTTTCGGGGACTTTTGAACCTTTATATTTCTCAAATTTTTGAGGTATCTCTATGAGCCGTTTACCCTGCTTTTGTAGTTTTTTGATGTATTTAAGGATGATGTAAACACCAGCCAACGCAAGCAGAACAAGAAATCCGAAGAACACCGGGGAACTCAGGAATGAATGACGAATCAGTATTCGAACGCTAACGTTGTTAGGCGAGTTTTCATCAGCTTCGTTTGTGTTTCTTACTTTGAAGATATAATCTCCCGGTTTCAGTTTTTCGTAGAAGGCCGTATTGTTGCTGCCATTGTTCCTCCATTCTTTATCAAATCCTTCCAGTTTGTATTGATAGCCATTGTCAGCCGGATTGATGTAATTAAGCGCCACAAACCGAAATCCGATACTGTTTGACCGGTCATTCAGTCTGATTTCCTCAATCGTCTCGATAGACTGTTTTATTGCGGATTCAGGTCCTGGTTTAACCGCTTTGCCAAAAAGGTAAAAATCTGTAAGCCTTATTTTTGATTTCAGCGCCGTTTCTGCTGCTTCGGATGGCGTAAAATAGACCAATCCTTTTTCATTGCCAAAGTAAAGTGTTCCGTCAGGGGCAAGGTAATTGGCTGCAGGCGAGAAAACGAGGCCCGGCAGGCCATCTGATAATGAGAATTTGCAAAATTTCTGCGATTGCGACGAGAATTTGCAAAATCCTTTCAATGTACTGATCCAGTATTCCCCTGTGCTGCTTTCGATAATCGCGCACACAGAATTGTCGGGTAACCCATCGGTGTCGCGATAGGTTTTGCTTTTTGTTAATCCCTGATTGATCATGATCAGGCCACCCCTTTCGGTACATATCCAAATATTCCCAGCCTGGTCTTCGTAAATATAATTATTTTTTAAGCTGTTCACAGCGGTTGCAGGTAAATCAAGCTTTTCAAGGCGGTCGCCTTTTAGTGTCATAACGTAGGTGCCTGACATTGTTCCTATCCACAACCTCCCTTTTGAATCAAAAGCGATTTCAAAAATCTCATCACACTTCAGACTGCTGTTTTGCTTGTTAAAATTAATGATCCTTTTGTCAGTTGGCGAATATCTGTAGATACCGTTAAACGACGCAATCCAGAGATTCCCGTTTTTGTCCGTTTCGAATCGATATTCATTTCCTTGTGAAAAAATTCCTGATTCCAGAAAAGGTTTGATCTTCTGTTCTGTGACCGAAAACCGGCTGACCCCTCCTCCGTATGTGCCAATCAGAATATCGCCCATAAAAGGGAAAACCGATAGAATAATGTTGGATCTCAATCCGTTCTTGTCGTTTGAGTTTGCCTGGAAGAATTTGGCAACTCCACTCTTGCTGATTTGGATCAAACCATTTCGTGTTCCGAAATATTGAGTGCCATCCGGCGCAAAATAGAAAGAGCGTATGCTTTTATTAGCCTCAGGATAATTAGAAGTAACCGGATGAAGTTTGAAACTTCCGGTTATACTTTTATTGAAATTGACCCCGCCAGTATAGGTGCCAATCCAGAATCGGTTATTTTCGTCAAGATAGAAAGAATAAATCGAATTCGAACTGATGGAAGAAGGCGTGTTCTCCAGATTTTCAATGCTTTCGATTTGTCGTGTCCGGATATTGATCACTTTTAAACCTCCGCCATCAGTGCCAACGAAAAGTCGTTCTTTATTATCACTGCTAATGGTTAAAATGATCTTGTTATCAGTATTTATTCCCGGAGAAAAAGCTTTAGTCGAAAGGTCAAATTCGACAATACCCATGTAGGCTGTCCCTAAATATATTTTATTGCCTATATTACAAATAGTGGTAAATGTGTTACAGGCATCTTCAGGTACTATCCTGAACTGGTAAATATCACTTTTTTTTTCGTTAACGGAATATCTCACGAGCCCCGAAAGTGTCGATAACCAGCAATTTCCATGTTTGTCGGGAAATATTCCGGTGATATTGCTGGATTTATTGTTGTGCAGACCATTAAAAAGAAAATGTTCTGCTAACCGGTTTTTTGTATTGACAAGATACAAACCGTTTGTGGTACCGACGCAAAGGCTGCTGTCAGGCAGGACTGACAACGCTTGAACTGTAATATTAGTGCTGTCAATATTGATTCTTTTGAAGCTTTCGGACATCCTGTCGTAGCAGAATAATCCGGTTGCAGTCCCAACCCAAAGGTGTTTCCCATAATCTTCGGTAATGGCGTAAACATTCTCGACTGTCTCGGGAAACTTTGATGAATAAGGTTTGATTTCAACTCCGTCGTACCGATCAAGCCCCTCTAATGTACCAAACCAAATAAATCCGTATGAGTCTTTATATATCACTCTTACCAGGTTGTTCGACAAACCGTTTTCGACCGAAAGTCTTGAAAATGAGAGATCATTCCCAAAACTCAGGAGACGCAGAGAGCACAATAAGGTGATAAGAATTACTTCCCGAAATCGGTTCATTTCGATAGAAACTTAAAAACAGCTAAAAGTAATAATTTTGGATATAGTACGAGCAAGATTTAAATGTGATTCAGTATCAAAATGATTTATGTTCTGAAAAACAATAATCTGTCTAATATAATTTCCTGCCTCGCTACTATTGACCTAAGCGATAACTCCTTGCGAAAGCAGGATTATAACTTACCGGCGGTCCCGGATAGCCTGGTTTTAGAGGAGACTCTTTATCAAACGATATGGCGAACCTTTAACCCTCTTTCCCAAAAAAATTCAGTGTCGGTGAAAAATAGGTCCTTACTTGTTTCGGGTTGACTTTTTCAATAAATTTAAAATAGAAAAACTGAAAATCTTTTGATTATTAACTGCTTTAACAAATTTAGTATTTCTATTGGTAACCTTGATGATTCATTTAGCAAAAATAAAATTTTCAACCTTCCGGAACAACAGCAGACAGGGTTTAATCTGCCCGCCGTTTTCACAATCTACTTTTATAAAAACCACAATGAAAAGCATTCAACGACTATTTTTCATTTAACAAATCCAAAGCCGCGTGTACCAGAAAAATATAGCTTGATCCAACATTAATTACATATTCATTTTCTCCCCACAGGAAAGGCCAATCCTCCTTGTTTTCAGGAAAATCAGGAGGAAGGATCAGAACGCCAGGCACTATTCCGCCGGCAATGAAAGAATAATCTGCCCGGTTATTTCCATAAGCAATCTTTTTGGAAACGGTTCCAACTCCTGAAACGAATGAAATATCGGAACCGGGATGACAGCCATAAATATATTCAAGTGCTTTAAACGTCAAATCCGGAGTAACAATCTCAGGGAAGGACTTATGCATATAATAATTGGCGATACCGATTTCGATTATTCTACCGTTGCCGGCCCAGCCTCCCCGCGAAATTGGGACACCAAACGGATTCTGTTCGCCATTGCTTCGCCGGTTGTTTTGCATTTCAATTACTTTGGCTTTAACTTTTTCAGCAAATTCGGCTTCCAAATACGGAATAGACCGAACAAAATTTACAACATACGAGTCAAATTTAGGAGAAAGTTCATTCCACAACTCCTGCACCTGAATGGCATATTTATTATCCTTTGTTGTAATCAACAGTTCGACAGCAGCTTTCAACTCTTCTTCCTGCAATTGTCCACCAGTTGTATTACCAAAACTGAAAAGGTCAGGTTTATGACTATGTTCATCCTCCCAAACCTTTTTTGATATGGCAAGACATTCTTCTGCAAGTTTATCATTAAAGCCGCGTAAAACCCTGCTGGCAGCAGTTAATGCAGCAATGGAACCATAATTTAACGGCGTCGATTTGCTTGTAAAAGCCCAACGATCGTCAGATTTCCCGCTTTCAAAGCCATTGGTTTCATTTATCCCAAGGCTTTTCTTATAAACCAGGTTATCAGTCATTGTTACTGCATCGCCAAGGTGAGGGTATTGCGACAGGTTAGCATCGATAATTCCCGGGATTGCATGTCCACATGATCTGTACTGCGCTATCAGCGCCAAAACTCCCTGTTCAATTTGTTGAAGGATATCTGGTTTTCCGTCGGGCGAATGCATTTCCACATATCGGGTTTCCTGATTGATGGATGTTTCGTCACGCATTGGTTTAAAAAGTTCCCAGGCTTCGACCAGTCTTGTTACAACCTTGTAATGGGTTTGGGTACGGATATCATAATCCCCCGCATCGAACCAACCGCCAATATTCAGCCCCGGAATATGTTCGCCCGGTTGATATGGTGTATCGGTAGTAGGTCCCTGTGCATATAAATCAAAGTGCTCGTGGTTTACCGGAGCCTGTAATGCATCATCGAGATGAGCTGCTCCATGCCAAACCCGGTACGCCTCCTTGACAAACATATGATCCATCTGAACCGGGAAAAAGATATCGAGTGTAGGTTGCCAGGCTGATACATAAATATCTTTGGCAATTTTAAAAGGTTTTGTATGTACATCGCCGTATTCAAGAATATACAAACCGGGGTCGGCAACCGATGAAAAATCAAACCTGCCATATTGATACCTAAGATAATTCTCACGGGATTTTATCTTTTTGGAAAGCACATCAACCCTTTTCCCGTCAGGTAATATTTTAATCAGTTTAGTCAGGTAATCCGACTTGTCATTCCGGTCATACTCAATAATGGCCACTTTGGTTTGAGCTGGAAAATAACCAACCTGCGAATGGGCAATTACCGGCTTCCGTATCCATCCTTCAATGGTATTCGCTGAAATAAACCATTCAATTACTTTTCCGGTTTTATTAGCGGGAATCAGACTTCTGACAACAAACCATCCGTTTTGAGCATTATTTCGTCCGTCATAAATGGCAAGCCCGCCGGTTTTCGATTCAATTGTAACCAGACGCTCAGGATCTTCCGGAGCAAGAACTATTTTCTTTCCTTTCGCAAGTGGCAAAGGATTTGCAATACCCTTACTATCAACTTTGGTCGGTCCTGATGGGTAAAGAGGAAATAAATGGCTCTGTCCATCTGTCATATATGTTTTTTCAAAATAGGAAGCCGGTAGAAATTCAAAATTAAAACCAGCTTTTCCAATCAAAGCTTCAGGAAGTGGTTTATCCAGAATCACTGTAATCACGATCCCTTCCTCCTGAGGAACGGCTTTAATCGTGTAATTAAAATTAAAATCCGGGTATTTCAAATATGCTTCTATACATTGTGATTCCTTAATAACTTTCCGTTCAACAAAGGTGGGTATCGGATCCCATTGTGTTGGAGTCGGGCTTAAACGAACATCCCCGTTTGTTGCAGTACGTACTTCATGGTGAATCAGTTCGATACCGCTCATTTTTGAATCGCTGAACAATCCGTTGTACCAATTACTGAAAACCAGGACATTCAATCCCGGGCGTTCAAAATAATCTTTGCTGTTTAATACCAGTTCTTTGCCGGAAGTTTGTGATTTCGCCGGGCCGATTGCAAAAATATTAATGAAAAGAATGACTGATACAGAAAGGAAGAACCGTTTTAAGTGTAACATATTCATCGTTTTAATTTTAATCCGAGGTTTATAATTTGAATCCTCTATGCTTACAGTGTATCTTTACTGATAAAAAACGAAATGTTAAATTTTTCGGTATGAAACTATCCGGCCTTTAAAAACAAATTATTTGAGGATGAAAGTATAAAAAATAATGATTAAACATTTTTTAGATTTGTACGGTACTTACAAACAAAAAGAAAGAAACTACCTATGTTTCAGAAAGATTATATTTTAAGGATGATTGAGATGATCGGCGATTTGATTGCCGCGCTGCTGGGTTTAATCAAAAAGGGCGATTATGAACAAGCCGAAAAAATACTCGAAAGGAGCTATTACGAACTACTCAGGCATGACGCCTCCTTTTTCCAGCTTATTCCAAAGGAACAGTTAACCGATAAATTGCTTAACGATCATAACTACACAAACGGTCATTTGACTGTTCTTTCCGAGCTCTTCTTTGCCGAAGCGACATTGAGCGAAGCCCAGAATAAGCTAAGCAACAGCCTTATTTATTACGAAAAATCTTTAGTGTTACTCGAATTCCTCGAGCAGGAGGATAAAACCTGGTCAACCAAACGCGAAGAGCGAAAAAGTCTGCTCAAAGAGCGGATTGCTGTTCTTTCAGCAAGTAAGTGAGAGCAGGGAGAGCCTGACTTGTCCATGATCTGAAAAAGTGTGATAGTGATAGCCTGACTTGTCCATGACCTGAAAAAGTGTGATAGTGATAGCCTGACTTGTCCATGACCTGAAGAAGTCAGACTATCACTTTTATCTAAAAACCTTATTTTCAATCTTTAACCTTAGCAGCCCAGGGGAAAACCACCACTAAAAACCTTATTGGCTTTATTTTCAAAACTTTCCGCGTAACGGATATATTATTGTAGAACACCAGAATACCAAAGCTATATTTCGCATAGAGAAAAACATTTTTTTTAGTATTCGACAAAAAAAAGCTAATTTTTTTTGTGAAGCAGCATGACAGCAAAATAATTATTTTTTAACTTTGAGATGATTATATCTATTTGTTAACTAATATAAGAGCAAGATGAAAAAGGCGGCATTAATTTCGTTTTTCATGGTTGTTGCATTGTTTGATAACACGATAGCACAACCATTTTTGCAGTTGGTACCCCAAAAGATGTTTAAGGAAGAGGTTAAATTTACGAATGCTGATTGGGCAGGATTTTATTTGACTTCCAAATACGACGAAATTGGGCAGGGAATGATGGTTTTACTTCCCGTGGGTGATAGCATTGTCGGATTTTGTGCGAGTGAAGATGCAGGTTACATTCGGATTTTAAAAGGAAAATTAAATGGGAATGGCATCAGGTATAACTATGAGACCTTAGCATTAAATGGCAATTTGAAGAGCATTGATCATCAAAAAGGCGAAGGATTTATGGTTATGAAAGATGATGGTAAAAAAGAAAACGTCTATTGCAAACATGGCGATGCCAAAGGAATGCAAGAGGTTAAAGGGTGTTTTACTGCCGGAAAAAAGCAATCTGTCGAACTTAACCAAAGCCAAAATTCGTCAGACTATGACTGGTCAGGTATTTGGTCCTGTAACGAGAAAAAAGAGACAATTCCATTGGAACTCGATAAACTTAATGACTGCTATTATGGCTATTATACCTTAAAGTCATTTAAAATACATGAAAAGACTACGCGAGGTATGTATTGGGATACAGAAACCTATAAAGTTATTCCTAAATCGGCAGTTTTTATTTTTGGAATTCCTTTAGGCGAATGCCTCTATTATTTGGCAGTACATAAAGATGGAAGTCAGTCTTTTGTGGGAATTTTCACTATGGCATCCGATAAAAAAAGCATTAAGGGAATCTACGTTGATAAATCGGATATGAAGAATTTAGGCAAAAAAGGAGAAACCTTGAATTTTACCAGGTAATGAGACAACACACGATATTTTCACAGAGTGGGTTTTGGGTTATCAATACCTGCAACTGAAAAACCACTATCATCTCTTTCCCCGCAGCATCAAAACCTGACTTTTAATTGGGATCGTAATGAATCAACTTCCTGAAAAAATTTATTTTTTTGGTTTTTTATGATCATTGGTTTCATTACTTTTATCTCGTCATTAAAATACTCACCAAATGAATGAATTTAATATAACTCTGTTTTTAATCGCGCTCGGCGGATTACTCCTGCTGATCACGATTTTCAGCTCCATTTTAATCGTTGGAGGGAAAGAAATTAAAGTTCTTGAACGACGCTGGTTCGGCAGGCAAATGCCCAAGGACCGGGTTTTTGCCATGAGTAACGAAATAGGAGTTCAGGCAAGGACCAAAGGCCCGGGTTTGTATTTTATGATCCCTTTCATCTATAAGAGAAAGAGGGAAGACTTCATCATCATAGGAAATGATGAAGTAGGGATGATCATTTCGATGGATGGAAACCCAATGCCATCGGGCAAAATCTTTGCCAGTCCTGCCGAATGTAACCTTTTCCAGGATGGAGAGGCTTTCTTGCAAAACAAGGGTGAAAAAGGCCCTCAAATCCCGATTCTTCCTCCCGGTATATACAGGATCAATCCGTTGCTTTTCAACATTAGCAAGCAACCAGTAATTATTATCCATGAAAACGAGATAGGCATTGTCGAATCCATTGCCGGGGAGCCAATCCCTTCGGGTCGTATTTTCGGGAAAGTGGTGGACTGCGATCTGTTCCAGGATGGGGCGGCATTTTTGAAGAACGGCGGAGAAAAAGGTCCCCAGATTAAAACGCTTCCACCGGGAAATTTTCGTATCAATACCCGTTTGTTCAAAGTGACACCAGTACCCATTACCGTTGTTGAAAAAGGACAGGTCGGTGTTGTTACTTCCCAGGATGGAAAGCCCATCAGCGGCGGGCGTTTGCTTGCAAAAGCGATTAATGATCACAGCTATTTTGAAGATGGAGAAGCTTTTCTGAATAAAGGCGGAGAAAAAGGGCCTCAAACATCCATCCTGTTGCCCGGTAAATACCGTATCAACACGGCACTGTTCAGGGTTGAAATCAAGGATACAATAGTGATTCCCGATAAAAAAATAGGTATCGTTGTTGCCAGGGATGGACGACCGCTGCCCGAAACCGAATATGTCGCCAAACCCATCGAAGGACATAATAATTTTCAGGATGTCACGAAGTTTCTCGAGAATGGCGGTCAGCGCGGGCCGCAGTTTGACGTTTTGAAGCCGGGGACATACTATATTAACCCGCTCATGTTCAGTGTTGAGCTGGATGATGTAGCCGTTGTTGAGCGCGGTCAGGTTGCTGTGGTCGTTTCCAATGTGGGTGCTGAACCCAAACAGGTTATGGAAATTACCGAAGCAATTGCAAAAGAGGAAAAAGAACTGAGTGATATCACAACAGGTGATACCAGACCACTGGACAACAGGGTTGACGTTGGTATTGAACGCTATGTCGTGACCAAGGGGTTCAGGGGAATTCAGCAGGAGGTAGCCGGTCCGGGTATTTATTACCTCAATCGCAGGGCCTACATTGTATATATTGTGGATACAACCAACATTACCATCGATTGGGATGAATCCACCGAAACCCGTTTCGATCCGCTAAGGGTTGTGTCGCACGATGGTTTCTCCATCAATGTTTCGGTAAAGGTTGTTATCCGCGTGCGCCCCGATCAGGCGCCTTACATGGTTGCTAAAATAGGTTCAATACAAAACCTTGTTGAACATGTGATTCACCCGATGATCGATTCCAGTTTCCGGAACCAGGCTTCTGCCACTTCAGCCATGAACTTCATGCAGAACCGGCATGAAGAACAGCAAAAAGCGGAAGACAGAACCAGGAAAGAACTTGGAAAATATCATGTGGAACTCGTCAGTGTATTGATTTGCCAGATACAACTGCCTGAAGACCTGATGAAAAAGCAGACCGAACGTATCATCGCCCAGCAGCAGCAAGCCATGTATGCCGAACAGCAATTGGCCCAGCAATCGCGCATTTCGATGGAAAAAACTACCGCTGAAGCCAATATGCAGCCCCTCCTGGTGACTTCCGAAATTGACGTGAAAGTGGCCGATAACATGAAAAAGAGGGCCATCCTCCTCGCGGAAGGCGAAGGAGAATCCACCAGGCTGAAAAAAGAGGGAGAAGCAAAAGGGATAGAGGCCATTGGAAAAGCGGAAGGCGTTGCAATTGAAGCAAAAGGTAGCGCCACAGCTGAAGCCTATGAAAAACAAAAACAGGCCATCGGACAGGAAGGCGTTATTGCCGTTCAGGTTGCCGAAAAAATAGCAGGAGGGAATGTAAAGATTGTGCCTGATACGCTGGTTACCAGCAATGATGGATCTTCAAGCCTTGGTCCCCTGATTGCCGGATTTCTTTCAAAAAAGATTACTAAAACAGAGAAAGGATCCGATAAAGAGACATCGGATTAATGACGGTTTTGTTATAAGAGTCAAGCTTCTGAAAGCACTCGTTTCGCGTGCCGGCTACGGATTTTTTTGCACCGTTGCCGGCAAACGCCTCACGATGCGTGACGAATTTAATGGGGGCGGAAACACTAATTTTGATGATAAACAAATGAATTTAAGGTTTTTAAACCAAACTTATTAGCGATTGTTCGATTCTTCCTAAATATCGAACCAAACTTTTTAACAATCGTTCCATCCTTCCTAAAAGTGGAACCACTTTTCAAAAGTGAAAATCGATGAGATCGATAGAAATATTTATTCGAATTAAGTATTAAAAACGAGACTAGCGAGATTGAAAGCGAGGCCACGAACACTAAGACCCGAAGGTACACGAAGAAATAGCCCTGTCAGGGTTCCAAACCCTGACAGGGCTGAATAACCCTTCGTCAGTTTCAAAACAGAATAAACAACATTAAAATATAAAAGAATTATTGGGGTATATGAACAGTAAACAGTCCAAATCTACACACACTTAGCAAAAATAATTCATAAAATATTTCAAGCCCATTTGACAATTTGTAAATAATAAATACTTACCTTGGCAAAAATAAAACGGTAATAACTGTACATAGCCAGCTAATTTGGGAGATAGTGTACGGGATTTCCGTTCAGATATGTTATGAACAAGCGGAAGACAACGACACAGCAAATTGACAATGAACTCGAATATTAAAC
>JAPLDR010000019.1:0-5377 GCA_026391655.1 Bacteroidia bacterium | reverse complement strand
GACAATGAAATCGAATATTAAACTTGATATTAAAAGCGAAACAGACAAATAACCAGCCACCCATTGCCTACCCAATTGTGTTTTATTTTTTTCTCCCTCAGCACAAAAATTTTGAAATTCTACAGATAAGGCACAAATGACACAATTATTTTACCCCGGCATACAAAGCTTACCCTTCGGCAAAAGCAAAAGAGCTATTCTTTGCCAACGCCTTATTTTAAATATGTATCTTAGAAGCCGATTTATAATAGAAACGAATTGAATGAATAATTTTAAAGAAAAAGCAAATTTTCTCTGGAGTATTGCGGACCTATTACGAGGACACTACAAACAAGCTGACTATGGCAAAGTGATTTTACCATTGACTGTTCTGAGACGGCTTGACTTTGTACTTGAACCAACAAAGAAGAAAGTATTGGAAGCATACGAAGCGAATAAAGGCAAAAAGTACGAAATACTTGAACCAATTTTGAACAATGCTGCCAAAGCAAAATTTCATAACCGTAGCAAGTTTGATTTTAATGAGTTGGCAAAAGACCATAATAACATAGCAGCAAACCTTCGTAATTATCTCAACGGCTTTTCAATCAGTGCAAAAGAAATTATTGACTATTTCAGTTTTGACGACCAGATAAAGAAACTTGACGAATACGATTTACTTTTCATGATTATTGAAAAGTTTGCAAAAGCAGGTGACATGTTTAAAAATGTAAGCACTTTGGAAATGGGTTACATTTTTGAGGAACTAATCCGTAAGTTTGCAGAACTTAGCAATGAGACAGCAGGTGAACATTTTACACCAAGAGAAGTAATTCGCCTGATGGTGAATTTGCTTTTCGTAAATGACAAAGATATTCTCCGAAAAAAAGGAATTGTAAAAACGCTTTATGATCCTGCTTGCGGAACTGGTGGAATGTTGAGCATCGCAGAAGAGTATCTGCAAGAATTAAATCCTGATGCTAAATTGGAAGTATTCGGACAGGAACTCAATCCGGAATCCTATGCCATCTGTAAATCTGATATGTTAATTAAAGGACAAAACCCCGCCAATATAAAGTTTGGAAACAGTTTTACACAGGATGGTTTGGAGGATGAAACTTTTGATTACATGTTAAGCAACCCACCCTTTGGAGTTGAGTGGAAAAAAGCTGAGAAGCAAATCAAAGACGAGTACGCCAACAAAGGTTTTGCCGGAAGATTTGGTGCAGGACTGCCTGCAATCAGTGATGGCTCTTTTCTTTTTCTGCAACACATGATTAGCAAAATGAAGCGCAGTTCAGGTGGAAGCAGAATCGGAATTGTATTTAATGGTTCCCCTCTTTTTAGCGGTGGTGCAGGAAGTGGCACAAGCGATATTCGCAAATGGATTATTGAAAATGATATGCTGGAAGCAATCATTGCAATGCCTGACCAACTCTTTTACAACACAGGAATTTCAACTTATGTGTGGATTGTAACTGACAGAAAAGAAAAAGAACGGAAAGGTAAAGTGCAATTGATAAATGCAACCGGTAGCGACAAAGATGATAAGGACAATCCGTTTTACAGCAAAATGCTGCGTAGCCTGGGCAACAAACGAAAAGAAATACATGAACAAGCCATAAAACGTATTACTGAAATTTACGGTGATGGTAAAGAAACGCATTACTGCAAGATCTTTGACAACGATGATTTTGGCTACCACAGAATTACAGTTGAACGACCCAGGCGAAATGAAAAAGGGAAAATTACAATAGACAAAAAAGGAAATCCGATACCCGATGCTGACTTACGGGATTCTGAAAATGTGCCATTGAAGGAAGATGTGGAAAAGTATTTTATACGCGAAGTGTTACCACACCTACCCGATGCATGGATTGACCACAGCAAAACCAAAATTGGCTATGAAATCAATTTCACAAAATATTTTTATATCTACAAACCATTACGAAGCTTGCTGGATATACGAAAAGATATTTTGGCTTTGGAAGAAGAAACGGAAGGAATGATTAAAGAGGTAATAAAATAAAAAATCTATGGATATTGACCAAAACTTAATTGATGAATTGATTAGTTGTCCGAAACGGACTATAAAAGAACCTTCTTCATGGAAATTGGAAAAGGGTAATTATCGCATGGGCTTTGAATTGCAGAGCGCTGATGAAAAATATTTTTTTACAGCCTTCGGAAGATACAATGCAATGTTCAATGAAAACTTTTCATTCGGTCTTGTTTATTTTCCAAAGCATGAAAAAGGCAGTTATGAAATCATACGCTGTAACGGACCTCATGGTGAACACGTACAATTTCCGCATCACATACATTACCATATACATAAAGCCACGCAACAGAATATTGACAGTGGATTAAAAGAAGACAGTACAATTGAAATTACAGACGGATACACGAATTTTGACGAAGCATTTCGTTTCTTTGTTTGTTACATAAATGTAATTCAAGGTGACATCAATTCAATTTTTCCTGTAAAGCAATTAACCTTATTTGATTAAACCATGATTGAGCAAATCACAAAACATTTAAAAGACCAGTTCAATGGTCGCCTTCAGGTAAATGAAAAACGACCGGGTATTTACCAATTATTTCTTCCCCTGTATCACGAGGATGGCGACATGATTGAAATTTATTTGCAACAAGAAAACGGGCATTGGAAAATTTCGGATTATGCTATGGCACTCATGCGACTTTCATATAGCTATGATGTGGATACCGAAAACAAAGAAAAAATATTTCAGAAAATTATTTCAGAAAATGGGTTGAACGAAGAAAACGGGAAAATTTTTATTACCGCTAACGATGAGCAATTATATCCGTCTATCCTTCAGTTTGCAACCGGAATAAGTAAGGTTTCTTCCATGCGTTTTTTTAAACGTGAAGTGATTGAAAGTTTATTCTACGAACAGTTAGAGGAATACATTTACGCTGAACTCAGCTCTTACAAGCCCGAAAAAAAAGCGTTACCGCTTAAAGAACGTGATGACCTTGAAGCCGATTATGCTTTTCATCCTAATGGGTATCCTGTTTTTCTTTTTGGGGTGAAAGATACACCTAAGGCAAGGTTGGCGACCATTTGTTGTCTTGAATACCAAAAATTGAATATTGATTTTAGAAGTTACATCGTACACGAAGATTTTACAAAGCTTGCTAAGAAAGACCAAAGCCGTTTAACCAGTGCCTGCGATAAACAATTTGTATCACTTGACGATTTTAAGGAAAATGCCGTGAAGTTTTTAGAGAGAGAAAAATAAATTATTACCTCATTTTTTATAATGAATCGTTACGATAAATATAAATCGTCTGGCATTGATTGGATTGGAAAAATACCAAGTCATTGGTTCATACATGAAAGGCAGGATTGATTGGCAAGGGTTAAAGCAATCTGAATTTACAAAAAATCCTGATGACCCTTTTTTGATTACAGGAATGAATTTTAAAGACGGTCAAATTAGATGGGACGAGGTTTATCATATTGCAGATGAACGATATAATGAAGCTCCTGAAATTCAATTAAAACAATTTGATGTATTAATGACCAAGGATGGAACTATTGGGAAGTTACTTTACATGGATTTTTTGCCAGGAAAAACATCTTTGAATAGTCATCTGTTAGTTCTTAGACCTTTGAATAAAGATTACTTTCCAAAGTACCTTTATTATCAATTGCAATCACAACCCTTTTTGCACTTTGTTGAACTTAATAAAACAGGAACAACATTTTACGGATTGTCGCAAGAAGCAATGGGAGAATACAAAATAATACTTCCACCAATCGAAGAACAAACCACCATCGCCAATTTCTTAGATGAAAAAACAACACAGATAGACAAACTCATTTCCAATAAACAGAAACTGATTGAACTGCTGAAAGAAGAACGAACAGCCATTATCAATGAAGCAGTTAGCGGAAAAGGAAAAAATTGGGAGAGGAAGAAGTTGAAGTATGTGGCTTTAATCAAATATGGATTAGGGCAACCCCCAAAACAAATGGATGATGGTTTGCCATTGATAAGAGCTACTAATGTTGAGAGAGGAAAAATAAACGAGAAGGATTTAGTCTTTGTTGATCCTGATGATGTACCTTATGATAGAGACCCTGTTTTGAAGGAGAATGATATTATAGTTGTTAGAAGTGGTGCTTATACCGCTGACTCTGCAATTATTCCGAAGAAATTTGAAGGTGCAATTACTGGCTATGATATGGTTGTTAGGGTTGTCGATGATAATCCGTTTTACATAGCTTTCTGTTTGTTGAGTGATGATGTTTTGATAAACCAACTTTACTTACAAAGATTGAGAGCAGCACATATTCACTACCTCCAAACCGAAACCAAACGCATAGACAACACCATATCAAAAATTGATAAAGAAATAGAGTTGATGAATGAGTACCGCACAGCCCTGATAAGCGAAGTAGTAACGGGGAAAGTGAAAGTAATTGACAATTGGTAATGGATAATGGACAATGAAGAAAAAAAAAAATACAGCAACCGAAGGGTTCAATGAAATTCTGCTTTACACCACGCCAAACGGAAAAGTGAAAGTGGAAATTTATTTACAGAACGAAACCATCTGGCTTACGCAACAAAAAATTGCAGAACTTTTTGGTGTGCAAAGACCAGCCGTTACCAAACACCTTAAAAATATTTTCGAAACAGGCGAATTGAAGGAAGAAGTGGTTAGTTCCATTTTGGAACATACCACTCAACACGGTGCGATAGAAGGAAAAACGCAGGAAACAAAAGTTAAATACTACAATCTTGATGCAATCATTTCTGTTGGTTATCGTGTCAACAGCAGTCAGGCAACGGCATTCCGCATTTGGGCAACAGAACGGTTGAAGGAATACATCATCAAAGGTTTTACAATGGATGATGAACGGCTGAAAAATCCCAGCAACATTTTCGGTAAAGATTATTTTGAAGAACAACTTGCCCGTATCCGCGACATTCGCAGCAGCGAACGCAGGTTCTATCAAAAAATAACCGATATCTACACCCAATGCAGCGCCGACTATAATGTAAAAACACAAGCTACAAAAGATTTTTTTGCAACGGTTCAAAACAAATTGCATTGGGCAATAACAGGCCAGACAGCAGCAGAACTGATCGCAGCAAGAGTGGACAGCGCCAAAGAAAATATGGGTTTGACTACATGGAAGAATGCACCAAAAGGAAACATCAGGAAAACAGATATAGGTATTGCAAAAAATTATTTGAACGAAAAAGAATTGGACGGATTAAACAGAATTGTTGTGATGTATCTGGACTTTGCAGAAAGTCAGGCCCTTAAAGGCGTGGTGATGTATATGAAAGATTGGATAACAAAGTTAGATGCTTTCCTGCAGTTCAACGAAGAAGCAATTTTAAAACATCAGGGCAAA
>JAPLDR010000082.1 GCA_026391655.1 Bacteroidia bacterium | reverse complement strand
TTCTATACCAAACAGTAAAAACCGGAGCCCGTGCCCGCGAATACGAAGATGCCCTTTTGTGGCTTTCACAAGCGGGATTGATTCATAAAGTCTTCCGAAATACAAAACCTTCATTGCCTTTATCCGCTTATGACGATCTTTCAAACTTTAAACTATATCTCACAGATGTTGGATTGCTCCGTCGTCTTTCCTTATTGGACCCCGTTGCCATAAAGGAGGGAAATAGGTTATTCGTCGAATATAAAGGAGCACTCAGCGAAAATTTTGTTCTACAAAGTTTGATCAGGCAATTTGAATCACCTCCTCGTTACTGGACTTCGGGAAACAAAGCTGAAATCGATTTTTTGATCCAGCACTGGAATGATATCATTCCGATTGAAGTAAAATCGGACACTTCTGTGACGGGAAAAAGCCTGACTATTTACAACAAAGAATTTCACCCTGATATACGCATCCGATATTCTCTTAAAAATCTTAAATTCGACGGAGGATTACTTAATATTCCTCTATTTATGGCCGACTACACAACAAAAATGATTGGAATTCTGAAAGAGCAATCAATTTAAAATTCTTCTTCGCGAATCAAACCTTTTTCAGGTTTACGCGTAGAAGTCTAAACTTAGTTTTCGTTTAATGAATTAAATATCCGAAGGTAAAGCAAATACACTTTAAAATTTTACGATATCCTTTCATCTCAAACCCGTTATATCTATGGCAATTCTATTAACATCCTCAGAAATAAATTCTCCCGAAGTCAAAATATTTGGCAATACTTCGCCCCGGATTAATGATTCAATGCAAAAAATTCTGGATGCTTTTCCTCTGCCAACTGCGTTGTTAAATTTGGATGAAAAGATAATTACAGTAAATATTAACTTCCTGAAATTATTTTCATATATCAATGCAGATCATTTAATTGGAAAACGACCAGCAGAAATTTTCAATTGCATTTATGCAAACGGAACTGTTTATGACAGACAAATTGCAGATCATTGTCGAAGCTGTGGTGAAAATCTCAGTTTGAATGGACGTAATGTGACTTGTAAGAAGTTTACCGATAATTGCAATTTGACCTTCGTTGATGAAAACGGGCAAATCGATGAAATGCGCAACATGAAAGTGACTACTTCACCTTTTACCTTTGAAGAAGAACAATTCTACCTGTTTTCGATTACAGATATCAGTAATGACATAAGACGCAGACTTTTAGAAAGAATTTTTTTTCATGATGCCTTAAATAAGGCAGGAAATATTATCGGGATTCTGGATATTATTAAGTTCGCAGGCGATGACGATATAAAATCAGAAGGGCTGTACGAATCGCTTAAAAACACCTCTGAGGATCTGATTAACGAGATAAAATATCAGCGCGATCTTTCAGCAGCAGAAAACAATGAAATCACTCCCATATTTTTTCCAACCAGCAGTTTAGGGATACTTCATACAACAAAGAGTGAAATTGCGAACAGCGATGTGGCCCATAAAAGAGAAATATTGATCTCCTCATCAGCTATTGATCACAAGATAAATACCGACGGAGTATTATTACGCAGAGTTTTGCTCAATATGGTAAAAAATGCACTGGAAGCAACCCAGTCGGGTGGAAAAGTAATTCTGGGATGCGAACCATTAAATACAGAAAGTTTTCGCTTTTGGGTTCATAACGACAAATCTATTCCCAAAGAAATTCAAATAAAATTATTCAATAAATCGACTTCGACAAAAGGTTATAACAGGGGTTTGGGGACGTTTAGCATGAGGTTGTTTGGTGAAAAATACCTGAAAGGAAAAGTAAATTTTATCTCATCAGAAGCAACAGGGACCCATTTTATGATTGATTTGCCTTTGAAGTTAAGACGATCAAAATAAGCAGTGACTGAATAATATTTCCGGTTGATAATCCTTTTTTCATCTATTTATAAATCTCCTTTTTCGAAGAAAGTAGTGTATTATATAGCAAAGAAGCAATGGTCATCGGGCCAACACCACCTGGGACAGGGGTAATAAATGAACATTTTGGGGCAACCTCATCAAACTTAACATCGCCTATTAATTTCCATCCGGATTTTGTTTTATCCGATTTGACGCGCGTGATTCCAACATCAATAACCACAGCCCCATCTTTGACCATATCGCCTCTAAGGAACTCAGCAATGCCTAACCCGGCAACAATGATATCAGCCTGAGCACATATTGCTTTCAGATTTTTGGTTCTGCTATGGCATAAGGTTACGGTACAATCAACACCCTTTTGAGAGAGTAAAATACTCATCGGCCTTCCGACAATATTACTTCGCCCGATAACCACGCAGTTTTTACCCGATGTTTCGATTTTATACCGTTTGATTAACTCCATGATTCCAAATGGTGTAGCTGAGATAAATGCAGGCATTCCGGCCACCATCCGGCCGACATTTACTGCATGAAATCCATCAACATCCTTCCCTGGATTGATCGATTCAATAACTTTATACTCTGAGATATGATTTGGTAACGGAAGCTGTACAATAAAACCGTCAACATCCTCATCACTATTCAATTGTGCAACACAATTCAGAAGTTCCGCTTCTGTGACATTATCCTCATACCGAATCAGAGTTGATTTAAAACCAACACGTTCGCAGGCTTTTACCTTTCCGGCCACATAAGTTTCGCTTCCCCCATCATGTCCAACTAAAACTGCAGCAAGATGCGGAATTTTTCCTCCATTATTTTTAATCTTTATTACTTCTTCAGCAATCTCCGATTGTAAGATTTCAGATGTTTTTTTTCCGTCGATAAGTACCATTGTACCGTGTTTGAATCAAAATAAAACCAACTATTATATCGCAATATTAAAGTCCGGACAAATCAGACCTTTAGTCTAATTTCCTGATCACTAACGATGCCGTCCTTTGGATTGTTGCATCAGCGCTTGTTTCATATTACCTCCCTGCGAAACCATTTTCATCATTTTCCGCGTGTCGGCAAATTGTTTCAGCAGACGGTTGATCTCCTGAATTGTGGTTCCCGATCCGTTTGCGATACGTTTGCGACGCGAACCATCGATAATGCTGGCATCTGCACGTTCTCTCTTTGTCATTGAATGGATAATCGCCTCAATGTGTTTAAAAGCATCATCCTCAATGTCAATATCCTTCATAGCTTTCCCCATACCAGGGATCATACTCGCGAGATCCTTCAGATTACCCATTTTCTTGATTTGCTGAATCTGTTTCAGAAAATCGTCGAAGTTGAACTGATCTTTAGCCAGTCTCTTCTGCAATTTGCGGGCCTCCTCCTCATCAAATTGTTCATGAGCGCGCTCGACAAGTGAAACAATATCACCCATGCCGAGAATTCTGTCGGCCATACGGTTGGGATAGAAAGCATCGATAGCCTCCATTTTTTCACCTGTTCCGACAAATTTGATTGGTTTGCTGACCACCGAAAGAATTGAAATTGCGGCTCCGCCCCGTGTATCTCCATCAAGCTTAGTAAGGACAACACCGTCAAAATCAAGACGATCATTAAACTCTTTTGCTGTATTAACTGCATCCTGTCCAGTCATTGAATCGACAACAAACAGAATTTCACCCGGATTAACAGCCGATTTAATCGACTCAATCTCTTTCATCATCAGCTCGTCAATCGCTAAACGACCAGCTGTATCTATAATTATAACATCATTCCCATGAAGTTTGGCAAATTTAATGGCCTCTTTTGCAATATGTACCGGATCGGTACTCCCCACTTCGGTGTAAACCGGAACTTCGATGGCAGCACCAACAATCTTTAACTGTTCAATTGCAGCTGGACGATAGACATCGCAAGCCACGAGCAACGGTCGCTTCCCTTGTTTTGTTTTCAGGCGGTTAGCCAATTTACCCGCAAAAGTGGTTTTTCCCGATCCCTGAAGACCTGACATCAAAATAATAGCCGGACTGCCTTTAAGGTTAAGATCAACTGTTTGACCACCCATCAGCTCTATCAACTCGTCATGGACAATTTTCACCATCACCTGACCGGGGTTTAGCGCCTTAAGAACCTCCTGTCCTATCGCCTTATCTTTCACTTTTGCTGTGAAATCTTTGGCTATTTTGTAATTAACATCCGCATCAAGCAAAGCCCTGCGAACCTCCTTTAAAGTTTCAGCAACATTAATTTCGGTAATCTTTCCCTGCCCTTTTAGCAGTTTAAACGATTTCTCAAGCCTATCCGTTAGATTTTCAAACATTCCTTCTTCAATTTTAAGCCTACAAACTTACATGAAAAAACCTTTTG
>JAPLDR010000079.1 GCA_026391655.1 Bacteroidia bacterium | reverse complement strand
TATGATTTGGATTTCCGTGGCCAACATGCACTGTAGCAGAGCTTGTAGAAGGAAGTCCTGTGATTTTGTCAACGATGATGTGCCCTTCCGGATCCCTAATTACGTCGGTAACTTTGATATTGGGGAATTGCTCTCCAACTGTTGCATAAGACACACTGGTATTTGTACCGTCGGAAATCGCAAGTTCATCTAATACTCCGGGAAGAATAGCGAGTACTTTTGATTCAGTATACGAGTAATTGATAGATCCATTCCAGCGAACTTCCCCTACTTTAAGGATTGGGGTAAATTTCAGGTCAACCTCAATACCTTTATTCTGTAATTCTCCTGCGTTTATATACGCAAAGTAGAACCCGGTTGAAGCCGAGATGGTTGCAGGTATGGTCTGATCCTTGGTATTTGTTTTGTAAATGTTAGTCTCCAGATGAAATCTGTTTTTCAGGAAACTAATCTCAGCACCAATTTCAATTTCGTTGGTTTTCTCCGGTCTTAATAGTGGATTACTCAAGGTGGTACTCAACGCAAATCCAGGATTGAGATAAGGGAATCCAGCAGCAGCTGGATATGATGGAAGTGTTCCATACCAATCATTTAAGGCGATTTGTCCGGTTTGTGACCAGCCACCTCTAATTTTCAGGAACGATAGTATAGGGTTGGCAATCAATGTTGGGAACATATCCGAAAGGATAAGGCTGGCATCAGCAGCGGGATAGAAGAAAGAACGGTTTTCCTTCGTTAATCTTGAATCCCAGTCATTACGACCCGATAGGTGTAAGAAAGCATAGCCCTTGTACCCAAATGTAGCATCCGCAAAAACACCTATAGAATTACGTTTTTGAGAAGATTGTGATACAGTAGGTTCACCGACACGGTTACTGATATTATAGAGCCCTGGAATTACCAAAGATCCGGTTGCATCATAAGATGATTCATACCGCTGGGTATAAATAGAGTTTCCAAGTATTGCCTTCACAGATACATCGCCAAATTTATGGTCTACAGTAAACAGCAGGTCATTAGTCAGAATCATTGTTTGTCTCATCTGATCACTTGAACTACCTGCATAAGGTGAAGTTACACCCATGTGGCCCTGGCTCCACGGATCTGACTTGGAATAGCTGTTGTAGATTGCCTCATCTTTGTGGTTGTGATTGTTGATTGTGTTGAAGACAAGACCCGAACGGTTTGATATATCAAGCCATTTAAACGGTTTCAGTGAGAGGTTGATAGAACCAAGAACGTCATCACGCATTTGGTTTTGGCGCGAATGTTTGATTTGCCAGTATGGATTTGGATAATAGGCATTGTAATAACCGTCTAATGTTGCAAAAGGGTTGTTCACGATGTCCTTGTAGAAGGTAATAGGAACCTGTGGAGGTGTATTCAAAAGATTCCAGTAAACACCACGGTTCTGGTTCATATCACCACCCGATACGCTGGTAGCGGTCTGGGTAAAACTCAACGTATAATCAGCAGTAAAAATACCGTACGATCTGCCTCCTGCCATACGTGCACCAGTTCTGCGATTGGTATCGTCAGGAATAGTACCAGTAGTTTTAACATCCTGAGCAGAGAGGTAAAAATGACTCTTTTCATCACTGCTGCTTACAGAAATGTCGTTTTGCAGCGATACACCAATATTGAAGAAATTTTTCTTCTGGTTTTTAACTGAACTGTAAGGAACCATCTGGTAGGTACCATCAACCAGTTTACCGCCCAAAATCACCATCTGGCCATTGAATTCAGGACCAAAAGTCTGGTTTTCGTAGGAAGTATAAGGATCTGTATTGCGGTCGGGACCAAGAAACATGGTGTAGTTTGGATCAGAGTTGGAAGTAGTTTCACTTGAACCAGCGCCGAAACGTGTTTGTAAATTTGGCAGGTAAGAAACTTCTTCAAAGGTGGTGATGTTGCTGATTTTTACGGTCAGCTTACCTTTGTCTCCTCTTTTAGTGGTCACGATCAATACCCCGTTGGATGCATCATTACCATATAATGCAGCTGCCGAAGCACCTTTCAATACGTTAACATTTTCGATGTCATTAGGGTTAACAGAGTTAAGATAAGTAGCACTTACCGGAACTCCATCCAAAACGACCAAAGCCTGGTTGCTGGCTAAGAAGTGACGGTTACCGCGAAGGGTAATCTTGGTGTCAGGGTTTACACCATTATTAATGGTGTTGATCTGAAGACCGGATACCTTAGCTGCCATTCCATTCATAACATTGGAAGCTCCGGCGGCTGTCAACTCCTCGTTGGCAACTTTAGCGGTTGCAGTACCCATTTCTTTGGGATTTCTCTTTATGCCAAATGCTGTAATAATAACTTCATCAACTGTAATTCTTTCAGCCTTCAGTGAAATGGCATAAGTAGCAGAACTGGTAATTGGCACTTCCGCAGAAGTCATCCCAACAAAAGAAACCACCAATGTTTTGGCACTTTGGGGAACTTTTAAGGTAAACTTACCATCCATATTCGTGACAGTTCCAAGCGTTGTCCCTTTAACAACGACAGAAGATCCAGGAATGGAACTCCCATCTTCGCCGGAAGTCACAACACCTGAGAGCTCTCTGGTCTGTGCAAAAACCACTTGCAATCCTATGAACCCCAGAAAAGCAAGCAATAGCGAAATTTTCTTCATAGACTAATTTTTAGTGTTAAAAAATGAAATTAATAGAGATTTTAAAAATTAACAAATCATATAGTATTAGTTTTATTCGATCATTGTAAGTGATCAAGTTAACTCATCTGTTAAAAGTCGCACCGCCAAGCTTCTTTTAAGCCGTTAAGCCAAATTATATTGCAATCTGTTAACGCAAACCACAAAATTGTTAATAATTGTTATCAGTTGCAAATATATTTAAAGAAAAATATTTTGCAATAACTTTGTAACAGGGGAGATTGACATTAATGACTTATTTATGTGACATTTGTCATGTTTTTAAAAATCAGTCGTTTGACCAAACCATCTATATAGTTAGTTATCTGTATAATAGTAAGCGGATGTTTGATGTCCCCGGAGCTTATGTAGAATGAGTAA
Source organism: Bacteroidia bacterium (assembly GCA_026391655.1). Classification (GTDB taxonomy): domain Bacteria; phylum Bacteroidota; class Bacteroidia; order Bacteroidales; family Prolixibacteraceae; genus JAAFHB01. The sequence continues at coordinate 1,736 of JAPLDR010000079.1, read as the reverse complement.
AAATTAGCTATAGAATTTCGATTAATTGATGCAGATCAGAAATTATTGCAGTGCTGACACTTCTTTTACTTATATATTTCTGAAGTTGGTCGAAAAAATGGGGGGTACCTGTAAGAATATCGCTTAAATTTTGATTATTGGTCGAAAAAAACTGACCTAACCATGCTGCATACTCAATTTTTGGATTGTAGTAGATCTGGTCGATTCCAAATTTCATGGCACCTACAATATCGACATCCCATGAATCTCCAATCATCAAAGAGCTTCTTTTAGGGGCATTCATCGACTTAACTGCATATTCAAAAATCTGTCTGCCGGGTTTTTGTGCTCCAATCTCCTCCGAAATAAATATTTTACGGAAGTATTTCGATAAATCTGATTTTTGAATTTTATCGTATTGTACTTCTTTGAACCCGTTGGTAATGATAGCGACCTCATAACGTCCATGCAGGTAATCCAGCACTTTGCGGGCTCCTTCAACGAGTTTGGTTTGCAAAGGCATCTCGGCAAGATAGGCATCATTTACAACTTCGCCTCCTATATTAAGCGGAGTCTCGTTCTTTTCAAACGACTCTTCGAACCGTTGAACGCTCAACACTTTTTTGGTCATCATTCCTTGCCTGTAAAGGTCCCATAATCTTTCGTTTACTTCGCTGTAGATCTTAAAAAAAGTATCATACGAACCAATTACCCCGAGCAATTGCAATTTATCCAAAGCGATATACAGCGCATCAAAGGAGTTGGAATTAAAATCCCAGATTGTATTGTCAAGATCGAAAAACAGGTGGGTGTATTTTTTAGTCATTGATTATTTGGTAGTTGGACAGAAATGTTTGGACGTATATATTTTCATCCCCGTATCATTGGCGACTCATAAATAAAATACAAATATAACCGAATCAGGCAGATTTGACTTTAGCAGCAGGAAAGCCCGGGAAAAGGAGTCCGCTTTTGGCTGTATTAAACTTTATTTTAAACTTTTTATTTGCATGATTAAAACATTTGTAAATTTGTCGCGTAATTTTTAATAAAATCAATATGGACGCATTTGCACCATGGCACGTCATAATCCTCCTTGGGGCTATTTTGCTTCTGTTTGGAGGAAAGAAGATTCCTGAAATGATGGGGGGAATTGGTAAAGGGATGAAGGAATTTAAAAAGGCCATAAAAGATGAGGATGAAAAAACGACGGATACTCCGAAACAGATTCCGAGAGCAGACAATAAAAAAGAACCATTGAAATGAGCAAGATTGATAAATCTCCAATCGGAATGATAATAAACTTCATGCGAATCGAAGATCAACGGAGTTAATTCCATGCGGCAAAAAAAAAAATTATAAACGCATGAAAGAGTAGAATATTTTATCTTTATATTGAAAGCCCCGTTCATTGAGATGTTCGGGGCTTTCTGCGTACTAATTATTCGTTTTTCACTCTTCGTTCTTCATCTGATGATCGTCACATAATTTGAAAGGACGATATTTCCCCCCCGATTCGCCATGTTGCCATCGAAATGACCGATCACCTCGATGTGATAATTGTTAAGAATTTCGGCAGGTAATACAACAGAAGGGGCTTCATTCGACAAAAAGATGATTGGAGGAGTCGCAGGAAGTTGGTGCTGTGTTGCAGGGTTCCATCCTTTTACTTCATGACCACTATTCCAGATCACTTCGATAAATTTGCCAGGTATTTCTCCATTAAAAAAGAAAGGGACGCCTTTCATATCGTCACG
>JAPLDR010000045.1:29581-38847 GCA_026391655.1 Bacteroidia bacterium | reverse complement strand
TGACGCTACTGGCAAGCCAACAAGGGCAATTGCTGCTGCCGACCGGCAAGTGATGAATCTTGATCCTGATTTCCAGGGTGGGTTCAACACTCGTTTAGCCTACAAAGGATTTGACCTGAACATTGTCGGTGGCTTTCAATCCGGTGGCGTCCTGGTCAGTACCCTCTACGGTTCGGGTGGCTACCTCAATTTACTGACCGGACGCAGGGGAAATATACAGGTTGACTACTGGACAACTACAAATACAGAGGCCAAGTATCCAAATCCAGCCGGCCCTTTAAGTGGTGATAATCCAAAGTATGCTCAGGATCTGAGTTACTTCGATGGAACTTTTGCGAAAATACGTACCATTACACTTGGATATGAAGTCAGTCAAAAATGGATTAAAAAAGCAGGTCTCTCAAAATTTCGGATTTATGGCACTGTAACGAATCCATTGACATTGTTCTCAGCTTACCACAAGCAATCAGGTATGGATCCGGAAACCAACTCATACGGTGATGGAAATGCAGCCGTAACTAATTTCAACCATCGTATATTGACTGTAGGCTTTAATACACCTACAACTCATAACTACTTGATTGGTCTTAATGTGTCATTTTAAAAAATAGTTAAATACATAATCATGAGACAAATAAATATAAAAACTACTATAGGAACAGTGTCGATGACGTTGTTTCTGATGGCGTGCTCCAACAACATTCTGGATGAACAGCCACGCAGTATTTTTACACCTGAATATTTCAAAACACAAGCAGGTGTTATGGGAGGGCTAACGTCGCTGTACGCCAACCTTCGCAACATGTACGGACAGGCTTACTACTACAACTCATTAGAAACCGGTACTGATGAAGCAACCTACGCTCAAAGTGCTGATGGAAACTTTAAGGATGCCGACCTTTCGGGTGTAGGGACAGTTTCTTCAACAACTATGCGGAGCGATGTATTGTGGAATACTGTATTCCCTAACATCAATACCGCCAGCGGTATCATTGAAAATGCGCTCGCAGTAAATGTTGCGAAGACAGGAACAAAGGATACCATTGCGGGTTCGCTGATTGCCGAAGCTCAATTCTTCCGTGCGTTCGACTACTTTTTGCTGGTTCAAACTTTCGGTGGTGTGCCTTTGGATTTAGGCGCAGGGGAACTGAAATTTAACACGGCTCCCATCAGAACTTCAACACGTATTACAGTGCCGAAGGTTTATACGAAAGCTATATTCCCGGATTTGTTGACTGCCATAGCCAAGTTGCCGGCAACCGGACGTCTGACCGGTTGTTTAACCAAAACGGTTGCCCGCTTATATTTGGCAAAAGCTTACCTGACCTACGGATGGTGGCTTCAAAACCCCAACAATATTGCCACTTATCCGGCTTCTGACCGAACTGATCCAAATGGAAAAACTGCCGCGCAGTATTTTCAGATGGCATACGATATGGCAACAGCTGCCGTTGCCGATCCGGGTCCTTTTGGTTTGGTGGCAACATTCTATGACGTTAACCTGGGGTCAAACGACCGCAACAAGGAAATACTACTATATGCCGACCATACCCAGGCAAGCGAGTATTATAATGTAAGTAGTCTTACCTATGGTGGTGGTGGTGCCCCGGATAACTTTGCCGGATGGATGATGACCTGGAATTATACAAACATAAGAAGTTCAGGTGTAAGTTCTGTTCAGCGTGAAGCAGAACAACACCTGGGACGTCCGTGGACCCGTATGGCTCCTCCTATTGGCGTATTTACAAACACCTTTGCCGACAAAACGAATGATTCACGCTACGATGGCACCTTTACGACTGTTTACCGTGCCAACTGGCCTAAAGGTGGCCTCACTCAAACTTCTTTGGTTAATGCAAACAGCATGCCGATTGTTCCGGGTGATGCAGTATTGTCATTCCTGGACACTGATAATCCAGCTATTGTTTATCCTGGTACAGGTACTGCTGGTATTAGCAATATCGGTGCTGGTATATTACCTGGAAGAGCCGATTATGTGGTAGGGCCGAGCGGAATAAGCCGATTAGCGTATCCGGGAATATGGAAGCTTGGACCTTACCGTACCGACAATGGCACCGGACTGGGTCCAGGGGTAAATGCCGGTAGCACCCGTCCTTATCCTATTGCCAAATTCTCTGAGCTATTCTTTATTGCTGCTGAAGCAGCTGTGAAAGGTGCAACAGCAACTGCTGTGACCGGAACATATGCAAATGATGGAACTGCCAAAGGATTGATTAATGTTATTCGTGCCCGTGCAGGGAAATGGCGCTTTAACAATAACGGTAACGTCGCTAAGGTGGCAGACAACAGTGCTGCTATGAACGTTCGCGTGAATTTTATGGCGAAGGTTATCGCTGGTTCGATTTAGCACGTACGCAAACCTGGGCAGCAATTGCCGGCACTTACCAAATTTGCGGAACGGCCAATGGAGACCATACAGCGGTGACAGTAACGCGGACAATTCCGAATAATTTCTATTTGCGCCCTATTCCGCAAGGCCAGCTTGATGGAATGGATGCCAGTACAGCTGATAAAGCTACTTATCAAAACCCTGGTTATTGATTTTCCGGATAGTTTTTAAAATATCTGCTGATAATAAGTAATTGATTTAACAGAAAGTAGTAGTTAGTGAATGAGTAGAGAGGGACATCGTCCGATTACCAATCGTTCGGGTCCCTTTCTCTTTTCAAAGAATAAACTTTTAGATTGCGACCCAAAAACAAAAGAATAAAAATGACCAGCCAAACCAAAATAATCCTGGTAACTAACCGACTTCAGGTTTTCGTTAAGCCGTTGATCATATTTTTAGTGTTTACTACAATTGCGCTGATTCCAATTAAATTGGCAGCCAATGACTTGGGCCGAAAACTTGGACCCCAATTATCCACTACTCCTGACAAAGGATCATTTTCACTCATATCAAACGGTAAATCGGCTGCACTAACTTATTCTTCCAACGATTTTGCAGGGGTTGCTAAGGCAATGAATTACTTCAAATCAGACCTGAAAATGGTTTCGGGAAGCGAACCTCAACTTGCTGTTGATGCACTTCCTGCTGCGTCACAACTGGTTATTGCCGGAACTCTTGGGCATAGCAAATTGATTGATCAGCTGGTCAGTGAAAAGAAAATTGATTTAAGTGTATTGAACGGAAAACGGGAACAATTCATCATTCAGGTAGTTGAAAATCCGTTTACAGGAATAGAAAAGGCCTTGGTAATCGCCGGAAGCGACAAGCGTGGAACCATTTTCGGGATATTCGAAATATCGAAACAAATGGGAGTTTCGCCCTGGTATTGGTGGGCAGATGTTCCTGTTGAGACTCAATCAAATATATATGTGAAAGCTCAGCGGTTCACTCTGGGAGAACCGGCTGTGAAATACCGTGGCATTTTCCTGAACGATGAAGAACCAGCTCTGGGACGATGGGCCGTCGAGAAATTCGGAGGTTTTAACAGCCAGTTTTACGAAAAGCTGTTCGAACTGATGCTGCGAATGAAATCAAATTTCGTGTGGCCAGCCATGTGGTGGGGTGCTTTCAACAGCAACGATCCAAAAAACACCCAATTGGCTGATGACATGGGAATTGTGATGGGCACATCGCACCACGAACCCATGAACCGCGCTCATGCTGAATGGAAACCATTTGGCGGCAAAGAATGGGACTACGAGAAAAACCCGGAACAATTGCGCAAGTTCTGGACAGAGGGTATTGAACGTACCAAAAACGTTGAAACCATTGTGACCCTTGCCATGCGGGGCGATGGCGATATGGCCATGTCGGCAAGTACCAATGTGTCTTTGCTTCAACGAATTGTTGAAGACCAGCGCAAAATTATTGCCGACGTGACAAAAAAGCCAATCACTGAAACACCACAGGTTTGGGCGCTATACAAAGAAGTTCAGGATTACTATGACAACGGGATGCGCGTTCCGGACGACATCACCTTAATGCTTTGCGACGACAACTGGGGAAACATCCGCAAACTGCCAAAACCTGGGGAAGCTAAACGAGCCGGTGGTTACGGAATTTACTACCATTTTGATTATGTTGGCGATCCACGAAACTACAAATGGCTCAACACCTCTCCTATTCAACGCACCTGGGAACAGATGAACATGGCCTATCGCCATGGTGTCGACCGAATCTGGGTGGTGAATGTGGGCGACCTGAAACCAATGGAGTTTCCCATCGAATTCTTCCTTGATTTTGCATGGAATCCTGATCAATGGCCTGCCGATAAGCTGTTTGAATATTCCCGGCAATGGGCCGAAAATCAGTTTGGTTCAAAATATTCAGCCGAAATTGCTTCGTTGATTGATGATTATACGCGTTTCAACAGCCGCCGGAAACCCGAATTGATGGAGCCAACTACTTATAGCCTTATTAATTATAAAGAAGCCGACCGCGTTGTAATTGAATACAATGCATTAGCCAAAAATGCTCAGTCGCTTTACGAAAAAATGCCTGACACCTATAAAGATGCCTTCTTCGAATTGGTTTTGCATCCGATTATGGCATGTGCCAATCTGAATGATTTGTATGTTACTGTTGGCAAAAACAGGTTATATGCAGCACAAGGGAGGGCTGTCACCAATGAATTGTCACTAGAGGCCAAAAAACTTTATAAAAACGATTCAATTATTTCAGACCGATACAATCATAAAATTGCCGGTGGAAAGTGGAACCACATGATGGACCAAACACATATTGGCTATACTTACTGGCAGCAACCCGTTAAAAATTCGATGCCAAAAGTTGAAACCATAATGGTGAAACAAGGTGCTGAAATGGGAGTTGCCATTGAAGGTTCAGACAAGTGGTGGTCTGAAAGTACTGAGAAAGCAATACTTCCGCAGCTTGATCCGATTGGGAATCAACGTTTTTACATCGACATTTTCAACCGCGGTTCACAACCGTTCGATGTGACGATTATTCCGGCATCAAAACAAGTGAAGGTATCAGCAACCAAAGTTCGGATTGAAAAAGAAATGCGCATTTGGATTGAAGCCGACTGGAAGGAAATGCCCAAAACTGTTACTGAAGTTCCGGTAACCATTTCAGGAGCAGGAAAAAAGGTTGAAGTGATTGCTGTCCTGAATCCATTATTGAATATCAACCGGAAAGAACATGGTTTTGCTGAAAGCAATGGTTATATCGCCATCGAAGCAGAGCATTTTTCGAACCTGGTAAATAAGGGCAAATCAACATGGCAGAAAGTTCCAGGACTTGGACGTACACTTTCGGCTATGATGCCGGTCCCGGTGAATTCACCTTCTTTGGCATTGAATCTAAGCTCGCCACGACTCGAATACGATGTTTTGCTCAACACTTCAGGAGAAGTAACGGTTTCGACATTGATTTCACCTACTTTAAATATTTATAACAACGAGGGCCTTTGTTTTGCCGTTTCGATCGATGATAAAAAGCCTCAAATAGTGAATATTCACAAAGGGGAAACCCATGAGAGTTGGCAGGAATCAGTTCGCCGTAACATTGTTGAATTGAAAACAAAGCATACCTTTGAGAATCCAGGAAAACACACCCTTAAAATCTGGATGATTGACCCCGGAATTGTGCTTCAAAAGATACTAATCGACTGTGGTGGGTTAAAACCTTCCTATTTAGGTCCTCTTGAATCGAAGAAAATCTAAAATGAATTAACCAGGGTATAACATTTAAAATCAATTTATGAAAACAACATCACAAAAAGTATTGGTATTCGAGAAAATCGGCTACAGTTTGGGCGATTTGGCCGCGAACCTGGTTTTCCAAACATTAATTACCTATTTAGCTTATTTCTATACCGATATTTATGGGCTTAAAAGCACAGATGCTTCAATAATAATGCTTGTTGTTGGCTTGACTGCTGCATTTATTTTTAATCCAATAATTGGAGTATTGGCCGACAGAACCAATTCGAAGTGGGGCAAATTCAGACCCTGGATACTATACACTGCTATTCCTTTGGGTGTTGTTGCACTTCTTGCATTTTCAACACCAAATTTTTCATACAAAGGAAAACTCATTTATGCCGCTGCAACTTATTCTCTCTTGTTGATGCTTTATGCTTCAAGTAACTTGCCATACTCAGCTTTGAGTGGTGTAATCTCGGGCGATATGGGCGAAAGAAATAGTATTTCGTCGTACCGTTTTGTAGCAGTAATGTTTGCCCAGTTTTTTGTGCAGGTGTTTATGTTGCCGATTATTATATCTGCCGGCCACGGAGATAAGGCAGCCGGGATTGAAACAGTAATGACATGGATGGCTATTGTTGGTACGATCATGTTATTGATTACTTTTTTTACTACCAGGGAGCGCATTGTTCCAACTCCGGAACAAAAATCATCGATAAAAGAAGATGTGTCAGACCTTGTAAAGAATAGACCGTGGCTAATCATGCTTAGCTTAACCATTTTGGTGTTCATTACCCTGGCAATGAAAGGTGGTTCGTATGTGTTTTATTTTAATAACTATGTAGATAAAGTTGCATTGGCCAATTTTATTGTTCCGGTTATTTCCACATTATCCGATTTAGGCATTAATTTCTTTGGAGCTGCCGGTTTTGGATTGTTCAACGCAGGAGGTATCATCTTCATGATTGTAGGAATTTCATTGTCAAAAAAATTGGCAGATAAATATGGCAAACGGGATGTTTATAAATATGGCTTACTCGTTGCTACCTTTTTTGTCCTGATTTTTATGTTTTTTAAACCGGAAAATGTGCTCTTTATGTTTGTTTCACAAATTCTTCATGGCTTTTTCTATGGTATTACTATTCCTATTCTTTGGGCTATGATTGCCGATGTTGCCGACTATTCAGAAATGAAAACAAACCGCAGGGCAACTGCAATCATCTTTTCTGCAATGATGGTAGGCCTTAAAGCAGGACTCTCAATTGGGGGTGCTTTGGTTGCGTGGATTTTAGGTTTATACGGATACATCGCTAAAGAAAGTGCGGTTGCAGGGCAGGAGATTATTCAACCTCATTCTGTCTCCGAAGGAGCAAGACTGCTCGTGAGCATCTATCCGTCAATTCCGTTCCTTATTGGTGTTGGCCTGCTTTTCTTCTATGTAATTGATAAGAAAATGGAAGTAAAAATTGAAAAAGAATTGAAAGCCCGCAGGGAAGGAAATGCATAAAAATTTTTCATCGAATAAAATGAAAATCAAAATTATTCACGTAATTATGGCTATAGTTTTACTGACATCAGTACATACAATGGCCCAAAAAACATTAGTTACGGCTACCAAGGGTAAATTTTTGATTGGTGTAGCTGTTAATGCGCAGCAAGTCAATGGAGTTAATCCCATCGAAACGGAATTAATTGTTAAAGAATTCAGCGCTATTGTTGCCGAAAACTGCATGAAGCCTCAGACTATCCATCCGGAAGAAAACAAGTACAATTGGAATGATGCCGATAAATTTGTTGCTTTTGGAGAAAAAAACAAACAGATTGTTACCGGGCACTGTCTGATCTGGCATTCTCAAATAGGCAGATGGTTCTTTATTGATGCCGATGGGAAAGATGTAACACCTGAAGTTCTGAAAGAACGGATGCGTCAGCATATTACTGCTGTTGTTGGTCGTTATAAAGGCCGTGTAAAAGGTTGGGATGTTATTAATGAAGTTTTTGAAGACGACGGAACATACCGGGATAGCAAATTCTACCAGATTCTGGGTAAGGATTACGTCAAATTTGCATTCCAGTTTGCTCACGAAGCCGATCCGAATGCCGAATTGTACTACAACGATTACAATGTGGAAAAACCTGCCAAATGTGATGCGATAGTAGAACTAGTGAAGGGACTCAGAGCTGAAGGGTACAGAATTGATGCTGTTGGTTCGCAGGCTCACATGCACATGAATTCACCTACATTTGACGAAACAGAAACCAGCCTTAAAAAAATAAAAGCTGCCGGTGTAAAAGTCCTTATTACTGAATGGGATATTTCAATTCTCCCAAGTCCGTATGAAGGGGCAAACATTTCTGTTAATTTCAAGTATTCCAAAGAGATGGATCCTTACCGTGAAGGAGTGCCTGACTCTATTCAACAGAAATGGAATAAACGCATGCTGGATATGTTCGGACTCTTCCTCAAATACAATGAAGTGGTTGATCGCGTAACCATTTGGGGTTTGACTGATAACACAACCTGGTTGAATAATTTCCCGATCCGGGGCAGAAAGGATTATCCAATGCTTTTCGACCGCAATAACCAACGTAAGCCGGTGGTTGACCAAATGATTAAACTAGCAAATAAATACAAAACGAAAAAATGAAAAAGGCGAAGTATTTTGTCGGGAACGACTTCATGGCCGATTTTTAATTAACTTAAATTCGAGATTAGAAAGAAATAAAAAAAATTGTAAAAAAGAGATAATTATTAATTTAATTGCTTAGGCTACAATTTATTAAAAAATAAACAATAAATAGAAACACAATGTCAAAAGAAAGAGATGAATTTGTTTCAGCGAAAATCGCGAAAATGAGCCTGCTGGAGAAATGCGGCCAGTTACTAACCTTCACATGGCGGGGAGCCTACCTGACGCCATCAGGGATTGAACAGATTACCAAACTGCATGCAGGTGGTGTATGCCTGGAACCGTATGCACTTGAAACATGTAAAAATCTTTATTGGGGACGTTCACAGGTTGATCCCAACTTTAAGAAACCAGAAGATTATTTCGACATCGCACATACCTGGTTTGACTCTCGTGCCTTCGGCGTGAGCGTGACACCTGAAGAGCTCACCGAAGCGCTCAACAAGCTTCAGGAAATCGCGATGAACCGTGATTCGGGAATTCCGCTTCACATTACGATTGATATGGAAGGAGATTTTAAGAACGACTATACCTCCGGCCGTGTACTGCAGTTTCCATCTGCCATGGGTATCACAGCAATCGGCGATGTGGATGTTGCATACAAAATAGCAAACCTGATGGGTCGCCAAATGGCTGCCATGGGTGTAACCCAGTTCTATCATCCGGTCTGTGATGTGAATATCAATCCGTTGAATCCAGAAATCGGCGTTCGTTCGTTCGGAGACGATCCTAAGGTTTGCGCAAGGTTCATCGATGCAACGGTACGTGGTTATGAGGATGCGGGCGTTACCGCAACAATCAAGCATTTCGCCGGCCGTGGTGATTCCGCGACTGATGCGCATGACGTGCTCGATGTTTGCCGCGGCGATAAAAAACGCATGCAGGAGGTCGAGTTGGCAGCATTTCAGGCAGGTATAGACGCCGGCGCATCGGCTCTTA